>NZ_JBBGZS010000024.1:0-189955 GCF_037479175.1 Erwinia sp. MYb375 | reverse complement strand
GGGCATGCCCGACCCGTTTGACATAGGCGAGGCGTGCCTCGCCCCTACGATGATGGTACATATACCCGTAGGGGTCGGGCATGCCCGATCGTTTGTTATTGGCCTGAAATGGGGTGTGCAGGGCGCGGCAGCGGCCACCGCGATTGCTGAATATGTCAGCTTTATCGTCGGCCTGCTGCTGGTATGGCGGGTGATGAAACTGCGTGGTCTGTCAGTCAGGCTGATGCTGAGCGCCTGGCGCGGTGATGTGGGGCGCCTGCTGCGCTTAAACCGCGACATCATGTTGCGTTCTCTGTTGCTGCAAATCTGCTTTGCGTCGCTGACTATCTTTGGTGCGCGTCTGGGGAATGATGTGGTGGCGGTCAACGCGGTGTTACTGATGTTCCTCACTTTCACCGCCTATGCACTGGATGGTTTCGCCTATGCGGTTGAAGCCTGTTCCGGAGAAGCGTATGGCGCGCGAGACAGTAAGCAGTTACTCAGCGTCTGGCATGCTGCCTGTCGGCAGTCGTTGATAGTCGCAGCAGGGTTCTCTCTGTTTTATGCTCTGTTTGGTGAGCAAATTATCGCGCTGCTGACGTCTCTGGAACCGCTGCGCCAGCTTGCCGATCGGTATTTATGGTGGCAGGTGTTGATGCCATTAGCGGGTGTGGGTTGTTATTTGCTGGATGGTATGTTTATCGGTGCCACCCGCGCCAGTGAGATGCGCAACAGCATGGCCATCGCCGCACTGGGCTTTGGTTTGGCGCTGTTTAGCGTACCGTGGCTGGGTAACCATGGCCTGTGGCTGGCGGTCACGTTATTCCTGCTGCTGCGCGGTGTCTCCCTGTGGGTGATCTGGCGTCGTCACTGGCGTAAGGGGACCTGGTTCGCGCAGTGACACATTTGGTTACGTAACGCGCCGCTTCGCTAGTTGACTGAATTATATGTATTTTTAATGATTCGTGCCGCTTTTGACAGCGGGTTAGCGGCCAGTATGCGGTTTCTCTACTACAATTATCTTTGTCTCAGGCAAATAACCAGATGATTGTCTGGTTTAACAGTCAGTTCTTGAGGCATTAAAGCTGTTTTAACCCAAGGTAGAGGAATCACATTATGAATAAAGACGAAGCCGGCGGTAACTGGAAACAGTTTAAAGGTAAAGTGAAAGAACAATGGGGTAAGCTGACCGATGATGACCTGACGGTCGTTGAAGGTAAACGCGATCAGTTGGTAGGTAAAATTCAGGAACGCTACGGCTATCAGAAAGATCAGGCCGAAAAAGAGCTGAGTGATTGGGAAACCCGTAACAACCACCGCTGGTAAAAACAGCGGCCCCTTTCAGGACGATGCTCCTACCCAGGCACAAGGACAGTGCCACTCATCACTCTCTCTTTTCTCACAAAATTTATTAACGCCCGCGTTTTTTACTCTGCACACTATGATCGTGCTGGCACGCATCCTGATGGGTGCAGGCTTCAATCTCCCCGCATTTTTCACAGAACCCATGCGCTTCAATGACGCTATGTCCCAGGGTAAAACCGGACTTCAGGGCCAGCGATTTCAAAATATCTTCCACGCCATTAGCATGCTGCTCGGCCACTGAACCGCAGCGGTCACAAATCAGCATGGCTGAGGTGTGTGACGGCTCTTCAAAGTGATGACAAACCACATAGCTGTTGGTGGACTCTACGCGATGGATAAAGCCCTGCTCCAGCAGGAAGTCCAGCGCACGGTAGATGGTGGGCGGCTTCGCCTGAGGTTCGGAGGCACGCAGTAGGTCAAGCAGATCGTAGGCGCTAATGGCACCATTCTGCTCACTCATCAAACGCAGGACTTCAAGGCGCTGCGGCGTGAGTCGCACGCTGCGTTGCTGACAGATAACTTCCGCCTGCGACAGGATTTTTTCAGTACTGGTCATATTCATTGTTCCCCCTCAGGCGATTTCAGGATGTTATTTTATCACATCTGTAACAAAACGCCGAGTTCACCCTCAGTTAACCCTCTGTCACGAGCACAGACTCAACCATTCACTGGTATTGCTGATAAGTACAGAAGGTAAAAAAAATTTCATCATTGTTTTGAACGCACCAGGACCATTCTTTTTTTATTTAGATCCCTAATCTGATTTGCAGGGCTTAAGGTTCATGACTACCTTTTGCAAAGGGCTGTGTGCGTTTGGCACTGTAAAAAAACAGATGCAGAACGTTCAACGCAGCCGCCGGTAACTATTTCGATGCCCGCAATGATGCGATGGGCGGGACGGGGGTAGCTTCCTCCAGTTACGGTTCGGCGGTGCTGGCGAACCCGGCGCTGATGACCAAAGCCAAACCGGAAGACGTATCACTTTCCCTATCTCTCTACCGGATATTCAACGTGCACAAGCTGCAGCGGGCGATCTGGCAGAGCAACTGCGCGAAATCAAGGGTCAAAAAGCCTGGGCCAACGCCGGCGCGGCTTTTGCGGTAACGGTGCCCAATGAGGTGCTGCCCTTTGCCTTTGTGACCAAAGCCTATGGCACCGCCTCTGTGGTAACCGATGTCACGCAAAGCGACATTGATTTCGCCGGGCTGGGACGTGCAGCGGTGGTTTACGATATGGGGATCGCCGTCGCGCATGAGTTTGATTTCGGTGGTCAGCCGGTGTCGCTGGGCATCACGCCAAAACTGCAAAAAACTACGCTGTATAACTACAGCGCCTCGGTATACAGCTATGACAAGTCAGACTTCACCAACGGCAATTATAAAAATACCAACACCGGGTTTAACCATCCCCGATAATGCTGATAACTGCATCCATATGTCGGGAGAATGGGATAGTAACCTCCCTAAAGAACGGCAGGTGGAAATTGAAAAGTCTGTTGATAATTATTGCGCTAAAGCGAAAGAGCAGAAAGAAAAATTAAAAATAAAATATAAAAATGATCCTGCAGTTGAAAAGATTTTAAACCGTTATGACTTTAGCTGATATTGAATAACGTAATAATTCATTCAAGTCACTGCGCTTTGAAGTGGAACGTTATGTTCTGATTTTTTTCCAGCAGTCACCTTACGGCCGCTGGCAATCACCTTTCCCTGCTCCTGTATCCTCGCGGCCCGCCGTGCTATGATTGCGCACAATATCGACACTCCCTTTCTGACACAGAGTTAACGCTTTTCATGACCGATAATTTCCCTGCACATCGCTTTTCCATTGCCCCGATGCTCGACTGGACCGATCGCCACTGTCGTTACTTTCATCGTCAGTTGACGCGTCAGACGTTGCTGTACACCGAAATGGTGACAACCGGGGCGATTATCCACGGCAAAGGCGATTACCTGGCCTGGAGTTCTGAAGAGCAGCCCGTGGCGCTGCAACTGGGCGGCAGCGATCCGGCAGCACTGGCACAGTGTGCAAAACTGGCAGAAGAGCGTGGCTACAATGAGGTCAACCTCAATGTGGGCTGCCCGTCTGACCGTGTGCAGAATGGCCGCTTCGGTGCCTGCCTGATGGGTGAAGCCCAACTGGTGGCGGATTGCATCAAAGCGATGCGCGATGTGATCTCTATTCCGGTTACTGTGAAAACCCGAATTGGCATCGACGATCAGGACAGTTACGAATTCCTCTGTGATTTCATTCAGCGTGTTGCAGAGCAGGGGGGATGCGAGACGTTTATTATTCACGCCCGCAAAGCCTGGCTCTCTGGCCTCAGCCCGAAAGAGAACCGTGAAATCCCACCGCTCGACTATGAGCGCGTTTACCAGCTGAAGCGTGACTTCCCGCAGCTTACGCTATCGCTTAACGGCGGCGTCAAGTCGCTGGAAGAAGCCCGCACTCATTTACAGCATCTGGACGGGGTGATGATGGGGCGCGAAGCCTATCAGAACCCGGGACTGTTGGCGCAGGTAGACCAGACGATCTTCGGCAGCACCGTGCCGATGGTTGATCCTGTTGCGGTGGTGCGTGCGATGTACCCGTATATCGAGCGCGAGCTGGCGAACGGTACTTACCTTGGCCACGTGACCCGCCATATGCTGGGACTGTTCCAGGGCATTCCTGGTGCGCGTCAGTGGCGTCGTTACCTGAGCGAGAATGCCCATAAAGCGGGTGCCGGTGTTGATGTGGTGGAAAAAGCCTTGCTACTGGTTGCGGATAAAGTGCCTGCCAACGTATAACATCGTCAAATTTTCACTAAGCTTTGATGAAATTCACCAGTGTTGTTACGGCCCTGGTGAGCGCCTTCCTTATAGATCAATAGCTTAAAATCCTCACCGTGCTGGCACGCTTCTTGTAATAGTCTCTTCAGAGTCCTTTATTCTGGAGCATATCGACATGTTAGAGATCCTGTTTGTCATCGGCTTTTTTATGATGCTGTTGCTGACCGGTATTTCGTTATTGGGCATCATTGCGGCGCTGCTGGTGGCTACCGTGGTGATGGTCGTTGGCGGATTGTTCGCTGTTGTTATTAAATTGTTGCCGTGGTTGCTGCTGGCGGTGGTTGGCGTCTGGTTATATCGGGCTTTTCGGAAACCCTCTGCGAAGGATAAACCCTGGTTATCTCGATAATATCAATGAGTTGCCTGAGGCATTTGGTCTGTTAATGCGGGTTAGATCACATCATGGAAAATTGCTAAGCACCATTTCGCAATTAAACATATTTTTTACTTATGAATTCTGCCAGGATGGTTTCACTGAATCAAAACGTATTCATCGCCGCTGACCCTACACTCAGTGCGAACTATAAAAAGAAAGAAAAAAGGGCCTCCTTCGGGAGGCCCTGATTATTTGTGCAGTACGCCAGAAATCACGGTATTAATAAGCTCGATCCCTGTGTACCACGACCTTCCAGTATCTGATGTGCCCGCTCTGCATCGGCCAGCGCAAACTTCTGCGTGTCTGGCACATCCACCTTAATCGCATTGCTTGCGATCAGCGAGAACAGCTCATTGCTGGCCTGAAGTAGCGCTTCACGCGTGGTGACATAACTATTGAGTGATGGTCGGGTAACATACAGTGATCCTTTCTGATTGAGGATACCGAGATTCACACCCGTCACCGGGCCCGATGAGTTGCCAAAGCTGACCATCAGGCCACGACGCTGCAGGCAGTCCAGCGATGCTTCCCAGGTATCTTTCCCTACCGAGTCATACACCACACGCAGCTTTTTGCCATGGGTCAGCTCGCTGACGCGCGCGGCAATATCCTCTTCCCGATAGTTAATGGTTTCCCAGGCGCCCGCACGTTTCGCCAGCGCGGCTTTCTCCGCCGAGCCTACCGTGCCGATCAGATGTGCCCCGAGCGCCTTTGCCCACTGGCAGGCAATCAGCCCGACACCGCCAGCAGCGGCATGGAACAGAAACACCTCATCCGGCTGCACCACATAGGTCTGGCGCAGCAAATAATGCACCGTCAGGCCTTTAAGGAAGGATGCCGCGCCCTGTTCAAAGGAGATAGCATCCGGCAGTGGTGCCACTTTATCGACCGGCACGTTGTGCACTTCGCTGTAGGCACCCAGAGACGACTGTGCGTAAACCACGCGGTCACCTGGTTTCAGGGCACTGACGCCAGCGCCAACGCGAGTGACGATCCCGGCGGCTTCTGTTCCCAGCCCGGCAGGAAGTGGGGCAGGGTAAAGGCCGCTGCGCACATAGGTATCGATGTAATTGATGCCGATGGCTTTGTTCTCAACCTGCACCTCACCGGGGGCCGGATCGGCTGGATCAAAGCTCACCAGCTGCATCACTTCGGGTGCGCCGTGCTGGCTGATTTGTATACGTTTCGCCATGTTCACTCCTGTGGATTTCGCGGTAATGTGGGGGAGGACGTCAGTCATGCAAACGGGTATACTTGCGCGTCCCCCCACAAGATTTTTGGTATCGCATCACTATGGCAGGAAATAAACCCACCAACAAATCCTTCGAAAACCGCGAGCCGCGTGACCGCCAGATGGAAGGTCTCAAGCTGCCCCCGCACTCGCTGGAAGCTGAACAGTCGGTGTTGGGCGGTTTAATGCTGGATAACGAACGCTGGGATAATGTTGCCGAGCGCGTGGTGGCAAAGGACTTCTTTAGCCGCCCGCACCGGATGATCTTCGCGGAGATGCAGCGCCTGCTGGAGCTGGGTAAACCGATCGATCTGATTACCCTTTCCGAATCGATGGAAACCAAAGGCGAACTGAGCATGGTCGGCGGTTTTGCCTATCTGGCTGAGTTGTCTAAAAATACGCCAAGTGCGGCAAACATCGGTGCCTATGCGGATATCGTCCGTGAACGTGCCGTTGTGCGTGAGATGATCTCCGTTGCTAACGAAATTGCGGATGCCGGTTATGATCCTCAGGGGCGCACCAGTGAAGATCTGCTCGATCTGGCGGAAACCCGCGTGTTCCAGATCGCCGAAAGCCGTGCCAATGAAGGACCGAAGAGTGTTGATCAGATCCTTGAATCAACGATCGAGCGTATCGAGGCCCTCTATCAGACACCGCAAAATGGGGTGACCGGGGTGGATACGGGCTACGGCGATCTGAATAAGAAAACCGCCGGGCTTCAGCGTTCTGACCTGATTATCGTCGCGGCCCGTCCGTCGATGGGTAAAACCACCTTTGCCATGAACCTGTGTGAAAACTATGGGGATCATGATGGAGAAGAAGAACATGTACATTGATGATTCTTCCGGCCTGACCCCGACCGATGTTCGTTCGCGTGCGCGCCGTATTTTCCGTGAGCACGGCGGCTTAAGTCTGATCATGATCGACTACCTGCAATTGATGCGCGTACCGGCACTGTCCGATAACCGTACGCTGGAAATCGCTGAAATCTCACGTTCGCTTAAGGCGCTGGCGAAAGAGTTACAGGTGCCGGTTGTGGCGCTGTCGCAGCTTAACCGCTCCCTGGAGCAGCGCAGTAATAAACGCCCGATTAACTCCGACCTGCGTGAATCCGGCTCCATCGAGCAGGATGCCGACTTGATCATGTTTATCTACCGTGATGAGGTTTATGAAGAAAACAGCGAGCATAAAGGCATTGCTGAGATCATCATCGGTAAGCAGCGTAACGGCCCTATCGGGACTGTACGCCTGACCTTCAACGGTCAGTGGTCGCGCTTCGACAACTATGCGGGTCCACAGTACGACGACGAGTAATCTTTCGGGCCAGGCATGCCGGCCCCTACGATTTATCCGTCGCTTTCGACGCGATACAATATCCCCCCCCGATCTTGGTGGGCCTACCTGCCCAACCCCCTGCGATTTATCCGTCGCTTTCTACGCGATACAACATCCCCCCCGATCTTGGTGGGCCTGCCTGCCCAACCCCCTACGATTTATCCGTCGCTTTCGACACGATACAACATCCCCCCCGATCTTGGTGGGCCTGCCTGCCCAACCCCCTACGATTTATCCGTCGCTTTCGACGCTTGTAGGGGTCGGGCATGCCCGACCCGCTTTCAACGCCTGTCATCACAAAATAGTGTTGGACAACACCGCAATGAATGCGGTTATCTGTCTGTCAGCAGTACCCAGACACCAGCACGGATGAACGATGACCCAGATTGATGATTTTGACCTTAAGATACTGACTTTACTGGAAGCGAATGGTCGCCTGACCAACCAGGAACTGAGCGATATTGTGAAGCTGTCCGCCTCACAGTGCTCACGCCGCCGTATTAACCTGGAACAGGCTGGATTGATCCTTGGCTATCACGCGCGGTTGTCCCCCGATGCCGTCGGCCTGGGTATGATCGGCCTGATTGAAGTGCGGCTGATCAACCATACGACAGAGTACGTTGAG
This sequence comes from Erwinia sp. MYb375, assembly GCF_037479175.1. NCBI lineage: Bacteria > Pseudomonadati > Pseudomonadota > Gammaproteobacteria > Enterobacterales > Erwiniaceae > Erwinia > Erwinia sp. MYb375. The sequence goes on along the minus strand of NZ_JBBGZS010000024.1, from coordinate 182,213 downwards.
AGTTTTCACCGCATGGTATCCGAGCTATCGTGGATGCCTATAAAACCACGGGTGACGCTGATTATCTGCTAAAAGTGGCAGTGGCCGATCTCGCCGGGCTGAGCGCGCTGATTAGCCGTTGGTGGCAGGACATCAAAGCGTTTCGCATGTGAAGACGGTACTGCCGGTATCGCCTTTCTAATCAGCTACCTGAGCAAAACCTCCTTTGGGCTGGCATTTTTCCTGATCAACATCCCATTTTACTGGCTGGCCGTGAAGCGCATGGGCTGGGCTTTCACCGTGAAAACCTTCTCTGCCGTGGCGCTGGTCTCCGCATTTAGCCACCTGCACCCGTTATTCATCCATTTTTCCGCGCTGGATCCCTTTTATGCGACACTGTTCGGTAACGTGGTCATGGGGATTGGGTTTATAGTGTTATTTCGCCATAAGGCCAGCCTGGGTGGGATCAATATTCTGGCGTTGTGGTTGCAGGACCGTTACGGTATTCGTGCCGGAAAACTGCAAATGGGGGTGGATACCTGCGTGGTGCTGGCCTCGCTGTTTGTGGTGTCGCGCGAGATGCTGGCGGCCTCTATTGCCGGTGCGGTAGTGCTGAATCTTATTATTGCCATGAACCACCGCCCTGGCCGCTATTACGTTTAGCCCTGCCTGAATTTACCGCAACGCCCGCCGTGGCGTTGCAGGACATGACTGATTATTTAATGGAGACTTGCACCGTGTTTCAAAACGTTGATGCCTACGCTGGCGATCCGATTCTCTCCCTGATGGAAACGTTCAAACAGGACAACCGCGCGCACAAGGTGAACCTGAGCATCGGCCTGTATTACGATGCACAGGGTGTGATCCCACAGATGAAGGCGGTTGCCGCAGCGGAAGCCCTGCTGAATGCACAGCCACAAAGCGCCTCCCTCTATCTGCCGATGGAAGGTTTGCCGCCTTACCGCAGTGCGGTTGCGCCACTGCTGTTTGGCGCAGAGCATCCGGTACTGAAAGCGGGGCGTATCGCCACCATTCAGACACTGGGGGGATCGGGTGCGCTGAAAGTCGGTGCTGACTTCCTGAAATACTACTTCCCGAATTCACAGGTCTGGGTCAGCGATCCGACCTGGGAAAACCACATTGCTATCTTTGCGGGTGCCGGGTTCACGGTCAATACGTACCCGTGGTATGACGATGAAAGCAATGGCGTGAAGTTCGCCGCATTGCTGGAAAAACTGAACACGTTGCCTGCCCAGAGCATCGTGCTGCTGCATCCGTGCTGCCATAACCCAACCGGGGCTGATCTGACCAACGCACAGTGGGATGAAGTCACCGCAGTGCTGAAAGCACGCGAGCTGATCCCGTTCCTGGATATCGCCTATCAGGGCTTCGGTGCCGGCATGGAAGATGATGCCTATGCTATCCGTGCTATTGCCGCGGCGGGCCTGCCTGCGCTGGTCAGTAACTCGTTCTCTAAAATCTTCTCTCTGTATGGCGAACGCGTTGGCGGCCTGTCCATCGTCTGTGACGATGCGGATGAAGCCGCTCGTGTGCTTGGTCAGCTGAAAGCGACCGTGCGCCGTAACTACTCCAGCCCACCAAACTTTGGTGCGCAGGTCGTCTCCTGCGTGCTGAATAACCCTGAGCTGAAAGCCAGCTGGCTGGCAGAAGTCGAAGCGATGCGCGTGCGTATTCTGGAAATGCGCCAGGCGCTGGTGGAAGGACTGACCCTCGCCGTCCCGGGTAAAAACTTTGACTACCTGCTGAAGCAGCGCGGCATGTTCAGCTATACCGGCCTGAGCGCAGCACAGGTGGACCGTCTGCGTAATGAGTTTGGCGTGTACCTGATTGCCAGCGGACGTATCTGCATCGCCGGCCTGAACCACAACAATGTGCGTCAGGTTGCGGAAGCGATGGCTGCAGTGATGTAATCTTTTCTGGCCGGGGTTCTCCCGGCCAGCTATTCCTGCTTTTTCACTTTTCAGGTTTACCTTTTCGCCACTTGCTGCACACTTAACCCATCTATTGCGTTAAGGAGTCGTACTATGTGGTATCAGCAAACTCTCACTCTGAACGAAAAACCGCGTGGCTTTCATCTGGTAACGGATGAGATCCTCGGTGAACTGCGTCGATTAAGTGATGTGCAGACCGGGCTGCTGCATCTGCTGTTGCAGCATACATCGGCTTCCCTGACGCTGAACGAAAACTGCGATCCCACGGTGAGAACCGATATGGAGCAACACTTTCTGCGTTCGGTACCGGACAACGCGCCCTATCAGCACGACTACGAAGGTGCCGATGATATGCCCGCCCATATTAAGTCCTCGCTGTTGGGTACCTCACTGTTACTGCCGATCAGTCGTGGTCGGTTGATGCTGGGGACATGGCAGGGAATTTATCTGGGTGAACACCGCATTCGCGGTGGCGCCCGACGTATCGTGGCGACCCTACAGGGGGATGATTAAGCATGAACATATCTGAGCTGCTGTCATACTGCATGGCGAAAAACGGTGCAGAGCAAAGTGAACACGATGAGTGGCAGGCTACGCAGATCAAAGCCAAAGGTGTGCTGTTTGCCATGCTGTGCGATGTGGGCGGGCGTCCTGCGGTGGCGCTGAAAAGCACTCCGGCGTTAGCCGACCTTATTCGAGAGCAGCACAGTGATGTGCAGCCCAGCGAGCATCTGAATCCTTCACACTGGAACACCGTGTTGCTGGACGGATCACTGAAAGATTCACAGATTTACTACCTGGTGGATGCGTCTTATCAGCAGGTGCAGAAATAAACCCGGGGCGGACCGTTTTTGGGTCCGCCCACGACGGTTACGCGCGCAATGTATCGATATCAATCACGAAACGGTACTTCACATCGCTTTTCAGCATACGTTCATAGGCCTCGTTGATCTGATTAATATTGATCATCTCAATATCGGAGGTGATGTTGTGCTTACCGCAGAAATCCAGCATCTCTTGAGTTTCCTTAATCCCGCCAATCAGTGAACCCGCAATGCTGCGGCGTTTAAAGATCAGATTAAACACCTGCGGTGACGGATGATCATGTTCCGGCGCACCGACCAGCGTCATGGTGCCATCGCGGCGCAGCAGGGTGATAAACGGGTTCAGATCGTGCTGTGCAGCAACCGTGTTCAGAATAAAGTCAAAACTGTTGGCATGTTGCGCCATCTGGTCGGCATCTTTCGAGATCACGACTTCATCTGCGCCCAGGCGCTTACCATCTTCAATTTTAGATGGCGAGGTGGTGAACAGCACGACGTGTGCGCCCATGGCATGCGCAATTTTTACGCCCATGTGGCCGAGGCCGCCGAGGCCTACGATACCGACTTTTTTACCCGGGCCCACGCCCCAGTGGTGCAGTGGCGAGAAGGTGGTGATACCGGCACACAGCAGCGGTGCGGCACCGGCCGGGTCGAGGTTTTCCGGTACACGCAATACGAAGTCTTCATGCACTACCACTTGGGTGGAGTAACCCCCAAAGGTGATATCGCCGTTGATGCGGTCTTCGCCGTTATAGGTGCCGACAAAGCCCTCTTCGCAGTACTGCTCCAGGTCCTCTTTACAGCTGTCACAGGTACGACAACTGTCGACCATACAGCCCACGCCAACCAGATCGCCCACCTTGTATTTATGGCCGTGTGCGCCAACCGCCGTCACGCGGCCGACAATCTCATGGCCTGGCACGACCGGGAAAATGGTGTTGCGCCATTCATTGCGTGCCTGGTGTAGGTCAGAGTGGCAAACGCCGCAGAACAACACCTCGATCTGCACATCATGTTCACGCAGTTCGCGTGGCTGAAACTCAAACGGAGCCAGCTTCGATTTCGCGTCCTGGGCGGCATAAGCATGCGTAATATTCATTGGTCTCTCCAGTTATTGATGATGTGGCGCAGTGGCCGTGAGGCTGGGAGCAGGCAGTGGAAGAGCGTCGCCTTCTCCGCAAAATGATGAAGGTTAAGCATAGTCAGGGAATGGGGTTAGGGGTATATCCAAAACTCGCTAAGTCTTGCCTGATTCTGCAAGATTTTGTTGAGATTGTAAGAAACAGGCCGTAAATCGTGGAGAAAAATACGGTGGGTGATAACGGGTCGGGCATGCCCGACCCCTACGAAAACCGTAAAACCGTAAAACCATAAAACCGTAAAACCGTAATCGTAGGGGCGAGGCACGCCTCGCCCGATGCATCGCCCAAATAATTAACGCTGTAACAATGGTTTCAGGAAGCGGGCAGTATGCGAACGTTCGCACTCTGCCACCGTCTCCGGCGTACCGGACACGAGGATCTCACCGCCACCGCTGCCGCCTTCCGGCCCGAGGTCCACAATCCAGTCAGCGGTTTTGATCACATCAAGGTTGTGCTCAATCACCACGATGGTGTTGCCCTGGTCGCGCAGCTGGTGCAGCACTTCCAGCAGCTGCTCGATATCGGCAAAGTGCAGGCCGGTGGTGGGTTCATCAAGGATGTACAGCGTCTGACCCGTGCCGCGTTTCGACAGCTCACGCGCCAGCTTCACGCGCTGTGCTTCACCACCAGAGAGCGTGGTGGCCGACTGCCCGAGACGAATATAGGACAGGCCGACATCCATCAGGGTTTGCAGCTTACGCGCCAGCGCAGGAACGGCATCGAAGAACTCACGGGCTTCTTCAATGGTCATCTCCAGCACTTCGTGAATGCTCTTACCTTTGTACTTCACTTCCAGTGTTTCACGGTTATAGCGTTTGCCTTTGCACTGGTCACACGTAGATATCTGGCAGGAAGTGCATCTCCACCTTGATCACGCCATCCCCCTGACAGGCTTCACAGCGCCCGCCGCGCACTTAAAGCTGAAGCGCCCCGGAGTATAGCCGCGTGACGCGACTCCGGCACCCCGGCAAACAGTTCACGTACTGGGGTGAAGATCCCGGTATAGGTGGCCGGGTTTGAACGCGGCGTACGCCCGATAGGGCTTTGATCGATGTCGATCACCTTATCGAAATGCTCCATCCCCGAGATATCACGGTACGGTGCGGCTTCGGCAATGGTGGCGCCGTTCAGCTGGCGCTGGGCAATCGGGAACAGAGTATCGTTGATCAGCGTCGATTTACCGGAGCCGGAAACGCCGGTCACGCAGGTAAACAGCCCGACAGGCAGCGTCAGTGTGACGTCCTTCAGGTTGTTACCGCTGGCACCGGTCAGCTTCAGCACCTTCGCCGGATCGCCCTTAACGCGTTGTTGCGGGATGGCGATGCCACGTTTGCCGCTGAGGTACTGCCCGGTCAGGGAAGACTCCATGTCATCCACCGTCCCTTCTGCAACGATCTGTCCACCATGCACGCCGGCACCGGGACCGATATCAATCACATGGGGGCCGATAGAGGGTTCATCCAGCACGTACATCACGCCCACCAGGCCGGCACCGATCTGGCTGGCAAGACGGATACGCTGTGCTTCACTCCGCAGAACGCGACATAGTTCAGGCCAACGTTCACCAGGAACTTCAGGCGGTCGCCAATCTCTTTCAGCACTTTCTCAGCGATTTGAGCGCGCTGGCCGCTGAGTTTCATATTCTGGAAGAACTCCATCGCATGGCCGATGCTCATATCTGAGATGGTCGGCAGCGTGGTGTTCTCCAGGAAGACGTGGCGTGCTTCACGGCGCAGACGTGTACCGCCGCAGCTGGTACAGGAGCGGTTGCTGATATATTTCGCCAGCTCTTCGCGCACCGCCGACGATTCCGTCTCTTTATAGCGGCGTTCCATATTGTGCAGCACGCCTTCGAACGGATGGCGGCGTACCGAGGTATCGCCCCGGTCGTTGACGTACTTAAATTCGATATTCTCTTTGCCTGAGCCGTACAGGATCACTTTGCGGTTGTAGTCGCTGAGCGAGCTGAACGGCGCTTCGATATCAAATTCCAGATGCTCAGCCAGCGAGCGCAGCATCTGGAAATAGTAGAAGTTACGGCGATCCCAGCCGCGAATGGCACCACCCGCCAGTGACAGCTCAGGGTTCTGCACCACGCGGTCAGGGTCAAAATACTGCTGAACGCCCAGCCCGTCACAGGTCGGGCACGCCCCGGCCGGGTTGTTGAAGGAGAACAGGCGCGGTTCCAGCTCATTCATGCTGTAGCCACAAATCGGGCAGGCAAAGTTGGCTGAGAACAGCAGTTCTTCGGCGCTGGCGTCATCCATATCGGCAACGACCGCACTACCACCGGACAGCTCAAGCGCAGTTTCAAACGACTCGGCCAGGCGCTGGGCCAGATCGTCACGCACCTTAAAGCGGTCAACCACCACTTCAATGGTGTGTTTTTTCTGCAGTTCCAGCTTCGGCGGATCGGACAGATCGCAGACTTCACCGTCGATACGCGCACGGATGTAGCCCTGGCTTGCCAGGTTTTCCAGCGTTTTGGTGTGTTCACCCTTACGATCTTTCACGATCGGTGCCAGCAGCATCAGACGGCGGCCTTCAGGCTGCGCCAGCACGTTATCCACCATCTGACTGACGGTTTGTGCCGCCAGCGTGACGTCGTGGTCCGGGCAACGCGGTTCACCCACGCGAGCAAACAGCAGGCGCAGGTAGTCATGAATTTCGGTGATGGTGCCGACGGTGGAACGCGGGTTGTGCGAGGTCGATTTTTGTTCAATCGAAATCGCCGGTGACAACCCTTCAATATGGTCGACGTCCGGTTTTTCCATCAAGGAAAGGAACTGGCGCGCATAGGCCGAGAGCGACTCGACATAGCGGCGTTGCCCTTCTGCGTACAGCGTATCAAACGCCAGCGAGGACTTGCCAGAGCCTGACAGGCCCGTAACGACGATCAGTTTGTCGCGCGGGATGGTCAGGTTAATGTTTTTCAAATTGTGGGTGCGGGCACCCCGTACTTCGATCTTATCCATTCACAATTCCCGGATTAGCACAAACCTCACCATGCCTGCCCGGCACGGCCAGAAAGAAACGCGTTAGTATGGCACAAAAAAACCTGAATGGATAACCAGTGTTTTGGCGTAGAATGCCATACAGAGCGATGTAATACTGCAACGAACAGCGGTGTTTTTCGAGGCATCTCCTAAATGTAGGATCACGTAGCTTCAGATGCCTCGATGATCATCACATCGGCCTGTCTCAGAGGTGAGTGGTTTCAACAATCGTGCCCACTTGCGCGGTGTTTTTCTTTTTTCTTAACTGATAGCTCACGGTCAGCACCAGCAGCCAGACGGGGATTAGCCAGACGGAAATCGCGATGCCCGGCGTCATAAACATAATCACCAGAATACCGGCCAGGAACAGCAGGCACAGGATATTCGTCAGGGGATAGCCCCTGCGGAATTTCAGATGGGTGATGCTGATCATCGCGCGCAGCAGACAGCACCACGGCATTCAGCAGCGTCGCGACCAGATTGCTGTCGAGTGCGTGGAAAATAAGAACGAACGGACTCCCGCCTTCGCCACTTTCTGCCACGGATAGAGTGACAGCAGTACCGCCAGCGCCCCCACATAGAACAGCAGGATGCGATAAATCACCTGATTGGTAGCCTTCGGAATACTGGGCCGCCATGACCGCTGGCAAGCAGCCAGGCGCCAAAGCCTATCATGCCGACAATCGCCGCGACTTTGATGATGGAAAACCAGAACTCCACCTCACCGTAGATTTTCACGCTGGTCATGTTAATGAGGTTAATCGCGACAAAAAACACCCCGGCCGAAACCCAGGTCGAATGTCCGGCCACCAGTACTGAACGTAAATCCCGACGGCGGTGAGCTCCGCCATACTGACCAGCACGTAAAGCACCCAGTAATTCCAGCCGGAGACGAAACCGGCAAAGTTGCCCCAGTAGGTCCCTGAAAACGATACCCGTACGGGCGCAACGCTGGATGCCCAGGAGCAACTGCGCCAGCAGGCGCGAGAACGTGCACTCCAGCAGCAAAATGCGCCGGACAGTGATGTCCGTGCGGTGACCCCTGACTATCAGGCCGTTGTCTGGGCGGGCAGGGCATTATGCAAGGTGATGGCCCAGGAACAGGACCTGACCCAGGGTGTGCTGACATTGACGCTCCAGCCCGGACGCATCGGTCGCGTGCAGTTTGAAGAGTCGGTCTCATGGCGTGCGCGTATGTGGAATGCTGTACCGACATCCTCAGGAGATGTGCTGAATCTGCGCGATATTGAGCAGGGGTTGGAAAACTTCCGGCGGGTGCCCAGCGCCACGGCTGATATCAGCATCCTGCCCGGTGAGCAGGATGGCACCAGCGACCTGCGGGTGAACTGGAAAGAGGGCCGCCCGGTTCGCCTCAGCCTGGGGCTGGACGACAGCGGTTCAAAAAGCACCGGACGTTACCTCGGTTCCGCCACGCTGGCGGTGGATGCACCTTTTGCGCAAAACGACCTGTTTTATGCCAACATCGGCAAAGATCTGTTTCAACACGGCCCCTTTGGCAACCGCTCGCATACGCTGAACTACTCGGTGCCTGTGGGCTACTGGGGGCTGGCCGCCAACTACAACAATTACACCTACCACCAGAACATCGCCAACGCCAACGAGGTGTTGAGCTACAGCGGCAAGAGCGACAACGTACAGTTGACGCTCTCGCGCCTGCTGTTCCGCAATCAGTTGCATAAAACCACGCTCAATATGCGCCTCTGGCGCAGAAACTCCTCTAACGCAGTGGAGGACGTCGAGATCGAACAGCAGCGCCGCCGCACGGCGGGTTGGGAACTGGGGCTGAATCAGCGCAGTTATCTTGGCAACGCCACGCTGGATGCCAACCTCAACTGGCGGCGTGGCACCGGCGCTTTCAATGCGCTGCGGGCACCCGAAGAGGATACCCAGAGCGGCAGCGCCCGTACCGGCATTGCCATGGCCGATATCAGCCTGAACCAACCCTTTACCCTGGGCAGCGAACCCTGGCGCTATGTCACCAGCGTACGCGGCCAGTGGAGCGCCAATCCGCTGACGCCACAGGATCGCATGGCCATCGCCGGGCGTTACTCGGTACGCGGTTTTGACGGTGAGCAGATCCTGTCGGGTGAGAAAGGGGTGATATGGCGTAATGAGCTGGCGTGGAATGTGCTGTCACGCGGCCATGAGCTGTACGCCGCGCTGGACTACGGTCGGGTTGACGGCCCCGGTACCCGTTATCTGGCCGGGCACCAGCTGGCAGGGAGCGCCATCGGCGTGCGCGGTACTGTATTGAGCCACCTCAGCTACGACCTGTTTGCCGGGGTACCGCTGCAAAAACCCGAACAATTCCATACTTCAGGTGCGACGGCAGGTTTCAGCCTCAACCTGGATATTTAACGCGGCCTGCCGCCCTCGCTGCGGCTGCACTATGACGTGAACGGAAAGTGCTCTTTCAGGGACGACTTCTATGAACAAACATTGCTATCGACTTATCTTCAGCCGCACTCACGGGGAACTGCGCGTGGTGTCCGAACTGGCCCGCAGTTGCAGCAGTGAGCCCGGCCAGAGCCGTGGCATCGGCGCGCCGCGTCTGTGGGTGACGGTACGTCGGGTGGTCTGGATGCTCGGCCTGTCACTGTTTGCCGCGCCGACGATCGCCGCCGGAATTGTTGCCGACGGCTCGGCACCTGCGGGCCAGCGCCCGCAGGTGATCGCCACGCAGAACGGACTGCCACAGGTGAACATCGCCGCGCCGAACCGCTCCGGGGTATCGCATAACCAGTACCGCCAGCTTGACGTTGATAAACGCGGGGCGATCCTCAATAACTCCGCGTCGATGACCTCGACCCAACTGGCGGGGATGATCCAGGGTAACCCGAATCTCAAGCTGAATTCAGCCCCGGCGCGGGTGATTCTTAACGAAGTGAACAGCAGCAACCCCAGCGAACTGCGCGGCTTCCTTGAAGTCGCAGGCGGGCGTGCACAGGTCATCGTCGCCAACCCGGCAGGGATCGTCTGCAATGGCTGCGGCACCATCAACGCCGGGCGCATGACGCTGACGACCGGTAAAACCCAGTTGAACGCCGATGGCAGCCTGGCGGGTTATCAGGTGGAGCGCGCCGTACGCATTGAAGGCGGCGGGCTGAATGGCGATGCCCGGCATGATACGGAATACGTTGACTGGCGCGTGCAGTCGACGTGAATGCGGGCGTGGACCGAAGCGGGCGGGGTCAGCTGGCGGCCCGGGACAGCATTGAACCCGCGTCCCTGGCAGCGGCGGGCGACGTCAAAGCAAAACGCGGTGAATAACACCCATGGCACTCTGGGTGGCCTGGACCGCGGAGGCCTGATGGGCGGTACGGTGAGGAGCAGCGACGATCAGCGCATTGTGGCTAACCACATTAATAACCGCCAGGGGCTGTTCAGCGCGGCGCCGGGCTGGAACTGACCGCGCAGCAGCTGGATAACCCGGACGGCACGCTGATCAGCTATGGCAAGGGCGGGCGGATCGGTTGAATAACCGTGACGGTGGCCTGCTGCTGGGCACCACGGACACTGACGTGACGGCCCGTACGCTGGATAACCGCGCCGGGAGCGTACAGAGTGCAGGAACGCTCACCCTTTCACTGCTGGAGACGCTGGATAACCGCCAGGGACGTGTTGTGGCGAATCAGGCGCTGACGATCCAGGGCGGCAATCCGGGCGCACGCAGTGCCGGAGTTCCCGCGCTCGATCTGATCAATCAGGGCGGCGTGGTGCAAAGCGGCGCAACATTAAGCGTTCAGACCCACACTCTCAACAACCAGGGCGGTACGCTGCTCAGCCAGCAGGATCTGAATCTCGCGGTCCGCCAGGACTACACCCACCGTGCGGGCGATACCCTCAGCAGCAACGGCACTGTTACGCTTTCCGTGGCGGGCGTGCTGACCAACCTGACGGATTGGCTGCTGCCTGGCGGCCTGGTCGTTAACAGCCAGGATTTCACGAATCAGGGATCGCTGGTCGGTAAAACGCTACACCTGACGACCGGCCTGCTGCTCAACCGTGGTCGGCTGGAAGCCGACAGCATGACGCTGAACGTGGATACGCTGGACAACCCCGCGACCCTGATTGGCGATAACATCACCGTACGCGGCCGGGTGATCGACAACCACGGCAATGCCGCGGTGATCGCAGCCACCGACCGTCTGGATCTGCGTAGCGGGGAACGCCTGACGAACCGCGATGGCGGCCTGCTCTACAGCAGTGGCAGCCTCTTCCTGGGCAGTGATGATCTGATTGAAAATCGCGCCAGCAGCATCGAAGCGGACGGTGATGTGACGGTGGAGGCCAAACGCCTGAACAACCTGCGCGAAGGGCTGAATATCGCCCGTAATGCGGCCAGCAGTGACTACAGCTGGCATCGCTACAACTACTACTGGCGTTCTTATGGCGAAGATGTGAATACCAATAAAAGCACAGTCGCCTCCACTACCCAGCGGCTAACGTTTCAGAATAATGAAGCAGCGCAAAGCAACCGTTACGGCACCCTGCTGGCTATTGATGCTGGCACTAAACGTGCTCAGGTACGGGTGAAGAACAACCAGGGGATATTAATTGACCTGTGGGTGAATTATCTGGCTCTGAAACCTGCCAGTGACGGCAATTACGATCTCACGTTTTATGAAATGCGAGGCTGGAATCATGACGTGGTACCAACACCTTACCAGCATAGTTTCAGACGTGAACATGATATTGGCGAGCTCGTTCAATGGGATCCAAATCGTTTTATTGATATCGACACTGCTCCTTATGTTTCTGATTACAGTAACTTACGGGAGCGCTCGGTTACCGGCACGGTCACCCGTGACAAACTGGTGTCTGCGGGTGTCGGTGCACATATCCTGGCGGGCGGCAATATGGTGCTGCGCGTGGCCGGGCAGCTGCTTAATGATGCCAGCACCCTCAGCGCGAACGGGGATCTGAATATTGCGGGCGCGAAAAATATCGTTAATAAAGGCTATTCGGTTAACGAACGCCGCCAGGAACATATCGTCGATCACTACGACAGAGCTGAAAGTCACTGGTACCCCACCTTCAATCGTGATGAGACCACTGCGCTGACCACCATTGATGCCATCATGACGGGCAATGGCTCGGTGACGATCCAGGGCGCCAGTATTGAGAACGTGACGGTTAATCAGGCGCAAATCAGCAGCGTGGCGGCGGCGGAGAAAGCCGCGCAGGCCGGGCGCGAAGAGTGGGAACGTAACCCGCTGACGGCCAGTGAAGACGGCACGCAGCCGCTGACGCCGGGTGAACTGGCGCTGGCGAATCAACAGCAGCTTGATCGTGTAGCGACCTCCATTCCCAATAACGGTCTGTTCCGCCAGGATACGGCCAAAGGCAGTCCTTTCCTGGTGGTCACCGACGAGCGTTTTACCAGCCGCAGCAGGTTTATCAGCAGTGATTACTGGGATACGATCCGGCGCTGGTGATCAAGCGCCTGGGCGATGGCTTCTACGAGCAGCGTCTGGTCCGTGAGCAGATGCTGGCGCTGACCGGGCGGCCGTCGGAGAAGGGGGATGATGCCATGGCGCAGTATCAGAACCTGATGAACAACGGCAGCAAAGTGGCACAGGACTTCCACCTGGTGCCGGGCGTGGCGCTGACGCCGGCACAGATAGCCGCCTTACAACAGGACATCGTCTGGCTGGTAAGTGAAACGGTCGACAGCGCAGAAGGCCCGCAGACGGTCTGGGTGCCGAAAGTCTATCTGGCCAACAATACCGTTCGCCTGTCCGGTGACGGGGCGCTGATCGCCGGTGGCAACCTGCAACTCTCGGCCAACAGCCTCAGCAATGCCGGAAACCTGGTGGCTGACCAGGCGCTGAAGATTGATGCCGACCAGTTCCTGCACCAGGGCGGCGATATTCGTGCTGACAGTATTAACGTACAGGCTACTCACCCCTTCAGGACCAGAACCTCAGCCTGAGTGCGCAAAACAGCCTGGAGATTGGCGCGGCCCGCAGCAGCCACACCGGTCTTGAGGTGATTTCCGGGGCGATGGGCAACCGGACGCGCGTGAGCGCCTGAATGCCGGGCAGGACTTGACTCTGCAGGGCAGCCAGGTGAAAGCGGGCGGCACCACCCAACTGCAGGCGGGCGGTGAGATAAAACTGCTGGCAGAAACGACCACCAACACCACACATCTGACTGCCGACAGCAGAACTTCGTCAGTCAGTAACGGAAGATCGTCTGTTGCTCAGTACCCTGAGCGGTGATCAGGGCGTGACGCTGGTGGCCGGTAAAAACCTGCGGGTGGAAGGCGCGCAGGTGGACAGCGAGAAAGGCAGCATCGGCGTGAGCGCGCAGGACGTGATCATCAAAGAGCGCGCCAGGTTGTCATCGACCAGGACAGCGAAAAGAAACGCGAGGGTAAAACCAAAAGCCAGCGTGAGATGGAGACGGTGCGCGACAGCGGCATCGGCAGCACCTTCAGCGGCGAGAAAGGCGTAACGGTGATCGCCCGTGAAAATGATATTACGCTGGCGGGCAGTACCCTGCACAGCGAGGATGGCGCGATTGCGCTGCAGGCGAAACGGGACGTGGTGATTAACAGCGCCACCGATCGCGAATCGCAGTTCTCCGAAGAGCGCAGCGAGAAAAAAGGCTTCCTGTCAAAAAGCAGCAGCCACACGGTAAAAGACGATCGCTCCACCCTTGAACAGGGCTCGCTGCTCAGCGGGGAAAGCGTCAGCATCACTGCCGGACGCGACCTGGCGGTAGTGGGATCGGCCATCGCTGCTGATAATGATGTCACCCTCGCCGCGGGCAACAATGTGGATATCGTCGCGGCCACCGAGACACAGTCGCATTATCTGCTGGAAGAGAAGAAAAAGAGCGGCCTGATGAGCAGCGGCGGCATCGGCTTTACCGTCGGAAGCCAGTCAACGCGCCATGAGATTGACGAGAACGGCACCACGCAGAGCCAGAGCGTCAGCACCGTGGGCAGCAGCCAGGGCAATGTCAGCATCACCGCAGGCAACCGGGCGCATATCGGCGGTGCTGATGTGGTGGCGGGCAAAGATATTGCCATCACCGGCGACAGCGTGCAGATAGATCCGGGCTACGATAAACGCACCAGTACCGAAACCTTCGAATCGAAGCAGAGCGGCTTCACCCTGGCCCTCTCCGGGGCAGTCGGCAGCGCGCTGAATACCGCCGTCAGCACCGCGCAGCAGGCAGGAAAGAGGGCGATGGACGCCTGCAGGCACTCCAGGGAACGAAAGCGGTACTGTCCGGGGTGCAGGGGGCGCAGGCCTGGGATCATGACAATGCTGTAACGGAGCGGCCGATCAAAAAATGCAGAATTGGCGTGGAGAAAGGCGCCGATGGGGCAGAAAAAGGCGCCACCAATACGGTGGGGGTGAATCTCTCTTATGGCAGCCAGTCGTCAAAGAGTGAGACGACCATCAAAAGCAGCCAGTCGCAGGGTAGCCCCTGAACGCCGGGCAAAACCTGTCGATCACCGCCACTGGCAAAGGTAAAGGGCCTGACAGCGGCGATATCAACATTGCAGGTAGCCAGCTTAAGGCGGGTAAAGATCTGTCGCTGGACGCCAGTCGCGATATCCATCTGGTGTCGGCGCAGAATACCGAAAGCACCGACGGTAAAAACAGCAGTAAGGGCGGCAGCGTTGGCATCGGGATTGGAGTGGGCTCTGGCGGCTGGGGCATCAGCGTATCGGCGAGCGTCAATGCCGGTAAAGGCCATGAGAAAGGGAAGGGCCTGACGCATAGTGAAACCACCCTGGACGCGGGCAGCGTGGTCAGCCTGACCAGCGGGCGCGACACCACGCTGAAAGGCGCACAGGTCAGCGGTGAAACCGTGACCGCTGATGTCGGACGTAACCTGACGCTTGCCTCGCAGCAGGACAGTGACAGCTACGATGCAAAGCAGCAGAATGTCAGTGCGGGGGGGAGCTTCACCTTTGGATCCATGACCGGATCGGTGAATATCAACGCCAACCGCGACAAGATGAACAGTGATTTTGACTCGGTGAAGGAGCAGACGGGGCTGTTCGCAGGCAGCGGCGGCTATGCTATTAAAGTAGGTGAGCCGCAGCAACGGCCACGGCGGATAAAAACAGCCTTGATACCGGAACGCTGGGTTGGTCAGATATTCATAATCAGGCTGATTACAAAACCGAGCATCAGAGCGTGGGCTTTAACAGCGGTGGGCCAATAGGGGCCAACCTTTTAAGCAACGTCAGCGCCCTGCCGATATCCGGTTCGGGTAGCGAAGGGCACGCGGAGGGGACCACCAAAGCGGCGGTCAGCGAAGGCAGCATCACCGTGCGTGATACGGCGAAGCAGCAGCAGGACGTCAGCACCCTGAACCGCGATACGGAGCACGCCAACGACGGCAGCATTACCCCGATCTTTAACAAAGAGAAAGAGCAGAAGCGGCTACAGCAGGCGCAGCTGGTCAGCGATATCGCCGCGCAGGCGCTGGATATCTACAACACCCACGAGGCGACCAAAGCCACGCGTGAGGCCACGGCGGCACTGGGCGATAAATCGCGTCAGGCCGGGCTTGAGGAGCGGGCGAAAAAGGCGCTTTCGGAGGAGAAAAGAGTCAATCCGAAGGTGGATGACGGGCCGCAGGCGGTAGCCGGAAAAGCCTGGCAGCTGGCCTATGACGATGCGCTGGCGGCAAATGGCGCGCAGATGGGGGGCAGCGTGAGCACGGGCGTGAATGCGGTGGTGAGTGCGCTGCAGGGCCTGGCGGGAGGTGACATCAGGGCCGCGCTGGCGCGGGTGCGGCGCCGTATCTTGCGGGGGTGGTCAAGACCCTGACGACGCAGGATAAGCAGTACAGCGAACTGAGCGCGGCGGAGAAAGCGAATAATGCGCTGGCGCATGCGCTGCTGGGCGGGGTGGTTGCAGAGCTGAGCGGCGGCAACGCGGCGGCGGGAGCGACGGGAGCGGCCACAGGAGAGCTTGCGGCGCCGGCGATAGCGCTGGCGCTGTACGGTACGGCGGACAGCAGTAAGCTGACGTCGCAGCAGAAGGAAAACCTGAGCGCGCTGGCGACGCTGGCGTCAGGGATAGCGTCAGGCGTGAGCAGCGACAGTACGGCGGGAGCGGTGACGGGCGGGCTGGCGGGTAAGAATGCGGTGGAGAATAACTTCAGAGAGGAAAAGACAGAGCTTGAGATAGCGAAACAGACGCTCAAAAATAGTAAAAATCCGGCAGAGCTTGAGAAAGCGCAGCAGAAGTATGATGCACTGCTTGAGAAAGATATCAGCAGTGACAAGGCAGTTATAGCAGCGTGCAGTAATGGGCAGGCTGCTAGTGCGGCCTGTGCCGGTGAACGACTGAAAGTTATTGAAGCAAAAGAAGGATATGAAAGCTTTGGTAACTACAACTCAAAAGCCAGTCAGATGTATCCCGATGCTTACGGGCAAATAGTAAACCTGTTGAATATCACCAGTGTTGATGCTCAGAATCAGCAACAGGTGAAAGATGCGATGGTAATTATGCTATGGCGCAGCTTGGAGTTGATAAGGCGACAGCAGAACAATATGTGTCCACGTATGAGGGGATGAAGGTTGTTGCGGCTTCCATGACGCCTGCTGCGGCCAGTAAGATAGAGACGCTGGCAGGTAAACAACGACTGTCCAGTAACTTTGAAATAAACTCTTTGCCGGATGCTAACGGGAAAAATCATGTCACAGCCGTGAAAAATGATGCAACAATCCCAGTCGATAAGATTGAACTCTATATTGAAAAAAGAGTACAATTCCATTGTAGTATCTGGTTCGGGCGGAAATGTAAGGATCTATGCGTATGGAAAATTTTACCCGATGGTTCTAAAAGATTAGCTACTGTTAAAACAGGAGCTTACAGACCTTCCTTAGCGTCTGCATAATCTCCGGTTCGGGTGGTAATGCAGGATCCCGTGCGTGCCCAGGTGAGCGGCGAGAAGGTGGGGGTTAACCCACCAAAGCAGCAGTGAAAAACCACTGTATCGTCAAAGTAAAATCGCGAAGGAAATTCAGAGAAGGACAAGAATCAGTTATTCTCCGACTCCGCTTCCTCGCCTTCTTTCTCTTCAAATAAAGTCAGACAGCTTCATCTCACCCAGCTCATTCATTTTTTTCTTCGCCTCTTCTAATGGCTGCGCAGCGTTTAGTTCCGCCACTTTTGCATCGGCCAGATCCGTTGCCTGTTTACGGGTTTCATCCCACTGCGTTTGTGCCGATTCCACCAGGCTGCTTGTGCGTTTGTCGGCTTCTTCTTTAATATTTTCTTTGGTTGCATCATCACAGGCTGAAATTAAGGTGATCATGGCGGTTAATGCGAGAATGCCAAATTTGTTCATAGAAATAACCCTTATTAAACCGACGTCGCTTGCGACGGAGAAAAAACAGTAATGGCATGTGCCTTGATGGCAAACCGGGCAGGCGTCTGCCCAATCAGTTCACCGTCGGCGTTAATATCATGAGGACGCCGCGTACTCAGCGTCATGGCGGTGGTGGATAGCGTACGCACTTTACGCCAGCGCCCGTGTGTGCCGCGCCGCAGCGCGGGCAGCAGGGCGATCATCTCCCACCAGTGCGCCACTTCCAGGCTGTAAACATCCAGGCGACCATCGTCGGGTGCCGCACTCTGTTCCACCGTCATGCCGCCGCCGTAAAAGCGGCCGTTACCCACGGAAACCTGCACGGTTTTGACCTTCTCGGTGATGCCGTCATGCTCCAGCGTGGCGCTGAACGGGCGGCTCTGTTTCAGCAGTTTAAAGGCCGCCAGCGCGTAGCCAAAAGTCCCCCAGCGCTTCTTCGATTCAGCGGTCAAATGGTGGGCCAGCGTGGCGGAAAACCCGATGCTGGAGACGTTAAAAAACAAATGTCCGTTCACTTCACCCAGATCGATAGGGCGCTGGTGCCCGGCGGCGATCACCTTCACGGCCTGAGCCAAATCGTTGGTGATGCCGATGGTGCGGGCGAAATCATTGGCGGTGCCGAGTGGCAACACACCCAGCGGCAGGCCGCTGCGCATCAGCCCTTTCGCGGCAGCGTTCAGGCTGCCATCGCCCCCGCCAACAATCACCAAATCGATGCGGTCAGCGTAGTCGAGGATGATCTCGCTGCTGTCGCGACGGTCGCTGGCTTCAGGTTCAACCACCTGAATTCCCTCTGCGCTGAGCAGGGATAACGCTTCTGGAGGGTCGATGGAATCACAGCTGATTACGATGAGGCAACTCACATTTTTAAGTTTACATTTATACATAAATAATAACAATAACAACATCAGGGTCAGACCATTACGCACAAGGAATTCGTCATGACAGCTTTTCACTCTCTGGAGTCGTTTCACCCCGTCAGCAGCGCGATCCGCCCGCCGAATACGCAAGCGCAATATCAGGAACAGAGCCTGCTGGAACGCCTGGTGGAACCGGAACGTGTGATCCAGTTCCGCGTGGCCTGGACGGATGACAAAGGTCAGGTACAGGTGAATCGCGCATGGCGCGTGCAGTTCAGTTCATCGATTGGCCCGTATAAAGGCGGGATGCGTTTCCATCCGTCAGTCAACCTGTCGATCCTGAAATTCCTTGGGTTTGAGCAGACGTTTAAAAATGCGCTGACCACGTTGCCGATGGGCGGCGGGAAAGGCGGCTCTGACTTCAATCCGAAAGGGAAAAGCAACGCGGAAGTGATGCGTTTCTGCCAGGCGCTGATGACCGAACTGTATCGTCATCTTGGTCCGGATACCGATGTGCCTGCGGGCGATATCGGCGTGGGTGGCCGTGAAGTGGCCTTTATGTCCGGGATGATGAAGAAGCTGTCGAACAACACGGCCTGCGTGTTTACCGGTAAAGGCCTGTCGTTTGGCGGCAGCCTGATCCGCCCGGAAGCCACCGGCTACGGTCTGGTGTACTTCACCGATGCGATGTTAAAACGTCATGGTCTGGGCTTTGAAGGCAGCACGGTCTCGGTATCCGGTGCGGGCAACGTGGCGCAGTACGCCATTGAAAAAGCGATGGAGCTGGGCGCTCGCGTGCTGACGGCGTCTGACTCTCGCGGCACGGTAGTGGATGAAGCCGGGTTTACCCCTGAGAAGCTGGCTCATCTGGCTGAAATCAAAAACGTGCGTTACGGCAGCGTGGAAGACTATGCGCGCGAACGTCAGCTGGTTTACCTCGCCGGGCAGCAGCCGTGGAGCGTACCGGTAGATATCGCCTTACCTTGTGCTACACAGAACGAGCTGGATCTGCCTGCGGCGCGTCAGCTGATTGCTAATGGCGTGAAAGCCGTGGCCGAAGGCGCCAATATGCCGACCACGATCCAGGCGACCGATGCGTTCCTGGATGCGGGTGTATTATTTGCCCCGGGGAAAGCGGCGAATGCCGGCGGTGTGGCAACTTCCGGTCTGGAGATGGCACAGAACGCAGCGCGTCTGAGCTGGAAAGCCGAGAAGGTGGACATTCGTCTGCAACATATCATGCTGGATATCCATCACGCCTGCGTTGAACACGGCGGGGAAGGGAAGCAGACCCACTACGTGCACGGCGCGAATATCGCCGGGTTTGTAAAAGTGGCCGATGCGATGCTGGCACAGGGCGTGTTGTAACGTCCCGTCCCTGGTAGGGGTGACCCTTTTTTCGGTCGCCCCGAATCCTGCCCCTGCATAACCCTTATGCCAGTGCTGTCTGTTCCCGCCGTTGCTTCACCCGCCAGACCCACGCCAGCAAAATAAACCACAGCGGCATCGCACACAGCGCCATCAGCGTATCGCGGTCAAACACCATGACCACCAGTGAAAACAGAAAGAACAGCAGCGTGATCCAGCTCATCAGAACGCCTGCAGGCATCTTAAACGTCGACTGCTGGTGCAGTTCCGGGCAGCGTTTGCGGTACACCAGGTACGCCACCAGAATCATCCCCCAGGTATAAATCACCAGTATCGCTGCCAGCGTGGACACCACGGTGAACAGCGTCATCACGTTGGGCACCAGGAACAGCAGCAGCGTGCCGCTTAACATACAGAAGCAGGAGAACAGCAGGCTGCGAACCGGAATGCGCGTGGTGCGCGACAGAATGCGGAACTGCCAGTGGGCGTGCTGCTCCACTGACAGGCCGTACAGCATACGCGTGCTGGAATAGACGCCGCTGTTGGCGGAAGACATCGCCGACGTCAGCGCCACAAAGTTAATCACGGCCGCGGCGGCAGGCAGCCCGGCTTTAGCAAACAGCGTAACGAACGGGCTGGTATCCGGTGAGATATGCTGCCAGGAGGTGACGGCGATGATCACCACCATCGATAGCACATAGAAGATAATAATGCGCAGCGGGATTGCCCGGATGGCTTTCGGCAACACCTTTTCCGGCGATTTGGTTTCGGCACTCATGGTGCCCAACAGCTCAATGCCGGTATAAGAGAAAATGGCGATCTGAAAACCGGCAAAGAAGCCCACGATTCCGTGCGGCATAAACACCGCCGGGTCGCTGAGATTATGCAGTGAGGCGGTGACGCCATCCGGCGATGTCCAGCCGCTGCCAATCATCCAGATGCCGGTAACAATCAGCGCGATAATGGCGATCACCTTAATAATCGCAAACCAGAACTCGGCCTCGCCAAACATCTTCACCGACAGCAAATTAAACAGACACAGCAGTCCCAGGGTCAGCAGCGCCGGGATCCACGGCGACAGCTCGGGCAGCCAGAACTGCATATACCCGCCGCACACCACCACGTGCAATGCAGGTCAGGAAGAAGCTGGCTTTCGGGCCGAGGTAGTCGGAAACAAAGGGCGACCAGGTCGGCCCGGACAATCTGATCACCGACAGGCGTATTACTGCAAAGGCTTCCGCGTGGGCCAGGGTGATGCGCTGGCCGTTGTGCTGCCGGAAACGCTGCTACAACTGTGGCAGGTGCTCAAGGTGTGCCAGCAAAATGACATCATCATCCTGATGCAGGCTTCTAACACCGGGGTGACCGGTGGCTCCACGCCGCACGGTGATGACTATGACCGCCCGGTGGTGATTGTCAGCACCCGCAAAATCAAGGGCGTGCAGGTGATCGATAACGCACAGCAGATTATCGCGTTCCCCGGCAGCACGCTGACCGAGCTGGAAACCAGCCTGAAACCATGGAACAAAGAACCGCATTCCGTGATCGGTTCCTCCTGTATCGGCGCATCGGTGGTCGGTGGTATCTGTAATAACTCTGGGGGATCGCTGTTACAACGCGGCCCGGCGTTTACCGAAAAATCCCTGTTTGCGCAGATTAGCGACGACGGGCAGCTGCATCTGATCAACCATCTGGGCATTGAACTGGGGAATACCCCGGAAGAGATGATCACCCGACTGGAAGCCGGGGAGTACACCACCGGCACCGCACCGGACTGGGAAGGAAAAATCTGGGCCGATGACTACGCGGCGGTGATCAAAGATGTGGATGCCACCACGCCGACGCGTTTTAACGGCAATCCGCACTATCTGCATGACAGCGCGGGCTGCGCCGGAAAAGTGATCGTCTTTGCCGTGCGCCTTGCCACCTTCGACGCCACCCCGCAGGAAGATACCTTCTATATTGGCACCAACGATGAGCAGGTGCTGCTCGACCTGCGCCGCTATCTGATTGAAAACCTGGAGACGCTGCCGATTCAGGCGGAGTATATCCATCGCAACGCCTTCCGGCTGACCCTGCGCTATGCGCGTCATATGTTCCTGTCGATTAAGCGCCTCGGGCCCGCAGCGTTGCCGGGGCTGATGGCAAAAAAAGCGCGCTGGGACGCACGGCTAAGAAAACTCCGGCTGCTGCCGCACAACACCCTCGATCGGCTGATCCAGTGGGGTAACCGCATCACGCCTTCTACCGTGGCACCGCGTCTGCTCTCGTATCACCGCCGCTATGAACATCATCTGATGATCAAACTGGCCCATGACGAGGTTGCTGCGATGAGTCGCCTGCTGACCGCATTCTTCGCCACACGCAATGGGGAATGGTTCCACTGTACTGAAGAGGAACAGAAGGATGCCTTCCTGGTGCGTTTTGGCGTGGGGGCCTGCACGGTGTTCTACTGCGACTATGCGGGCATCAATACCAACGACAGGCTGATTGCCTTTGATGTGGCGTTGCGCCGTAATGACGATCAGTGGCTGATTCGCCTGCCGCCAGAGTTGCAGGCGCAGGTACTGGAAGACTCCTGCTGTGGCCACTTCTTCTGTCTGGTCAATCACCAGGACTATATTCTGAAACCTGGCGTCGATGGCGCGCAGTTTAAAGCGGCGGTGCTGGCGTATCTGGATCAGCGCGGGGCAAAATACCCGGCTGAGCACAATATTGGTCACCTCTATCACGCCTCCGACGAGCATCAGCATCACTTCCATCAGCTCGACCCGACCAACACCTGCAACCCGGGCATTGGTAAAACCAGTAAGAAGAAGCACTGGGCATGATAATGCCGCTGGCGGCCTGCCAGTATGGCAGGCTGAGTGCAAACGTATCACTGCGATAAACAGTTACTAAAAAAGCAGGCAAAGTGTGGGGGAAGACGCTGGCTTAGCCGGATAAATTCAATACAATCACTGGCGCCCTGTCAGCGTACAGGTGGCAGAAATGAATAGCGGTGTTATCCGGGATGGTTTGCATGAAAAAGTGGTTGCTGATGCTGGTGGTGTCTTTCGTTGCTTTTCAGGCAGCGGCGGCAGCGCATAACGACGATCCCCAGAGCACCAGCCTGGCCTTTTACAGCTGGTATCTGGCGGCGCTGAACAAAGAAGAAAGCCCGATTGATGAACACGACCCGTTATTAAATGAGTATGTTACTGAGCGGCTGCTGAAAAAAATCAATCTGCTGATCAAAAGCCCGGACGGTATGGACGATGATTATTTCCTCCAGGATCAAGACTACAGCGACAGCTGGGTCAACAATGTCAGCGTCAGCCGATTTACGCTAAACGGTAACCGGGCCTCTGGCGATGTCACCCTCGGGCGTGACCCTGCTGACCAGCAGCATCTGCTGGTCACGCTGGTGCAGGATCACGATGGTTGGAAGATTGACGACGTTGAACAGGAAGCCCCTTCTGCCCCCTGACCCCACTCAGTGCAGGCGCATAAACTGCTCGTTGAGGCTCTCCATTAGCCCATAGCGGCGGCGATACTCCGCACGTTTTTTACTGGGGATCTCTTCCATCGTTTTCTGGCTGAACGCCAGCGGCAGTTGCCAGAGGCGACGGCAAAGTGGCACGCCATCCAGTGACTGCCAGAACTCATCATAACTGGCGACAAACACGGCCTTCTTTTTAAAGCGGTAGCGCAGGCTGCGATACGTATGGCCGCGATCGCTGACGGCCTGAATGGCGCTGATACCCATGCCCCGTGCCAGCAGTGATACTCCTTCCAGCAGGACACGTTTCGGGAATAACCCATAACAGGACTTGGTTGCCGAGCGGATCAGCGCATGGGGCGTATCGCTGTGCGCGCCCTGTATTCCTCCGATCAACAGCACCGGCAAGCTGTCACGTTCAACGATGACGAACGTCAGTATCGCCAGCAGCGTTCCATCGCCATGCAGCATCATATTCACTTCACCCTCACGCTCGCAGCGGCCGTTGCAGGTCAGTGTGAGCTGAAAATGCTCGCCCTCTTTGCCACTGAAGCTGGCCAGTGGGGTGGGGTGGGGTGAGAGCAGGGCATGGCGTAATGCCTGGGAAGGGAGCTGTTGCACAAAATGGTAGTGCTGGCTCAGTACCTGTACCCGCTGGCCCGCAGACAGGCCGAGATGCAGATAAGGCCGGTGGATCTTATTGGGCAAGGTCGGCTGCAGATGCAGCGCATCCTGCATCACGGGCAGGGTGGCAATCTGCTGCATGTGCTGGAGAGTGGCCAGAGGAAAGGCCAGTGAGCGCAGTAAAAATTTGGTCCGCCAGGCGGTACTGTGCCAGATCGGGCCTGGGAGCATTCTGCCGTTAAGCAGGTGCTGGAACAGCGATAACCCGTTCTCCGGGCGCGTAAGCGTCAACGTTTCTGACATGATGTGTGATCCGACCTGGTGTAAGAAAAACGTATTCAACCACGGCGATAATCAATGGTGAGTCAATGCCTGTGGGATGCTTCAGGCAACCATGCGGCCGTTTGGCTGGCGTTTAATCTTCAGGATTTGTAAGCATGCGTGGCATCAACCGCTAAAGGCGGCGTAGACTGGCTCGCGTACTCTGACGCTCTCTAATCAACAAGGAATAAGTCTGATGAAATTGTTCTATACCCCCGGTGCCTGCTCGCTCTCCCCGCATATCGCGCTCGAAGAAGTTGGGGCAACGTTCACGCTGGAAAAGGTTGATCTTAAAACGAAAAAAACCGAAACCGGCGCTGACTTCACGACCATTAACAGCAAAGGCTACATTCCTGCACTGCTGCTGGATGATGGCAGCCTGCTGACAGAAGGTACGGTGATTGCGCAGTATGTGGCCGACCTGAAACCGGAAGCAGGCCTGATCCCGGCGGCGGGCACCGCAGAACGTTACAAAGTGCTTGAGTGGCTGAGCTTTATCTCAACGGAACTGCATAAGCCAATGGGTGCGTTGTTTAACCCGGCCCAGACCCCTGACTGGAAGCAGGCGACCGTGGCGACACTCAATAAACGCCTCGACTGGCTCTCTTCCGCACTGGCCGGGAAAACCTGGCTCCAGGGTGAGCAGTTCACCGTGGCAGATGGTTATCTGTTTACCGTGCTGGGCTGGAGCAAAGTGGTTGGCTTCTCGCTCGACAGCTGGCCTGAGCTGCAGGCGTTTGCAGGCCGCGTGGCAGCACGCCCTGCGGTACAGCGAGCACTGAAAGCCGAAGGCCTGATCTAAGGCGTCTGGATCGCTGCGGGTAAAGATCGTAAGCTGGCACCCTCATCATTTTCTTAACGGAGTCGGCTGTGGAAGGGGTTCCTGAGCAGTTCAGCTATGAGCAGGATCGTGCCAGCTTCCGCCATCTTTCCGGGCAGCAGGGCGTCGAACTGTATCGCGCCCATATCACCCGCTACGCGTTTGAACCTCACACGCATGAAGCGTTCGGCATCGGGACTATCGATCGGGGTGCCGAGCGTTTTCGTTATCGCGGGGTGCAGCATGTGGCGCCTGTCGACTCGCTGGTCTTGATGAATCCCGATGAGTTACACACGGGGGAATCCGCCACGGAGGGCGGATGGCAATACCGCATGATCTATATTGAACCTCAGCGCCTTGCTGCCTTAACCGGGGAAACGGGCTGGTGGTTTGAGCAGGCGGTCTGCCATGATCCGCAGCGCGCAGCACAGCTCTCAAGGTTGCTGGAAAACCTGTGGCAGACCGACGATCCGCTGACGACGGATGGCCTGCTGCTCACGCTGTGCGATCTGTTACGTCCTCATGCCCGCATTGCGCGGCCCTTAGCGGCTGAACCCCGCCATCGTTTCGATCAGGTCAAAGCACACTATCATGTGATGCTGATGGCGTTCCGGCTGTATGCGTTGCGCTGATCGCAATTTGCTACAATCTCCTGACCTCCGTTTTTCCCATAATGGTGTTTTCTCTGTCTGGAGTAGACGATGTTATCGGGTATTTTATTTGCACTGAGCGCCGGGTTGATGTGGGGGCTGATTTTTGTCGGGCCGCTGCTGGTGCCTGAGTATCCTGGGACGCTGCAGTCGATGGGCCGCTATCTGGCCTTTGGTCTGATTGCGCTGCCGCTGGCCTGGCAGGATCGCCATCGTCTGGCGGCGTTGACCCGCCGTGACTGGCGGGAGGCTTTTAAACTGACGTTTGTCGGTAACCTGCTCTATTACGCCTGCCTGGCAACGGCGATCCAGCGTACTGGCGCACCGATATCGACCATGATTATCGGTACGCTGCCGGTGGTGATCTCGGTCAGTGCCAATCTGTTTTACGGCGGCGATGAAGGGCATCTGCGCTGGGGTAAGTTCCGGCTCTGTTATTGATCGTCGTCGGGCTGGTGTGCGTGAATGTGGCGGAGCTGACGGGCACCACGCATCCGGTGGACATGTGGCGTTATGTGAGTGGGATGGCGCTGGCCTTTACGGCGGTAGTGTGCTGGACATGGTATCCGCTGCGCAATGCCCGCTGGCTACGCCAGCACGCGATTCGTCCTGCCACCTGGGCCACTGCGCAGGGGCTGGTGACGCTGCCGCTGGCGCTGGTCGGGTATTTGCTGGTTATGGGGCAACTGCATCTTAGCGATGTTTCGTTTGCGCTCCCGTTTGGCCCACGCCCGGCGGTCTTTATTGCGCTGATGCTGGCGATTGCGCTGTTCTGCTCCTGGCTGGGGACGCTGTGCTGGAATGAAGCGAGCCAGCGCTTACCCACAGTCTTAGTGGGCCCGCTGATTGTGTTTGAAATCCTCGCCGGGCTGGCTTACACCTTCCTGTTGCGCCAGTCATGGCCGCCACTGCTGACGCTATGTGGCATCTTGTGCCTGATGGTGGGGGTCGTCAGTGCTATGCGTATAACCAGAAGCGGTCGTAAAGCCATTGAAAATTGCGGATAAAAACGCGGGCAGCCTGACTGACAGCGAGCATCTTCAGTCAGGCGCGGGTCAGGGCCCCGGGCGGATTGCCTGCCATAAGCAGGGATTGTTCGGCTATGAGAATTATCGCTAATCCACATATCGCCTTTTTTTGTACAGTAACCCTCCCTACTCAATGTAAAAACCTCCATTTTTGAGACGACTTTTCCCAGATCAGACCAGTATTAACTCGAATGATGTGAATAAAAAATCGTCGATTATGACAGTGAGACGAAAGAGAAAGAGGCGCTAATGATAAGTAGAAGCGTCATTCAACGGTCACAGGGGGAGGGGTATTCTGATAAATGATAAATGCTGCAAAGATAAACGCGCATTGAAAGCCTTGATGCTATTGAGATTTTAGCTGGTGCCTGGATAAGTTACAGCCAAATAATAGAGCGGGATGACAATTAAATATTTTATTTTGGTACTATTACACGCTGATATCCAGCAGACGACAGCTACGGCGCGTTCCAATGTCGAACGTATCCTGTAAGAAATTAACGGCTTGCCGTTTGTCATTCGTGGTGAAAAAGTTTTTCAGCACGCTTTGTAGCATCTCTTTGTCTGATGACAGCGACTGGAGCTCACGTTCCATATTGTGGACCTTCTCTTCTAATTTCTGCCTCACTGTTTTCAATTATTCAGACTATTGCCATTTTTGGCACGCCAAAAGGAATGCGTGCAAGCTCAGCCCGCTGTGGTTGTCCCTGTCCATTGTCGCCGTCACGCTGGTACCCTACCTGATTAAGCGCAGTCGCTTTTATAAGACCAACACTATCAGCCCACCGCCGCGACATAAGCGTAAGAATTATCTGCGTTATTTACTGCATGCGGGGCTGCCGCTGGCGATTTCCAGCGTCTTTATCGCCGTTCAGGTGAAGACCGCACAGTTCTTTCTTATTGGGGTGAGTTCGGCCCAGGACCTTGGCCTGTTTACCGCAGCGAACACCATTTCCGCCTCATGGATTTTTATTCCGGTGGCGATCATTACATCCTGTTTCTCTGAAATTTTCAGGGAACGTGCGGATGTGGCAGTAAAACTGGCTTCACGGCTTAATGGCTATGTTATGGCAGTTTCACTTTTGATGCTCTCCGTTGTCACGCTGTTTGGTGACAGGATCATTAACAGCCTGTATGGGCAAGATTACACACAATCGGGAAACCTCATTACGTTGTTGTCGTTAGCAACCTGCTTTTCGGCAATGGGGACCGTAGCGTATCGCTACATGGTGAAAGAGGGTGGTTTCAATTACTTACTGGTGAAAGTGATTCTGCTGGTCGTTATTGGTCTGGCAACATCTTACTTCTTTATCCATTCCTGGGGATTAACAGGCGCAGCCTGGAGCGTGTTTATCACCGAACTCCTGTCCCTGACGATAATGAATTATTTCTTTAAGAATGGCGTCATTCTTAAAATACAGCTTTCCTCACTCAACTACAAAACCTACAGATGAGGTAAATCATGTTGAAGCTCAAAGCAGAGTTGAGAAAGGGTTTTGTTTACCTGCTCAAAAAAATGCCTTGGTCTTACCAGGATAAAATTTATTACTTTCAGAAATTCAAACGTATTCCCAATATCCGGGAACCTAAGTTATTCAATGAGAAGATTCTGTATCGTAAATATGTCACTGGTGACCATGTGCGCTATGCCAATTTGTCAGATAAATTACTGGTCAGGGAATATATTGCTGACACCATCGGCGAAGATTACCTGATTCCGCTGATTCATCAGACCGATGACCCGATTTCGTTACTGAGCTTGCCGAGCCTGAAAAACACGGTAATCAAACCTAATCACGGCTCAGGCATGGTGGAAATTGTGCTGGAAGAACCCGACTGCATCCAGAAACAGCTGCTGATCAAGCGCTGTGATGAGTGGCTGCATAAGGACTTCTCGCACCATGCGCGCGAGATCCACTACCGCATATCAGTGCAGACAGCGAGACGCTGGACGTGTTGACTGGTACATCCATGAAGGGCACATCTACTTCGGTGAGCTGACGTTTACGCCAGGCGCAGGTATGGTGACCGGACTGAAAATGGTCTGAATCAGATCATGGGGGATATGTGGTTGCAGGATCGTAAAACGGCAGTGTTGCCGGTAATTGCGTATTATTATCAAGTCAGATTAAACGGTTTAAGAGACTATCGATGATCTGTAGGATTTTGCCAAACATTTCTCCCTGTTTATTATTTCCCTGAATTAGTCCAGGGCGGGTTTTCTATTCCGTAAATCATCCCAAAAAAATATCTTAACTAATAATGCCTCTGCAAGAAGCAGAAAATAATAAAGATTGGTCACTCCTGGCTTTCGGGTCTTTCACATCAACCGCGATCGTGACGGGCAAGTTACCCGCGTGGATGCCGGGCACGTTATCCGCTGAACGGCGGAGGGGGAGTAAGCATGAAGATCAGGCAAAACGAGGCGGTGAATGTGGCGCGTGAATTACCGACCATGCGCCAGTCATTTCAACGCATTCATCTGGTGATTATTGTGGTGTCGCTGCTGTTCAGCGGGTTATCGCTTTCTGCACTGTCAATGTATGTGCTACGCAACTATGCGGAAAACAATATCCAGCTGGTTGCAGCCAGCGTCAGTTACAGCGCCCAGACAGCGGTGATCCAGAACGATGCGGCAAGCGCAGAGAGTATTCTGCGTGAGATGGGGACGCGTACGGAGTTTGCGGTCGGGCGCGTTTATCGCGCTGACCAGCAGCTGCTGGCCCAATGGCAGGCACCGGGCGGCGAAGATCCCCACGGCGTCGGTGCCATCGTGGCTCGCTGGCTTTTCCCGAAGCCGGTCAGTGCCCCCGTGATGCACAACCATCAGGAGGTCGGCCGGGTGTGGATCAGCGGTGATGCTTCACGCGTGCTGCATTATCTGGGGCAGGCGCTGCTGTGGCTCGGTGGCAGTCTGTTGATTACCGCTATTCTGGCGATCTACCTGGCGCGGCGGATGCACGCCGGCATTTTACAGGGGCTGCAAAATATTGCCTCCGTCGCGCATGATGTGCGCAAACGGCGTGCTTTCTCCCTGCGCGTACCCTCTTCCTCGATTGCCGAGCTGGATAAACTGAGTGGTGATTTCAACAGCCTGCTCGATGAGCTGGACCAGTGGCAGCGACATCTGAAAAGTGAGAATGACTCGCTGACACACCAGACGCTGCATGACGCGTTGACCGGGCTGCCCAATCGCAAAGCCTTTGAACAACAGCTGCAGAGGCTGCTGGACGACCCGCAAACCTGCCAGCAGGTCAGCGTGCTGTTTATCGACGGTGATCGTTTTAAGCAGGTGAATGACCGCTACGGTCACGCCGCCGGCGATCATGTGCTGATGGTCACAGCCCAGCGTCTGCGTGAGCGCCTGCGTAAAGGCGATCTGGTGGCACGCCTGGGCGGTGATGAGTTTGCTGTGGTGTTATCGACGGTCGAACGGGAGGAGCAGGTGGCTCAGGTGGCTCGCGATATTATTGAAGCCATGCAGCCGCCCATCGCGCTGCCGGAAGGCGCGCAGGTGGTGCAGTCGTTAAGCGTGGGTGTGGCGTTGGCAAAAAACCACCGCTCGCCGGAGGCACTGATTGCGCAGGCCGATGCGGCGATGTATCACATTAAGGAGCTGGGTGGCGGCTGGTACTTATCACCGTCTTACTGGGGGCAGGAGATACCCGGCTTGCCCCCCCGGTGGCGGTGGCAACGGGTCGTCATTAGCCGCGTTAGCTGCAAGTCGGGCAGGATTTTTCACTGACCCGCTGGCTGAAGCTGCTGGTGGCATAGTCGCTACAGTCGAATGCCCAGCTGCTGCGCTTCAGGGATGCATGGCGCATGGTGTGACGATAGGCGGTCGGTGTCTGTGAAAACTGGCGGCGAAACACGCGTGAAAACGTCTGCTGGGAGTCATAACCGTACTGCATGGCAATATCAAATACCGGACGTTGCGTCAGACGCAGCGCTTCGGCGGCCAGCGTCAGACGGCGTTCTGTCGATCCAGTCAGTCAGGGTGCTGATGATGTCGTCGTCTCTGCGTCAATAGGTCGCGATCTCAATGGAGGCTGAGTATAATTCCTCAAGTTAACTTGAGGTAAAGCGCTAAATGAAAAAAAGTATCAGTAATCCCAACAAGCGCGAGCTGACCCCCGGCGATGTGGCACAGCGTTGCGGTGTGGCGGTTTCGACGCTGCATTTCTATGAGCAAAGGATTAACGCTACACGCGTGACGTGCTGAGGCGTGTGGCGGTGATCAAGATTGCCCAGCGCATCGGCATCCCCCTGGCCACGATCAGCGACAGCCTGATGCAGTATTCCCCCGGCCCGGTGATCACCGATGAAAATCGCGATCGAACAGCATCGCCCGGAATGAATGGTTTGCCGGTAGCCGCTTCAGCATTGCGGATGTGCAGATGAGTTTTCCGCTGCAAGCACTCACCGCACGCGGTGGCGCGGCCGACAGCCCGGCGATTCAGGCCTGGTTGCAGAAGGTGCAAAGCCGTGCGGCCTGGCAGCGCGCACTACAGCAGGGGGGTGAAGTTCGTCTCGACTGAATGCGTTCCTGCTTCAGGTTGCGGATAGCGGTCATAAGAAAGCGCTATTAGAGGGCAGGGGAACCTGCCGCTACCATCAGAAGCATTGATTACCGGCGCGGGTGTAAATCAAGGATTATGCAAATTTAAGCAATAACAGGTGTTGAAAATGCACCATTAAACACAGGATAATCGTTTGCGTTCATCTTTCCTCTTTCTCAGAGGATAAAAATGCACGGCAATTTAGCGATTTTTTGCGAAACGTTTGCCTTTATCCGGTCTGCGCCTCGCCCTGAGGTTTTTGTACCGCGTATATTGCGCCAGGGATGCAAACGTCGACTACCGCTGGGATACAGGGGTACCACGCAGCGATAACTCATAAGAAATCTCAGGGGATTACGATGTCAGCTCCTTCTCAACCGGCCAGCGGCTCTTTAGACGCCTGGTTCAAAATTTCTGCGCGCGGCAGTAGCGTCCGTCAGGAAATCCTGGCCGGTCTTACGACCTTCCTGGCGATGGTCTATTCCGTGATTGTGGTGCCCTCGATGCTGGGCAAAGCGGGTTTCCCGCCAACGGCGGTCTTTGTCGCGACCTGCCTGGTGGCCGGTTTTGGTTCACTGCTGATGGGCTTGTGGGCCAATCTGCCGCTGGCTATTGGCTGTGCGATCTCGCTGACGGCATTTACTGCCTTTAGCCTTGTGCTGGGCCAGCAGATCAGCGTACCGGTTGCGCTGGGTGCGGTGTTCCTGATGGGCGTCCTGTTTACCCTGATCTCCGCAACCGGCATTCGCGCCTGGATACTGCGTAACCTGCCGATGGGTGTGGCACACGGTACGGGCGTCGGCATTGGCTTGTTCCTGCTGCTGATTGCCGCTGACGGTGTGGGCCTGGTGGTGAAAAACCCGGGTCCGGGCCTGCCGGTGGCGTTGGGTCACTTCCCCTCTTTCCCGGTGGTGATGACGCTGGTCGGGCTGGCGGTGATTTTTGGTCTGGAGAAGCTGCGCGTGCCGGGTGGCATTCTGCTGACGATTATTGCCATCTCGGTGCTTGGCCTGATCTTCGACCCGGCGGTGACCTATCAGGGGCTGTTTGCGATGCCAAGCCTGAGCGATGCGCAGGGTAACTCGCTGGTGTTTAGCCTGGATATCCTTGGGGCATTAAAACCGGCGGTGTTGCCAAGCGTGCTGGCGCTGGTGATGACGGCGGTATTTGATGCCACCGGCACCATCCGTGCCGTCGCCGGGCAGGCGAACCTGCTGGATAAAGACAATCAGATTATCAACGGCGGCAAGGCCCTGACCACGGACTCACTGAGCAGCATCTTCTCAGGTCTGGTCGGCGCGGCCCCGGCTGCCGTTTACATTGAGTCGGCAGCCGGAACGGCAGCCGGCGGCAAAACGGGTCTGACAGCCATCGTGGTCGGTGTGCTGTTCCTGATGATCCTGTTCCTGTCGCCGCTGGCGTACCTGGTTCCGGGTTGCTGTTTTTAGTGCTGTTTATCCCGCCGCTGCTGTTTGCTGACGGCTGGAAAACCCCGACCAGTGAGTTTCTGCGCCACGGGCGCGAGATCCTTGGCCTGGCGCTGGTGCTGGTGCTGATTACCGTTGTCGGGATTGGCTACCTGATTTACTGGCTGGTGCCGGGTATTCCGCTGCTGTCGGCCTTTGCACTGGCGGCCGTGTTGTCACCGACCGATGCAGTGGCGCTCTCCGGTATTGTCGGCGAGGGGCGCATTCCGAAAAAAATTATGGGGATACTGCAAGGCGAAGCGTTGATGAACGACGCATCCGGCCTGGTGTCGCTGAAGTTCGCCGTCGCCGTGGCGATGGGCACGATGGTGTTTACCGTGTCCGGGGCCTCGCTGGAATTCGCAAAAGTGGCGATCGGTGGCCTGCTGGCAGGTATCGCCATCTGCTGGTTGTACGGTAAATCACTGCGCCTGTTCAGCCGCTGGAGTGGCGATGATCCGGCCACGCAGACCGTGCTGCTGCTGCTGCTGCCGTTTGCGTCTTATCTGATTGCCGAACATATCGGCGTGTCCGGCATTCTTGCGGCGGTTGCCGCCGGGATGACCATTTCACGCTCCGGGATTATCCGTCAGGCGCCGCTGGCTATGCGCCTGCGTGCTAACAGCGTCTGGCAGATGCTGGAATTCGTGTTTAACGGCATGGTCTTCCTGATGCTGGGCCTGCAACTGCCAGGCATTCTGGAAATCTCCGTGCGCCAGGCCGATGCCGACCCGAACGTTGAGCTGTGGGTGCTGTTTGCCTCGGTGGTGCTGATCTATATGGCGCTGATGATCGTGCGTTTTGGCTGGCTGTGGACCATGCGCCTTATCAGCCGCACGGCGTTAAAAAAACGGCCGATGGAATTTTCCACCTACTCGACGCGTGAGCTGCTGATTGCTTCCTTCGCCGGGGTACGCGGCGCGATTACCCTGGCCGGTGTATTGTCAATTCCGCTGTTGCTGAGTAACGGGAATGACTTCCCGGCGCGTTATGAGCTGGTGTTCCTGGCGACCGGGGTGATCCTGTTCTCGCTGTTGGTGGGGGTGGTCATGCTGCCGCTGCTGCTGCGAGGCGTTGAAGGTGTCGATAAAGCGGGCCACCGCCGTGAGCTACAGATGGCGCGTGCGACGATGGCGAGTGTCGCCATCGACAGCCTGCATAAGATGGAAGAACGCCTGATGGTCGATACGGAAGAGAACATCGACCCCGAGCTGTTGAAAGAGGTCAGTTCACGGGTGATGGGCAATCTGCGTCGCCGTGTGGATGGCAAAGAGGATATGGAGCGCGCGCTGTTTGCCGAAAACCTTGAGCGACGTTTCCGTCTGAGCGCTCTGCGTTCTGAGCGCGCGGAGTTGTATCACCTGCGGGCCACGCAGCAAATCAGTAATGAGACGATGCAGAAGCTGTTGCACGATCTCGACCTGCTGGAAACGCTGTTGATCGAGAAAGAGGAATAACTGCGCACGGGCGGTCCCGTGCGTTTTGTGGGTCGGGCCATGCCCGACCCCTACGATAATCCGCGGTGTCTATTTCGTGTGGTTTTGGTGGGTCGGGCATGCCCCCACCCCTACGATAATCCGCGGTGTCTATTTCGTGTGGTTTTGGTGGGTCGGGCATGCCCAACCCCTACGATAATCCGCGGTGTCTATTTCGTGTGGTTTTGGTGGGTCGGGCATGCCCAACCCCTACGATAATCCGCGGTGTCTATTTCGTGTGGTTTTGGTGGGTCGGGCATGCCCAACCCCTACGATAATCCGCGGTGTCTATTTCGTGTGGTTTTGGTGGGTCGGGCATGCCTGACCCCTACGATAATTAGACGGTGTCTATTTCGTGTGGGGGGGCGGCATGCCCGCCCGGCGGGTTTACAATGAAATGCGCGGTGTTTCGCCCGGCCAGAACTCGCGACAACAGGTAATCCATGCCTGTGCGCTGCGCGACAGATAGCTCCCCTCGCGCCAGATTAATCCCAGATTCCACACCAGATCCGACTCCAGCGGCAGCCACAGAAGCTGGCTTTTATCCAGACGCTGACAGATAGGCTCCGGCAGAATCGCCACGCCCATGCCTGCCTGCACCATCGCCGCCAGAAAATCCCACTGCCCGCTGCGCACCGCAATCTGCGGAGTAAAACCACTGGCTTGAAACGCCCGCATCAGCTGGCGATTAAGGGAAAATTCTTCGTTATAGATCAGGATCGGGTGCCCGGCCAGCTCACTGATCGGCATATGGCTGCGGCGCAACCAGGCCTCGGTACGGGGTACCAGCACGCACAGCGGGTGGCTCATCAGCGACAGCGAATTCAGCGGTAAATCATCAGCGACCGGCAGGGCGGTCATGGCAATATCCAGGCTGCCGGACAGCACGGCCTGCTGCACCGTCAGGCCGCCAAACTCGGATATTTTCAGCTCCACGCCCGGATAACGCTGACGAAATGCGGAGATCGAACCCGCAATCTGCATCCCCACCATCGGGGGAATACCCAGGCGCAGCTCGCCGGTTTTTAGCTCGTTGATATCGCTGATTTCCGCTTCCAGCTGCTTAAACTCTTGCAGGATGGTCACGCCGCGCTGGTAAACCGCCTGCCCGGTATCCGTCAGATGCAGTTTACGCCCCTCACGGATCAGTAAGGTGCAGCCCAGCTCATCCTCCAGCTGGCGCAACATCTTGCTAATGGTCGGCTGTGTGACGTAGAGCTGCTCGGCGGCACGGGTGAAGCTTTGCTGACGAACCACTTCCACAAAGTAGCGCAGGGCGCGAACGTCCATAATTATTCCTGTCTGGCATAGTTGGGATAATATTAAGTCATTTTTTTCACCCTTTGTTACCGCTTTATACTCTTTCCCATAAAAACATTCACATGGGGGAAAACAGCATGGCATTGGCACTTCGTCCACAGGGTTCTGCCTGGCGGCATCGGGTACAGGTTCCGCTACAGGTGGCGCTTTATGTCGGGCTGTTTTTAGTCTCAGAACAACTGGTGAGCTGGCTGCATTTACCCCTTCCCGCCAACATCGTCGGGATGTTGTTGCTGTTGTCGATGATTATGCTGCGCGTGATGCCGC
Source organism: Erwinia sp. MYb375 (assembly GCF_037479175.1). Taxonomy (NCBI): domain Bacteria; kingdom Pseudomonadati; phylum Pseudomonadota; class Gammaproteobacteria; order Enterobacterales; family Erwiniaceae; genus Erwinia; species Erwinia sp. MYb375. The sequence goes on along the minus strand of NZ_JBBGZS010000024.1, from coordinate 146,710 downwards.
TGGGGTGGGTCAAAGCCGGTGCCAGTTGGCTGCTGGCTGAAATGCTGTTGTTCTTTGTTCCGGCCGTGGTGGCGGTGGTTAACTACGGCGATCTGTTGCGCCTCGAAGGCTGGCGTATTCTGCTGGTGATTGGCGTCAGTACGCTGCTGGTTCTGGGGGCTACCTCGCTGGTGGTGGATCGCGTGTATCGTTTCGAGCTATGGCTGGCGGCACGTAAACAGGGGAAGGGCGATGAATGATTTTATCCTCAGCGTGTTATGTCTGCTGGCCACAGTGGCCGTCTACTTCTGCAATAAACGGCTGTATCGCCGCTGGCACCGCCTGCTGCTGATGCCCCTGGTGATGACACCGATGGTGCTGGTAGCGCTACTGGTGGTGGCCCATATCTCCTGGCAGGACTACATCAGTGAAAGCCGCTGGCTCCTGTGGCTGCTTGGCCCGGCCACACTGGCGTTTGCGGTGCCGGTGTATGAGAACATGGCGATCATTCGTCGTCACTGGATGTCGCTCAGTGCCGGGGTGATCACCGCCACGGCGGTAGCGGTATGCAGTTCGGTGTGGCTGGCGCAGATGCTGGCGTTGCCGGAGAGTATTCAGCGCAGCCTGGCAGTGCGTTCCATCACCACGCCGTTTGCCCTTGCGGCAGCGAAGCAACTGGGCGGGCAGCCGGATCTGGTGGCGTTGTTTGTGGTGATCACCGGGGTGTTTGGCATGGCAGTGGGTGACCTGCTGTTCCTGCGTCTTGCCATCAAACAAGGCCTGGCGCGAGGGGCCGGATTCGGTGCGGCATCTCACGGCGCCGGTACGGCACGCGCTTATGAGCTGGGTCAGCAGGAGGGCGTGGTTTCAAGTTTAGTGATGATGTTATCCGGCGTCGTGACCGTGGTGATAGCGCCTGCTATCGGGCATATCATGTGGGCGGTTGGCTAACAGGGCAGGATTCAGTGCGTTTGTAAGGTTACTCAAATTCAACGTGATTAGTTTGTTTCTCATATAATTTCAGGGACGGTTGGTTTACTCTGCAAGCCCGCCGCATCAAGGCGTGAGTAAAAATTAATCAGGAGAATAAAATGAAAAGAGTGGCAATGACAACTGGCGCACTGGCGCTGCTGGCGCTGGCAGGCTCTGCTCAGGCTATCGAAGGTGGCGTGAGTGTGGGTAAGGATTACACTGATGTTCACGTTGGCCTGGGGACAACAACCCCTGGTTTTGCGCTTTCCGGTGACTGGCTGCGTAGCGATCACGATGGCAATGTAGAGAGCCTGGGTCTGGGTTACAACGTCGCGATTGGCGATGTGTTCCTGTCTCCGACCGTTAAAGCGTTGTCTACTAATCCGAAAGACACGAAAGATGGCTACGCGATTGCCATTGGTGGCGGCGTGAAAGTGCCCGTGACCAAAATGTTTAACGTGTACGGTGAGTATTTCTACTCTCCTGATTCGTTTTCCAGCCACATCGATAACTACCAGGAAGCGTCTGCGGGCGTGAGCTTCCAGCCGATCTCTCTGGTGGATGTGAGCGTGGGTTACAAATATATGACGCTGAACGGCAAAGATGGCCGTAAAGATAATGTCGTTGCTGATGGTCCATACGTGGGCGCCGCGCTGCACTTCTAACGCCCTGCCACCCTGTTTGATACGGACGAGGCGTGCCTCGCCCCTACGGTGATGGTACATATACCCGTAGGGGTCGGGCATGCCCGATCCGTTTGACATAGGCGAGGCGTGCCTCGCCCCTACGATGATGATACATATACCCGTAGGGGTCGGGCATGCCCGATCCGGTTTGACACAGGCGAGGCGTGCCGCCCCCTACGGTGATGGTACATATACCCGTAGGGGTCGGGCATGCCCGACCCGTTTGACATAGGCGAGGCGTGCCTCGCCCGTACGGGTTCCGTGTTAATGCCCTTTCCCACCCTCAATGCCGACACCGGTTTGCGATCGCACAAACTGCGCCTGGAAGCGTTGACGTTCTTCCGCACCCGATGCCGAGTTATCGGTCACCGAGAACAGCCACGTACCGATAAATGCTGCCAGCATGGAGAACAGCGCCGGATACTCATACGGGAACACGGCTTTGGCATGGCCCAGCACCTGCACCCACACCGTCGGGCCGAGGATCATCAGCAGCACCGCCGTCAGCAGACCCAGCCAGCCGCCAATCATTGCCCCGCGCGTGGTCAGCTTCGACCAGTACATCGACAGTAAAATAATCGGGAAATTGCAGCTGGCCGCAATCGAGAACGCCAGCCCGACCATAAACGCAATATTCTGTTTCTCAAACATAATGCCCAGCAGGATCGCCACAATCCCCAGCAGCACCACGGTGATCTTCGACACCCGCAGCTCATCACGCTCGCTCGCCTGGCCCTTACGGAACACGCTGGCATACAAATCGTGTGACACCGCAGAGGCGCCGGCCAGCGTCAGACCCGCGACCACCGCCAGAATGGTGGCGAAGGCCACGGCAGAGATAAAGCCTAAGAACAGACTGCCGCCCACCGCGTCGGCCAGATGCACCGCCGCCATATTATTGCCGCCAATCAGTGCCCCCGTCGCATCCTTAAACGCTGGATTAGCCCCGACCAGCAGAATGGCACCAAACCCGATAATAAAGGTCAGGAAGTAGAAATAGCCCATAAAGCCGGTGGCCCAGAACACGCTCTTACGTGCTTCACGCGCATCGCTGACGGTAAAGAAGCGCATCAAAATATGTGGCAACCCGGCGGTACCAAACATCAGGCCCAGTCCGAGTGACAGCGCCGATATCGGGTCATGCACCAGTCCGCCGGGGCTCATAATGGCGATGCCTTTCGGGTGCACCTTCATCGCTTCGGTAAACAGCGTATTGAAGCTGAAGCCAACGGTTTTCATCACCATAATCGCCATAAAGCTGGCGCCGAACAGCAGCAGCACGGCTTTGATAATCTGCACCCAGGTGGTGGCCAGCATGCCGCCAAACAGCACGTACATCACCATCAGGATCCCGACCAGCACGACTGCCACATGGTAGTCCAGGCCAAACAGCAGCTGGATAAGCTTGCCTGCCCCCACCATTTGCGCAATCAGATACAGCGCCACCACCACCAGAGAACCGCAGGCGGAGAGGGTACGGATCGGCTTTTGCTTCAGACGATAAGAGGCCACATCTGCAAAGGTATAGCGGCCGAGGTTACGCAGGCGTTCGGCAATCAGGAAAAGAATGATCGGCCAGCCCACCAGGAAACCAAGCGAGTAAATCAGCCCGTCATAACCGGAGGTGTACACCAGCGCGGAAATCCCGAGGAATGAGGCGGCAGACATAAAGTCCCCGGCCATCGCCAGACCGTTCTGGAAGCCGGTAATATTGCCGCCCGCCGTGTAGTAGTCGCTGCGTGAACGGGTGCGTTTGGAGGCCCAGTAAGTGATCCCCAGCGTAAAAGCGACGAAAATCAGGAACATGATAATCGCTTCGACGTTGGTCGGCTGGCGCTCTACCGCGCCGCTGATGGCATCGGCAGCCAGTACACCACACGGCAACAGTGCTGCCAGCGCAAAGAACAGATGGCGTGATTTCATCCTTTCACCTCATTCAGCAGTTCGCGGGTCAGACGGTCGAACTCACCATTAGCACGCCAGACGTAAATACCGGTCAGCAGGAAAGAAATGACAATTAAGCCTACACCAATCGGAATACCGCGCGTCACGTTGGTCCCTTCATAAAGCGGCGTACCGAGCCAGCCAGGGGCAAAAGCAATCAGCAAAATAAAGCCGACATACAGCACTAACATAATCACGGACAGCAGGGTGGCAAAGCTCTGGCGTTTTCTCACCAGCTCTTTAAATTTCGCACTTCGTTCTATTCTTTCGTAGAGGACATTGCTCATTGTAATATCTCCAGATACAGGGTTATTCCTTTGATCCTTGAAGCATTAACGTCAACGATCGAGGGAATATATTTTTGTTATATCCTGGTACGGACAATATTAAGACGTGAAGCGATCAGATCTGCTCTGCGGCAGGTTTATGATGTCAAGATGAAAAGCAGGGGCACGGTGGCCCCTGTGGGTTATGGCATTTTAATAGACTGTTTCTCTTCGAGTAATTTCTCCACTACGCCAGGATCGGCCAGAGTAGAGGTATCACCGAGATTACTGGTATCACCGGCAGCAATTTTGCGCAGGATACGACGCATTATTTTACCGGAACGGGTTTTCGGTAATGAATCTGTCCAGTGCAATACATCCGGGGTGGCAATCGGGCCGATCTCTTTACGTACCCAATTGCGCACTTCGGTATACAGCTCGGGTGAGGGTTCTTCGCCATGATTCAGGGTGATATAGGCATAAATTGCCTGACCTTTCAGACCATGCGGAATACCCACCACCGCCGCTTCGGCGATTAAGGGATGTGACACCAGTGCAGATTCGATTTCTGCCGTCCCCAGGCGATGGCCGGAAACGTTCAGCACGTCATCCACGCGCCCGGTGATCCAGTAATAGCCATCCTCATCACGACGTGCGCCGTCACCGCTAAAATACTGATTTTTAAAGGTCGAGAAATAGGTCTGCTCGAAGCGTTCGTGATCGCCATACAGCGTACGCGCCTGGCCCGGCCAGGAGTCGACGATCACCAGGTTGCCTTCAGTGGCCCCCTCCAGCGCATTGCCTTCGTTATCCACCAGTGCAGGCTGCACGCCAAAGAACGGATTCGAGGCAGAACCCGGTTTCAGTGCAGTCGCGCCCGGCAGCGGGGTGATCATAAAACCGCCGGTTTCCGTCTGCCACCAGGTATCCACGATCGGGCAGCGGCCATTGCCAATTTTTTTGTGGAACCACTCCCAGGCTTCCGGGTTGATTGGCTCGCCAACGGACCCGAGAATACGCAGACTCGAGCGGTCAGTCCCTTCAATCGCTTTATCCCCTTCGGCCATCAGCGCACGCACGGCGGTCGGGGCGGTATACAGGATCGTCACCTTATGCTTGTCGACCACTTCCGCCATACGGCTCGGTTTTGGCCAGTTCGGCACGCCTTCAAACATCAGCGTGGTGGCACCGCAGGCTAGCGGGCCATACAACAGGTAGCTGTGGCCGGTCACCCAGCCGACATCGGCGGTACACCAGTAGATATCATCCGCCTGGTAATCAAATACATACTTAAAGGTGGTAGCGGCATACACCAGGTAACCGCCTGTGGTGTGCAGCACGCCTTTCGGTTTCCCGGTTGAACCGGAGGTATAAAGGATAAACAGTGGGTCTTCTGCACCCACCTCTTCCGGTTGGTGATGGGGGCTGGCGTTGTTCGCCAGCTCGTGCCACCACAGGTCACGATCGCTGTTCCAGCCAACCTCTTTACCGGTACGACGAAACACCACCACGTTCCCCACGCTGGTGACGTTGGGATTGTTCAGGGCATCATCCACGTTTTTCTTCAGCGGGATGGTCCGTCCGGCACGTATGCCTTCATCGGCGGTGATCACCAGCCGGGCGTTACAGTCGATAATGCGTCCGGCGACCGCTTCTGGCGAGAATCCACCGAAGATCACCGAATGCACAGCGCCAATACGTGCGCAGGCCAGCATGGCAACGGCGGCTTCCGGCACCATCGGCATATAGATAGCCACGACATCGCCTTTATTGATGCCCAGCGCTTTTAAGGTGTTAGCAAAGCGGCAGACGTCCTGGTGCAGCTCGCGATAGGTGATCGTCTTGCTTTCACTGCTGTCATCGCCTTCCCAGATGATTGCCGGATGGTCGCCACGCGTTTGCAGATGGCGGTCAAGGCAGTTGGCCGCCAGGTTTAGCGTGCCGTCCTCAAACCAGCGGATAGAGACATTGCCGGGAGCAAAGGAGGTGTTCTTCACCAACGTGTAAGGTTTAATCCAGTCGAGGATTTTGCCTTGTTCACCCCAAAACGCATCGGGGTCCTGTACCGACTGCTGATACATTGACGCGTACTGCTGAGCATTGATCTGGGTATTTTCCGCAATGTTCGCGGGAACCGGGTAGGTATGTGATTGGCTCATAGCTGGCCTCCTTGAAGATTGTTAATAATATGTCAATCAAAGGTTAAGTGAAGACGCTGGTTTGGCTTTGTTTTCTTTTTGCGCGGCAGATCACGTCATAACAGAATGTGATGGAATCGGGGGAACTGCCTGCTCTAAAGATATTCATTTACCGTCAGAACCGCTGAGATGCGCACGACATGTCGTGCAAAAAAAGCGCATATAGACCATTTTGTTTCTGCGGGGAATGGCGGGGTTATGCATAGCTATGCTGTTTTTATTCTGAATATTTCTAATTATTACAAAGACTTATTTCCTCATGTTAAAGTTAGCGCTTTATCCTGTTAATAGATAGTAAAGTAGCCACATCTCTCGCAGGGTTGCATTTAGTCCGTTGAAAATGGTACTGATTACGCGCCTGTCAATCAGGTTTCAACTATCCACTACCTGCGAATTGCCCGATCCCGGTCAGCCTCCTTTGAGTGTTATTCACTCCGCATGCCATACGCGGAAAGCAGGTTTTGTTAAGGAAATGACACGTTATGAAAGCCGTAAAGTTCAGCCTTGCCTGGCAAATATTGATTGCGCTGGTGCTGGGGATCGCCGCTGGGGCGATATTGCATAATCAGCCAGAAAATCGTGAATGGTTAGTCACCAACGTTCTTAGCCCGGCCGGTGATATCTTTATTCACCTGATCAAAATGATCGTTGTACCGATTGTGATTTCTACACTGATTGTCGGCATTGCCGGTGTCGGTGATGCTAAAAAACTCGGACGTATTGGTGTGAAAACCATCGTCTATTTCGAAGTGATTACCACCATTGCCATTGTGACAGGAATTACTCTGGCGAACGTGTTTCAACCCGGCTCCGGCATTGATATGTCGACGCTGGCAACGGTGGACATCTCTAAGTATGAAGCCACAACGGCGCAGGTTCAGGGGCAGCCACACAGTCTGGTGACCACTATCCTGTCGTTGATCCCGCAGAATATTTTTGCGGCGATTGCGAAAGGCGACATGCTGCCCATTATCTTCTTCTCGGTGCTGTTCGGCCTGGGTCTCTCTTCGCTGCCGTCTGAACACCGCGACCCGCTGGTGAAAGTGTTCCGTTCAACCTCAGAAGCGATGTTCAAAGTCACCAATATGATCATGCGCTATGCGCCGATCGGGGTGTTTGCGCTGATCTCCGTCACCGTCGCGAACTTCGGTTTCGCTTCACTGTGGCCGCTGGCTAAGCTGGTGATACTGGTGTATGTGGCGATCCTGTTCTTCGCGCTGGTGGTACTGGGTGCGGTGGCGCGCTTCTGTAAGCTGCGTATTACGACGTTAATCCGCATCCTGAAAGATGAGCTGATCCTCTCTTACTCTACCGCCAGTTCGGAAACCGTCCTGCCGCGTATCATGGAGAAGATGGAAGCCTACGGTGCACCTAAGTCGATCACCAGCTTTGTGGTACCGACGGGCTACTCGTTTAATCTTGACGGCTCCACCCTCTATCAGAGCATCGCGGCAATCTTTATTGCCCAACTGTACGGCATTGACCTCTCTCTGGGGCAGGAAATCGTGCTGGTGCTGACGCTGATGGTGACGTCGAAAGGCATTGCGGGCGTGCCGGGTGTGTCGTTTGTCGTGCTGCTGGCAACGTTAGGCAGCGTGGGTATTCCACTGGAAGGGCTGGCATTTATCGCCGGTGTTGACCGTATCCTCGATATGGCGCGTACAGCGCTGAACGTGGTGGGTAATGCGCTGGCGGTGCTGGTGATTGCCAAGTGGGAAGATCAGTTTGATGCCAAACAGGCCGTAGCCTATGAAGCGCAGCTAAAAACGCAGACTTCAGTCTGATAACGCCACGGGCTGGTGGCCCTGATCGCCAGCCCGAATCACCTTTCCCGAAGAACCTCTTCCTTTATCGCTATCATTTTATCTGGGGTATCTGTGGGCATTCCCCTGCATCACCTACCCGCCTGATAAAGATGCATTGGCAATATCATAAATTTTCCCTGAAGAATAAAGGCTTACTAAAACCATGGTCTTTTGTTGTTTCCAGACCGTGATTTGCTGTGGGTCAGCGTCCGTGCGTCGATGTTACAAGCTTTGTTGGTCGGATCACTAAATTTATAAAACCCCTGCTAAAGATCCCCTATTTCGCGCCGAAAATATAAAAAAACGTTACTAATTTTTCCTGGTCCAACTCTCGTTGATCCATTCAAGGATTTAACTCATGCGCAATAATTTGCCCGTTACACAGCAAGAATATGTGTTTGGCGATGACGCCACACTCATGTCGACCACCGATACTAACAGCCATATCACTTATGCCAACGATGCCTTTATTGAGGTGAGTGGTTTTACGCCGGAAGAGATTAACGGTCAGCCCCATAATATGGTGCGTCATCCGGATATGCCGCCGGAAGCCTTTGCCGATATGTGGGCGACGCTGAAACAGGGGGAACCCTGGACCGCGCTGGTGAAAAACCGCCGCAAAGATGGTGACCATTACTGGGTACGTGCTAATGCCATTCCGGTGGTGCGTAACGGCAACGTACAGGGCTATATGTCGGTGCGCACCAAGCCGAGTCAGCAGGAGATCCGCGACACCGAGCGTTTGTATCAGGATTTCCGTAGCGGGCGTGCGAAAGGAAAGCGTTTCCATAAAGGGCTGATTGTTCGTACCGGCCTGATGGCCTGGCGCTCCGTCTTCAAAACCCTGCCGCTGCGCTGGCGTATTCGCACCGCGTTGCTGGCACTGCTGCCACTGGCGACGCTGGGCGTCTGGGCACTCGGGCTGAGTCATGGTGCGCTGGGTATTTTTGCTGCGGGCATGGCGGTGCTACTGCTGCTGGCGTCAGCCTGGCTGGAGCAGCAGATTTCACGACCGATTGAACGCGTTTGCCAGCAGGCGCTGCGCGTGGCCACCGGGGCCGATCATAAAGTTGAGCAGATCGACCGGGTGGATGAGGTGGGCACCACGCTGCGGGCGATTGGTCAGCTGGGGCTGATGTTCCGCTGGTTAGTGGATGATGTCAGCGGCCAGGCAATTAATGTACTGAGCGCGAGTGACGCGATTGCGCAGGGCAACAGCGAACTGAGCCGCCGCACTGAACAGGCCGCCGCCAACGTCCAGCAAACCGCGGCCACCATGAATGAAATGACGGCCACGGTGAAGAGCAATACCGAAACCGCTGCCGAAGTGAAAAGCCTGTCGATCAGCACCAGCAGCGCCGCTGTACAGGGCGGTGAAGCGATGAATGATATGGTCAAGATGATGGCGGAGATCACCGACAGTTCGAAGAAAATTGCCAACATCACCAGCGTCATTGACGGCATCGCGTTCCAGACCAATATTCTGGCGCTGAACGCCGCGGTGGAAGCCGCGCGCGCCGGTGAGCAGGGTAAAGGTTTTGCCGTGGTTGCCGGAGAGGTGCGTAGCCTGGCACAGCGCAGCGCCAAGGCCGCCAGTGAGATCAAAATGCTGGTCGAGAGCAGCGCTGACAAAGTGAAATCCGGCACGCTGCATGTCAATGACGCGGGTAAAACGATGGAAAGCATTGTGTCCCAGGTGCAGAACGTGACGTCGTTGATCGCGCAGATCAGCGCGGCAACTGCCGAACAGGCCACGGCCATCGGCGAGATAAGCCTGGCGGTGGAAGATCTGGATAACATTACTCATCAGAATGCGGCAAAAGTGGAAGAGGGCGCACAGGCTTCCGGGCGTATGACGCGGCAGGCCACGCGTCTGGTCGAAGCCATCAGCGTGTTCCGTTAACCTGTCAGGGAAAATCTGTAGGGTCGGGCATGCCCGACCCGCTTAACATTTGTTATGCTGACTCTCCGTTAATCTGCGAGAACCCCATGTCAGCTACCGTCGATTTCTCCTTTGCCCACCGCCCGCTGATCCCCTATGCGCACGATTACCGTCATGGCGACGTTGAGCCGCTGCATCATCACAACTGTGCGCAGCTGGTTCATACTTTGACGGGCGTGGTACGGATTGAGACGCCGCTCGGGCACTGGGTTGTACCGCCGGGACGCGGCGTCTGGTTGCCTGCCGGGGTGAAACATGCGTTGCAGATGACCGGAGACGTTGCGGCACGCACGCTGTTTATCGACCCTCTGGCGCGCGCCGATCTGCCTGCCAGTTGCCAGGTGGTGCAGGTGTCGCCCCTGCTGCGCGAGCTGATCGTCAACGCTCTCGACCTGCCAGAACGTTATGCCCCCGCCAGTCGTGCTGAACGTATTTATGAACTGATCCTTGATGAAATTCGGGTGATGAGCGTGCTGCCTTTCAACCTGCCGGAACCGCAGAGTGCAGCCCTGGTCGGGCTTTGCCAGGCGCTGAGGGCGGCACCGGGCGAACGCTGGACGCTGGAAAACAGCGCACAACGCATTAATGTCAGCAGCCGTACGCTGGCGCGGCATTTTTATCAGGAGACAGGCTTACAATTCAGCGACTGGGTGCGGCGCGCCCGGCTGATGGAAGCCCTGACGCGCCTGGCCCGGGGCGACTCGGTGTTGACGGTATCACTGGAGCTGGGCTATGAGAGCCAGAGTGCTTTCAGCGCCATGTTCCGCCGTATCCTCGGCGTTGCCCCCAGCGACTACTTCCCGGCCAACTGATCCTGAGCCACGGCATTCAGCAGCGCCTGTAACGACGCCCGCGATACATCGCTGTCAATGCCGACGCCCCAGGCGCTGCGATTGCCTGGGAAGATGCAGCGCAGATAGGTGACGGAGCGGCTGTCACTGCGCTGGCCGAGTGTATGTTCGTGATAATCCTGAATGGTAAAGGAGACATCCAGCGCCTGGCGCAGCGCATCGGCCGCCGCTGACAGCAGGCCGTTTCCCCGCCCGCTGATGCTGTAATGTTTGTCGCCCTGCTGAATGCCTGCGTCGAAACGCAACTGCCCCAGGCTGTCGCTTTCGCTGCGGTACTCACCCAGCTGTAAATGTGCCGCTTCCAGACCGTATACCCGGCGAAACAGCTGCCAGATGGCGGCCTGAGTCATTTCACGGCTTTCCCGATCGGCTATCTGCTGCACCTGCTGACTGAAGTCCTGTTGCAGGGCGCGTGGCAGAGCCAGTCCATGATTCTGCTCGATCATCCATGCCGCCCCACTTTTCCCGGACTGACTGTTGACGCGGATCACCGCTTCGTAACTACAGCCAATATCCGCCGGGTCGAGCGGCAGATAAGGCACTTCCCAGCGCTCCTGCGGCTGACGGGCGGCAAAGCCCTTTTTAATTGCATCCTGATGGGAGCCTGAAAAGGCGGTAAACACCAGTTCCCCGGCGTAGGGATGGCGCGGATGCACCGGCAGCTGGTTGCACTGCTCCACCACATCGACCACCTGTTTCATCTGGCTGAAGTCGAGCTGTGGATGAATGCCCTGGGTATAGAAGTTCAGTGCCATCGTCACCAGATCCACATTCCCCGTGCGTTCGCCGTTACCAAATAAGCAGCCTTCAACCCGATCGGCCCCGGCCAGCAGTGCCAGTTCTGCGGCGGCAATCCCGGTGCCGCGATCGTTATGCGGATGCACGCTGATACACACCTGCGGGCGCTGAGAAAAGTGACGGCAGAAGTATTCGATCTGGTCGGCATACACGTTGGGTGTGCTGACCTCCACCGTGGCAGGCAAATTGATGATCATCGGACGTTCGGCACAGGGCTGCCAGACGGCGGCTACCGCCTCACAGATTTCCAGTGCAAAATCAGCTTCGGTAAAGCAGAAAGTTTCCGGTGAGTATTCAAAGGTCCAGTGCGTGTGCGGCTGCTCCTCACAGCGTTGCCGGATCTGACGCGTGGCGTTCACTGCCAGTGCGATAATCTGCTCACGGCTCTGACGAAATACCAGGCGGCGAAACACCGGTGCGGTGGCATTATACAAATGCACGCAGGCCTGCTTTGCCCCCTCCAGAGAGACAAACGTGCGATCGATCAGATCGGCTCTGGCCTGGGTCAGTACCTGGATCGTCACATCATCCGGGATCATCCGCTCTTCGATCAGTTCACGAACGAAATTGAAGTCAGTCTGTGAAGCTGAAGGAAACGCCACTTCGATCTCTTTGAAACCACACTGTATCAGCAACTGCCAGAATGCTTTCTTACGTGCGCCATCCATCGGTTCGGCCAGTGACTGGTTGCCATCACGCAGGTCGGTAGAGAGCCAGCGCGGGGCGGTGGTCAGCGTGCGGCCAGGCCACTGACGATCGGTCAGTGTGACGGGAGGAAAGGCGTGATATTTGTCGGCAGGTTGGTGCAGCATAGTCAGGCTCCTTGTTGGGTGAGTGCCTATTCTGCGGTGAAAATGCGCTGGCTGGCTGGCGCAAAACTGACAACAGCGGATGGAAAAGTGACAACAAACGATGAAAAAAAAGGAGCAGGGGATTGAGCCTGCTCCTTTTGACGCCCTGGTGATGGCGTGACTGCTGAGATGTGATGCGGGCAGTGATTTGCCTGTAATTGTGTTTGATGGCCTGCCGCGCTGCATCTCGTTAGACTTTTATATCATTGGCTAATCAGCATATTGTTATGTTGTGGTTAGCCGATGACAGTTATATACGCAATGCCTGGGGAATGCATTATATTTAATAGAGAAGTGTGATTGATACTGAAGTTTCATTGACACATCATCTTTGTGGGAAATATGTATTAAAATATTAATGTCGAATTTAATTTGATTATTATCAATTGGTTGGTTTGGTGTTTGGATGGCGATTTTATATAGCGTAATGTTGTCATTGAGGCTGATTTTAATCTTTGGCGGGAACGAGTAAATATCCCCGGGCTATCTCCCTTAATGTAGGGTATTGTTTATTAGTTGAAAGGGTAACTAATATTCTTCATTTAACAAGGAGTGCGCAATGAGTCAGTTTTTCATGAATCAGAAACAGCAGGTGGTGAACGACGCGATTGAAGGGGTGCTGCTCAGTACCCCCCATCACAATCTTGCCCGCCTGGCGCTGGGCCCCCAGATGCGTGTGGTCGTGCGCAATGACTGGGACAAGTCACGCGTTGCGCTGATCTCCGGTGGCGGTTCGGGTCATGAACCCGCTCATATTGGCTTTGTGGGTAAAGGAATGCTGACGGCAGCGGTATGCGGCGATATCTTCGCTTCACCCAGCGTGGATGCAGTGCTGCATGCCATTATCAATGTGACCGGGGAGGCGGGCTGCCTGCTGATCGTCAAAAACTACACTGGCGACCGTCTTAACTTCGGGCTGGCGGCAGAAAAGGCCCGGGGGATGGGTTACCAGGTGGAGATGGTGATGGTGCGCGACGACATTGCGCTGCCGGATAACCCACAGCCGCGCGGCATCGCCGGGACGGCGCTGGTGCATAAAGTGGCGGGCTATGCTGCTGAACAGGGCCAGTCGTTGACGGAAGTGGCCGCGCTGGCACAGCAGGCCTGTGATGCCACCGCCTCCATCGGGCTGGCTTTCACCACCTGCCATGTGCCGGGCGAGGCCCGTGACGATCACCGCGTACCGGAAGGGTGCAGCGAACTGGGTATGGGGATCCACGGCGAACCGGGGGCCTCAACGTTAAAAACACAGAACAGCCGCGAGATCGTCGCTGAACTGGTGCATCAGCTGACGGCGAAAAAGACCGATGGGCCGCTCGCCCTGTTGGTGAACAATCTGGGCGGCTTCTCGGCGCTGGAAATGGCGGTGCTGGTGCGTGAGGCGCTTCATTCGGCGCTGGGCAAACAGGTGAAGCTGCTGATCGGCCCCGCTACGCTGGTCAGTGCACTGGATATGAAAGGCTTCTCGCTCTCGGTGATGCAGCTTGATCCCCCTCTGGAAACCGCGCTGCTGGCACCGGTAGAGGTCAGCGGCTGGAGTCCGGCCATGGCGCCTGCGACGGTTGCCGACCTCCCGGCCAAACTGGCCGACTCGCTACAGTCGTGTTCCCCTTCAGACAACCCGGCGACCGCGGCGATCGTCACGACGATTTGCCAGACGCTGATCGGGCTGGAAAGTGAGCTTAACCAGCTGGATGCCAAAGTGGGCGACGGAGATACCGGATCCACCTTTGCGGCCGGCGCGCGTAGCGTTCTGGAGGCGAGCGAAGCCGGGGAGCTACCACTGAATCAGCCAGAGGCACTGCTGACGGTGGTGGGTGAGAAGCTGGCCACGGTGATGGGCGGCTCCAGCGGAGTGCTGATGTCGATTATGTTTACCGCCGCCGGGCAGCAGCTCACCCAGGGCGCATCGCTGGCACAGGCATTCACCGCGGGTCTGGAGCGTATGCAGCACTACGGCGGGGCGCAGGTCGGGGATCGCACGATGATTGATGCCCTACAGCCTGCCTTTGCTGCACTGCTTAACGGCGACGGTCTGACTGCAGCGGCCACGGCGGCTAAAAAGGGGGCCGACAGCACCAGCACCATGCGCAGCGCACGTGCCGGACGCTCCTCTTACCTCAACCAGGAGAGCCTGGACGGGGTGAAAGATCCGGGAGCCTGTGCGGTAGAAAAGGTGTTTGCCGCGCTGGCAGGCTAATCCTCACGGGCTGGCCTTCTTCTTCGGTCAGCCCGCTCTCCTCAATCCAGCGCGCGCTCAAAGCTGCGCAGACGCTTGTAGATCGACATCAGCTCCACCAACGTGGTCCAGGCATTGATCAGATACTGGAACGCGTTGCGCACTTGATCGAACACATTGGTGATCTGCGTCAGCAGGCCAAGGGTGATCGCGCCGGTGATGATCGAGGGAAACAGCACAAAGATGCTGAATACCGCATCCAGTTGCAGATAAAAAATACGGGCGATATTGAAATAGAGATAGTGAAAGTAGAGGCGAAAATAGTTCTTACGTACGTGGCTGAACAGATCGCGCACCAGCGGTGGGCTGGCACGCTGTGCGTCATCCTCACCGTACACCAGCTCTTTACGGTAAGCGGCTTCCACCCGCTGATTACGAAACGACAGTCCTGGCAGTTTAATCCCCACCACCGCCAGTAGCCCGGTGCCGAACAGTGACCATAGTACCGCGGCTATGACCAACGCATACGGGATTTGGCCGAGGATTGGCACGGTTTTTACATGCACTGATAGTGCCACCAGCACCGGTAAAAAGGCGATCAGCGTCATCACCGCATCAATCAACCTGACGCCCATATCCTCAAGCGTCGAGGCGAAACGCATGGTGTCTTCCTGCACGCGCTGGGCGGCCCCTTCGATGTGGCGCAGGCGCGGCCAGTATTCCATGTAGTAGCTGTTCATCGCGGTTCGCCAGCGGAACACGTAGTGGCTGATAAAAAACAGATTCAGCACATCAATCACCACGGCAATAAACGCGATACTGAGAAAGCCGTTTATCTGGGTATAAAACGCCGAGATCTGAATGGTATTCGGGTGTGCCATTGCCTTTTGTATCAGGTCATAGAACGGCTCATACCAGCTGTTAATCGCCACGCCGACCTGAACGGAAAACCAGGTGACAAAGATAATCAGCGCACTGCCGAGAATTGACCAGCGCTGCCAGGGATGCGGGCTGAAGAAAAACCAGCCTCCGGCAAATAGCAGCGTGGCCAGCAGGTAATAACTGTAGAAACCCAGTTCGCCGGGCGAGATAAAACGCAGTGCGTTGTTGGGCAACGTGCCTGGGGGGATCCAGGTTAAATGGATCATCAGATGAGCGAATTTGCTGTCGGCATAGCCAAACCAGAACAAAACGGCCAGCAGGCTCCAGATCGCCACGCTGCTGAAAAACAGCCCTGGCCTGGGAAAAAAGGATTTAAACATAGGCACTCCGCTGTCAATGTCTGGTGGTTATACCGCGATTGACTGTGAGTAATCTCGTTACGGTTGTATCTATTAATGTCCGTGACGAAAATACTTTATTTCCTTTGGTTATTTATGCCATTAATTGGCCCGTACTCTTTATTTTGTGGAAGCGAAAAAACAAATTTACCTTTAAATTCGCGCTATATAGCGTGGTCTTCTGAAAATTAACGCTGAATATTTTTTAACCAAAGCCGATAACGATCAATGAACTGCTGTGAATCGATTGAATTAGCTTGAATTGGCTGATGTTTTCGGTTTATACCCGTGTGGCTTGAGCACACTGAAAGACAAGAATCCTGCTGCCCGCTGGGCGCGGGGGCGGTATATTTTGCGCCAGCGAATGGCGTTTTGCAGCGCTGAAAGTATTCCCTGCAGCGGGGGAAATGACCATCGGCGTCCAGGCGAAAATAATAATGAATGAAAACTCTGATGTCCTGTACCGGCTGCTGGTACAAAGCGTGGTTGATTACGCAATTTATATGCTTTCTCCGGATGGAACCGTCGTTAACTGGAATCCGGGGGCACAGCGTGCCAAGGGGTATCTGCCTGCTGAGATTGTCGGGAAGCACTTTAGCTGCTTTTACAGCTATGAAGATCGCCAAAAAGGCCTGCCTGAGCTTGGGTTGCGTACTGCGCGTGAGAGTGGCCGCTTTGAGACGGAGGGCTGGCGCTATCGCAAAGACGGCAGCGCCTTCTGGGCCCATGTGGTCATTGATGCCATCCGCAGCGAGAGTGGCGAGTTACTCGGTTTCGCCAAAATTACCCGTGATTGTACTGAACAACAACGGCTACTGAGCGAGCAGCGTGCGCAAGAACAGCGTTTCCGCCTGCTGGTGGAAGGGGTGACCGACTACGCTATTTACATGCTGGATGCGGAAGGCCTGGTGGTGAACTGGAATGCAGGCGCCCGCCGTTCTAAAGGCTATACCGCTGAAGAGATTGTCGGTAAGCACTTTTCCTGTTTTTACAGCTCGCAGGACCGGTTGAATAAACTGCCGGAACAGAACCTGAAAACGGCCTATCGCACCGGGCGTTTTGAAGAGCAGGGCTGGCGTTACCGTAAAGACGGTAGCGCGTTCTGGGCGCATGTGGTCATTGATGCGGTACATGACGATGACGGCAAGCTGCTTGGCTACGCCAAAATTACCCGCGACTGCACCGAGCAGCGCCGTATGCAGCGCGAACAAACCGAACGCGAGCAGACATTCCGCCTGCTGGTGGAAGGGGTGAAAGATTACGCCATCTATATGCTGGACCCGCGTGGCATGGTGATGAACTGGAATACCGGTGCACGACGTGCGAAAGGTTATACCGCTGAGGAGATCGTCGGAAAGCACTTTTCCTGCTTCTACAGCGCTCAGGATCGCCTGTTGCAACTGCCCGAAACCAATTTAAAAATAGCCGCCATCAGCGGGCGTTTCGAAGATTACGGCTGGCGCTACCGCAAAAATGGCAGCGCCTTCTGGGCTCATGTGGTGATCGATGCGATCCGTAATGACGACGATCAACTGATCGGCTTTGCCAAGATCACCCGCGACTGCACCGAAGTCCGTGAGTACGAGCAGCAGATCCTGCGCTCGAAAGATCTGGCCGAACAGAACAGTGAAAAAATGGCCTCACTGTCAAAATTCCTCGATACCATCATTGCCAATATTCCCTCCTGCGTCATCGTTGAAGATGTGGTGTCGCGCGAGATCTTGTTGATCAACAGCAAGGCGGAAAAACTGCTGGGCGGCACGCAGCGTGACTTTATCGGCAAACGTGCGCCGGACTGCATGACGGCAGAGATGGGCGAGTACTTTATGCAGCTCTCCGACACCGCGCAGCGCAAAGAAGGGATGCAGCGCAACGAGCGGCTGCTGACCACGCCGGGCGGTGACCGCATTATCAATGGCAGCGCATCGATCATTCGTGGTAACGATGAGCACCATAACTATGTGTTGCTGATCGCGGATGATGTGACCGATCAACGCGCAGCCGATGCCCGTATTCATCATATGGCGCATCACGATAACCTCACCAGCCTGCCAAACCGTGTTCTGTTCAGCCAGCGCCTGACCGAAGCGCTGCGTGAAGACCGTGATGCGCGCCGTAAGACGGCAATGCTGGGCCTTGATCTGGATAATTTTAAAAACGTTAACGATGCGCTGGGTCACCAGGTGGGGGATGATCTGCTGCGTTCAGTGGCGGTGCGGCTACGCGCGGTATTGCGCGAGCAGGACACGCTGGCACGCAGCGGTGGCGACGAGTTCTCGATTGTGCTGCCAGGGTTGACGCATCAGCAGGAAGCCGAAGCGGTCGCCAGCCGCCTGATTGAAACCCTTCGTCCGCCGTTCAACGTCGATGGTCATAACCTGTCCGTCGGGCTGAGTGTGGGGATTGCGATTGCGGACAACGGCATGACCACGCCGGATGAACTGCTGCGCTGTGCAGATATGGCGTTGTATGAAGCCAAGCGTAACGGCCGTAACCGCTTTGAGCACTTCACCGTGGCCATGAGTGATATGGCACAGAAGCGCCGGGTGATTGAAAGCGACCTGCGTGAGGCCATCACCTGCCGCCAGCTCAGACTCTATTACCAGCCGATCACGAACAACCTGCACCGCGAGATTATCGGCTATGAAGCGCTGATGCGCTGGCATCATCCGGAAAGAGGCATGATTATGCCGATGGACTTTATCCCGATTGCCGAAGAGACCGGGTTGATCCACAGCCTGGGCGCGTATGCCCTGTATGAGGCCTGCCGTGAGGCCGCCACCTGGCCGGGTGAGCAAAGCGTGGCGGTAAACCTGTCGCCATTGCAGTTTAAAAACAGCGCGCTGGTCTCGGTGGTCGAAGCCGCGCTGAAGGATTCCGGTCTGGCACCGCACCGGCTGGAAGTGGAGATCACCGAGTCCGTACTGCTGGATAACACCCTGGTGAATATCCATATCTTGCAGAAGCTGAAGGCCTTAGGCGTGCGTATCGCGCTGGATGACTTTGGTACCGGCTATTCATCGCTCAGCTATCTGCGATCGTTCCCGTTCGACAAAATCAAAATCGACAAGTCGTTTATTAACGATATGCATGACAGTCGTGAAGCACTGGCGATTATCCGTGCTATCACTGGCATGAGCCGCAGCCTGGATATTCAGATCACGGCGGAAGGTGTGGAAAGCAACGAGCAGTTTGAACGCCTGAAAGCAGAAGGTTGTACCCTGTTCCAGGGGTACTACTTTGGCCGACCACAGCCGTCGGAAAGCCGCCTGCAAGAGTTTTAACCTCCCCGGGTCGGGCATGCCCGACCCCTACATCATCCTGTTCACAATGTTATTCCCGCCCGGCATAACCCTGTCCACAACGACTTCCCCTGTAGGGGCGAGGCATGCCTCGCCCTCTGCCTGCCACGTAATTTGTTAATGAAATTGTGCCTTTTTGTTTCTATCCCCTCACACCCTGTGCGTATTACTGTTAAAGTAGCGAATGTTGTTACCGGTAACAAAAACAATCTAAACCGCCGGAGCAGTAAAATACCCCTACACTACATGTGACTAAGAAATCATCCAACCCCCATTTTTACGCTCGCCGATGCGAGCGTTTGAGAAGGCAATGTCATGTCAGAGCAAAAAACAGGCAGTACACGCAGGGATTTTCTGCTGAAAACCATTACCCTCGCCCCGGCGATGGCGATTGGCTCCGCAGGGCTGGGTTCACTGGCCGCCGTCGCCCCTGCGGTGGCGAAAGAGGCCGCCGCCACCGGGCCGCAGAAAGCACGTGACTATCAGCCCACCTGGTTTACCCCGGAAGAGTACGCTTTCCTTCAGGCGGCAGTCGCACGACTGATCCCGGCAGATGAGCGTGGCCCCGGAGCGCTGGAAGCGGGCGTTCCCGAGTACATTGACCGCCAGATGAACACCCCGTACGCCACGGGCAGCAACTGGTATATGCAGGGACCGTTCCATCCGGATGCCGATAAAGCGCTGGGCTATCAGCTGCCGCTGACGCCACGTGAGATCTACCGTCTTGGCCTGGCCGACGCCGATGCGCTGGCGAAACAGCAGCACGGCAACGTGTTCGCGCAGTTGAGCGGCGAGCAGCAGGATGCGCTGTTACAGGCGCTGGAAGCGGGCAGCATTGAACTGCCCCAGGTCCCGGCCAAAACCTTCTTCTCCTTCCTGTTACAAAACACCCGCGAAGGCTTCTTCAGCGACCCGATCCACGGTGGTAATCAGGGCCTGGTCGGCTGGCAGCTGATTAACTTCCCAGGCGCACGCGCCGACTTTATGGACTGGGTAGAACGCGGCGAGCGCTACACGCTGCCGCCGGTATCAATTCGCGGGGAAAGAGCATAACCATGGCAAACGAACAGAAAAAAGTGGATGCAGTGATCGTTGGTTTCGGCTGGGCCGGGGCGATTATGGCGAAAGAGCTGACCGAAGCCGGTCTGAACGTGGTGGCGCTGGAGCGCGGCCCGCATCGTGATACTTACCCTGATGGCGCCTATCCGCAGGTGATTGACGAACTGACCTATAACATCCGTAAAAAGCTGTTCCAGGATCTGTCAAAAAGCACTGTCACCATTCGTCACAATGCCGCGCAGACTGCCCAGCCGTACCGTCAGCTGGCGGCCTTTTTGCCCGGCACCGGCACCGGCGGCGCGGGTTTGCACTGGTCCGGCGTGCACTTCCGCGTCGACCCGATGGAACTGCGCATGCGCAGCCACTATGAAGAGCGCTATGGCAAAAGCTTTATCCCGGATGGCATGACCATTCAGGATTTCGGCGTCACGTACGATGAACTTGAACCGTTCTTCGATCAGGCCGAACGCGTGTTTGGCACGTCCGGTTCGGCGTGGAGTGTGAAGGGCAAAGTGGTTGGCCAGGGCGGCAAAGGTAACCCGTTTGCCCCGGACCGTTCTGCTGATTTCCCGCTGCCTGCGCAGAAGCGCACTTACTCCGCGCAGCTGTTCGCCCAGGCGGCAGAAAGCATTGGCTACCATCCTTACGATCTGCCCTCGGCGAATACCTCTGGCCCTTATACCAATACTTACGGTGCGCAGATGGGGCCGTGCAACTTCTGCGGCTATTGCAGCGGTTATGCCTGCTACATGTATTCCAAAGCCTCACCGAACGTGAATATCCTGCCTGCGCTGCGCCAGGAGCCGAAGTTTGAGCTGCGCAACAATGCCTATGTGTTGCGTGTGAATCTGACCGACGATAAGAAACATGCCACAGGGGTGACCTATGTGGATGGTCTGGGGCGTGAGAACGTTCAACCCGCGGATCTGGTAATCCTCTCCGCCTTCCAGTTCCATAACGTGCATTTGATGCTGCTGTCCGGCATTGGCAAGCCGTACGATCCGGTGACCAACGAAGGCACCGTCGGGCGCAACTTCGCCTATCAGAACATCTCCACCATCAAAGCCTTCTTCGATAAAGACGTCTTCACCAATAACTTTATCGGTGCCGGTGGCGCGGGGGTCGGCGTGGATGACTTCAATGCGGATAACTTTGACCATGCCAAATATGGCTTTGTCGGCGGTTCACCAATGTGGGTTAACCAGGCGGGCGTGAAGCCGATTTCTGGCCTGCCAACGCCTCCGGGCACGCCGAACTGGGGCAGCAAGTGGAAGGCGGCGGTGGCGGATCACTATACCCACCACGTGTCGATGGATGCCCACGGTGCACATCAGTCTTATCGCAATAACTACCTCGATCTTGATCCGAACTACAAGGATGTGCACGGCCAGCCGCTGCTGCGTATGACCTTTGACTGGCAGGACAACGACATCAAGATGTCGCAGTTTATGCATGGCCGGATGCACAAGATTGCAGAAGCGATGAATCCTAAGCTGATCAGTGGTGCGCCGAAAGCGGCGGGAACCCACTTCGATACCACCGTGTATCAAACCACCCATATGAACGGTGGCGCGATCATGGGTGAAGATCCTAAAACCAGTGCGATTAACCGCTATCTCCAGAGCTGGGATGTCCCGAACGTATTTGTTCCCGGTGCCTCGGCGTTTCCGCAGGGGCTGGGCTACAACCCGACGGGCATGGTGGCAGCGCTGACTTACTGGTCGGCGAAAGCGATTCGCGAACAGTACCTGAAAAACCCGGGTCCACTGGTGCAGGCATAAGGATAAGCAGATGAAAAAGTTACTTCTTATTGCCCTGTTGCCGGGCATGGTGGCGTTTAGCGCTCTGGCAGACGACAACAACGATGCCCTGATTCAACGCGGTGATTACCTCGCCCGTGCCGGGGACTGCGTGGCCTGCCACACCAAAGCGGGCGGTGAGCCGTTCGCGGGTGGGCTGCCGATGGCAACGCCGATCGGCACGATCTACTCTACCAATATCACTCCGGATAAGCAGAGTGGGATTGGGGGTTACAGCTACGACGATTTCCAGAAAGCGGTACGTCATGGTGTGGCGAAAAACGGCGATACGCTGTACCCGGCGATGCCGTATCCCTCTTATGCGGTGGTCAGCGACGACGATATGCAGGCGCTGTACGCTTACTTTATGCACGGCGTGAAGCCGGTGGCACAGGCGAATCAGGAGAGCGACATTCCGTGGCCGCTGTCGATGCGCTGGCCGCTGGCGATCTGGCGTGGAATATTTGCCCCGGATGTGAAGGCGTTCCAGCCAATCAAAGGGCAGGATGCGGTGCTGGCGCGCGGCCAGTATCTGGTGGAAGGGCTGGGCCACTGCGGCGCCTGCCACACGCCGCGTAGCATTACCATGCAGGAAAAAGCGCTGAACAATGATGAGGGCAGCGACTTCCTTTCCGGCAGCAATGCACCGATTGACGGCTGGACGGCGAGCAATCTCAGAGGTGACGGGCGTGATGGCCTGGGCCGCTGGAGCGAAGATGATCTGGTGCAGTTCCTGCGTATGGGGCGCAACGATCATACGGCGGTGTTCGGCGGCATGACCGATGTCGTACAGCACAGCCTGCAACACCTGACGCCAGAGGATGCGACGGCGATCGCCCGTTATCTGAAGTCGCTGGGCGCGAAAGATCCGAATCAGGTGGGCTTCACGCCGGACGATACGGTAGCAAAAGCGCTGTGGAAGGGCGATGACAGCAAGACCGGGGCGTCGGTGTATGTCGACAGCTGCGCGGCCTGTCATAAGACCGATGGCAGCGGCTATAAACGCTTCTTCCCGGAACTGCGCGGGAATCCGGTGGTGCTGGCCGAAGATCCCACGTCGCTGATCCATATCGTGCTGAGTGGCGCACAGCTGCCGGGCATGAAAGATGCACCGACCACCATCACCATGCCGGCGTTTGGCTGGCGTCTGAACGACCAGCAGGTCGCCGATGTGGTGAACTTTGTCCGCACCAGCTGGGGCAATACCGCAACGTCTGCGGTGTCGGCCGGTGATGTGGCGAAGGTGCGTAAGGATGAGGCCGTGGTGCATCAGCAGGGGAATGTTGATGTGGAGAAGTTGACGCCGTAACGGGCTGAGCGACACATCATGCTTTCGTAGGGGCGAGGCACGCCTCGCCCTGGACGACAGGAATTCGTAGGGGCGAGGCACGCTTCGCCCTGGACGACAGGAATTCGTAGGGGCGAGGCACGCTTCGCCCTGGACGATAGGATCTCGTAGGGGCGAGGCACGCTTCGCCCTGGACGATAGGATCTCGTAGGGGCGAGGCATGCCTCGCCCTGGACTTCCGGTCCGCCCATTGCAGGCCATTATTGCCCGTAATACGCCCCCGCCCCGTGCTTACGCAGATAATGTTTATCCAGCAGCACCTGCTGCATATCACGCATCCCCGGCGTCAGCTGGCGCGAGAAAATCCCCATATAGGCAATTTCTTCCAGTACCACCGCGTTATGCACAGCGTTATCCGCGCTGCTGCCCCAGGCGAACGGTCCGTGGGCGTTGACCAGCACCGCCGGGATTGCCGTCGGGCTGATGTCGCGTGAGCGGAAGGTGTCGATAATCACTTCGCCGGTGTTGTGTTCGTAATTTTCAGCGATCTCCTGTGGCGTCATCAGGCGCGTGCAGGGGATGGTGCCGTAGAAATAATCCGCGTGGGTGGTGCCCCAGGCAGGCAGATCCAGCCCGGCCTGCGCCCAGATGGTGGCATGGCGCGAATGGGTGTGCACGATGCCGCCGATATCAGCAAACGCCCGGTACAGCGCCAGGTGGGTGGCGGTATCGGAAGAGGGCTTCTTGCTGCCTTCCACCGTGCGGCCGCTTTCCAGCTCCACCACCACAATATCGTCAACGGTCATGCCGTCATACTCCACGCCGGAAGGCTTGATCGCCACCAGCCCGCGACTGCGGTCAATGGCGCTGACGTTGCCCCAGGTAAAGGTCACCAGATGATGGCGCGGCAGGGCCAGATTGGCCTCGAAAACCTGCTGTTTCAGCGTTGATAAGCTCATTGTAAGCCTCCTTCCTGCATTTTTTGTTCAATCCAGCGCCGGGCCTGCACGATCTCGGCCACCGGCTCCTCGGCTTTTTCTGTCCACATCTCAATCAGGAATGCGCCACGATAGTTAAGCTGCTTCAGCGTGCGGAACACGCCGACAAAATCGACGCAGCCCTCGCCAAACGGCACGTCACGAAACTGCCCCGGCGAACTCGCGGTGACAGGCTGGGTATCCTTTAAATGGATAGCGGCAATGCGGTCAATGCCCAGCGCCAGCTCGGCGGCGACGTCGTTGCCCCAGGCCGTCAGGTTGCCGACATCGGGGTAGACGGTGAACCACGGCGAGGCCTGCTGCTTATCCCAGTGTTTCCATTTGCTGATGGCGTTCATAAATTCGGTGTCCATGATTTCGACGGCCAGCATCACCTGCGCCGCAGCGGCGCGATCCACCGCCCACGCCAGCCCTTCGGCAAAGCGTGCCACCGTGCCTTCATCGTGCGGTTCGTAGTAGACGTCGTAGCCCGCCAGCTGGATGGTGCGGATGCCGACGTCTTTTGCCAGCTGGATCGCCTGCTCCATCAGCTTATAGGCCTGCTCACGGATGGCCGGGTCACGGCTACCGAACGGAAAACGGCGATGACCAGACAGGCACATCGAGGGAATGGTCACCCCGGTTTCCATCATCGCGTTGACCAGCGACAGGCGCTGCTCCTTGCTCCACTGTAAGCGCGACAGGCGCAGGTCGGTTTCATCCACCGACATCTCGACGAAGTCGAAGCCGCAGGCTTTCGCCAGGGCAAGGCGTTCCGGCCAGCTCAGATGAGAAGGCAGGGCTTTTTCATAAATTCCCAGCGGGTGTTGGCGCATGGTTAGTGTCCCCAGATGTTGGCAATCGCCTGATGAAACTCGGCGGCGGTGGCCAGCCCGTCGGCACTTTCGCTGAGCGCCCGGCCGACGATAAAGGCTTTCACATCAATCTGTTTAAACTGCGGCAGCTCGTCCGGGGTGATCCCCCCGGTGACCGACAGGGCAAAACCCAGGTCGGAGAGCGCTTTCATCGCGTCCAGATCCTGCGGGCTCCACTGCTGGCCGCTGGCCTGCGCATCGCGGCCGCGGTGGTAGATAGCCTGCGTCAGCCCCAGTTCACGCCAGCGTTTAGCCTCTTCCAGCGTCCAGTGGCCGAACAGCTCAATCTGGATATCGCCCTGGTGCAGATGCGCCACCTCCAGCGCGCTGGCAAAGGTCGCCAGCGGTGCCGCACAGATCACCGTCATCCAGTTGGCGCCCGCTTCAAACGCCAGTTTTGCCAGCGTGGCCCCGGCATCCGCCACTTTAAAATCGGCCACCAGCGTTTTCCCCGGTAGCTGCTGGCGCAGCTGACGTACGGCGTCAATTCCGGCGCTGAAGCAGAGAATGGTGCCTGCTTCCACGATATCGACCTGTTGATGCAGGCGCTG
This sequence comes from Erwinia sp. MYb375, assembly GCF_037479175.1. Classification (NCBI taxonomy): domain Bacteria; kingdom Pseudomonadati; phylum Pseudomonadota; class Gammaproteobacteria; order Enterobacterales; family Erwiniaceae; genus Erwinia; species Erwinia sp. MYb375. Next base: position 121,108 of record NZ_JBBGZS010000024.1, on the reverse strand, counting down.
CGCCGTCTCCAGCGCGGCATCCAGCCGGGTGTGATCGAGCGCCAGCTGCAACTGGGGAACCCGTGAATGACTCATGGTGTGACTCCTTGTGCGGCGATCAGCGCTGTGATTAGCTGCTGATAACGCTGGTATTTTTTCTGATACAACGCATGACGTTGTGCGTCCGGCTGATAGCTGGCGATGGCGGGTGCCAGCGCCAGCTGCGCCTGTTGCAGAGAGCCCCAGGCTCCGGTACCCGTCATCGCCGCCAGCGCCGCCCCCAGGCAGCCGCTTTCTTCAATCTGCGGGATCTCGACGGGCAGCCCGCTGGCATCGGCAAACATCTGCATCCACTCTGCGGAACGCGTTGGCCCGCCGCTCAGGCGCAGGGCGCTGACCTGCGGGAAGCGGGTAAGAATGCGGTTGAGATGGGTGAGATGCGAGAACACCACGCCCTCGTAGATCGCCTGCACCAGGTGGCCGCGCTGGTGGCCTGCCTGCAAACCAAAGAAGCTGCCGTGCAGGTCGGCCCCGGCGTTGCAGCCGTAAAGGAACGGCAGGAACAACAGCGAGCTTTGTGCCGGTGGCAGAGCGGCGACCCACTGATTCAGCTGCGCATAGTCGTCAATCCCCCACTGCTGGCAGAACCACTCCAGATTGGCCGCCGAGGTCGGGCTGGCTTCGTGAATGATGTACTGCCCCTCAATGGCGTAGCGCCCGTAAACGAACGGATGGCCACTTTCATCGCTGATGCGGTCGGTAATGCCGCTGGTGACCGACCAGGTGCCCATCACCGCGTTCAGTCGGGTATCGTCATGCAGCCCGGCGCACAGCGCGGCAGACACCACATCAAACAACCCGCCGACCACAGGCGTGCCTGCACGCAGCCCGCACAGTGCTGCGGCTTCCGCTGTCACCTCTCCGGCGATGGCCGTCGGGCCGACAATCGGAGGCAGGGCAGGCAGAATGTCGCCGAGGCCGAGGGTGTCCGCCAGGGCGGCAGACCAGTCACCTTTCTCCATGTCGTAGAGGTTGGATTCAGAAATATTGGTCTCTTCGCAGGCCAGTTTTCCGGTCAGGCAATAGCGCAGATAGTCATGGGCCATCAGCACGCTGCCGATGGCCGCATAGCGCTGCGGCTCATGCTCTTTTAACCAGCGCAGCAGCGACACCGGGTGTCCGGTCCACAGCGTTTGTCGCGTCACCGGGTAGAGCGTCTGCGGCATCCCTTCGCGCTGCCACTGCTGCACCAGCGCCAGCGCCCGGCGATCCGACGAGAGGATACCGTTGCCCAGCGGTTGCTGCTGTTTGTCCAGCAAAAACAGCCCTTTACCCTGAGCGGAAATGCCTACGCCTGCCACCTGAGCAGCCTCCAGCCCGCTGTTTTTCAGCACCTCAGCAATCACGCGGGCAGCCTGCTGCCACAGCAGCGGCATATCGCGCTCTGCACGCCCCGGCTCCGGCACCAGCACCGGCAGAGTCTGCCGTGCCACTGCGCGTTCACGCCCTTCGGCATCATACAATCCGGCCTTAATGAAGGTGCCGCCGCAGTCCAGCCCTAACCAGTAGTTCATGCTGCCTCCCTGTTTTGTGCATCGCAGCGTGCAGGCAGCGTCAGCGCCAGCAGCGAGGCAATCGTCAGTGAGATTGCCAGGCTGTAAACCCCGGCATCTTTGCTGTAAGCGACAATCAGCACGCCGACCATATAAGGACCACAGAAGCCGCCGAGGTTGCCCAGTGCGTTAATCACGCCGCGCGCACCGCCCGCCACTTCGGCATTAAACAGGCGGGGAGGGATACTCCAGAACACCCCGGCTGCCGACTGAATAAAGAATCCGCAGCCGCACAGTGCGGCGTACGACCACCAGATATGAGATTTCAGCAGGACTGACAGCGCCATGCAGAGGGCAAACCCGGCCAGCGGCAGGGCGACGAACAGCTTGCGCCGCCCGGTAGCATCGGACAGCGATGAGAACAGGAACATGCCGAAGATCGCCCCGACATAGGGAAGGATCGCCAGAAAACCGACCTGCTCCAGGTTACCGTTGGTCAGCCCTTTCAGGATGGTGGGCAGCCACAGGGTGTAACCGTAGATCCCGGTCTGGTAGAAGAAATTCACCATGATCAGTCGCCACATCACCGGCTCTTTCATCACCTGGCGCAGCGAGGCTTTACGGGTGTTTTTGCCTTTGATCAGCAGCTGTTCGTCGTGCAGGGTTTTAATCAGATACTGTTTTTCAGCGGGCGAGATCCACTTCGCCTCCTGCGGACGGTTGCTGATGGTGAAATGCCACAGCCCCATGACAAACAGCGACAGCACGCCTTCCACAAAGAACAGCATGCGCCAGTCCCAGGCGGTAATGATCCAGCCGGAAAGTGGGGCGGTGAGGATCCCGGCGATCGGCACAAACATGATCACAATGGCGTTGGCACGGCCGCGTTCGGCATCGGGGAACCAGTTGCCGATCATGGTCAGCACCACCGGCAACATCCCACCTTCGGAAACCCCCAGCGCAAAGCGCAGCGCCAGCAGTTGATACTGATTCGTCGCCAGCCCGGTCAGAAGAGAGATCACTGCCCAGGCCAGCAGCGACCAGCCAATAAAGCGTTTACCATTGCCGTAGACCGCCAGTTTGCCGCCGGGCACCTGCAAGAACAGGTAACCGATAAAGAAGATCCCCCCAGCCAGCCCGGCCATCGAGGCGCTGATGCCGAGGTCGGCGTCCATCCCGCCGGGCATGGCGAAGGCGATATTAACCCGGTCCATATAGGAAATAATGCAGGTGATCAGGATCGGCGGAATGATCCGCAGCCAGCGCAGCGAAGGGATCCCTTCGCGTGAGATCGATGTGGAAGTCAGGCTCATAGTGATCCTCTTTTAGTCAGCGAGATCGGCCGTGGGGATCTTCACCACCACCTTGCGAATGGCTTCGGGAGCATTAACCGCACAGTTCGGGCGGTGAATATCCTGCGGGAAGAACACCGCAAAATGGCCTGGCTGCATCAGCACCAGGGTTTCATGCGGGGCATCCTGGTAAAAGATGATGTCGCGTTCGTCGTCATAGGGCTGGTGGATAGTGGGTTCACACTTCTCCGTTGCCACGCCCATCAGCTCATTACCGGACACCAGGTACTGCACATCGATAAAACGGCGGTGTGCCTCAGGGTAGTTATCGCCGTGCGGGGCAGTGTGCAGATCCAGCACCTGTATCTGCCAGCCGGTGTGATCGTCCTGATAGCGCCCGGCTGCCATGCTGGCCAGATCGTGGCGGGCTAACCAGTCGATGGCGTGTGCAATCGTCGGCGGATAGTGGCGGGCATCGGTGTTGTTGATATGACCAAAAATCATGCGGTTTCCTCCCTTACAGTGCCTGGATGCGTGCCCAGACGCGTTCATCCACCGGAATGCCGAGGCGCTGGTTCTCAGCACGGATACCGGGGAATTTATGGCCGGGCAGACGGATGGCCTGCTGGCTATCGGCGCGCTCGGCTCCGGTGATGGACTCGCGGATGCGTGCCAGCTTGCTGTCGCGGGTGGCGCCGTCGATCAGACGGTCGACGTCAATGGCGATAAACACCTGGGAGATACCGAATTCGTCGCCGTTGTCTTCGGTGACTTCGGTGACGGAGGCACCGTTGGAGAGCAGGGTGGCGACCATATCCAGCACGATGGACAGGGCGGAGCCTTTCCAGTAACCCATAGGTAAAATGCGGCGATTTTCTTCAATTGTGGCGGGATCGCGGGTGTATTCACCGTCATTATCAAAACCGCCGTCGACCGGCAGTGTTTTACCCGCCAGGCGATTCACTTCCAGCATGCCGTAGGAGAACATCGACATCGACATATCGACCATGGTGATCGGTTCACCCGGCACGGCGACGATCAGCGGGTTGGTGCCGATGGCGCAGTTTTTTGCCCCCCACGGCGGCATCACCGCGATGGAGTTGGTCCAGCAGACGCCGATATAGCCTTTTTCCGCTGCCTGCCAGCCGTAGCTGCCGCCGCGCATCCAGTGGTTGGCATTACGCAGCGCCACCAGCCCAATACCGTGGCCGTCGGCCAGCGCAATGGCGCGATCCATCATACTTTGGGCGGTGAGGTTACCGATGGCGCGGTGGGCATCCCACTGTTCGATAGCGCCCAGCGAGAGGATTTTTTCCGCTTCGGCCTGCGGCACGATGTGCCCGGCATCCAGCTGCTGGATAAAGCGGGGGAAGCGATTCACCCCATGGGAGTAGACGCCGTTCTCGCTGGTGTCAGCGAACAGGGTGGCGCAGCTGTCGGCTTTATCCGCCGGCACACCGCGTGCCAGTAACACCCGCAGGAACTCTTGTTTCAACTGCTGATAGCTGATTCTCATACTGCTGTCTCTCCCCGGAGGTGGCTTTATTTCAATATGTGGAATATCGTTCCAAATAAATCCTATGCGCCTGGTGGGAACAAGTCAAAGAAACGGAGTGGAATTTAATCGTTATAAAACAGTGAGATAAAAATAGTATTGGGTTATGTGATCGCCAACACATTGGGTGAAATTGAGGCGTGGGGAAACCGGGTCAGGCATGCCTGACCCCTACACATTAAAAACCGCCGGCACCGTCACCCCAGGGGCGAGGCACGCCTCGCCCGGCTCGAACCGATCCCCGTCACCGTAGGGGCGAGGCACGCCTCGCCCATCCCGAACCGATCCCGTTCACCGTAGGGGCGAGGCACGCCTCGCCCGGGCGTTAACCGATGATTACCCGGTACAGCGAGGTGGTCGCGGTGATATACAGCTCGTTACCGTCCGGGCCGCCGAGGGTGCAGTTCGACACCCGTTCCGGCACGGGGATCTTGCCCCGCGTCTGGCCCTGGCTGTCGAAAATAATCACCCCATTGGCGCAGCTGCAATAAAGGTTGCCGCGGTTATCCACGCAGAAGCCATCCGGGAAACCGGGGGCGACCTCGGCAAACCACCGCCCGGCGCCCAGCTCCCATCCCTCGACCGGATAGACCCGCAGCTGACGGCGGCCCAGCGTCGGGAAGTCGACGATGGACATATCCGCCACATACAACAGACGCTCGTCGGGCGAAAAGGCCAGCCCGTTGGGGCGTTGCAGATCGCTGGCGGCGATAGTCAGTTGTCCGCTGGCCGGGTCGAAGCAGTAGAGGTAACAGCCGATCACCTGGCTGTGCGCGTGATAACCCTCGTCGTCACTGACGATGCCGTAAGGGGGATCGGTGAACCAGATCGTCCCGTCGGATCGCACCACCACATCGTTCGGCGAGTTAAAGCGTTTACCCTCGACCTTCTCCACCAGCAGTGTGACGCTGCCATCATGCTCGGTACGGCTGATAGCACGGCGGCCATGCTCGCAGCTGACCACCCGGCCCTCATTATCGCGGGCGTTGCCGTTGGCATAGTGCGAGGGTGAACGCCAGAGACTCACCTCACCGCTACGCTGCCAGCGGAATATGCGGTTGCCTTTCACATCGCTGAACACCACGGCGTCCTGCTCTGGCAGCCACACCGGACCCTCGGCCCAGATCGCCGGGGAGCAGAGCGTTTCCAGCCTGAGATTATCGGTCTGCATAACGCCTCCGTTACTTCACGCCCCAGATGGTTTTGTAGTGTCCCTGATAGTCGTTCTGCGGGTCGTAATGGTTCTGCGGACCGCCGTCACTGCCGATATTCTCGCGGGTGATCAGGTGCGCCGGGGTGACGTAACCTGACGGCGGCTGCCCGGCAAAGGCACGGTTAAACTCATCCAGCAGCTGCCAGCCGTGCAGTTTCAGCGGCTCGGCCACGGTGCCGATCTGGCTGTCACCGCTGCGGATACGCTGGAAGGCGGAGATCGAGCCGTCCCCGGCGGAGATATTAAACGGCGCATTTTTACCGCCTTTACCGGCGGTTTTCAGCGCGGGGGCCATAAAGTCAAAGTAGAGATCGTTGATTGCCAGCGCGTACTGGAACTTATCGCCGTACTTCTGCAACAGACTGAAGGTCATGGAGGGCATGCGGTTGGCGGTGTCGGCCAGCGGCGTATCGATAAACTCCACCACTTTACAGCCGCTGCACTTCTCAATTTCCTGCTTCATCGCATTGGCCTTATCCAGTGCGATTTGGTAGAGCGAATCGGTGAAGATCAGCACCTGTGCCTTGCCGCCGGACTGTACCACCGCATACTGCGCGGCGAGGCGGGCCACTTCGTTGGAGTCAGAAGTGATGTTGGCGACCACACCGTATTTAGCAATCGGCCCTGGCTGAGGTTCCGCGTGCCAGGCCATCAGCACGATTTTTTGCTGAAGGGCTTTTTTCAGCGGAATTTTGGCAACGTTCGGATTCCAGCCGCCAATCACGATGCCGTCCGGGCGCTGAGCAATGGCCTGGTTCAGCGCGGCCAACTGGTCTTTTACCGAGCCGCCACCGTCGAGGGTTTCCAGCTTCCAGCCTGCGGCAGCGGCGGCTTCACTCAGTCCCTGCTGCACGCCCTGTACGCCGCCATTTTTCATATCAGAGGCGATAAAAATCACCTTCTTATTCTTTTGCAGGACAGGACCGGTGGTGGGGCCGTCCCACTGGGTGACGCTGGCCGTGGCTTTGGTAATGGCGGCGGTGGCCTGATCGAGGTAGCTGTCGGCCCAGGCGGGCAGCGAACCTGCCAGCAGGGTGCCAAGGGTCAGAGCAAGAAGATGACGTTTCATAAGGTACTCCCTGGAGTGATGGTTTTCTGGTTATTGTCAGGAGTGGTAGCCGGGGTGCTTTGACTGCGCACCACGGCCTTTTGGTTCAGCATCCGGCGGCGCTGGGCGTAACCGGCGAGGGTAATGGAGAGCAGTAAAGTGGCACCGTTAAACAGCGGCTCTACCCAGAAATCGCCGCCGAACTGCTGGATACCGGCGATGCCGATCGCGAGGATAGCAATCCCTACCACGGTACCCCAGACGTTGACGCGGCCCGGACGGATGGTGGTGCTGCCGAGGAACGCGCCCACCAGGGCGGGCAGCAGATAATCCATACCCACGCTGGCCTGGCCGACACCCTGTTCAGCCGCGATGAGCACCCCGCTAAACCCGGTCAGTACGCTGGAGGCGATGAAGGCACCGATGGTAAATTTGTTGACGGCAATGCCGTTGAGCCTTGCCGCTGCCGGGTTGCCACCGACGGCATACATGCAGCGTCCGAGCGGGGTGTGTTCGGTGATCAGCCACAGGATGATGGCTACCGCCAGCACGTAGAAGGCACCCACCGGAATACCGAAGATTTCGGTATGGTGCAGGGCGGTGAAGGCATCCGGTAGATCGCCGACAATCTGGCGGCCGCCGGAGTGCCACAGTGCCACGGCATACAGCACGGTGCCGGAACCGAGGGTGGCAACGAAGCTGTCGATATCGGCCAGCGCCACCAGAATGCCGTTTAGCAGCCCGTAGAGCGCGGAGATCGCCAGCACGGTCAGCACCGCCATCTGCCAGGAGAAGCCATATTCCACCTGCAAGGTGATGGCAAGGATGTGCCACAGCACAATACCAAAGCCGACGTTAAGGTCGATTTTGCCGACAATCATCGGGATAGTGGCCGCCAGCGCCAGCAGGGCAATTTTGGCTTTACTGGCGAGGATCGCCTGCAACGTCAGCATGCTGGCGAACGACGGCGATAGCACGGAAAACAGCAGGGTAAGCAGGATACACAGCAGCAGCAGACCGTAGCGGGTGACGATCTGCATCGACCATGCGGCGGCACCATGCTCGCCAAGGCTGACCCGCTGTTCCAGCGCGGTCGATTTCACGGATGTTTTGGACATAACAGCTTCTCCTGCCACCGTCGAAGGGTGGCGTTGACAATTCAGACGGTGGCGACAGGGGTTTCGTGACTGGCCGAAGCCAGTTCGAGCAGGTTGGCAAACGTGACCTGGTCATTTTTCAGTTCGCCGACCACCTGACCGCGGTTAAACACCAGTGCGCGGTTGCAGATATGGGCGATCTCTTCAAAGTCATTGGAAATCACCAGCACCGCAATGCCGTCGGCCAGCGCTTTGTTCAGCAGGTGATAGATCTCTTCGCGTGCGCCGACATCGACGCCTGCGGTGGGGTCTTCGAGGATCAGCAGCGGGGCATTGAGGTGCATCCAGCGTGCCATGACGACTTTTTGCTGGTTACCGCCGGAGAGGGCGCTGATATCCAGGTTGACGTCTTTCGGACGTACATCGAATAACTGCACTTTCCACCAGCTGGCGCCGATTTCAGCCCGGCGACCGTAACGTGACAGCAGCGGGTGGCCGCTGGCACAGGGGTTAAGAAACAGGTTTTCACGCACGCTCATCGACATCACCAGGCTTTCTCCGGTGCGGTCGCCCGCCACCAGTGAGACACCCGCGGCCATGGCCTGCTGCGGCGACTGGGCGTGATAGTCCTTATCACGGAACGTCATGGTGCCACCGCTGCGCGGGCGCAGGCCAAACAGCAGGCGGCCAATTTCTTCCTGTCCGGCACCGCGCAGCCCGGCCAGTGCCAGCATTTCACCGGGTTGCAGACTGAAGGACACCGGGCCGACTTCATCAATGCGCAGCTGGTTGAGCGTCAGCACCGGAGGTTGCCCTTCAGGCAGCGCTTCGCGCTGATCGCCGTCGATGGCTTCCCCGACGATCATTTCGACGAGGTTGCGCAGGGTATATTGCGCCGTCATGCCGCCCGCCACGCGTTTGCCGTCGCGCATCACGCAGACGCGGTCGGCAATCTCAATCACTTCATCCAGGCGGTGTGTGACGTAAATCATCCCGACCTTTTTACTTTTCAGGCGGTTGATCACGCTGAACAGATGGCGCACATCGTTGGCGGGCAACGAGGCGGTGGGTTCATCCAGCACCAGCACTTCGGCATTGACCGCCACGGCGCGGGCAATCGCCAGCAGGGATTTCTCAGTGCGCGACAGCTCAAACACGCGGGCGTCCGGGTCCAGAGCGATGCCGACTTCATCCAGCGCAGCGCGTGAACGTTCGCGCACCGCCCGCCAGTCAATCAACCCCAGACGACGGGTAAACCCCATCACCAGTGCCATATTTTCGGCCACCGTCATCCACTCAATCAGCCCGAGATCCTGATGGATAAAGGCGATGGGTTGCTGGCGCGCCGTTTTTAAACTGGCGGCAGAGGCAATGCTGGCGTTTTGAAAGCGGATATCACCGCTGTCACGACCATAGACGCCCGCCAGCACTTTGATCAGGGTGGATTTTCCGGCACCGTTTTCCCCCAACAGGGCGACCACTTCACCGGGGAAAACCTCCAGACTGACATCGTTGACGGCAATATTGCCACCGAACCGTTTGGTGATATGGCTCAGCGTAAGAACCGGTGTACCGGGTGTATGCTGCATTACAGCCTCCTGCAACTCCTGGTGAGCATCAACAGCGGCGACAGCAAGAAAAAACACCGCAATATTTCAATATGCGAAATCAAGTTTCAAAAATACTATTCTCTGTTGGAACGGAAAGCAAAGATGTGACGATTTTATTTGTTGTTTAAAAACAATGGTTTGTTTTTGATGTTGTGGAATTGTGATGAATAGCTCACTTCTGGATGGGCGTTTTTTGGCAGATTTGTCCCTCAGGAAATGCACTGAAACGTCGTTCCATATTCACAGTGTGGAAAGCATGGGTTAACATCGGGCAACTTCCCGGTACGGGACGCAGGACATTAAGAGGAATCGTGGATGAGCGTAAAAGCGGATAGCGTGAAGGATGATAAGAAAGACAAGCCGCTGGGGACGCAGAGCCTGTTTCGTGGCCTTCAGTTGATTGAACTCTTAAGCAACTACCCTAACGGTTGCCCGCTGGCCCATCTCTCGGAGCTCTCCGGGATGAACAAAAGTACCGTGCACCGGCTCTTGCAGGGGCTGCACAGCAGCGGCTATGTGACACAGGCACCGTCGCCGGGCAGCTACCGTTTGACCACCAAATTTATCTCTGTCGGGCAGAAGGCACTTTCGTCGCTCAACGTGATCCATGTGGCAGCGCCGCACCTGGAAAAACTCAATCTTGAGGTAGGGGAAACGGTGAATTTCTCCAGTCGGGAAGATGATCATGTGATCCTGATTTACAAGCTGGAGCCGACCACCGGAATGATGCGTACCCGTGCCTATATCGGCCAGCATATGCCGTTGTACTGCTCGGCGATGGGCAAAATCTTTATGGCCTGGGGCAGCGAAGAGTATCCGGCGCACTACTGGCAGAGCCATCAGGACACCATTCAGCCCCTGACAAAAAACACCATCATCACGCTGCCGGAAATGCTGGAAGAGCTGAAAAATATTCGCCAGCAGCAGACGGCGATGGACCGCGAAGAGAACGAGCTGGGTGTCTCCTGTATTGCCGCTCCGGTGTTTGATATTCAGCAGCGGGTGCCGTATGCGGTATCCGTGTCCCTGCCGACGGCGAAACTCCAGCAAATTGGGGTGAAAAAGCTGATGGCCCCTGTGGTAGCCACCGCGAAAGCGATCTCTGCTGAATTGGGTTTTCACGGGTAATTAAACGGGTAATGTGGGCACAAAAAATTGTGCCGCTGTGGTTTTAACACTACCACGACAGGGCGATCTCCCGTCGGGGAGGTATCCCCCCATTTCTTCGCTAGAGACGGTGTGACAGGGCTAAGGCCCGTTTGAGCACGCCGGATCGGCAAAAGCCGCATCCATGCGGGCCTCGGCTCGCGCCATCCCTGGCGCGTGACGTCCGGCTTACCTCAAACGAGCCTCATCCCCAATGGCAGAGTGCTCGCTGTGGTTTTAACACTGCCATGCTATGGCAATCCCTCGTCGGGGTCGATTATCGTTTCCGATCGATCCGTGTTGATGGTGTGCACTAGTGGCAGGGTCTGCGCTGCCACACGACATACAACGGCAGGCCGTGCCGGACCAGATAGTCAGTCCCGATTCTGAAAAGCTGATCGTCAACCCAGAACTCAACAAATATCATGGTAAAGTGTATGGGTTTAAAAACATAACAAGGAGAAAGTGATGTTTTCAAGAACGGCTAGTAAAGAGGATTTTAACAGTGCGGTTCAGCAATTAAATAAAGTCAGCAATATAACAGCACTGACTTATCTTCCAACAGGATATGCCCGTGCGGCTTTTTTTTATGAGATAAAAAATTTTATCTCTCATATTACACGTGAAGTAGATATTCAGTGTATGTCACTGAGTGGTGCTATAAAAACATTGAATGAAGAGACTGATAATTTGCGAAATCAGGAATTTCAGTTGATGGCCGGAAGAATGGTGCAGTATGCAGCAGTGAAAAAAGAAGTGCACAATAGAAGAATTGTGCTGGTCCTTAAACAAGTTGGTTTTGTTAGCGGCGGTGTTCAGTTTTTTGGTGGGACTGGGATTTGTGCTGCGTCAATGGGAGGGCTTTGTGCTGCTTATGGGGCATCGTTAGCTGCACATGGATTCAATAATGTCTATGAAAATGGATATTATCTTTTATATCGGAAAAATAAACAGGGTTGCATCCGACAAGCCTACCGGGAACTTGCTAAGGGGTTGGGATACAGTAAAGCTCAGGCTGATGTTGTTTATAGTGTCGTTGATATTGGTCTGTCTGGATATGGTTTGGTGAGAAACATCCCAAAATCTGATTCATTTCGCCTTTTTAGACATATAAATACAGATTTTATTCGTGGCTGGAAAGATTTAGGACCTGTTCCTCTTGCTGCTGAGATAATAGGAGACATAAATACATTGCAAAGTGTTTATCCATCATCAGGAGAGAATTAAATGTACAGGGATGTGGTCATAACGGATAGCTCATGGTTAGTCATAATAGGATATGAATTAGTTTCACTATTATTGATGATCCCACTTTATCTGCTTAGCTCAGAAAAAATTTTTACCTTACGGCGCAAAAAGTTGCTTAACCTGGTGATTGTTTTGATAGTGGGGAGCTGCCAGTTTGGTATTGCCAGGTTTGGTGCCGGGTCACTCTATCGGTTTTTTAATTACGCCGCATGGGATGACAGCATTATTCGATATTCTGCTGTGCTATTTTTCATTTTTTATATTCTGTTCCTGGCTGACTGGAAAAAAATATTCAGTTTAGAAAAGGGCCGCGTTAAAAAAGATAAATAATGATAGTGCGATGCGTAAATGTTCTTACGTTGAATATCACAGGGTGACCGCTGCATTCGCAGCGGCCCAGGCCATCCCTGGTTATCCAATCCTCAACGTCTCCAGTGCACTCAGCAGCGCATCGACCTTCGGCGTGAGCTGCTTTCTGCGTGGCCACACCACATACAGCGGCAGGCCCGGCACCGCCAGTTCCGGCAGGAATCCCACCAGCTCACCGCGTGCCAGTTGTTCTTCCATCAGCCAGGTCGCCATCTGTGCCACGCCCAGCCCGGCCATCACTGCTGAACGCTGCGCTTCGCCATCCCCCAGCGCCATCCGGTGTGGCACGGTGCGTGTGGTAATGCGGCCATCCGGCGAGGTGACATGCCACGGGCTGGTACTGCCGTCGATGCGGTCATACACAATCGCCCGGTGCTGCTCCAGCGCCTCTAACGACTGCGGTGTACCGTGCTGCGCCAGATAGTCAGGTGAGGCGCAAAAGATCAGCTGCTCGCAGCCGAGATAACGCACCGCCAGCGAAGGGGGATAACTGCCTGGCCCGCCGATGCGTACCGCGACATCCACGCCCTCTTCAAACAGGTCCACAAAACGGTCCGAGAACGACAGGTTAAGCTGCATGTCCGGGTGCTGCTGACAGAAGTGATTGAGCAGCGGCATGACATGCAGCCGGCCAAAGGTATGGGGGACGGCAACGCGCAGACGGCCGACAGGAATGGTGCGCTGAGCCGCCAGCACCGATTCGGCTTCGCTCAGCTCCCCCAGCACGCGGGTACAGGTGTCGTAATAGGCCTGCCCGGCATCGGTCAGTGCCAGGCTGCGGGTGGTGCGCTCAAACAGCCGTGAACCGAGGCGCGCTTCCAGCCGTGCCACGCTTTTACTTACGGCAGAACTGGTCAGATGCAGCCGTTCGGCGGCGGCGGTAAAGCTGCCGCTTTCCACCGTGGCAACAAAGGCGGTGATCCCTTTCAGGCGATCTTCAGATGAGGTCATTCGTTCCTCCTGTTCATGAATACTGTGAATTTATACCTGAGATGGGAATTTAATTCTCTATTAAGCTGGAGGCATTACTGAACAGGAGAGAAATTATGCAACAACGAGCTTTGATTGTTGGCGTCAGCGGCGTCACCGGAAGTGCCCTGGCAGAACGCCTGCTGGCGCAGGGTTGGCAGGTTTATGGGTTATCACGCGGTCGCACCCCGGTCACTGCGGGGGTCACTTCGCTGACCGCCGATTTGACGGAAAGCGCATCCGTCCAGGCCGCACTGAAAGAGGTGGTGGTCGATAAGGTGTTCTTCAGCGCCTGGGCACGTCAGGAAAATGAGAAAGAGAATATCCGCGTCAACGGTGGCATGGTGCGTCATGTCCTGGATGCACTGGGCGACACCCTGAAAGGGGGCCATGTGGCGCTGATCACCGGGCTGAAGCACTACCTGGGTCCGTTTGATGCCTACGGCAAAGGCAGCGTGCCGGTGACTCCGTTCCGTGAGGAGCAGGGACGTCAGCCGGTAGAGAACTTCTACTACGCACAGGAAGATGAAGTCTTTGCCGCCGCAGAAAAATATGGCTGCACCTGGAGCGTTCATCGTCCGCATACGGTGATTGGTTTCGCGGTGGGTAATGCCATGAATATGGGGCAGACGCTGGCGGTGTACGCCACGCTGTGTAAAGCGAGCGGTCAGCCGTTTGTCTTCCCGGGTTCACAGGCGCAGTGGCAGGGCGTTAGCGACATGACGGATGCCCGTCTACTGGCGGACCAGCTGATTTGGGCCGCCACCACGCCTTCGGCGCAAAACCAGGACTACAATGTGGTCAACGGTGATGTGTTCCGCTGGCAGTGGATGTGGGGCGAAATCGCCGGATACTTTGGTCTTGAAGTCGCGCCATTCAACGGCGAGCAGCCGCTGGAAGGACGTATGAACGACGCCGCTCAGCAGTGGCAGGAGATTGCCCAACAGCACAACCTGAAAGAGAGCGACGTCACAAAGCTGGCCTCCTGGTGGCATACCGATGCCGATCTCGGTCGCCCGATGGAAGTGTTTACTGACGTCAGCAAAAGCCGCAAAGCCGGGTTCAATGGGTATCAGCCAACGCGCGAAGCCTTCTTTGAGCTGTTTGACCGGCTGAAAGCAGAGCAGTTAATCCCACGCTGACAGGCAACGGTTGTTTCCTCCGGGAAACAATCATGGCTTTTTGATGTTTATTGTTGCGCTAAAAACTGGCTGTGGCAGGATGGTTTCAACGGGTGATTACCCACTTAATTTGAACCGAATCTGAACGCAAAGGTGCTGTTATGAACGATAAAGTGGTTAACTGGAATGGTGGCTTACAGCCGGAAGCCGTGAAGATCCTGTCTGCTAACGGCGGCATGATCGTCTGCCCGACCAAAGTGGGCTACATCATCATGACGTCTGATGCCAAAGGTCTGGAGCGCAAGTTTGACGCCAAGCAGCGTAACCGTAACAAGCCAGGCGTGGTGCTGTGTGGTTCTCTGGAACAGCTGAAAGAACTGGCCCAGTTAAACCCTGAAATCGAAGCGCTGTATCAGCAGCACTGGGACCAGGATGTTCTGCTGGGCTGCATCCTGCCGTGGAAAGAAGAAGCGGTGGCACGTATCCCGGATGACGGTTCTAAAGAGCTGATGATGGACCGTCGTCAGACCAGCTGCTTTGTGATTAAGTTTGGCGTACCTGGCGAGAATCTGGCGAAAGAGCTGTGGGAAAACCACGGTAAGTTCTCCTTCGCCAGCTCCGCGAACCCATCAGGTAAAGGAAACCGTGGCCTGGTAGAAGGCATTGGCGAGCGCATCGAAGCGCATGCAGACCTGATTATTGCTGCCAACGACTACGTGAAATCCATCCAGCCAAACGAGTCTGAAAAGACTCGCTACGAGCAGGGTGTGATGGTGGCGATGGTTGACGATAACGGCAAACTGGTGCCAGAGCAGAAAGGCGAGCGTAACATCACGCCATGCCCGGTGCTGATCCGTAAAGGTCTGGATGTGGATAAGATTATGTCGATCATGTCTGACATCTTTACTACCTGGGATTACCGTCACGGCAACTATTATTAATTTTACCCGTCATACTTGACGCTACAGCGGCGTTGGCTTCATGTGCTCACCCCGGTCACTTACTCCAGTAAGCTCGCGGGGATTCACGCATTCGCCGCCTTGCTGTAACGCCAATTATTTAGGGTAATTTATACGTCATACTTGACGCTACAGCGGCGTTGGCTTCATGTGCTCACCCCGGTCACTTACTCCAGTAAGCTCCCGGGGGGATTCACGCATTTGCCGCCTTGCTATAACGCCAATTATTTAGGGTAATTTACCCGTCATACCTGATTATTATTTTAACTTATTGAATATAAATCACTTTATGCATAGGGAGATGCTAAGTGAATAACAAATTTCAATGGCAGCCGCCATTTGAAGACAAGTACGGCAATGGTATGGTTTATCGTAATTTTCTACTTTGTGGGGAATTATATGGTGTTGGCTTTGAGCAGATAATGTCGCCTCATGACCTGGCTTCAAAAGGCATTGACCTTCTTCATGCCTGCCCAGGATTTACGTTTCCTGCAAATGGGGTCTGGGCAGTGGTCTTTGACTCACTTGATCCTGCCACCGAAGAACCAACAGGTTACAGACATGTTCGGCATCGTGGACTCGCCAGCGGCAGGGTGCTGCTCAACGTTGCAAGTATAATTTATGACCATTATACTATTTGCAATGCAGGTGCCTATATCTTCACCGCCGCAGCTGACCTTGAGCATCAACGCGCTACAGATTTAGCAGTAATCTACTCGCGAGCGCTCGGTCTTGAAGGCCATCCAAAAAGCAAAATATTTAGTCGACTGGAAGGATGGGAGGCATACACAGATGTTGAAGCAGGAGGAAGAGGTTATGTCGTCACAACTCAAAGTTACCACATTGCATAATGCATCAACGGATCGCCTTTTTCATGAGATGGCGCAACGTTTGCAAGCTGCCGCAGGACGTGACATCAAAGATAAATTGGCTACTGGTGATGTCAAGATCGTTAATAGCCGGTATGTGACTACCAATAGTAGCCTCAAGGTACAAAGGGCTTCAGTATTTGGTGTCAGGCCCAAAAACACCCAGCTTAAATAATAAAAAACCCGCAAGGGTTTTTTATTGATGTAACGCCTTCTGCAAATCCTCAATAAACAGTCTCACGCGCGGTGAAATAAAATTATCACTTTTCACCAGAACGTAAGACTTATAAATATCCATTTCCCAGTCGGGTAATAACTGCACCAGTTCCCCACGGGAAACCGCTTCCTGTGCAATATAATTAGGCAGATAGGCGATGCCGGTTTGTGCCACGGCTGAGTTTAATAAAGCGATGCTGTTATTGGCGCGAAAACGACTGCGGACTTCAATGTCTTTCTTCTGCTTTTCTTTACGGAACGGTAATGAAATCGTGTGGGCCGGGCCGCGAAACAGAATAAAGTCATGGCGCGGCAGATCGTCCGGGCTGGCGATAGGCTCGATATTTTTCAGGTAATCCGGGGCGGCATACAGCCCCCAGGCGATGTCCATCAGCGGACGATAATGGCGGTGGTCGGGTAATTCGCGCGTGATGGCAATGGCGATATCACAGCCATCATCCTCCAGATTGACCGCGCGATCGGTCAGGTCGAGATCGACACTGACGTGGATATTGCTGGCAACAAAACTGTTCAGCGCCGGGACAATACACTGACAGCCAAAGGTGACCGGGGCCACCACGCGCAGGCTGCCGGTTGGCTCTTCGTGGAACTGGCGAATAAACAGATCGGCGCTTTTCACCTCATGCAGGATGCGGTAACAGTAGTGATAGTACGTCATCCCGACTTCGGTGACCTGAATCCGCCGGGTGGTGCGTTGCAACAGTTTTGCCCCGAGGCGCACTTCCAGCGACGAGATCTCTTTACTCACCGATGATTTTGCCAGCCCCAGCGCTTTCGCAGCTTCGGTATAGCTCAACGTTTCCACCACCTTGGCAAAAATAATCATCCCGTGCAGGTTTTCAAAATCGCTCATTAATATCCCGGATTGTTCTGAGGCGGAAACAATAGAGGATATTAGCATATTCCCCGTTTACCGCGCAGAGAAAAACGGTAAGGTGATTAAAATTTATTTATTTTCAATGGCCGAAATATCACGCAGAGATAAATAGCATGGGGCAGACAATCAGTCAGAAAATACTCGCTCGTGCCAGCGGGCGGGAAACCGTTACGCCTGGAGAAATAGTCTGGGCGAAAGTGGATATATTAATGTCGCACGATCCCTGCACGCCGGGTGTCGCCAGCGTATTTAAAAAAGAGTTTGGTGAGCAGGCGAAAATATGGGATACCGATCGTTTTATTCTGATCCCGGATCATTTCGTTTATTCGGCTGACCCGCAGGCTAATCACAATATTCGTGTGATGCGCGAGTTCGCTCACGAGCAGAAGATTAAATACTTCTACGATGTTGGTACGCCACAGTATAAGGGCGTTTGCCATATTGGCCTGGCCGAAGGCGGGCATACCCGGCCCGGCGAGGTGTTACTCGGCACCGATTCCCATACGGTCACCGCCGGGGCTTTTGGCTGTTTTGCTGTCGGGCTGGGGATCACCGATGCGGCCTATGCGCTGGGGACCGGCGAAATCCCACTGAAAGTGCCCACCACCATCCGGGTTAACTATCACGGCACGCTGCCGGCGCATGTGCAGGCAAAAGACCTGATCCTGGCGCTGCTGGCTGAGCTGACGGTGGAAGGGGCAACCTATGAAGCGATTGAGTTCGGCGGCAGTGTCATTGATGCCCTGTCGGTGGAAGAGCGTATGACGATGTGCAATATGGTGGTGGAGTGCGGTGGAAAGAACGGCATTATGGTGCCGAACGCAGCGACGCTCGCTTATCTGGCGGAACGCACCGATATCCCCTTTAGTGTGGTGACGGCCGATGCGGATGCGGACTATAGCCGGGTGGTCGAGTTCGATGTGACGTCCATGCAGCCGCTGGTGGCAAAACCGCACTCACCGGATAACGTGGTGTCGATTGATACGCTGAAAAATGTCGCAATATCCCAGGCTTATATTGGCTCCTGTACGGGCGGCAAGCTGGCGGACTTTGTCGCTGCTGCACAGGTGATGAAGGGGCGTAAAGTGTCGATCCCGACCTTTGCCGTTCCGGCCACTAAAGAGGTGTTTCATCGCCTGATCACCACGCAAATTGCAGGGCAGTCGGTGTATCAGATCCTCACCGATGCCGGCGTGCAGCTGTCGTCAGAAGCGGGCTGCGCGGCCTGTTGCGGCGGCCCGGCCGATACCTTTGGTCGCGTGCATCAGCCGATTTCAGTGATCTCCACCACCAACCGTAACTTTGTTGGCCGCATGGGGCACAAGCGCGCCACTATCTATCTGGCCTCCCCTTATGCCGTGGCGGCGGCGGCGGTGACCGGCATGATCACCAACCCTGTTGAATTCGGAGTTTAAGCATGGAATCGATCATAAGCGGCGCGGTATACGTGCTGGGTGACAATATTGATACCGACCAGATTCTGACCGCCGAGTATCTCAAAGTGAATCCTTCGACGCCGGAGGGCTATGCCCAGCTGGCCTCACTGGCGATGTGCGGTCTGCTGGAAGGCGCACTACCGTTTATCGATGTGCAGAGTGGGCGCTCGGCTTATCCGATTATTGTGGCGGGGAAAAATTTTGGCTGTGGTTCCTCGCGTGAGCATGCCGTGATGGCGCTGGGTGCCGCCGGAGTGCAGGCAGTCATTGCCCGGTCTTATGCGCGCATCTTTTTCCGCAACTGTGTTGCGACCGGGGAGCTGCTGCCCGTGGCGACCACCGCAGCGTTGTATCAGCAGTTGCAAACTGGCGACCGGGTGAGTATTGATACCCGCAGTCAGACGGTGACCGTGCTGGCGACGGGCGAACAGCTGGAGATTGATCCGGTGGGGGAGCTGGCGAATATCATTGATGCGGGCGGGTTGTTTGCCTATGCGCGCGCTAGTGGGCGCATTCGTACAGGGTAACGGAGCAGAGCAACGGGCGAAGCCTGCACAGCGGCTTCACCCGGGAGCTGGCAGGATTATTTCGCTGAAATCGCCAGCGCGCCACCGGCAAAGACAAACAGGCTGCCGGTAGAACGGTTGAGGATGCGCAGACGACGTGCGTTGGAGAACACCCCTGACAGGCGTCGTCCGGCGCAGGCATAGCTGAACATAATGCTGAGATCCAGCACCGCCCAGGTGATGGCCAGCGTGGCAAACTGCGCAGCATGTGGCTGGCTGGCATCAACAAAGTTCGGGAACAGTGCCGCGAAGAACAGCAGATCTTTCGGGTTACTGATACCGACCATAAAGCCTTTGCGGAACAGGCGTAATGCACCCGGTGCCTCTTCCAGCTCCACGGCATTCACCGCAGCAGGCTCGCTGTTATCACGCCAGGCCGCAATGCCCAGCCAGATCAGATACGCGGCACCGACCACTTTCAGCACGGTAAAGGCGGTGGTAGACGCCGCCAGGATGGCACCCAGCCCCAGCGCAGAGGCGGTCATCAGCATCATGGCGGCCAGCACGCCGCCCGTCACCGTTGCCAGTGCCTGTTTACGGCCGTAGCGCAGGCCGTGGGTCATACTGATCAGGGCCGAAGGGCCGGGAATGGCAATCAGTGCGGCAATCACACCTGTATAAGCCAGCCAGAGTTGAAGCGTCATCAAATAATCCTTTCTGGTTATCACCCTCAGCCTGAGGGCGCCGGGTCTGTTCTTTTCGTCAAATTACGAAGGTGCAATAGTTTATTTTCCCGGCAATGAGAAGTAAATCACAGTCGGGAAATATTCCTGTGAAGAGGCCTGTCAGCGTTTCAGTACAAGCTCCCCGAACCCCGGGTTTCAGGCGCAAGCGGACGTTGAGTGGGATAAACACCGCAACGGCCTCCAGCCGATCTATCCACTGCATGCGAGCGGGTGCAGCCACCGTGGATAAAGCATTTTCCATCAGGGCTCTCTCTGGGTATTGTCTGAATTAGACAAAAAATGCCCCCATACTCCACTTTTACAAGCCCGTAACATTGCAGCGCGGGCCCAACAGGCACAGCCACACATCATGGGTAAGCGGAAAAATACGCTAATCTTCTGTAAGCGTTGAAGAATACCGTTAAAAACGCCAGAGAAATCGTTTTTGCTTTTTTTTTGCCACCAGCGTCGTTAAGCTGCTGTAATTTCGCGATTAATGAACACTATTTTTAAAAAATAAACAGGCAGTAAAAAATGAAGGGGAAACGGCAATTTTCATTTTTATTGTCAATGAATTTGGCTTATTTTTCTTTCTGTTTATTTTTTGAAATATTTCTTCATTAAGAGTAATGGAAACATCGGGTTGCGTGCTGAGACTACGGTACTATAATAAGTCTCTTAATCCACCAGCGACTTTGCCATAATATTTAGGCATCAGGAGGTTCTTATCACTTTCAACCAAAATGAAGCGATGATTGACAATAACCCTACTGAATATGAAGCCTGGTACGATGATTATGAGGCTGGGCCTGATTCCGCGGTCGAGCCTCAGCCGGAGCCGATCCGTGGGCTACCCGCGTCCGATATTCTCACCCCTTCAGACCGCTATCAGGAGCTGTTCGAAGTGGTGCAGATGTCGCGTATTTTTTCCGACAGTAAAACCTTTGCTGACTGTGCGCCAAGGTTTGAACCGGAACGTATTCTCTTTCGTTATTATATGGCACGTGAGCGGGATGATTTTAACCTGCTGGAATTCGTGCTGGAACATTTTGAGCTGCCACGTGTCCATGACAGCCGCTATGTTTCCGACCCGGAAAACAGCATCGAACAACATATTGATGCGCTGTGGCCGGTATTAACCCGCCAGCCGGAAAAGCATTGCGAGTTTTCATCGCTGCTGCCGTTGCCGAAACCCTATGTGGTGCCGGGTGGGCGATTTGGTGAAACCTACTATTGGGATTCCTATTTCAGCATGCTGGGCTTTGCCGCTGCCGGGCGTGGCGATCTAATGCATAACATGGCCGACAACTTTGCGTGGATGATTGATAAATACGGCCATATTCCTAACGGTAACCGGACTTATTACCTCAGCCGTTCGCAGCCGCCGGTGTTTGCCATGATGGTGGAGTTGTTCGAAAAGAATGATATCCATGAAGCACAGCATTACCTGCCGCAGTTGAAAAGCGAGTATGCGTTCTGGATGGATGGCCAGGACGATCTCTCCCCGAATCAGGCGTATCGCCACGTGGTGATGCTGCCCGATGGTTCGGTGCTGAACCGTTACTGGGATGACCGTGATACGCCGCGTGACGAATCCTGGCTGGAAGATGTGGAAACGGCACGCCAGTCATCACGCCCGTCCAGCGAGGTGTACCGTGACCTGCGTGCCGGTGCGGCATCTGGCTGGGACTTTACTTCACGCTGGCTGGCTGAACCAGGCCGTCTGGAAAGCATCCAGACCACCAGCATTGTGCCGATCGACCTGAATGCGTTCCTCTACAAGCTGGAAACCACCATCGCCCGATTATCGGCCAGCAAAGGCGAGCAGGAGACCGCAGACCGCTACCAGCAGCTGGCACTGCGTCGCCGTGAAGTCGTTGATAAGTATCTGTGGGAAGAAGAAACCGGCCTGTACCGGGACTACAACTGGCGTGAAGGGGAGAAAGCCGCGTTCTCCGCCGCGGCGGTCACCCCGGTGTATGTGGGAATGTCGAGCTATGAGCAGGCCACGCGTACGGCGAAAGCGGTGCGTGACTACCTGCTGGCACCGGGCGGTATGCTGTGCAGTATGGAAGTGACCGGCGAGCAGTGGGACAGCCCGAACGGCTGGGCACCCATGCAGTGGCTGGCGGTAAAAGGCTTCAGCAGTTATGGTGAAGAAGAGCTGGCGAAGGAGATTGCCACCCGCTGGCTGACGACCGTCGATACCACCTGGCAGCAGCATCATAAGCTGGTGGAGAAATACAACATCAGCGGTGATGCCGCGCTGCTCGGTGGCGGTGGTGAATACCCGTTGCAGGACGGCTTCGGCTGGACTAACGGTGTGACGCGCCGTCTGCTTGAGTTGTATCCACGCAGCTGAAGATAAGAGGGTGGCCGCCCGGCCACCCTCATCGACGTCCACCCGACAACACCTCGTATTATAAAACTGGCTTATTAACCCCCGCCTGCCATAAGACAAAAGCCTTATTTCTCCATGAAAAATCATGCTATTACTTGGGGATAACCCGCATGATAATCCCGGAGATCCTGAGATGAAAAAACTGACCCTGACCGCGCTGGCTTTGCTGGCGGGGTTTAGTGCTTCTGCCCTGGCCGCAGAAGAGCTGCGTTTTGGCGTTGACCCGACGTTCCCGCCGTTTGAATCCAAGGCTGCTGACGGATCGTTGCAGGGATTTGATATTGATATGGGTAACGCCATCTGCCAGCAGATGAAAGTGAAATGTGTCTGGGTACAGACCGGTTATGACGGCATTATTCCGGCATTACAGGCCCGTAAGTTTGATGCCATCCTGTCAGCCATGGCGATGACCGAAAAACGCCGTGAGCAGGTGGCGTTCACCGACATGCTCTATAACACCCCGAGCGCGTTGCTGACACGTAAAGACAGCAAGCTGATGCCGGAACTGGCATCGCTGAAAGGCAAGACCGTTGGCGTGGCGCAGGGCACCACTCAGGAAGGCTTTGCGAAAAGCGTCTGGGGCAGCCAGGGGGTTCAGGTGGTGAGCTATCCAAACCAGTCGGAAATTTATCCGGACCTGGCGTCAGGGCGTCTTGATGCCACTTTCACCAGTGCGGCAGCGGCTGAGTCCGGCTTCCTGAAAACGCCGCAGGGTGCGGAGTATCATATCGCCGGGAAACCGCTGTATGACCCAAAATACTTCGGTGAAGGTGTTGGGATCGGCTTGCGTAAAGATGATGGTGCGCGCATCGCCAAAATTAATGAAGCGATGGCTGAACTGCACAAAAATGGCACCTACGATCGTCTGGCGAAGCAGTATTTCAGCTTCGATGTTTATCACCGCCCGGAGTAAGCGATGACGTTAACGACACTGCCTGACTTTCGCCAGCAACGTGCACGCTTTCTGGCGGCAGTGGGGGCGCTGGGAGGCGCTGTTACCTGCTACCCACACCCGCTGAGCGGCCCCCAGGGCGAGCCGCTGTCGACCGATGTGGCGGTGATTGGCCGCGCGGATGCCCCGCAGGTAATGCTGGTGGTTTCCGGCACCCATGGTGTGGAAGGGTATTACGGCTCCGACAGCCAGATCGCCTGGCTGGAAGCGCTGGATGGCAGCACCCTGCCGCAGGATGTGGCGCTGGTGCTGGTGCATCTGATCAATCCGTGGGGTACCGCCTGGCTGCGGCGGGTGAATGAAGACAACGCCGACCTGAACCGTAACTTTATCGACTTCTCGGGAGCGGTACCGCCTAATCCGGCGTACCCGGCGCTGCACAGTATTTATACCTGCCGTGACCTGGACGGCCCAGAGCGTGCGGCAGCCGATGTGCAGATGGCACTGAAGTGCGCGGAGATCGGCTGGGGTGGCGTAAAACGTATTGTGGAAGCCGGGCAGTATCAGTTTGCGGACGGCATCTTTTACGGCGGCAGCGAGGCCAGCTGGTCTCAGCAGATCCTGCAGCAGATTATTGCCAATCATCTGCAAATGGCACGGCGTATTATCAGTTTCGATCTGCATACCGGGGCCGGGGCTTACGGCCATCCCATGCTGCTGGCGATTGCACAGCGCCCTTACCCGGCGCTTGATGAAGCGAAACGTCTGTTTGGCGAGTGGCTGACGGTGATCATCACCGGGGCCAGTGGGGAGAGTGACACCGGCGTGACCGCCACAGCCACCGGTTATTTGTCACAGTTTATGCTGGATCAGCTGCCGGAGACTGAACTGCTTCAGTTGGTGGTGGAATGCGGAACTTACGACGGTCGTGATATGCACCGTCGCGTGCGCGATGACCACTGGCTGCATCTGTACGGTGACCTGGACAGCGAGCAGGGAAGACAGGTGAAACAGCAGCTTTTTGAAGGGTTTTACCCGGCCGATCCGGACTGGCGCGCGCTGGTTGCACTGCGCACCCGACAGATTTTCCAGCGCGGTTGGGAAGCATTACAGCAGTGAGATCACAGGCGCCCGTAGAAGGTCATGCGGGCGCTTTCTGACAGCGACACATCCGGCTGGGCATTGTACGCCAGCACGACCAGCATACGTGTCGTCTCTCCTTCCGTTGGCGTGACGCGGTGCAGGGCATTCCGCCCCCTGAACAGCACCAGATCCCCCGGTTCAATGGCCAGTTTCTCTACCGGATGCTCACCGTCCAGCACGGCACCCACACCGCTGTAGTTCATCTCCCCGGCTTCCGCATTACGCAGATGGCTGACGTATTCAAATACGCCGCCCGCTTCAGGTTTCTGAATCAGCAGTGTGATAGCGAAGGAGGAGTTGTCAAAGTGCCAGCCCAGTTCCTGCCCGGCATGCGCATAGTGAAGATTAATCGACGACAGGCTGTCGGCATAGGGGAACAACTGTTGCTCTTGCAGCACGCCGCAAAGAAACGCCTTGAACGCGTCCGAGTCGTACAAGGTGCGCAGTGCAGAGGCCGCCGGGATCTCTTCATCGGTAATACAGCCTTTCGAGGAAACGACCTGGCGGTTACGCGGGTGATCGGCGGCAAAGGCATCGTCCGGTTTCTGCAAATAGACGTTATGCTGGCTGCTGGCATAAAACGCCAGATGCTGGTTATCCTCCCCTTCCTGCTTGATCGCGGCCAGCGCGGCAGGGGTTAAAAAACCACGCAGCACCAGCGCGCCGCTGGCAGCCAGCTGCTGCTGGCATGTTGCTGTGTAACCGGCATCGGTAATCGGGTGAGCACTCAGGTTAAGCAGGGGAGCAAGAGGATTCATCAGGGTCTCGTTGGCAGAAAAGCAGGTTATTCACTGTACGATGCCGTTGCGCGCTGTACTACTGATTTCTCGGACTTTTTAGCGATAAAAACACAAGAGAATTATCCCTTTAGTTATTATTGTTGCAGTGGTTATCAGAAGCATTCATCTTATTGTCATCCAGTTCATAACAAGGGAATGAAAAAATGAGAATACGGTTATTCGACGATCAGGAAGCCCTCAGCCAGCAGGCCGCGGCAGATATTTTTACTGAGCTGAATCAGGGAGAACGTTGTAATTTCGCCCCGACAGGCGGTTCATCGCCGCTGCGGCTGTATCAGCATCTGGTAGCACGGCTACAGGCGGAAAACGCCGGACAGCAGGTGCATTATTATTTGCAGGATGACGTTCCGCTGCGCGGTCATGAGCAGCAGCCAGGGGTGATTTATCAGCATATTGACCGTCATCTGCTGACCCCGGCGGGCATCCCGCCACAACGCATCCATCCGTTAACCCTGGCCAACGTTGCGCAGCAGGATGCCGCGATTGCCGCTGACGGCGGGCTGGATCTGCTGCTGCTGGGCGTGGGTCAGGACGGGCATATTGCCGCGAACCTGCCGGGCACGCCTTTTGACACGCTGACGCGTGAAATTGAGGTCGACCGCTGCCACGGTGTGCTGATGGCGGCTTTAGTGCAGGAAGTGGGATCGGAGGAAAATGTTCCCGACAGCTACCTGAGCTTTGGCATTCAAACCATTATGCAGGCCCGGCATATCAGGGTACTGATCAACGGTGAAAATAAAGCCGAGATAGTCCGGCGAATGCTGATGGAGCCCCCTCTGGAAGCGCTGCCTGCTTCTGTATTGCAGCGCCATGCCAACTGCACGCTCTATCTCGACGCGGCCGCCGCACGCCTGCTGGATGCGGACTGGCTGGCTGAACGAATGGAACGTTAATTCCCGCGGCTGAGGGCGACCAGATCAACCTGTTTCAGTAATGAACTTAGTGGGGCGAACAACGGCTGCGGCAGTGCTGCCGGATCGCACCACTGCCAGCCTTCACATTTGTCCGGTTCGCGACATTCCGGTGTGCCAGTGGCGTGGTAAGCCAGCATAAACAGCGTGACATAGTGCTTCTGTTCGGCCGGAAAAAAATCGTTGGTAAACGGCCCGGCGACACAGTCACCAATAACTAATCCACACTCCTCCAGCGCTTCACGTTCCGCACACTGCTGCGGTGTTTCCCCAAATTCAAGGTGCCCACCGGGTGCAGACCAGTCGCCTGCGCCGTGGCTGCCTTTACGTTTTCCCAGTAACACCCGGCCATCACGGAAAATTAAGGCTCCGACGCCAATACGTGGTGGTGACATGCTTCTCCCCTCAGTCATTCAGGCGGGCCACCCTGGTGTGACCCGTCGGAAAGCGCAATATAAAGCAACACTCCCTGTTTGTGAAAAGAAACACGGTCGCCGGTTAACGGAACAGTTTCTGGACAAACTCCGCATAGGCCGGTCGCCAGACATCCATTTCGTGCCCCAGCTTCGGCCAGGCGTGATAATCGAACTTCACGCCTTTCTCTTCCAACGTCTGCTTTAGCCCGGCGATATCTTTACCGGTAATGGTGTCATTCTCGCCAACCACAACGGTAAAGTTTTTCAACTGACGGTTAATCTGATCCGGTTTTTCCAGCTGTGCCGCCACCTTGTCATTCGGAACAGTGGTGGTGCTCACACCGCTGAGAGTCGCCAGCGCACTGAAACTGTCCAGATGACTGAGACCCGACACCAGCGCCTGATATCCTCCCTGCGACAGGCCCGCCAGTGCGCGTCCGTTCGCATCATGACGGACATTAAAGCGCTGGTTTATCAGCGGGATAATATCGTGGATCAGTTCACGGTCAGCCGCTGCCGCATTCAGCGGGTAGAACAGCTTACGGCGCTCCTGCGGCACGTACGCTTCCGGCGTGGTGGTGGCGGTATCGGTTTCGGTATCCGGGATCACCACCAGCATCGGTTTGATTTTTCCCTCTGCCAGCAGGTTATCCATCATTTCTGGCACGCGGCCCTGATCGATGGCCGAGCGCAGACTGTCACCAAAGCCGTGATAGAAATAGAGCACCGGTAGCGGGGCGCCTTTTCCGTCGTAACCCGGCGGTGTCCAGACTGCGACCTGACGCTCGCGCTTCAACTGGGGTGAGTGATAAGTCAGCGTACGCAGTTCACCATGAGGCACATTGCGCACATCAAGAATGCTGCCCGGCACCAGGATCAGGCTGGTGTTCACCTGGCGCTGAGGTTTGGCATACGCCGTACCGGTATCGATACTGCGGAAACCATCAACACTGAAGAAGTACTCATACAGATTCGGTGCCTGCACCGCTGAGCGGAAACTCCAGATCCCGCTGGCGTCCTTCACCATCGGATGCGAGACATAGCTATCCGGCGTGGCCCCGGTAAACACCGAGACTTTTTGCGCCTGCGGTGCGAACAACCGGAAGGTGATGCTGTGGTCAGCATTCACCTGGGTCACGTACTGATTCACCGCCCGGTCCTGCGGCGGGAATACAGGGAAATCAGCGGGCAGCGTCGCGGAAAACGCCGGGAGCGATGCGCCCAGTACCAGGCCTGAGAGCAGCAGTGCAACAGCAGACTTCTTCATCAGTTACTTCCTTATCGGTTAAGAAAATCAGGGGTAGATTACCACCAGACTTCCGCCTGAACGCCCAGCGTGAACTGATCGTTTTTGCTGTCCTGGAAGCTGTAATTTGACAGCTCATTATCCAGTACATGCAGATACGTACCGTAGAAACGGATCTCCGGGCGTGAGTTCAGGATGCTGGTATCGACTTTAAGCGCATGATACAGCGTCGTTTTGTAGCCAGATTCTTTCAGGCTCTCACCCGACTGCGTTTTGTTGGTCTGGGTGAACCAGCCCAGCTCCACACCGGTCTGATTGTAGCTGTCCCAGATCCAGGCCGGGCGTACCACGGTACGCAGGCTTTCGAAATCGCTGTGTGAACCACTCTCGTAGCTGTAGACATCGTTACCGCGTGAGTAGACCAGCGCATTCGCCATAATGATCTTATCGCTCAGGTACATTTCACCCTGGGAGATGGCGCGGAACGCGGTGCCGTTAGTGTGGTCGCCATAATAGTAGCCGTTGTAGCTGACATTGGAGCTGGCACCATTGTAATTGGCAAAGCTGCTGGCGAAGGAGTTGTTACCGGCCTGCAGGCTGAAGTCGTTAAAGCCTTTGTTGTAGAGTTGCTGGCGCACGATGGCGGTGGCCAGCCATGCGTCTTTCAGTGTATAGAAGCTGTTGCTGTCTTCATTATTTTTCTGCTCGTCGGTTTTATTCGCCATCGAATATTTACCCATCATGGTCAGCGTTGCGCTATCCCACAGTGGCAGATCTTTGTAGCGAACCTCGACAGAGTTGGTATTCATTTGCGTCTTATTGTCGAGATCGCGCGAATAAACGTCGATATCTTCACGGGTCAGTGACAGATCAACCTTGCCCGGTCCGGCCGCCAGGTTTTCAATACCCACGCCGCCGCCGACGTCGGTGCGCACGCTTTTCCAGTCGAGCATCTGGATTTCATAGACCGGCAGGGTATGTTTACCCACCCAGAAGTCAGCTTCGGGCGCAAACGGCAGGAAACCTTTGGTGGTCAGGTAGATATCGGAGAACTGCAGCAGGTTTTCATTGCCGGTGTTATCGCCAAACCAGCCGGAACCATACTGCTGGCTGACGTTACCATCCAGTTTGACAATGGCTTCGGCGGTTTTTCCATTCTGGTTATACACGCGCTGTTTCAGCAGTAAGTCGAACCAGCCGCTGTGTTCATTACCAAAGCGCCCGACGGAGCCGATAGCATAGGACTGCGGGGAGCCGTTGTTGCCGGTTGCCCAGCCGCTACGCAGGTAGCCGGAGTAGGTGAAGCCGATATCGTCTTTCACATACTGGCTGATGTCTTTCAGGGTGACCGGCTGGCTGCTTTCGCCACCGGCAGAAGTGCTGGCAACGTCAACCGTAGAGCTGGCGCTAACCGCGACAGGGGCGGCATTCGGCGTGCTGGCGGGCGCCGCACGTTTAGCCATAGCGGGTTGTTCATGCTGTGCTTTATATTCGCTGAATTCCGTTTGGGTTCGCTGTAACTCTTTTTCCAGTAATTCCAGACGCTGTTCCAGCGTTAATTTAGCGGCAAGAACATGGTTTGGAAACAGTGCAGAAGTCATAAGAACGGCTATTATTTTTAATGAGTGTGTTTTCATTTTTTAGTTTCCCAGGTGTTGCATGATAAATAAAAGGCATGCGGAATCCCTGCCAGTCGTACCGCTAACGGGCATAAAATTGAGAGTGGGTGCGAAAGCAGGCAACACTCTTTAAATCAACGATTTGCTTTTATTTTTTTTCTTTTCTGAATCCCATTCCTCTTATATTTTCTTGCTGCCAACTTTTCTGAAGGCAAAAAAAAACCTGAATAGCTTTTCTTTCCGCTTTTTCAGCAAGAAGAAAAACCCTTCAGGTTTTGCCTGCCAGCCCGTTAGCGGGCAAACAGTAACAATCCAGAGTGTTTTTTAACGAAATACGGTATGAAATATTTCGTAATAAGAAGATTTTGTCTCAATTATGGCTGCGGCTGCAATGACATTTTCATTCTCTGTCTACAATCTGTGATGAAACTAACACTTAGCCACCGGAGCCATCGCTATCCTTCCTGTGGGATGGTGAACAGCACACTCAGGAGAGCCGCAATGAGTCACAGAGTTATCAGCGCAGACCGTATTCGTGACCGCTTTTCCAAAGCGATGTCGGCGATGTATCAAAAGGAAGTTCCTCAATATGGCTCGCTGTTGCAGCTGGTGCGCGAGGTGAATCAACAGGCATTGGCGCAGGATCCCGGCGCGCTGAATGCAGATCAGTGGCCCCAGGAAGTGAATCGCCTGAGCGTGGAACGCCACGGTGCCATTCGCGTGGGGACGGCGCAGGAGCTGGCCACTCTGCGGCAGCTGTTTGCCGTGATGGGGATGTCGGCGGTGGGGTATTACGATCTTACGGCGGCCGGGGTGCCGGTGCACTCCACCGCGTTTCGCCCGGTGACGGAAGAGGCACTGCAAATCAATCCCTTTCGCGTGTTTACCTCACTGCTGCGGCTGGAGTTGATTGAAGATCCGACGTTGCGCCAGCAGGTGAGTGAGATTCTGGCCCGGCGCGATATCTTCACGCCGCGGCTACGCGAACTGCTGACGCGATGGCAGCGGCAGGGCGGTCTGGACGATGCGCAGGCGGACGAATTTGTCCAGGAGGCGCTGGAAACTTTTCGCTGGCATCATCAGGCTTCGGTGGACCTCCGTACCTATAACACGTTGCTGGCACAGCATCGTCTGATCGCCGATGTAGTGTGTTTCCGTGGGCCGCATATCAACCATCTGACGCCGCGCACGCTGGATATCGACCTTGTACAGCAGCTGATGCCGGAATATGGCATCACGCCGAAAGAGACCATCGAAGGCCCGCCTGCACGGCATTGTCCGATCCTGCTGCGGCAGACCAGTTTTAAAGCGCTCAATGAAGCGATTGATTTTACCGACCAGACGGCGGGCACGCATACTGCCCGTTTTGGGGAAATTGAGCAGCGCGGCGTGGCGCTGACGCGCAAGGGGCGCGAGCTGTATGATCGCCTGCTGCGTGAAGCCTCAGTGGAAAAACACGGGGATAACGACAGTCATCAGCGTCATTTGAGCGCGGTATTTACTGCCTTCCCGGATGATGCTGACCAGTTGCGTCAGCAGCAGCTGGCTTTTTACCGTTATCGTCGTCATCCGGAAATAGCCGCATTACCGGGTGACGATCTGGAGAGCCAGATTGCCCGGGGTGCGGTCATTGCCGAACCGATTATCTACGAAGATTTTCTACCGGTCAGTGCGGCCGGGATTTTTCAGTCGAACCTGGGGAACGACACGAGCAGTATCAGCAGCGGTAACCCGAGCCAGGCGGCGTTTGAGCAGGCACTGGGGGCTCAGGTGCTCGATGAATTTACGCTGTATCAGCAAGTGCAGCAGGATTCCCTCGATCGCCTGTTCCTGTAGGGCCTGACCCTCTGTTTCGGTCAGCCCACCCTGTGGTGGAAATATTCGGCAGGGGGCGACCGGAAAAAGGGGCTTTCCATCAAGGATCCCCACAAATGTTTTCTGGCTGAATGCACAGCACACGGGCTGGGGGCAGTTTGAGCACGCCGGATCGGCAAAAGATGCATCCAAGCGGGCCTCGGCACGCGGCGTCCTGCCGCGTGACGTCCGGCTTACCTCAAACTGGCCCCATCCCCTAAACATTCGTTCCCGCTGTGGGTTTTAAAAACAGCCACGCAAATGCCAGCAGGTGAAGGAGGAAGGGCTGATTGCAGCAGGCTGCCGGCCAGGCCACAGGGACGTGTTTATGCCGGTGCAGCAAGCAGCCCTTCCTCCGGGAACCGGTTAACCGGCTGCCCGCAATGACGCCCTGGTCATTTTTCTGGGATCTCTCAGGGGGCGCCCCCTGCGTTTAACCGACCTGACCGCTTAACACCCGTTCAATCACATTCAGCACGCCTTCATGGTTGTTACTGTCAGTCTGATAGCGCGCCACCTGCTTCACGGCGGGTTGCGCATTCGCCATCGCAAAGCCATAACCGGCGTGTGCCACCATCTCAATATCGTTACCGCTGTCACCGACCGCCACGACCTCACTGTCGGCAATCTGCCACTGACGTTGTAGCAGCGCCAGTCCGTGCGCTTTGTGGATGCCCGGAATGATCAGGTCAACAAACCCGAAGCCGCTGGAAACCGGTGTGACGATGCCATCGAGCGCATGGCCGATATGAGCCATCAGTTCCGGGATTTTTTCATCGGCCAGATTGAGAGAGAACTTGAAGATGGTGTCATCCAGTGCGCTGAAATCATCACGCAGTTCCAGGCGGTGATAGTGCTGCGCCATCAGTGTTACCAGAGATTCGGGGGCGCTGTTGAGCATATAGGCGCTGCGTGGCCCGCAGACCACGGTATGGGCGTAAGGCAGCCCGGCCAGCACCGCCAGCACTTTTTCCAGATGCGCTTCACTTAACTCGCCACAGAACAACGTCTTACCACAGTCGACAATATTGGCCCCGTTTTCGGAGACAAAGGCGATCTCATCCCGTATTTCCGGGAAGAAGCTGATGAGCTGGTAATACTGGTTGCCGCTGGCGACCACAAACTTGATGTTCTGCTTTTTCAGTTGCTGATACTGCGCTAAAAATCGCGCTTTGTTGTAGGTTTTGTTGTCATCGAGGAAGGTGCCGTCCATATCCACAGCAATCATTTTAATCATTGGGTCCCCTGAGTAAAAAAGAAAAATATTGCCCATCATCGTTGGAAAGACTGAAGGTAAAAAGAGGCAGCTTTTTCCCGTACGTTCCCCTTTTATTTGTGTGTCTGCTGATTCTGAGCCGTTATTGGTTTATTTATCCCCTGTCTGATGGGTTTTATACTGCTACTGGACGCTGGCAGCGATGAAAGTGCCCGTAAGGGGAAAAAACTACCCGGAAAAGAGGCAGTGATTTTCGACGGGCATCAGATTGTGATCCACGCGCTGCTTACATAATATGAAAGGAAAGGGTTACTGATGAAAGTGGCCGCAGACGGAGAGGGTCCCTATGAAACAGCGTCACCGGCGTATTCTCGATCGGGTGGAAGAGAAGGGAAAGGTCAGCATTAATGAGCTGGCGCAGATTAACGGTGTCTCTGGCGTGACGATCCGCAAAGACCTGGCCGAACTGGAAAGCCTGCATTATCTCAGCCGTGCTCACGGTTATGCGGTGTCACTTAATGATCTCTCTGAGCGCGTCAGCAGCAACTTTTCCACCAAAGAAGCCATGGCAAAGCGGGCGCTGGCACTATTGTCAGAAGGGGACACGCTGTTTATTGAAGCTGGCAGCAGCAATGCACATTTCGCCCGCGAGATTGGACGCTCCGGCATGGATGTCACGGTGGTGACCCCTTGTGTCTACGTGGCCAACGAGTTGAAAAACTGCCATCAGGATGTGGTGTTGATCGGCGGGGTGCTGCAAAAGCGCAGCGAATGTCTGGTCGGGCCGCTGACCCACCTGTGTATCAACAACATCAATTTCAACAAGGTATTTATCGGTATTGATGGCTACAACCCGGATTACGGCTTTACCGGGCGTGACATTATGCGTGCTGAAAACATCCGGCTGGCGATAGAGAAGCGGGTGCAGAATTACGTGATTGCCGAGTCGGGCAAGTTCGGCAAGTTGTTCCCGTATAACGTGGCGAAGCACAGCGATATCGACACGGTGATCACTGACGCCGGGCTGCTGCTGAGCTTTGAAAACGCGCTGATTCAACAGGGAGTGAGGGTGCTGAAGGCCTGATACCGCTTTCATATTCGCGCTGCTTTGTTACGTTATTTCCCGCCTGGTGAAAGGTCACTTTCACTAATCGCAACCCGTCACAGCCATCATTATCTAACATAATGTTTTAAAACGGTTTGTTTTGCTTTTTTTAATGTTTTTTTCTGCCTTGATAAGCGTGACGGCGATCAAATTTCATCGGGAATATTTCATTTATCGTACTGCGAAAGCAAAAAAGTTTCATATGAAACTTACCAGCGTGGTCTCCCGGAGGATGTGATGGAATTCTATTTAGATACGGCAGATGTGGCAGTGGTAAAGCGCCTGGCAGCAGTGCTGCCGATAAAGGGTGTGACCACCAATCCCAGTATTGTCGCGCGCAGTAAGCGCCCCCTCAGCAGCGTGTTGCAGGAGCTGGAGGCGATTCTGCCTGCCGACAGCACGCTGTTTGCTCAGGTGATTGCGCATGAGGCATCCGCCATGGTGGATGAGGCGTTACAGCTGCGTGAAATCGTGCCATCGCTGGTGGTTAAGGTGCCAGTAACCCACCAGGGCCTGACCGCAATTAAATTACTGACGCAGCAGAATATCCCGACGCTGGGCACGGCAGTATACGGAGCCGGGCAGGGCTTTTACGCGGCGCTGGCCGGGGCCAGTTACATTGCTCCCTATGTTAACCGCATTGATGCGCAGGGCGGCGACGGCATTGCGCTGGTCAGGGAGCTGCAAACCCTGCTGGACCTCCACTGCCCACAGAGCAAAGTGCTGGCCGCCAGTTTCCGTACGCCGCGCCAGGTGCTGGACTGTATGCTCGCCGGGTGTCAGGCGATCACCGTCGATCCGGATGTGGCGTAACTGTTCCTGCTCGACCCGGCGGTGGACAGCGCACTGCAGCGTTTTGACCACGACTGGTCATCGGCCTACGGTAGCCTGACGCTGTCATAAATTGTCTGCTGAATGTCAGGATTCTGACGTTATTGGGTAAAGAATCCTTACATGTTGCCGATTAATTGCTCTACCGAAGAAAAAACCGTAGAGGGCATTATGGGCGTTATCAGTGGAGTGACCGACAGCGTGGCAAGAGGGTACATCGCCACAACCGCAGTGGAAGCAGCAACCTCTTCCCAAACCGAAAGTATTACCGGAAAAACGTTGCCCGCCAGCGTGGTGGTGATCTCGCCGGAAGCGCGCGAGCGGCTGGCGCAGGCCGTCATCGCTGAACCTGTCACGGCGGAACAGCAGGCGGAAAATAGCAAGGACCTGCTGGCCAGTAAATCAGCCAACCAGACCCCGTCGATAAACCTGGGGTATGCGTTGTTTAACGATCCGCAAACCAACTGGGATGCCCGCACTTTCAGCCCACTGCTGAAGATGACCGCTGACCATACCCAGGCCAGCATGGACAGCTTTGCCGCCGCGCTGCATCAGGTGATAACGGATGGTCAGGTGGGGCGCAATCAGTACGATAATTCAGACACCTCGGAGGCGATGGCCCTGACGTTAACCCAGGCCAAACTGCATAAGCTGGTGGAGAAATATGTCTCACCCGATAACCAACAGCAGGCAACCGATATTGTTGACGCGATGATTGATGACAAAATTGCCTTCCGCGAAGAGCGAACGCTCCTGTCGGCACAGGGGACGCTGGATATGGCTAACCAGTACGGCACCCGTGCGATGCAGGCGGATGCCCGGGACTATCTTGAGCAGGTGAAAAGCGGCACCGCACGACCACAGCTTGAACTGGCGGCGATGATGGCGGCGACGACACTCAGTAAAAATATGGAGGCGGCGTTCAGTGCCTTTGCCGATGTGATTAACAACACGCCGAATCCTGACAAGATGGCGCAATCTTCTATCGAGGGCGGGCTGAAGCAGCTTGATGTCTATCGTCAGCAGTGGGATGACTTCTACAAAAAACTCGCTGAGTAACAGCCGCACGGGTCGATCATTTTTTCCGATCGACCCGTGCTGAGGGTTTGTACCAGGATTCAGGTCAGCAATACTGGCTGATCTGAACAAAGGGTCAGCCATGACGGATTTATGCTTGTCTTGTTTTATGGGCAGACTTCACCAGGCGACGGGCATTCATCCGCACGATAAAACTGCCCGCTCCGGCCAGTGTCAACAGGGCGACCACGCCCGGCCAGCCCGCTTTTTCCAGCAACAGACTGCCCAGCGCCGAACCGACCGCCATACCGATAAATACCCCGGTAAACATCAGCGCATTCAGGCGGCTGCGGGCGGCGGGTTCAAGCCCGAAGATCAGCGTCTGATGGGAAACCAGCGTCGCCTGCACGCCAAAATCAAAGCCGATAGCCGAGATAACAATCAGCGCCAGCTGGGCGGGAACCGGCAGCAGCGGCAGTAAAAACAGCGCAGCAAAAGAGAGCGTGGCGAGGGCAGTGCTGAACTGCGTAACCAGCGCTGGGCCGCGGCGGTCGGCCATCATTCCCGCCAGCGGTGCCGCCATTGCGCCTGCGGCACCCGCCAGGCCAAACGCCCCCGCTGTGGCGCTGCCCAGGCCATAACGGCTGTGCAGCATCACCGCCAGTGTCGACCAGAACGCGCTGAAACCGACAGAGAGTAACCCCTGTGCCAGCGTGGCGCGGCGCAGTTCACCGTGGTGCATCCACAGGTGGCGCATCGATGCCAACAGCGCCGGGTAACCCAGCGAGGTACTGGGGGCGATATGCGGCAGGCGACGCCACAGTACCAGGGTGATCATCAGCACCAGTACGGCGGCCAGCACAAACATGACGCGCCAGCCGAAGTACTGCGCCACCAGCCCGCTTACCACTCTGGACAGCAGGATGCCCAGCAGCAGCCCGGTCATCACCGTGCCCACCGTTTTACCGCGCTGTGCCTCCGGTGACAGGCTGGCCGAGGCAGGGACGATGTCCTGTGCCATTGTCGCGGTAATGCCAATCGCCAGGCTGGCGGCCAGCAGCACCATCATATTGCCAGCGGCCGCGCTGAGCAGCAGGGAAAGTGTCAGCAACACACCTTTGAGGGTGATAATGGTGCGGCGATCGTGGCGATCCCCCAGTGGCGCCAGCAGCAGAATGCCGAGGGCATAACCCATTTGCGTCAACGTCGGCACCAGGCCGCTGGTGGTGACGCTGGCATGAAGCTGGCGCGATAAAATTTCCAGCATCGGCTGGCTGTAGTAGATGGATGCCACGCTAAAGCCAGCGCCGCTGGCCAGCATCAGCACGGTGGGGCCGGAGAGCGGCTGCGGTAAAGAAGCGGTGTGAGTCGACATGGTGAACAGCCTGTGTGTCAGTGAAGTTGGCGCTATTATTATGCGCCGCTGCGTTAGAGGGTAGTCGCCTGCCTGGTAGAACTGTTATACGATAGGCGTATGAACACATCTCAATTTCCCGGCGTTGACCGTATAGAACTGATGCAGACCTTTGTGCGCATTGTGGAAGCCGGCAATCTGTCGGCGGCGGCTGCACGTCTGGGGACCAGCCAGCCCACCGTCAGCCGCCGCCTGCAAACCCTGGAAAAACTGCTGGGGCTGAAGCTGTTACAGCGTACCACGCACGTGATGAAGCTGACGGAAGATGGCGAACGCTGTTACACCCATGCCAGAACGCTGCTGGAAAGCTGGCAGGGCATTGAGGACGATCTGCGCAGCGTAACGGAAGAGCCGCAGGGCGTGCTGCGCGTGCTGGCCCCGCATGCCTTTGGCCAGGACCAGATGATTGGACCTTTACAGCGCTACTTACAACGCTATCCGCAGATGACCGTCGAGTGGATGCTCAGTGATCGGCACCCGGACTTTATTGCCGAAGGGATTGATTGTGCGGTGCACGTCGGTCCGGTGACGGAACCCTCGGTGGTGGCCCTGCTGGTGGCCGAAGTGCCGCGCATCGTGATTGGGGCGCCGTCTCTGCTGCCTCCGGGGGGGCTGCCCCGGCATCCGCAACAGTTGCAGGATCTGCCCTGGCTGGCGCTCAGCACTTTTTACCGTCACAGCGTGTCGCTGACGCAGCTTCCGAGTGGGGAGAACCAGCGTTTTGATATCCGGCCGCGTTTGCTGACCGACAGTCTGTATGCGCTGCGCAATGCCGTACTGGCAGGAATGGGGGTGGGGATTGCATCGTCATGGGTGGTACAGGAGGATCTTGCCCGTGGGGACTTGCTGCATCTGGCTCCGCGGTGGCAGGCCGCTGCGTTGCCGGTGTATCTGGTCTATCCGCATGCCCGTTATTATCCGGCACGATTGCGGATGTTTCTGGCGATGATGCGCGAAGCGATGCCGGTCCTGTCGGGGACGCAGCACCCGGTGCGCTAAATAAAAAAGGCACTCCCGCCAGGAGAGTGCCTGCAGAGCGCGGGATCAGAAGCTGTAGCTGACGCCCGCCTGCCAGGTACGGTCACGACCGATCCAGCAGTTGTAGGTGTCGTAGCAGGTGAAGGTTTCTTTGTTGGTCAGGTTCTGCGCGCTGGCTTTCAGCGTCACCCCGGCCAGCTGCGGAGACACCGCCGCCATATTGTAAGACACGGCCATATCCCAAAGCGTGGTGCCGCCCAGTTTCCCCTGATCGTTCGCCAGTGAAATTTCCATTGGGCCGACATAACGTGCCCCGCCACCGACGGTCAGTCCGCGTACTGCACCGCTGTCGACGGTGTAGTCACCCCACAGGTTGAAGGTATTCTCCGCCACCTGAGTCGGGCGTTTACCCTGATATTTATCATCTTCCGTATTCAGCGCGTGGGTGTAGGCGTAGTTGGCGATGAGATTAATATTCTCGGTCGGACGACTGATCACCGACAGCTCTGCGCCTTTTGACTCCACTTCCCCGGTCTGGCGATAGTTCAGGAAGGTAAGATCCGAGGTCAGCACATTTTTCTGACGAATATTAAATACCGAGGCGGTCACCGTGGTGGCGTAATCGGCCAGCAGGTATTTCACCCCGCCTTCCAGCTGACGGCTGGTGGTCGGTTTGGCGGTGGTCAGGTTGCCCGTGGGTGAAACCGGTTTGAAGCCTTCCGAATAGCTGATAAACGGCGCAATGCCGTTATCAAAGGTGTAGAGCGCGCCGAGACGTTTGGTCAGGCGGTGCTGATCAACCCAGGTTTTGGTGTTATTGGCAAAATAATCGGTATTGGTTGAGCGGTAGTCGTCGTAACGCAGCCCGGCGATCAGGCTCAGATTGCCGTATTCGACCTGATCCTGGAAGTAGTAGCCGGTTTGATTAAAACTCAGGCGGTTAAGCTGCGCGGTGTTCAGGCCCAGCGCTGACTCATTGACCTGATTGTAATCCGGGTTGCTGATATCAATACCCGGTGAGGCGGCAGAAGCATATTTATAGTGGAAGTGGGAATCCATGCGCTGATAGTCCACACCCGCCAGCAGGTGGTGGTTCCAGTCGCCCAGATCCCACTGCTTCGTCACCTGGTTGTCGATATTGAAACTTTTCAGGTCTTCATCGGTGGTATAGGCAAAACGACTCAGTTGCGTGTTGCTGACCGCCGGATCGGTGATGCCGGTCGCGTAGATGCTTTGCTGATGGGTGTCGACGTCAAAGTAGCGTGCCTTCTGGGCAACGGCCCAGCCG
This sequence comes from Erwinia sp. MYb375, assembly GCF_037479175.1. Lineage (NCBI taxonomy): Bacteria > Pseudomonadati > Pseudomonadota > Gammaproteobacteria > Enterobacterales > Erwiniaceae > Erwinia > Erwinia sp. MYb375. The sequence continues at coordinate 82,168 of NZ_JBBGZS010000024.1, read as the reverse complement.
TTATCGAACTCATGTTCAAAGCTGTAACCCAGCATCCACTGGCGTTGTTTAAAGCCGCTCCAGCGATCGCCCGCGTAGGCGCGGTGTGAGGAATCTAAGGCTTTCAGCGCGGCCAGCGGCATCGTATCCGACGGCGTCAGGCTGGGGATATCCTGGTACTGCGCATCCAGTGTCAGGCGGGTTTTGTCCGACGGCTGCCAGGTCAGGGACGGGGCCACCAGATAGTTTTCTGATTTAGTGGTGCGCGGCTGGTCATCGCCGGCGCTGGCTTTACCCATGAAGCGGTAGCTCCAGTCGCTATCGGCAATTGCCCCGGTGCTGTCGATATAGCCTTCGCGCAGTTTCCGGCTACCGCTGTTAAAGCCGACCTCGGTTTTCTGCTCTTTCTGCGGCTTCTTACTCTGGATATTCACCAGACCGCCCGGTGAACCATTGCCGTACAGCACTGAGGCCGGGCCTTTCAGAATATCAACATGGTCGATCAGAAGCGGGTCAATATTGGCTTTGGTATTTCCGGTGACGTTATACGGCAGCTGCAGGCCGTCATAGAACGAGTTATCTACCGCAAAACCACGAATTTTATATTCGCTCATGTACGAGGTGGCACCACGGGTTTCTGTGGAGACGCCCGGGGCATAGCGCAGAATTTCATTCAGTGAGTTGGCGTGGCGTGCAGCAATCTCTTTGCTGCCCACGGTGTTAATCACCTGCGGCGTTTTACTTTCCGGCACCGCCGACTTGGTGGCGCTGTTGGTGTAAGCGGGCAGGGATGCAGCACCTGAATCTGACGCGCTGACCACCAGCGTTTTTTCGTCAGAGGGGGTGGCGGCGTGAGCGAAGGTGGCACAGGTGCTGGCAATCAGTACAGAGAGCAGGCAGGGCTTGGTGTTAAACATAGATTCAAATGCCAATGAGAATGTTAAAGATAACGACAATTATTATCATTGGGCGTAACTATGCAATAACTTCCGAAAAATTAAATTTTCATCGCGAAATAACGCCTACAAGCCGTAGTGTTTTTATGTGCAGCTCTCTACGGCAATATAAAAATTTGTCTTTAGTTAGAACGTTACCTGCCTGTTACGTATTTAAGGCGACGATATGCCTGGATCGTGTGATTTACAGGGTTAATTCTATTAGTAACGGGTAGTTAAATATGATGCGAAAGCGCATTCAGACTCTGTAAGGATATTGTTATAAGAAGATTCCGAAGCGGCCAAATAGTAGAACATTTAAAGTAAAGCGGTCAATAACGCGGGGAGGTGAGCGTCCGAAGGTGGAAAACAAAAAAGGAGTCATTACGATGATAGCTGCCTTCATGAACATGTTGCGATTCATCTCCGGGCAATCGTGTAAGCGCATCATAAGAGTGGTATCTTCCTCCCTCCTTTTTTGCTCATTCAAGGTCAGTGGATGATGAAGCATCGTTATGTGAGTTGTTTTGTGTTCTCTCTTTTGGTTTCTGGAACAAGCCATGCCGGGGTGATGATTCAATCCCCTGGGGGCGGCGTATTAACCTTTTCCCAGGCGAAAAAAGGGGAGCATTACGATGCCAACGCATGGGCGAAAATCGTCTTCTCAAATAAAAATGCTCAGGCAGACCTCAGCCAGGACGATCGCTATTACACGGAAGACGGTTCTTCCCGGGTGTCACCCTCCGGGCGTTATCTGATCGTGAATAGCGTCTCTGGTGGGGAGCTGTGGCAGGAAGATGGCACGGTGACCTGGACCGACCGCGCCTATTGCAGTGTGGTCGATATGAAGAATGGCTGTATCACCAGCGACTGGAGCGGTGAGGCGTGTGGTTACACGTGGGTTGGAGGCAAAGATATCCTCGCCAGTTCAGAAAAACCCAACGCAGACACGTTTAACTTCACCGCAATGCGCCCTACGCTGCGTGAGTCGAAAGGGGATTTTTCCCTGATGGAAAATGCCCGGGTAATGAATCTGATGCGCTGTGATGTACCGGGAAAAGATAATATCAATGACTATCAGAAACTGGCCACCTTAAATAAATCCTCGGCAAAGGCCGTTCGCAGCCAGATAGTTAATTACGTCAATAGCCTTACGATGGCGGCATCGATAGAGTCCAAAGCCTTATTATTCACCGGGCCAGATGAACACAGTCAAACTAAAGCCTATCTTGTGGCGGGGGATAAAATAAAGATCATACAACGTTCACCTGATAATCAATGGGTGAATGTGGGTTACATCAATGCAAAAGGCTCTCCCCTTGTTGCCTGGATCAAGGCAAATACGCTAATAAAGTGAAGGTAAATGGTTCCAAAGGAGGAAAGTAACAATGTTACCCAGTAAGAAAGTCGTTAAAGAGAACGATGCCCGGTGGAGGGAGAAACTGAAACGTCGGGATAATCTGGCCGCCATATTCTTCTTTGTTATTCCTGCAGGCTTATTTCTGGCTGGCGGGCGCGATCTGGCCAGGCTGACGCCAATCTTGTGGGTGCTTTACTGTATTGTCTATCTCTTTGTCTTCCGTCGCTCATTACAGGGTTTTTCGACTGACGAGCTGCGTTTTATCGCAAGACACGGCAACAATCACCCTTTTTATGCGCTGTGCTGGATAGTGGTGATAGGCGTTGGTCTGATGCTTATTGCGTTTATCGTACAACACCTCACGGCTTGATCTTGCAAAGTCTCATATCTGTTCTTCCTGCCGTTAATTTCTCTGTTTAAAACAGTCAACATGGCTCTCATGCCCGACGATTTGGTGCTAATCCGTCATCTGAGGATACAATATCTTGATATTAAAACCCTGTTATGAATAATCGGTGGGGTATTTTTTGGGATATTTAATGGACTAATAGGATTTAACTTATAAAAGGAGGTTTCGTGAGCCTGTTTCCCAGACCGCTGTCAGAATGTGTAGCGATGACTATTTCCTCCGTATGGGTTTCCGATTGTATATCAATAAGTAGTTCAAAAAATATCAGTATTTATGAAGAAAACAGCACGCGCAAGGAACGTGGTGAGGCCTGTCTGCCCGTTTTTATTTAAACGATATTTTTATGTGAACTTTTTTAAATATATAAATACATTTTCTCAACTCAGAAGCCCATTATGAAAAAATTATCTGAACGTTACCTGAAAACCGGCGGTGATCCGACTATGCTGCCGGAGTATATTTCCCTGAACGATGAAATGAGTAAGTTCGCCCATTCTGCACGGCCGGACGTGGACTGGACTCGCGTGCAAAAATTGTGCCTGGCGCTGTTTGAACGCAACGGCGTGGAATTACAGACAGCGGCCTGGTATACCCAGGTTCGCATTCAACTTGCCGGGTTATCCGGATTGAACGAAGGTCTGGCTATCCTCGAGGCACTGATTAGCCACAAGTGGGGGGCGCTGTGGCCTAAACAGGGACATGTGCGGATGGAAATCCTCATTAGCCTGAGCCGACGTATCCAGCAACTGATGCGCACGCTTCCCATTAACTATAGCGACCTTAACCTCAGCCAGTTGTACCAGGCAGAGCATCTGCTCGCGCGTCTGAATGAAGTATTGGATCAGCGGGAATTAAAACAGTTGAGCCAGTTTGATGTACTGGCTTCGTTGATGCACAGCATTGCAATCCGGCTGGAAAACAGTGACGTAGCGGGAAAAAACAGTACGTCAGTGGCCGGAACCCCTGTGGCGAAAGGCATCAATAGTACGGTGGCTAAACTGGGTGTGGTGTTACCCGAGGCGGTGGCAGAATCCCCTGTGTTGACACCGAAGGAAACGGAGGAACCCGTAAAATTGGTCTATGTGGCGCAGCCGAAGGCAGTGATGCAGATACCGTTTAAAAATATGCCCTGGAAGCCCTTTGCAGCGGGGATGTGCGCCATGCTTGTGGTGGGCAGCGCGGTACAGCTGGGCTGGGATAAAGTCTTTCCTCCGAATCCACTGTTGTTACAGTTGGAAGCGTCCGTGATGCCTCTTGCCACCCCTTTATCGCATGGTCAGCGTCAGGTTTTGCTTCAGAGTCAGCCACTGCTGGCGGAAAACTTTGTTGAGCAAACGCAGCAGCAGCTGGAGCGGGTAGAGGGCTACAGCCCTGATTGGTCTTTATCCTACGGCCAGGGGTTAATCAATCAGTTGCAGTCATTCAGGCCGGAAGATGAGGTGGCGAAACAGCTGGTACAGAAATGGCAACAGCAGCTCAATGCAGCAGCGTTACCCGCCGATGTCATGAGCGGCTGGCATCAGGGGATGTCGAAGTTGCAGCAACTGAGTGCGAAGCTGAATACGCTCGACAGCGAGCGTGGGAAATACATTACGGTCAGCGAGCTGAAGTCGGTGATATACAGCGCAAGGCAGGCGTTTAACCGTTCGATCCCGGTTGAGGAACAGCTGCGTCTTTACTCGGTCAGCCCTTCTGATATTCAGAAACGGCAGACAGAGATGGCGCTGGAGCAGTTGCAGAGGCGTTACTTCTTGCTGAGTCAGGAAAAAGGACACGAGAACCTGTAACCCAGAAAGCAAAAAACCCGCCATTGGCGGGTTCTTTTCAATGCGCTGGAGCGTATGCCCCCTAGAAAGCAAAAAAACCGCCATTGGCGGTAGGGTGCCCGGACTCGGACAAAAACGCCGGGAGCGTTTTTGCATGGCGCTTTAGCGCCAGCCCCGAAGGGGCGAGTCTCATGGATGAGACGAGTAATCGAACGCAGTTCGATGGAGAGTCCGTGACGCAGAAAGCAAAAAACCCGCCAATGGCGGGTTCTTCTAAATATGGTGCCCGGACTCGGAATCGAACCAAGGACACGGGGATTTTCAATCCCCTGCTCTACCGACTGAGCTATCCGGGCAACGGGGCGCATTAAACCGTAAAGGCCGTTCGGCGTCAACGGCTTTGTCATAAAAAAGTCGTAAAATCCTGCCAACTGCCTGCTTTTTGCCCGGATACGGGCAAAGTGCTTTAGCTTAACGCCCCATTCTTGCGGCACAGAGCAATGCTCAGAACGTCTTCTGCCAGGCGGCGGGCATTCTCCACTTCCTGCACCTTGCGCTTGACCAGCAGCCGCGACAGGCAGCCTTCCAGAATCAGCTCCATCTGATGTGCCACCAGCTCAGGATTATCGGTTTCCAGCTCGCTCAATAGGGCATGAGTATATTGCCAGGATGCCTGTTTTTGCAGTTCCGCAATTTCGTGGATCGGGTGGTCCGGTTGCGGGTAGAAACTACAGGCGGCAATAAACAGACAGCCGGGATAACGTTGATTATTGACGGCTTCTGCCAGCACCTGATAGCGGGCCATCAGTTTCTTCTCCGGGCTGAGGCTGTCGTCCAGCAGCAGCTTACGTCGCCAGACTTCAATCTGCTGCCCGTGATAGCGTAGCGCGTCATACAGCAGCGCATCGCGATCCGGCCAGAAGCGCTGAAGTTCCTGTTCACTGCACCCCAATTCATCCGCCATCATGGCAAGAGAAGTGGTGGCGGCGAGTCCGTTCAGCTCAAGGATGCCAAGAGCCTGTTCCAGTACCTGTTCACGCTGCACGTCCTTCTCCTCGTTAGCTTTATCAAAACCTAGTGTCGTTTACTGCGCCAGTTTATGCAAATGCGCCCGAAACGCAGCCGGTTTCATAAACCCGGTTACGCGTGAGCCCGGGATTTCATGGCCCTGTGCATCAAAGAAAAGTAGGGTAGGCAAGCCCAGAACATTCAGATGGTTCAGCAGGGCGCTGTCGCTGACGTTATTGGCAGTGACATCTGCCTGCAATAACTGCATGTGGCCAAAGGCCGCCTGCACTTGCGGATCGCTGAAGGTGTATTTCTCAAATTCTTTGCAGGCCACGCACCAGTCGGCATACAGGTCGAGCATGGTGAGGTTGCCCGCACTGCTTGTCAGCCGTTGATTGAGCTGCTCAACGTTACTGATGCGGGTGAACGTTAACTGCGGGCCCGCTTCGTGCTGGGCAGCACTGCCAAACGCCCAATCCTGCAAGGGACGGGCAGCAATCAGCATGATGCCCAACAGCAGAATTTGCAGCACGCGTAGCCAGCCACGCTGGCTTTTCAGGCTGCTGATAAACGCCCATCCGAAAAAGGCGACGGCCAGCAGGCTCCACAGGCGCAATCCCCAGGTGTCGCCGATCACCCGCTCCAGCAGGAAGACCGGGAGAGCCAGGATCACAAAGCCAAAACCCTCTTTTACCGTCTGCATCCACGGGCCACTTTTCGGCAGCAGTCGGTTGCCGAACAGCGTAATGGCGACCAGCGGCAGACCCATACCCAGCGCATACAGATACAGCGTACCGGCACCGGCCAGCATATTGCCACTCTGGGCGATGTACAGCAGGATAGCGCTAAGCGGGGCGGTGGTGCAGGGCGAGCAAATCAACCCGGCCAGCGCGCCCATCAGGAAGACGCCCGGCAGCGAGCCGCCCTGCTGACGGTTACTCCACAGCGTCAGACGGGTCTGCAATGAAGAGGGGAGTTGCAGAGTGAACAGGCCAAACATCGACAAGGCCAGCAGAATAAACAGCACGGAAAGCCCGATAAGCACGGCGGGAGCCTGAAGCGCGGCCTGGAAGCGTAGCCCGGCGGCCGCCACGACAATGCCCATCAGGGTGTAGGTGAGCGCCATGCCCTGTACATAGACCATCGCCAGCGCAAACAGGCGGGCCAGACTGTAGCGGCGATTGCCGCCAAGGATAATCCCCGAGATAAGCGGGTACATCGGCAGTACGCAGGGCGTGAACGCCACGCCAATACCGATGAGCAGTGCCCAAAGCGGTGAGAAGGGCAGGCTGTTGCTGTCGGACGTCTCTGAGGCAGTGACAGATACAGGTGTTGCTTCCTGCGTGCTATGCGCCGCCACCGCGTCCAGCGGTACGGTGCGTGTCTCCGGCGGATAACAGAAACCCGCTGCGGCACACCCCTGATAAACCACCGTCATCTGCGCGCCTGTCACGGCCTGCCTGAGGGTGAAAGGTAGCGTCAGGCTGTCCGGGTAAATCTCTGTTTTGCCATAGAACTCGTCTTCATGCGGTTTGCCTGCGGGCAGGCCCCACTCGGCGAGCGTCGCGCCCTGCACGCTGATCTTTATCTGCTGGCGATACAGGTAGTAGCCCGGCTTGATCTGCCAGTTGAGGGTGAGAATGTCGTTTTTCTGTGTGAAATCAAAAGCGAAGGCCTGATTGACCGTCACAAACTGGCTGTTGTTATTCTGGCCGAACAGCGACGCGCTGGCGTTCACGCTGAACAGGCTGGCAAACAGCAGGAAAATAAAGGGGATAAGTCGCTGAGTCATAACGGGTCTTGCTCTCTCCATGTGGGACCGGCCGGACGGCAAAGGGAGATGATAGCATGGCACCGTGAGTTTCGGGGGGCCGGGGTCGGGCAAGTCGGCCTCTACAGGATGCAGGGGCCGATCATTTTTTCGATCGGCCCGTAGAGATATTAGAGAATAATGCCACCCAACAGGAAACCAAACGCCACCGACAGCACAATGGCCAGCGTGCCAGGGATCAGGAACGAGTGGTTAAAGACAAAACGGCCGATTCGTGTGGAGCCGGTATCGTCCATTTCAACTGCGGCCAGCAGTGTAGGATAGGTTGGCAGCACAAACAGTGCGGATACCGCAGCAAACGACGCCACTGCCGTGACCGGGGAAACACCCAGCATCAGGGCTGCCGGCATCAGCGCTTTGGTGGTTGCCGCCTGCGAGTAAAGCAGCGTTGAGGCGAAGAACAGGATGACTGCCAGCATCCATGGATAATCGTGCAGCAACTCGCCTGCCACCTGCTGAATATCGCCGATGTGAGCTTTGACAAACGTATCCCCCAGCCAGGCAACGCCGAGTACGCAGACACAGGCGCTCATGCCGGATTTGAAGGTACTGGCACTGAGGATTTCACCGGTATCAATCTTGCAGGTTAAGCAGATCAGCGCGGCGACGGTCAGCATAAACACCACGATGGCTTCATTACGCGGCAGCACTGGGTTTTGAATCAGGCCAACCGCATCGCTGATCGCGGTGGCGTACAGCACCACGGCGACAATGCCGATCAGCAGCAACAGCACTGAGCGCCTGGCTCCTGGTTTTTCTTTAAACTTGCTGGCCCCACGCAGGGCCACTTCGCCTTTTGCCAGCCGGGCCTGATATACCTCATCATCCTTCAGCTCTTTGCCAAGGAAGTTGGTGAGCAGCGCAGCGATAAAGATAGCCGCCATCGTGGAGGGGATCGCAACCGCCAGCAGCATCAGGTAGCTGATGCCTTTGGGTTCGAGGATGCCCGCCATAAACACCACGGCCGCTGAAATTGGCGAGGCGGTGATGGCAATCTGCGAAGAGACCACGGCAATCGACAGCGGGCGGGAAGGGCGTATGCCCTGTTCTTTGGCCACCTCGGCAATCACCGGCAGCGTGGAGAACGCGGTGTGCCCGGTCCCCGCCAGCAGGGTCATCACATAAGTCACCAGCGGTGCCAGCAGGGTGATATAGCGCGGATGTTTACGCAACAGGCGCTCGGCCAGATTGACCAGATAATCCATCCCTCCGGCAACCTGCATCGCGGCGATAGCGGCAATAACGCCCATGATGATTTCGATAACGTCGAACGGGATGGCACCCGGTTTGATTTGAAACCCCAGGGTGAGAATCAGCACCCCGAGACCTCCGGCAAAGCCGATGCCGATCCCTCCCAGTCGACTGCCCAGATAAATCGCGGCAAAGACGACGATAAGCTCAGGTAATAACATTGGGTGTTCCTTAATTTTTTTGCTAATAAACCGTTAAAATTTTGTGTGCTGTGAAAAATAAAAAGGCACGGTGTTCGGGTGAACAACGTGCCTTAAAAAGTTAGATATCCGGTCTGTTATTGTTCGTTTTCATCGGTATAGCGTTTTGCTTTGTACACCGGGAACATCAGGTTCTGCGTAGAGAAAATATCATCCAGCTCGCTTTCGGTCAGTAAACCGCGCTCCAGGACCACTTCACGCACGCTCTTACCGGTTTCGGCGCAGATCTTGCCGACAATATCGCCATTATGGTGGCCGATATACGGGTTGAGGTAGGTGACAATGCCGATGGAGTTAAACACGTAGGCCTCGCACACCGCTTTGTTGGCGGTAATGCCATCGACGCATTTTTCCAGCAGGTTATAGCAGGCGTTGGTCAGAATATGAATGGACTCAAACATCGCCTGGCCGATGACCGGTTCCATCACGTTAAGCTGGAGCTGGCCGGCTTCAGAAGCCATCGTCACTGTAATATCGTTGCCGATGACCTTGAAACATACCTGATTGACGACCTCAGGGACGACCGGATTAACCTTGGCAGGCATGATTGAAGAGCCCGCCTGCAATTCCGGCAGGTTAATTTCGTTCAGGCCAGCGCGTGGGCCGGAGGAGAGCAAACGCAGGTCATTACAGATTTTCGACAACTTAACCGCCAGGCGTTTCAGCGAACTGTGCACCATGACGTAGGCACCGCAGTCGGAGGTGGCTTCGATCAGGTCTTCCGCCGGCACGCAGGCCAGGCCGCTGACTTCCGCCAGCTTCTGTACGGCCAACTGTTGATAGCCGTCCGGGGTATTCAGACGTGTACCAATGGCGGTCGCGCCCAGGTTGACTTCCAGCAGCAGTTCGGCGGTGCGAAGAATGCTGCGGATCTCTTCATTCAGCAGCACGTTAAAGGCATGGAATTCCTGACCAAGTGTCATCGGTACGGCATCCTGAAGCTGGGTACGGCCCATTTTCAGGATGGTGTTAAATTCCACCGCTTTTCGCTGGAAGCCTTCACTCAGCTGGCCGATAGCGTCCAGCAGTTTCAAAATGGAGCTGTAAACGGCAATGCGGAACCCGGTTGGGTAGGCGTCGTTGGTGGACTGGCATTTGTTCACGTGGTCATTCGGATTGAGGTACTGATACTCCCCTTTCTGATGCCCCATCAGCTCAAGGCCAATATTGGCCAGCACTTCGTTGGTGTTCATATTCACCGAGGTGCCAGCGCCGCCCTGGTAAACGTCGATCGGGAACTGATCCATACACCGGCCGTTGTTCAGCACTTCATCACAGGCACTGATAATGGTGTTTGCCACGTTGCGCGGGATAGTTTGTAACTCTTTGTTCGCCAGCGCTGCCGCTTTTTTAACCATGACCATACCGCGTACAAATTCAGGGATGTCACTGATTTTGCTGTTACTGATATAGAAGTTTTCAATCGCACGCAGAGTATGAACACCGTAGTAAGCATCCGCGGGGACTTCACGCATACCTAACAGGTCTTCTTCGATACGAATGTTATTAGTCATGAGAACCTTCTTTAAAGGAATACCGGTAAAATCATCACAATTTAAGTGCCTGTTTCTGCGGTCGACATCCAGAGAATATCGGGCCGGAGAACGGCTGCCGCAAGATTTTATCTGTTTGCGTCATACCGAGCACGATCATATTCTGTCGTGATGCAAAAGCCTGAAGCCAGATCACTTAAACTGTCTGCCATATCAAACAGTTTCAATGATATGTGATCGTACTCACAATGAAAGGTGTCGCATCTATTTCAACATTTCCCGTTGAAAAAGGGGGCCGTCGCTCCCACCTTCTATACTATCGGTCACTACGATCGCCATTTTATGCCGCCATGCACTCTGCAGGGTGGCCATTGATACAGGAGAATACGGTGCGCTGGTTACCGTTCTTAGTAATTTTTGCCCTGGTATGGATCGAGATTTCTCTCTTCATTCAGGTTGCCCATGTGATGGGTGTGTTGATGACCATGTTACTGGTGATCTTCACATCCTGCATCGGCATTTCTCTGGTGAAAAACCAGGGGATGAAAAACTTTATGCTGATGCAGCAGAAGCTGAATGCGGGCGAAAGCCCGGCGGCAGAGATGATCAAGAGTGTCTCACTGGTGCTGGCCGGTTTCCTGCTGTTGCTGCCAGGCTTCTTTACCGACTTCATTGGTCTATTGCTGCTGTTGCCTCCGGTACAAAAGCATTTGACGCTGAAGCTGATGCCGCATCTGAAAGTCTGGGGCGGGAGAGGAGCTGCGCCTGATAGCGGGTTTACCGTTGATGGTGAATATGAGCGTAAAGAATCAAATCTGATTGAGCATGACCGCAACGACGACAGGCGTTAATGTTTTGTCAGTCAATCACGGTGCTTTCCTGACGGGGCGCCGTTTTTTTTGCCTGCCGAACAGGATGTACAAAAAAACACCTAACGAGGCAGTTAACAAAAAAAATTACATCTGGCCCTTGAAAGGCCTCTTCGGCGGCCGCATCTCTTCCGTCACGAGGCCGGTAGCCAATGTAGCCCGGCTTTCATCCCAAAACTGATTGGACTTCTCAAAGGAGAGCTAACAATGAAAATTCGTCCATTGCACGATCGTGTTATCGTCAAGCGTAAAGAAGTTGAATCCAAATCTGCAGGTGGCATCGTGCTGACCGGTTCTGCGGCGGGTAAATCTACTCGTGGCGAAATCCTGGCTGTTGGCAACGGTCGCATCCTGGAAAATGGTGAAGTGAAGCCATTGGACGTGAAAGTAGGTGATGTGGTCATCTTCAGCGAAGGCTACGGCGCGAAAACTGAAAAAATCGACAACGAAGAAGTTCTGATCATCTCAGAAAACGACATTCTGGCGATTGTTGAAGCGTAATTAACGCGTAATTCACTGAACGTAACGAATTTAAGGAAAAAGATAAAATGGCAGCTAAAGACGTAAAATTCGGTAATGACGCGCGCGTAAAAATGCTGCGCGGTGTGAACGTACTGGCAGATGCAGTAAAAGTTACCCTGGGCCCGAAAGGCCGTAACGTGGTTCTGGATAAATCTTTTGGTGCACCGACCATCACGAAAGATGGTGTTTCTGTTGCGCGTGAAATCGAGCTGGAAGACAAGTTCGAAAACATGGGCGCTCAGATGGTGAAAGAAGTGGCTTCCAAAGCTAACGACGCTGCGGGTGACGGTACCACCACTGCTACCGTACTGGCACAGTCTATCATCACCGAAGGCCTGAAAGCCGTCGCTGCGGGTATGAACCCGATGGATCTGAAACGCGGCATCGACCAGGCGGTTATCGCTGCGGTTGAAGAGCTGAAAAAACTGTCTGTGCCTTGCTCTGATTCTAAAGCGATTGCTCAGGTAGGGACTATCTCTGCTAACTCCGATGAAACCGTGGGCCAGTTGATTGCTCAGGCGATGGAAAAAGTCGGCAAAGAAGGCGTGATCACCGTTGAAGAAGGCACCGGCCTGCAAGATGAGCTGGACGTGGTTGAAGGTATGCAGTTTGACCGTGGCTACCTGTCCCCTTACTTCATCAACAAGCCAGAAACTGGCGCAGTTGAGCTGGAATCTCCATTCATCCTGCTGGCTGACAAAAAAATCTCCAACATCCGTGAAATGCTGCCAGTGCTGGAAGCCGTTGCGAAAGCTGGTAAACCACTGCTGATCATCGCTGAAGATGTTGAAGGCGAAGCCCTGGCAACGCTGGTGGTGAACACCATGCGCGGCATCGTGAAAGTGGCTGCGGTTAAAGCACCAGGTTTCGGTGACCGTCGTAAAGCCATGCTGCAGGACATCGCTGTTCTGACCGGTGGTACCGTGATCTCTGAAGAAATCGGTATGGAACTGGAAAAAGCCGTTCTGGAAGATATGGGCCAGGCGAAACGCGTTGTGATCAACAAAGACACCACTATCATCATCGATGGTACCGGTGAAGAAGTGGCGATCAACGGCCGTGTGACTCAGATCCGTCAGCAGATCGAAGAAGCAACTTCTGATTACGATCGTGAAAAACTGCAGGAACGTGTAGCGAAACTGGCAGGCGGCGTTGCCGTTCTGAAAGTGGGCGCAGCGACTGAAGTTGAAATGAAAGAGAAGAAAGCGCGCGTTGAAGATGCTCTGCACGCAACGCGTGCAGCAGTAGAAGAAGGCGTGGTTGCTGGTGGTGGTGTTGCCCTGGTACGCGTGGCGTCTAAACTGTCTGAACTGCGTGGCCAGAACGAAGACCAAAACGTGGGTATCAAAGTTGCGCTGCGCGCAATGGAATCCCCACTGCGTCAGATCGTTGCTAACGCCGGTGAAGAGCCATCTGTTGTAACCAACAACGTGAAAGCAGGCGAAGGTAACTACGGTTACAACGCGCAGACCGAAGAATACGGCGACATGATCGACTTCGGAATCCTGGACCCAACTAAAGTGACCCGTTCTGCTCTGCAGTACGCGGCTTCTGTTGCTGGCCTGATGATCACCACCGAATGTATGGTGACTGATCTGCCTAAAGGCGATGCGCCTGATTTAGGCGCTGGCGGCATGGGTGGTATGGGTGGCATGGGCGGCATGATGTAATGCCCCCTCTCCACTGCCGTTAAGCGGCACGTGATGCAGAACGCCCCGTCAGTTTGCGCTGACGGGGCGTTTTTTTATTGGCAGGTCACATCAAGCCTTTTGTACAGGGTACGATCGTCGTCGTCATCATCATCGACTTGGTAATTGATGTTGCACTCCTCTTTACTGCGCGCGATTTTTACCCGCATACTGGCCTGATCGGCTGCATTACTCAGAAACACCACGCCCTCATCGACAGCCTCTGCGACAATCCCTCCCTCCTGCCATAGCGTACTGCCTTTCGGTAACATTTGGCCATCCGCAAGCCTGATGGTGAGAAGCAATCGGGTGCCGGAGAGTAGTGCTATCTGCACTTTTTTTACCGTACCTCGTGCCAGATGCAGTGTGCGGTGACCATTAATCACATCGATATTTTTAGGGAGTTTATCCACATCGATGTTCAGCGAACTATCCTGCCATGGCGGTATCGAAGGGAGGACTGCCTCTCCACGCCAGTCCGTCCACGCGGTCCCGCCTGGTGTGATGATCGGGATCCCTGCGACAGGACGATTGAGTGACAGCAGACCAAAGGTATCCGATACCGGATTGTTGCTGAAACCCACACCGTAAGGATAAAGGATGACTGCACCCTGGCCGCTCACGCTGTAGTTGCTATTGTGCTGAGTGTCTTGCTGGGTATTAAGGCTAAGGCGGGTATAGCGCAGATCGCTGTTGAGCGAGGCCTGGATCGAGCGGCTATGATCGCTGTTGATTTGTTCAAGAGCCAGGTTGTAATCACTGTAGTCTGAAAGTGGCGCACTGACTTCACTCCCCACTACTTCGCGATGATTATAAGCGCGGTAGTAGTGCCGAGAATGCGTCTCCCCCAGCGACCAGTTGACATTCAACGAGATATTTTTATTTTTCTGCTTTCCGCCGCTGCCCTGCGACGCACTCAATGACAGCCGAAAATTCTTAGTGAAACGACGGTTCCAGGACAGCATGGCATAGCGCCATAACTGATTGTTCTGATAGCTACGCGTGCGGCTATAGCTCAGAGACAGTGTGCCCAGCCATTGCGGAGACCAGTTAGCAGAGAGGCTGAGTTCGTTGTTTTGCTGGTCGTTGTGCTGACTATTGCGCTGTTTTGCTTCATTCAACGTGATAAAACCCGGACTATTTTTACTCATTCCCAGTGACAGGGAAAGATCCTGCGACAGATTATGGCTACCCGAAAGCTGCAATTTAGCGCCGTTACTGCGGGGAGAATCGTTCTGTTCCACGATAGCCTGCAGTGAAAGTGAGCTGCTGTTTGCAAGGATTCCAGGCACGCCGTTAAGCGATATAGCAAGGGAATGGTAGGTTTTGCTGAGCAGTGCTCCGCTGCGCAGTGACCAGCTGGGGCCGGGTTGCCAGTTCTGATTTAGCGTCAAAATAGCAGGTGTAGCACCGTCCTGTGCGACTCTCTTTACACTGCCTATCGCCAGGCTAAAACCGGGGCTGCTGCGGCCATTAAAACGGGTAAGCTGGGTGACAGGAACCACAAAGTGCTGATTCTCGCCATGATTTTCTACCACCGTAACATCAAGTGAGGTATTGAGATTTTGTACTGGAATATTCTCCAGATTGAACGGACCTGCCGGAACCAGGGTGCTGTAAATGATTTGATCATACTGTCGCACTTCGACACGAGCCTGAGGGGTATTAGCAATGCCCTCAATATTTACGCCACTTCCACCCTCTCCTTGAGATAACACATCATCCGGCGAGAGCTGAAAGCCATTTAATGTGTCCAGTGAGAATAGGGTATTTTTAACGTTAATTTCCCCGGCCTGTAGGGTCTTGTTCAACTTGCTCACATAGCGTTCAAGATAGGTGGAGTTGACCGTCGCCGTCAGACCCTGTTTATCCTGTTGAAAGTTTTGCTGACTGCGTAACATCCAGTTGGCCAGATTGATACCGCTATCCAACGCCAGCCAGCTGTAACGTTCCTGAGAGTTACGGGAACGGTTGATGCTGGAAAAGTAGTTGTAGTTAACGTGGATAGCGCTACCGCCATATTCGCCCTCATGACGCTGGCTGACAAGCCATGAAGAGGGCACTACGATACTGAGCGACTGTGTTTCCTGTTGCCAGACGAGGCTAATCTGGCTATCACTGGCTGCCCAGTCATAACATTTTTGAGAGCGTGCGGCATCAGGAACGCTCAGGCCCAGTTCTTCAAGCAGTTCTGGCGTGAAACACATCGCTCCCTGGGGAGTGACCTGTAATTGGAAGGAGCCGATAAAATCACCGTTAAGGCTGATATCGACCACATTCATTCCGGCAGGGATCTTGCCCAACCGATCCAACTTTTCCAGTGCATTTGGGTCCAGACCGTGGCGTTTTTATGTCTCAATGTCCCAGTCTTCAGGTGAGGTTTCACCCGATAAAGAAGCGGAAGGTGTTTAGTTGGCGGTGGCATGACCATTTACCGCCACAAAAATCAGACTGGCGGGCAGTAAAAAAATGAGCTTCCACATTATTCCATTTCATTTTGTAATGAGTGCGGTAAATTTCCTTTTACCGCCGGGGTCAATGTGTCACCGACATTTCAACATTGCCAGTGTCGAAGCCATATTTCGACACGGTTTCAATACTGACCTTTTGCGTGGCAGAGAGCTGCCCGGCTTCTTTCACCATCACGGGTACCGTCTGCTGCGGCAGAACATAGGTTTTGGTCAGCAGCCCGTTTTTCCCCTGCGGCAGTAGCTTGATCTGCTGTGACAGCCTGACCACATAAGGGCTGGGATTGTGTACCGTCAGCTTATCGCCGTTGACGCTCCAGACCAGTGCTTTCCATGGATCGGCGTTCATGGCTAATCCTTGCGGATGAATAATCACCGGAATATTTTGGCGAATATTAACGTCAATTCTGTTTTCATCATTGCCTGTTTTCGGCCGGATCCCTTCGAAGGTGACACGTTTCAAATGCTCAACCTGAAGTGGGCGCTCGCTATTAAGAATAAAACGTACCAGCTGGGTTTTCCCGGCGGCCAGGCGCATGACAGGCTGTGTGGCGTACAATTTCGGCTTTGGGTCGTCAGGTAAATCGTGAATTTTGACATACAGCAGTTCTGTCTGCTCGTCAGTATTGGTGACATTGATGCTGCCGCCGCCATCCTTTTCAAGAATAAACAGCATGGGGGTTTCTGGTTTCATGGTGGCGTAAGACGCTGCTGTCCAGGTGCAGCAGAGTAGGGCGAGTGTAGTAAGGGTAAAGGAGCGCATAGTACCTCTGAAATGAGAACGGAGTGCTACAGGTCGTAACACTCCGGTATTTAAGCGAAATTAACTTGGGATTACAGGTAAACCAGGTCGTAAGTCGCTTCACCTTTGATATCGATATTTTCAGAGGTTTTCAGCGTGGATGCCGGGGAAATAAATGGGGTGAATTCCAGCCCGATGGTATGGACTTTACCCATAGCAGGGGCATTGCTTTTACTGCCTCTTGTCCAGGAATACATCTTTTGGCCAGTACCTGAAATCATATGGGCGTTATCAAAAGAACTCCAGACGTTAGACCCCACAGGAGCGCTGATAAAATTGTTCACGCCCAGCTGGTCTACATTTGTGCTATTGGTGTCGAGCTTCACCATATAACCGCCGATCACCGCGCCGTCAGAGGTTGCTCCCAGACTGAAAGCATCGACCATTTTTATGCCCCGATAGGCAACCTGGCCCGCTTTTTCTGCCACATCAGTGGGTTGGATGGCAACGGCTGTGGCTGATGGGCAGTCAATCCTGAGCTGCATTTTTTTGACTGGTAGCATGGTTTCTGAATCCGTGTTCAGCTTATCGGCTAACAGTTTTCCTAACTGAACGGTTGTTGAGTCGCTCCCGTTACCGATATCGCATGACGCAGGAACAATCATGCCATCAACTTTTACAGTGAACTGTGAGCCTGCATTGGCCATGCCCGATGCTGCGATAGCGGCCAACAGAGTGACGTTCAGCGCGGTCTTTTTAAAATTCATGTGTGTATAGTCCTTATACGTTTTATTCATGAAGAAATGACTCTCCTGTGAGAATCGGGGTGATGCTTAATTCTTAATACGGTTTTATTGAATTCCAGGGAAACCTAAACATTCCCTTTTTATCCTAACATCTGAAAGGCAGAATTAAATATCGCATGTTTGCCTTTTTACCTTATCAAAGGTTGCTTGATGCATTTTGGAAACTTATTTTTATATCTTTAGGTGTAATGTTAATTAATGCCAGAAAACAAATGTAGAAAATGAGATTTCTTACAGATAAACAATTTCAAAAGTTGCCATTCCATCGAGTTTTATGGTATCTGCCTGATTTAAACTGAAGATGAAAGGCTTCAGGATAATATCAATATTAACCTGACGTGCGCTGCCTGGCGTTGTCTGGCTACCCCATGAGTAAATGCTTTCACCGGAGGGAGTCAGCCTGAACTGCCCACTGCGCCAGCTAACCCCTTCGTTATCAGAAACCAGCACGTTAGGTATGACTCTTCCGTCCATTCGCGAGTGCTCTGAGTCAATCAGGGCGAGATAGCCTCCAATCGCATGTCCTTTATTTGTCAGGCCAAGACTGAAAATATCACGCTGCTGTTCACCTGCCAGCTGAACGTTGCCGGCATTCGGCGCAATGTCTCTGGCCCGGAAAGCAAACGAAGTCGCCCCCTGACATTGAATAATCAACCCTAATTTTTTTTCGGGTAGTAGCGTTTTTCCAGAACGGGTGCTGCCCTGGCCTGCGTAGGGATTTAACTTAATGCTTCCTGCGCTATTCATGCCGATATCGCACGAACTGGGTGTAATCTCCCCCTGCAACTTTACGGTTGTTTGGGAGGATGCGAATATCTCATCAGAGCCTAATGCAAGCAGTATCATCACGGCAAATGAGAGAAGTGATCTGATTTTTTTCATGCATAGTCCATTATTTATTATGTGTGATAGCAGCCCGACTTGTTATCCTGGCGTAGTGGTGGGCGTCTCGATTATACACAGTGATCTTTTTAATAAAAGTTTGTCTTTATAGTTATTTTGTTTTTCTGTGTGTTTTATCTTGGTATTTTGTTTTTTTTAATTATTTATTTGGAATGATTGTTGTTAATATATGGTTATTAATTGGAAGTATATCGCTTAATTGGTGCTAATTATCACTCTAATTGTGTGTTCAAAAAGTAATCAGCTGCGGGCGCGAGAAAATCAGTAAGGATGTTTTTCTTTTGCCAGTTAAAAGGGTATAAATGAGGTCGTATAATTTTACAATTTTGAGGAAAAGCATGCGTATTCACGTACTGGGATTCTCGGCCCTCGCGCTGCTACTGGCAGGCTGTAGTTCATCCAACACACTGAGCTCAGCTGGCGAGCGCGTCACCTTTACCGATCAGCAACCCGCAAGTAGCTGCCAGCTGCTGGGCAATGTGACCGGCGCACAAAGTAACTGGTTCTCAGGTTCCGGTGGCGAAGGCAGTTCACTGCGCGGCGCGGCCAACGATCTGCGTAATCGTGCGGCAGAGATGGGCGGTAACGTCATTTACGGTGCCACCAGCCCAACCCAGAACATCTGGTCCAACTTTGCACCACTCGACAGCAAAATGAGTGGTCAGGTGTATAAGTGCTCGTGATCGTTATGGCCTGATGGGCATTCTGACGATGAATAAAAAAGGGTGGCTTTAAGCGCACCCTTTTTTATTACTGCAATGCCGCCGCATCTACTCCTGACGTAGCTGTAAATCCAGCGGCGTTTTGCTCGGCTCTCCGCCAATCTCGCGCGCCAGTTTCGGCACCATATAACCCGAAACCCTACCCAATAGCTCACGCATAATGGCACGTGCGCGCTGGTCATCAACGTAGAAATGCGCTGCGCCCTGCACTTTATCCAGCACATGCAGGTAATAAGGAAGTATTCCGGCATCAAACAGCGCATTGCTCAGTGCGGCCAGCGTGGTGGCATCATCGTTAATGCCCCGCAGCAGTACGCTCTGATTCAGCAGCGTCACACCTGCACGTTTTAGCATAAGCATACCGTGGCGAAGGTCGTCGTCGATCTCCTGCGCATGGTTGATATGGGTGACCATCAACGTTTGCAGGCGTGACTGTGCAAGCCGCTGGCACAGCGTTTCGGTAATGCGTTTGGGGATCACCACCGGCAGGCGGCTGTGGATGCGCAGGCGCTTAATATGTGGGATCTGTTCCAGTTCTGCGATCAGCCAGTCCAGCTCGTGATCCTTTGCCATCAGCGGATCGCCGCCGGAGAAAATAATCTCATCCAGTTCTGGCTGTTGTCGGATATACTCCAGGGCTTGCTGCCAGTTGCGTTTATTGCCCTGATTATCAGAGTACGGAAAATGGCGGCGAAAACAGTAACGGCAATTGACGGCACAGCCGCCTTTGACCAGCAATAGCGCACGATTACGATATTTATGTAACAGACCCGGCACCACACTGCTCTGCTCATCCAGCGGATCGGTACTGTAACCCGGTGCATCAACGAACTCCTGCTGCGAGGTAATAACCTGTAGCAGCAGAGGATCCTGCGGATCGCCTTTGCGCATGCGTGCAGCAAAGGCCCGGGGGACGCGCAGGGCGAAAAGACGCCGTGCGTCATGGCCTGAAACCAGATCAGGGTGATGTTGCAACGCTAAAAGTTGCAGTAATTCATTCGGATCAGTGATTACATCGGCAAGTTGATGCAACCAATCTTCTCGCACAGGGGTATTTAGGGTTACAATGTGTGCCATTTTTTTGGCTAAGTACCAGTAATAAATTGTAGAGGGCCTTTATGGCGACTTATTCTAGCAACGATTTCCGTCCCGGTCTTAAAATCATGTTCGAAGGCGAGCCTTATGCCATCGAATCAAGCGAGTTTGTTAAGCCGGGTAAAGGCCAGGCATTCGCACGCGTAAAAATGCGTCGTCTGTTGACCGGAACGCGTGTTGAGAAAACTTTTAAATCTACCGACTCCGCTGAAGGCGCTGACGTAGTAGATACTAACCTGAACTACCTGTACAACGACGGCGAGTTCTACCACTTCATGCACCCGGAAAGCTTCGAACAGCATCCTGTTGAAGAGAAAACCGTGGGTGATGCAGCAAAATGGCTGCTCGACAACGCTGAGTGTATCGTGACCCTGTGGAACGGCAAGCCGATCCAGGTGTTACCACCGAACTTCGTTGAGCTGGAAATCACGGATACTGATCCTGGCCTGAAAGGTGATACCGCAGGGACTGGCGGCAAGCCAGCGACACTGTCTACCGGTGCGGTAGTGAAAGTGCCACTGTTCGTGCAGATTGGCGAAGTGATCAAAGTCGATACCCGTTCTGGCGAATACGTTTCACGCGTAAAATAAGCCCGAACCAGTGAGGGCCTGCCCGTCAGGCCCTTATCCTTGACGATGTGAGTTTAAGTATATGTTGAAATTCATAGCTGTTGCATTGTTGATGACCTGCGCGCTCAGCGCCTGTAATACCTTCCACGGCTTTGGCGAAGATGTGCAGCATCTCGGCGGCGCCATCACTGACGCAGCCAATAAGTAGCGTCTTCCGGTCTGAAAAATTTCCTTTTTGCTTTGTCATACAGGCAAGCGCATAAATTACAGCTATGCTTACATCGCTGTGCTTTATCTCTAATTAAAAGGAAATTGCTATGAAGAAAAGTATTGTTGCCCTTCTTTCTGTTCTGGTGCTCTCTTCCGTACTCTCTGCCTGTAATACTACGCGTGGCGTGGGTGAAGATGTTGAGGCGGGTGGTAAGGCAATTCAGAAAAGCACGAATTAATCTGTGTGAAACGCCGGTGCGGTGCACCGGCGATAGCATGGCTAGTGCTGCTTGACCCAAATCAGTTTATCCACGGCAAAGCCTGCACTGCGTGCTTTAGCCAGTAACTCTGTTTTTACCCCGGCTTCCAGCTGCGGCGTCCGTGATAAAATCCACAGATAGTCCCGATTCGGCCCGCACACCAGCGCGTGCTGGTAATTATTATCCAGCGCGATCACGTTATAGCCGCCATAAAACGGCCCGAAAAATGACACTTTGAGTGCGGCCAGATCAGAAGGGCCGGTAAAATACGCCTTACCCACACTCTCCTGCCAGCGCTGTTTGCGGGTATTAAAGCCACGGTTAACCACTTTCAGTCCGCCATCGTCGCGTTTGCTGTAGGTGGCCGTCACCTGCTCCAGGCCGCGTTCAAAACGGTGGTCCAGGCGCGCAATCTCATACCAGCTTCCAAGATAGCGTTCGGCATTGAATCCAGAAATGGGGGTAACGCCTTGCGGCGGAGTGGTAGAGCAGGCAACCGAGAGCAGCGCTCCGGCACCTGCGGTAAACATTTTCCATAGCGACATATAAATAAGCCATTCCTTAATGATCGAATGGCTTGAGTATAGGTTTACACCGCGATCACGCCAATTAATGCTACTACGCTTAACAGCGAGGCAATGCCGTAGCACAGCAGCTTGCTGGCAGGGATATGCAGTTTCAGGTCATGCAGGCTATGGTGCAGGCGGTGCAGGGCGCACCACAGTGGCAGCACAATCACCAGCAGCAGGATGACTCGGCCAGGCAATGACTGAGCAAACCCCAGAACCCGCTCATAGCTGAAAGGCTCTGCTGGTGCCCAGCCCAGCGGCAGCAACAAGCCGACCAGCAGAACGATCACCGGGCTGACCAGCGCAGCCCACATGCCCCCGGCACCAAACAGTCCCCAGAAGATAGGTTCATCAGAACGTTGCGGTTGTGTGTTCATTATCACTCCTTAAGCCAGCAGCGACACGGCCAGTACAACGCCGCTTAAAATAAGCATTACGATCCAGAGCCCTCTAATGATCGGTTCCGGCGGGAGCTTCTCCCCTTTAACGATAATAATTTGTGCTTTCGGGGCGAGGTCAAACCAGGTTTTGCTGTGATGCAAGGCGGCGACGAATGTCACCAGATTCAGTAACAGGACGATGGGGTTCTGCAGAAAGGTGACAAAACCTTGCCAGCTTTCCGGTCCCATCTTCAGGGCAAACAGGCCGATAATCAGCTCAATACTGAACCACAGCGCTGGAATGGCGGTGCCCTCACGCAGCATATACAGACGATAGAACGGCAGCGACTGCCACCAGCTTCCTGACACAGGGCGAATATAAGCATTACGTTTCGTGGTCATTCACAACCTCCTTAATGGGGTTTCAGGGTGGCGATCAGGAAGTCTTTACTGCTCTCCACTTTGCCCTGCTGGATAGCTGCTGCCGGATCGACGTGTTTCGGGCAAACTTCAGAGCAGAAGCCGACAAACGTACAGCTCCAGACGCCATTAATGCCATTAAGCTGCGGCATACGCTGTGCTTTACCCCGGTCGCGGCTGTCGAGGTTATAGCGGTGGGCAAGGGTGATCGCCGCGGGTCCAATAAACTCAGGATTCAGGCCAAACTGGGGGCAGGCGGCATAGCACAGGCCGCAGTTGATACAGCCGGAAAACTGATGGTATTTCGCCATCTGCGCCGGGGTCTGCAGGCCCGGGCCTTCGCTGGCCTCGCGCGGGTTGCCGATCACCCAGGGCTTAATGGCCTCCAGGCTTTCCATAAAGTGAGTCATATCAACCACCAGATCGCGTTCGATCGGGAAGTTTGCCAGCGGTTCTACTTTGACACCGGACGGGTAATCGCGCAGGAAGGTTTTGCACGCCAGTTTGGGGACGCCATTCACCATCATCCCGCACGAACCACAGATCGCCATGCGACATGACCAGCGATACGACAGGTCAAAAGCCAGGTTGTCTTTGATATAGCCGAGGGCATCAAGCAGCGAGGTGGTTTCATCCCAGGGGACGTCAAAAATCTCGTTACGCGGGACACGGTCGGTTTCCGGGTTGTAGCGCATGATGTTGATTTGACGGCTTTTGCTCTCACTCATGACCAGGCTCCTTGTGGGTGCTGCCCTCAGAGGCCGCGCCATACACGCGCGCAGCAGGCGGCAGATGGGTAATGGTCACCGGATCGTAAGCGACCGAAGGCGCTCCCTGCGGGTTGAAGAAGGTCAGGGTATGCGCCAGGAAGTGTTCGTCGTCGCGTGTGGTGCAGCCTTCATCCAGCCGCTGATGTGCGCCGCGAGACTCTTTGCGCTGAATGGCTGAATGCGCCATACACTCCGCCACATCCAGCCCGTGGGCCAGTTCAACGGCGTACAGCAGTTCGGTGTTGAACACGCTGGAGGTGTCGGTCACACGCAGGTTAGAAAAACGCTGCTTCAGCTCTGCCAGCTTATCGATGGTTTTTTGCATCAACTCCGTGGTGCGATATATGCCGCAGCCTTCTTCCATCGCCATGCCCATCTCATCACGCAGCGTGGCCGCATTTTCGCTGCCCTGCTGATTCACCAAACCGTGCAGTCGTTTTTCAATGTCGTTGCGCTGAGCGCTGAGCGCGGCATCCCGCACCGGATGTGGCTGGGAAGCGCGTTGTGCGGCTTGCTCTCCCGCCAGGCGCCCGAACACCACCAGTTCTGCCAGCGAGTTAGAACCGAGACGGTTCGCGCCGTGCAGTCCGACGGAGGAACATTCACCCACGGCAAACAGACCCTGGATACGGGTTTCACACTCGGCGTTGGTTTCAATGCCGCCCATGGTGTAGTGCGCGGTCGGGCGTACCGGGATCGGGGCAGTAATTGGGTCCACGCCGACATAGGCTTTGCTCAGTTCGCAGATAAACGGCAGGCGTTCACGCAGCTTTTTCTCACCAAGGTGGCGCAGATCAAGATAGACGACGTCTCCGCGTGATGTTGCGATGGTGCGTCCGGCGCGCCATTCGTGCCAGAAAGCCTGGGAAACCTTGTCGCGCGGGCCCAGCTCCATATATTTGTTTTTCGGCTCCCCGAGCGGGGTTTCTGGTCCCATGCCGTAATCCTGCAGGTAACGGTAACCGTCTTTATTGACCAGAATACCGCCCTCACCGCGGCAGCCTTCCGTCATCAGGATGCCGGAACCCGGCAGGCCGGTGGGATGGTACTGAACAAACTCCATATCGCGCAGCGGCACGCCATGGCGAAACGCCATGCCCATGCCGTCGCCGGTGACGATGCCGCCATTGGTGTTGTAGCGATAGACGCGGCCAGCGCCGCCGGTTGCGAGGATCACTGACTGTGCGCGCACTTCCAGCAGCGTGCCTTCCATCATGTTGATCGCGACCAGGCCGTGCGCCACGCCATCGTCCACCAGCAGGTCGAGGACAAAATGCTCATCAAGGCGTTGAATTTGTGGGTATTTCAGCGAGGTTTGAAACAGAGTATGCAGCATATGGAAGCCGGTTTTATCGGCGGCAAACCAGGTGCGTTCAATCTTCATCCCGCCAAAGCGACGGACGTTGATGGAGCCATCTTCTTTGCGGCTCCACGGGCAGCCCCATAGCTCCATTTGTGCCATTTCCTGCGGGCAGTGCTGAACAAAGTAGTCCACTACGGGTTGTTCACACAGCCAGTCGCCCCCGGCAACGGTATCGTGAAAATGAGAATCGAAACTGTCCTGCTCTTGGGTGACGGCGGCGGCACCGCCTTCGGCGGCCACAGTGTGGCTGCGCATCGGATAGACTTTGGAGATCAGAGCAATCTTCAATCGCGGGTTGGCTTCTGCGGCGGCAATCGCAGCACGCAGCCCGGCTCCACCAGCACCAACAATGACTAAATCGGCATTCAGGGTTTGCACAATTTTCTCCCTTATACCCTGCATACGTCGCGCAACATGTGTGTTGCCTGTTTTTCTGCCACGCGAACCATGGTGGGTATTTTGTGTTTGAGATTTTTCCAGAGGCAAAGCGGGTGGCTCTACCCGACAGTCGCGGCCCAGTATAAGGGGGTTAAAATGGCGCCAATTTGATGTGTTCGGGCATTTCGGCGGGTAAGTGATAAAAAACCCTTCACTTTATGTGGAAAGCGTGTTGCTGGTTTTTTCGACGTAGAATTGTGTGTTGCGGCCCGGACAGGTAGACTTCCTGCCCCTACTGACTTTGGAGTAAAAAAGATGAGCGATTCGGCTAGCTGGCAGCCAAGTGCATCTATCGCCAATTTATTAAAGCGTGCGGCGATCATGGCTGAAATCCGGCGTTTCTTTGCCGATCGTGGCGTACTGGAAGTGGAAACCCCGGCCATGAGCCAGGCGACGGTGACCGATGTCCATCTGTTCCCATTCCAGACCCGGTTTGTTGGCCCAGGCGCCGCTGCCGGTATCGATCTTTATCTGATGACCAGCCCTGAATACCATATGAAGCGTCTGCTGGCCGCAGGCAGTGGGCCGATCTTCCAGCTGTGTCGCAGTTTCCGTAATGAAGAAATGGGGCGCCACCATAATCCCGAATTCACCATGCTGGAATGGTATCGTCCGCACTACGATATGTACCGCCTGATGAACGAGGTGGACGATCTGCTGCAACAGGTGCTGGAGTGTGCCCCGGCCGAGACGCTTTCCTACCAGCAGGCGTTTATTCGTCATCTGGAGATTGACCCGTTGTCTGCTGACAAAGCGCAACTGCGCGAAGCGGCCGAAAAACTGGGCGCTGGCGATCTCGCTCATCGTGAAGAAGATCGCGATACGTTGCTGCAACTGCTGTTTATGCTGGGTGTGGAACCGGAAATCGGTAAAGAGAAACCGGCGTTCGTCTATCACTTCCCGGCCAGTCAGGCGGCGCTGGCAGAGATCAGTACGGAAGATCACCGCGTGGCAGAGCGCTTCGAGGTCTATTTCAAAGGTATTGAGCTGGCGAATGGTTTCCGTGAACTGACCGATAGCCGTGAACAGCGTCTGCGTTTTGAGCAGGATAACCGTAAGCGTGCGGCTGCGGGTCTGCCCGTGCAGCCGATTGATACCAACCTGCTGGACGCGCTGGCGCACGGTATGCCGGAGTGCTCCGGTGTGGCATTAGGTGTTGATCGTATTGTGATGCTGGCACTGAAAGCAGAGCAGCTCAGTGATGTGATCGCGTTTACCGTCGACCGTTGTTAAAGCACAGGGCGGACCGAAAAAGAAGGTCCGCCCCTACAGGATCACGGTCGTCGCGCTGAGGCGATCACAACCCGCCCGATTTATAGTTTCTTGCCACTGGTGCACCGTTGCTGGCCGGGGTTTTACGCCCAATGGTTTCCATACGAACCTGGAACGGTGGGAACGGCATTTCCAGCCCGTGTTCCTGATAGCCACGTAGGATCAACTGATGCAGCTCATGGCGCAGCGGCATACGGTGCCCCATTTCTGCCGCGTGAATTCGCAGCTCAAACAGCTGGATACCCTGCTGTAAATCCACCAGGAATGCTTCCGGCTGCGGTGTATCCAGCACGTAGCTGCAACGTTGCGCGGCCGTCAGCAGGATGTTAGTCACTTCTTCGCTGTTGGCTTCAGCCGGTGCCGGGATCGTCAGCACCACGCGGGTGACGGAGTCGGACAGCGACCAGTTGATAAACTGCTCGGTAATAAAGGCCTTATTCGGCACGATAATCTCTTTGCGATCCCAGTCCGTAATCGTCGTGGCACGGGTGTTAATCCGCGTAATGCTGCCGGTGAGTTCGCGGATCGTGACGGTATCCCCGATGCGGATCGGCTTCTCAAACAGAATGATCAGACCAGAGATAAAGTTGGCGAAGATCTCCTGCAGCCCAAAGCCCAGTCCCACCGTTAAACCGGCGACCAGCCACTGTAATTTCGACCAGTCGATACCAATCAGTGAGAACCCCGCCAGGCCGCCAATCAGGATCAGCAGATATTTCGTCAGGGTGGTTATCGCATAACCGGTCCCTGGCGTCAGGCTGAGGTGTTGCAGCAGCGCCAGCTCCAGCAGGGCAGGCATATTGCGCACCAACTGGGTGGTAATGATCAGCACAAGGATCGCGATCATCACCGATCCGAGCGTGATCGGTTGCAGGCTTTCGACGCCCTGAACGGTGGTGCTGACATCCCACAAGCGGATATTTTCCAGGAAGCCAAAGGCGGAGTGGATTTCCGACCAGAGCACAATCACGGAGACCAGCGCAATCAGCGTCAGGATCGAGCGTACCAGGCGTAATGACTGTGCGCTGATGGCATCAAGGTCGATGACCGGCTCTTCCACATCCACGCTATCGACGGCGGTCTGTTGTGCCGCCACCTCTTCCTCGCCACGCGCACGCTGAGCAAGGATTTCAGCACGGCGCTGACGGGCGCGATCAAAAGCGATGCGTCGCCCCCGGGTGAGCATCCAGCGGCGAATAATATGGTAAATCACCAGCAGCAGTAACCAGATGGCCACCGAGGTTTCCAGACGTGCCAGCAGGGCCTGCGCGGTGGCCAGATAACCGATGCATGAGGCCAGTGCCGCCATCATCGGAATGGCGATCATCGCGTTCCACAGCACGTTATTAATAAAGTTCTCACCGTTGCCCTCTTTGTCGAGGTGTAGCGGGATACCGGCACGCTTCAGGCTGACGGTCACCAGGCTTAACGCGCCACAGATCAGGATAAAACACAGGCGCCCGAGGGTGGCTGAGAATTGACGATCTTCGAGATTATCGAAGGCGATCAGCATCATCATCAGCGGCACGACCAGGCCGATGCACAGCGTGTAGAAACGCATGGCGCGAGCCACGCGAGTTTGTGGCCAGCGGAAATGGACGATAAACAGACCCTGCGGGCGAGCAAAGGTATTACTGACCATAAAGGCCCACAGCAGCGGGACGCTGGCGGTCACACCGTCGCCGATGGCGATGGCGATGGGATAGGGCCAGGCATGTTGTAAACCGTAACCCAGTGCCGCCCATAATACCGGCAGCGGTAGCGCCACCAGAATCGACCAGAACACAGTACGCAGCGTCAGGCTAAAATGATCCTGGGTGACTTTGCCGACCTTGCTGGAAGCGCGTTCAAGGAATTTACGGAAATGGCGGCGCGAGCTGATGCTGAAACCGACCAGCAGCATCGCGCCCAGCAGAGGCAGCACGGTTTCGCGGCTGGTGACCATCATCACCATTGCGCCACCCAGCTGGCCCAGGGTATCCAGCGACAGCAGACGGTGCAGGTCGCGCGCCAGATCGAGCGGGTAGCTGAAATCCACCGGGCTGACATCGGCTGTCCAGAAGAGATAGCGGTGCGTAGCCTCTTTCACTTCATTCAGCGCATCCACCAGCTGACTGTTACCGACTTTTAACTTGGTCACGCCAAGGATCAGGTTATCGCAGCCGGAGAGCAGGGAGGTGAGCAGCTCACGTTGGGTTTTCAGCTGAGCATCCAGAATGCGTCGCTGTTCCGCGGTCAGATTACTGTTGTCATCCTGGCGTAGCTGAAGCAGTGATTTCTGGCGTTCCAGCAGATCTTCGTAATAGAGGCGCTGGACGCGCAGCTGGGCCATTTCGTTGTCCAGCTGCTGGGGTTTTGGCATATCTGGCAGACGTGCCACCTGTGCACGCAGCGCTTCGCCCAGCACATTGGATACGCCCAGCCATTGTGACTGTTCACGAATGGTGCTCAGTGCCTGACGAACCTGAATGGTCTGATTGGCGGCGGTGCGCTGCTGCGACGCCACCAGATCCATACGCTGCGCCTGCTGATTCAGCGCGCTGGACAGTTCGCGGTTAACGCGGAACTGTTCGGTGATGCCTTTGGGCATATCACCGCTGTTTTCTGCCAGCTGTTCGGTGCGGGCCAGCGCCATTTCAGCTTCACGCTGGCGCAGGCTGTTCAGCTGGTTACGTAAATCCTGTAGGTAAGCATCCAGGCTGGCGGCTTTACGCTGATGGACTTCGGCGCGCATACGCGCCAGTTCCTGGCGATTGTTAGCCGATAACTGTGCCAGTTCGAGTTCATCGACCCGGGCTTTTTGTGCCGCAGACTCAGCCTGACGCTGTGCCAGCTGTGCCTGGCCCAGCGGTGTGGTCGGGGCGGGTTGCCCCTGTAAACGGCGTTCGATCTCATTCAGCGCCCGGCGGGCTTCTGTTTGTTGCTGCGGTAACTGGGAAAGTGAATCGCTGATTTCGCGTGCGCGATCCTGCTCCTGCTGAACCTGGCGGCTCTCTTCCAGCAGCTGGCTGCTGACCTGTAAGATCTCCTGATCAAGGTCAGCGGCACTCATGTTGCTGCGCAGGGGCTTACTGCTGTCCGTCAGCGTGACGACCTGCTGACGTAACTCGCGGGAGAGTTTAGGAAAATCGTCAATGACCTGCTGGTAATCCTGCGTGAGGTTGAGCGAGTTTTGACGCTCGTCCAGCCAGGTCAGCGTGGATTGCAGGGCATCGACGATAGCCGTCTGATTCGCCGACGTCTTGTCTGACTTCGCCTCTTCCAGCTGCTGTTTGATCAGCGATGCATCCGGTGCGCTGGCGGCATAAACCGGCTGGAGTAAGCTCCAGCCTAATAAAAAAGTGAGAATCAGACGTAACATGGCAATTCGCTATGGATGGTGGAGGACGTCTTCCGCACTTTCTTTCTGCAGTGCGATGGCCAGCGTGGCGCCAAGACGGGTTTTACTTTCTGCCGCCAGGCTTTCAGCCAGCTTCACTTTGCCTGGTGCGAACAGGTTGATGACGGTAGATCCCAGTTTGAAACGGCCCATTTCCTGGCCTTTCAACAGTACGACAGAACCTTCGGCATCGGCACCTGGCCAGCTCCAGCGTTTGATCACACCTTCACGCGGTGGTGTAACGGTACCGGACCATACGGTTTCAATACTGCCCACGATGGTCGCCCCCACCAGAATCTGCGCCATTGGGCCAAATTCCGTATCAAACAGGCAGATGACGCGTTCATTACGCGCAAACAAGTTGGGAATGTTCTGCGCGGTCAGTGGGTTCACGGAGTAGAGATCGCCCGGAACGTAGATCATTTCACGCAGGATACCATTACACGGCATATGTACACGGTGGTAGTCACGCGGTGCGAGATACGTGGTGACAAACTCGCCGTCACGGAACATATCAGTCATCGCGGCGTTGCCTGCCAGCAGCGCTTCCAGCGAATAGGTATGGCCTTTGGCCTGGAAAATCTGCTCACCTTCAATACGGCCCAGCTGGCTGATAGCACCATCTGCAGGCAGGATCAGCAGGTTCGGGTCCGTTTCAATCGGACGCGCATCGTCACGCAGCGGGCGGACGAAGAAATCGTTAAAGGTGCGATAGCTGGCGGTATCAGGCTTCTGCGCCTCTTTCATATCCACCTTGTAGTACCAGACGAAAGCATCAATCACTGCTTTGGTCAGCCACCCACCGCGCTTGCTGGCACCCCAGCCGGCCAGTTCAGTCAGGGCTTTTTTAGGCAGTAAGTTATTCAGGCCGAGTTTAATACGATCTAACACGTTAGCCTCCTGGCTCAAATCAGACGGGTATAGCGCTTTAAAATAAAAGGGGGCGGATTGTAGCAGCGCCCGGAGGTTTAGGCTATTGCCTGACTCTCAGGGCGGCTGCAGGTGGTTCACGCCACGCGGGCAGGTGCAATCAGTTTTTGTCCGTGGTGAAGCGACGGGTTTTACCCTGCACTTCAGACATGGTTTCCAGAATCAGGTGATAGTTAACGAAACGCGATTCGTTGATCTCACCTTTATCCACCGCTTCGCGAATGGCGCAGCCGGGATCGTTGTCATGTTTACAGTCACGGAATTTGCATCCCCCCAGATAGTCACGGAATTCGACAAATCCTTGCGTGATTTGTTCCGGCTCCAGGTGCCACAAACCAAATTCACGTACGCCAGGGGAGTCAATCACATCACCGCCTTGCGGGAAGTGATAGAGACGGGAGGCGGTGGTGGTGTGCTGGCCCAGGCCTGAGTTATCTGAGACGTCATTGGTGAGGATCTCAGCATGGCTCAGTTCCAGCCCCAAAAGGGCGTTCAGCAGGCTGGATTTCCCCACGCCAGACTGCCCGGCGAAGATGCTGATACGATCGGTCAGTGCCTGCTCCAGTTCAACCAGCCCCTCTTTACGATGGCTGGATACCATCAGCACGTTGTAGCCAATATGACGATAGATATCCATTTGCTCATCGACAAAGGCACGACCTTCATCATCCAGCAAATCGGTTTTATTCAGTACCAGCAACGGCTCAACGCCCAGCGTCTCACAGGCCACCAGATAGCGATCAATGATGTTCAGCGACAGTTCCGGCAAAATAGCCGAGACCACCACAATCTGATTGATGTTGGCCGCAATGGGCTTCACGCCGTCATAGAAATCAGGACGGGTCAGTACCGAGGTTCGTTCATGAACGGCTTCAACAATGCCTTTAACGGTGGCACCGCCTTCAACGCCTGGACGCCAGCGCACACGGTCACCGGTCACCAGCGAACGAATGGTGCGGCGGATGTTACAACGGTGAACGGAACCATCCGCATCTTCTACATCAGCATGCATACCAAAACGGCTGATCACCACGCCATCGCGAACTTCACCGAACAGATTGTCATCTGGCTCAGGTTTATCGGCACGCTGCTTCAGGCGACGATCGTGGTTGGCACTTACGCGACGTTGCTGACCCTTGGATAGTTTGTTTTTAGTCACTGTTCCTCACACCGGTTTTGCATATTTCGCCCTGACAGGGCAAAAGGACTATCATACACGCTACTTAACCCTGCAGCCCTATACTCTGAATCATTCGAGTATACATTGTGAGACGTACTATGACTGCCAATGCCAACAACCTGATTTGGATTGATCTTGAAATGACCGGGCTGGACCCGGAGCAGGACCGTATTATTGAGATTGCCACACTGGTGACCGATGCCGATCTGAATATCCTGGCGGAAGGGCCAGTGCTTGCTGTCCACCAGTCCGATGCCCAACTGGCATTAATGGACGAGTGGAATGTGCGCACGCACACCAACAGCGGTCTGGTTGAGCGTGTTAAAGCCAGCCAGTACGATGAAGAGGCCGCCGTGCAGGCCACCATTGCGTTCCTGAAAGAGTGGGTACCCATCAACAGCTCTCCGATTTGTGGCAACAGTATTGGCCAGGATCGTCGCTTCCTGTTCAAATATATGCCGGAACTGGAAGCCTACTTCCATTATCGTTATCTGGATGTCAGCACGCTGAAAGAGCTGGCGCGTCGTTGGAAACCGGAGATCCTGCCGGGTTTCAAAAAGCAGGGCACCCACCAGGCAATGGACGATATCCGCGAGTCCGTGGCGGAACTGGCCTATTACCGCGAACATTTTATTCAGCTGTGATGTTTTAACGATCCGGATGAAAAAGGGGGAAACCCCGGTAAATGGCTCAAAAATGCCGATTAAATCAGCGTAATGGCGGTTTAATCGGCAGTCGAAAGAAAAAAGAAAAAAAATATGAGTGGCAGGGTTGCGAGGAGAAAGAATTCTCGTATAATGCGCACCCCGTACCGGTGAAGAATTTTCATCGTTACCCAGAGCGGGAATAGCTCAGTTGGTAGAGCACGACCTTGCCAAGGTCGGGGTCGCGAGTTCGAGTCTCGTTTCCCGCTCCAATTTTTAAAGCAGTAAAGCACCACCCAAGCGGGAATAGCTCAGTTGGTAGAGCACGACCTTGCCAAGGTCGGGGTCGCGAGTTCGAGTCTCGTTTCCCGCTCCAAAATTTAGGTTGCAGAGAGGGCATACTGTCTGCAGACCAGTGAGAAAAGAGCCGAAAGGCTCTTTTTTTATGCCTGTATTTATACGCTTTTGTAAACAGATTGATCATCGTGCGATCCACGTGAAATTTTTTTCGCACAAGTCTTGCCAGCATCGGCAAACGGGTCCATAATAGCGACCTCTCCTCCGGAAGGAAGAGTTAAAAGCTAAAACAATCAAGTAGTTATAAGATATTTAGCGCAGAAATTCAGCAGTGCTCCTAAGCGGGAATAGCTCAGTTGGTAGAGCACGACCTTGCCAAGGTCGGGGTCGCGAGTTCGAGTCTCGTTTCCCGCTCCAAATAAAAATCTTTCTCATATAGCCTTCCAAATTATCCACAGCGCTAAGCGCAGTGCGGTAGCCCGTTTTTACATGGGTCAAAAATGTTTTAAACAGACTTATCCACAGCCTATGTTGTTGATCTTCGCACGCGAATAAACAGCTGCTAATTTGCTGTAATGCGTAACTTGCTGTTTTATCTATTATTGTGAATATTTCAAATTGTTATCTGGATCACTTGTGGTTTCTGTGACGGTTGAATGACAACGACTTTTTATTTTTATTCACAGCATGTGGAAAAGATTTCGCGTGGGTAATATTCAGTATGTTGTGCAATTAAGCATCACGCGGTAAACCCTTTTCAATGACGCGCACCAGACGTTTTTGCTGGTTGCTCTGAACGTCAACCCTGTTTTCTTCACGTCGTGCTAACTGGCAGCCAATAGCCCAGTCGATATGCTCATCCAGCATGCTGTTTTCGCCACGTCGTGTTTCCAACGCCGCCAGATGCTGTTCATCCCAGGGAGCGTTGCCCAGCGCCACCGCAATATTACGCAACCAGCGCAGATGACCAATACGTCGGATAGCCGATCCCTCCGTGATGCGCAGAAACTTCGCTTCATCCCAGGCAAAAAGTTCGACCAACGGTGGGGCGTGTAACACCGCACGCGGGCTGAAATCATCTTCATCGGTGAGCTGGCCGTAACGGTTCCACGGACAAATCAGCTGGCAGTCATCGCAACCATAAATACGATTTCCGATTAATGGACGAAACTCTTCCGGGATCGCGCCTTCTAACTCAATCGTGAGGTAGGAGATACAGCGACGGGCATCAACGGTATAGGGTTCGACAATCGCGCCCGTTGGGCAGGTGGTGATGCACGCAACACAGCGCCCGCAGTTTTCTTCTACCGGTTCATCTACCGGTAACGGCAGGTCGATCAGTAATTCACCAAGAAAAAACCACGAACCCGCTTCACGATTGAGGATCAGCGAGTGTTTGCCTGTCCAACCCAGGCCCGCTTTGGCGGCCAGGGGGCGTTCCAGCAGCGGGGCTGAATCGACAAAGGGCCGGAACTGAGCCTCGCTGCAGTGTTCGCGGATCATATCGCCAAGCTTTTTCAGTCGATTACGTAATACTTTGTGGTAATCGCGGCCAAGGGCATAACGGCTGACATAACCGAGGCGGGGATTTTTTAGCGTACTGGCAAAAGCGGCTTTTGCGGGCAGATAATTCATCCGCACGCTGATCACCCGTAACGTGCCGGGAAGCAGTTCATGGGGACGGGCGCGCATCATGCCATGACGCGCCATCCAGTCCATTTCTCCGTGATATTGTTTATCCAGCCAGGCCTGAAGACGCGGCTCTTCCAGCGTTAAGTCGGTATCACAGATACCCACCTGCTGAAAGCCGAGGTCAAGCCCCCACTGTTTAATATCCAGAGCGAGTTGATGGAAATCGAGAGGATGCGACATGAATGACCTGAACCAGCAAAAAGACCCGGTCAGTTTACCCTATTCTGTCTGGCCTGTGGAGGCGATAGCCGGGCTGGAGCGCGAGGGGGCGGACAATCTTGGCATCACCCTGTTCGAATTGATGCAGCGAGCGGGGGAGGCTGCCTTCAGTCTGCTGCGCCAGCAGTGGCCGCATGCGCAACACTGGGTGATTCTGTGCGGACCGGGTAACAACGGCGGTGACGGCTTTGTGGTGGCACGCCTGGCGCAGGCGGCCGGTGTGGAGGTGACGCTTATTGCGGTTGAGAGTGACAGCGTGCTGCCGGAGGAAGCTCGTCAGGCACGTGAAAACTGGCTGGCGGCCGGAGGCGTGATCCACGATGTCTCGTTTGCATGGCCAGAACAGACAGATGTCATTGTTGATGCTCTGCTGGGTACCGGTCTCAATCGCCCTCCTGCTTTTCCCTATGACCGTCTTATTGAGCAGGCAAACCACCATACTGCGCCGGTTTTCTCTCTGGATATTCCTTCCGGGTTAGTGGCTGCTAACGGGACAGTGCCCGGAGTGGTAATAGATGCTGAACATACGCTGACGTTTGTGGTGCTAAAGCCGGGTTTGCTAACGGGTAAGGCGCGTGACCATGTCGGTCAACTGCATTGTCACAGCCTGAATCTTGACACGTGGTTGCAGACCCGGTCTGCGCCCATCGCGCGCTATAATGCTCATCATCTGGCCGCCTGGCTGCCGCCCCGTCGTCCCACCTCGCACAAAGGGGATCACGGGCGACTGCTGGTTATCGGTGGCAATCATGGTACTGCCGGGGCCATCCGAATGACGGCTGAGGCCGCATTACGTTCGGGGTCAGGGCTGGTGCGAGTGCTTACTCACATTGAGAATGTTGGCCCGCTGTTGACTGCACGGCCCGAGCTGATGGTGCAGGAGATGACGGCGAAGACGCTGGATGCAGGTCTGGAATGGGCTGATGTCATTGTGATTGGTCCCGGTCTTGGCCAGGATGAATGGGGTAAGAAAGCCTTGAAAAAGGTAGAAAACACTCAGAAAACGATGCTTTGGGATGCCGATGCGCTTAACCTGCTGGCAATCAGTCCCGATAAACGTCAAAATCGGGTTATTACGCCGCATCCCGGCGAAGCCGCAAGGCTCTTGAACACTAAAGTTAGCGATATTGAGAGTGACCGCTTACTGGCTGTACGGCGCCTGCAAAAGCGTTATGGTGGCGTTGTGGTACTGAAAGGTGCCGGGACGCTCATCGCCAGCGAGCAGGGTGAACTGGCGATTGCTGATGTCGGCAACGCCGGTATGGCCAGCGGGGGAATGGGAGATGTGTTATCTGGTATCATCGGCAGCCTGGCAGGGCAAAAGCTCTCACTGTACGATGCCGCCTGCGCAGGATGCGTAGTGCATGGAGCGGCGGCAGACGCAGTGGCGCAACGTCGCGGTACACGCGGAATGTTAGCCACCGATTTGTTCTCCGAGCTGTATCTGTTTGTCAATCCTGAGATCTCGAATACTAAAGAATGATGACCTGTGTAATTGCGTTGCCCGATGAGGCAGCAACCCTCGCATTGGGTGCCCGCCTGGCCCGCGCCGGTGATGGCGCGGCGACCCTCTATCTCTATGGCGACCTGGGGGCGGGTAAAACCACTTTCAGCCGCGGATTCTTGCAGGCACTCGGCCATCAGGGCAATGTGAAAAGCCCTACCTATACGCTGGTTGAGCCTTATGTGCTGCCAGATCGCCGGGTATATCACTTCGACCTGTATCGCTTGTCTGACCCGGAAGAACTGGAGTTTATGGGAATTCGTGATTACTTTGGCCCTGACAGTTTGTGTCTGGTCGAATGGCCGCAGCAGGGCGCGGGTGTTCTGCCCGAGCCGGATCTGGAACTGCACCTCAGTTATCAGGGGCATGCGCGCGAAGCCTTATTGCGTGCCTGCTCGCCTGCGGGTGAAGTGATGCTGGCGCGGATGACCGCTGAGCAGGGTGGCGCATGATGTTGCGATTGAAAGCCTGGTGTCTGCTGGCGCTGCTCTGCTGCTCATTGAGTTCACTGGCGGCAAATTTATCGGATATTAAAGTCTCGAACGGCAGTAACCAGGCGGAAGTGACCCTGAGCTTTGCCGGTCAGCCCGTCTATGCCTTTTTCCCGCTGCATAACCCGGACCGGGTGGTGCTGGATATTCGCCAGAGCGGGATTGTTCAAGGGCTGCCGCTGAATTTCAGCGGTGAAAATATTGTCAAACGCATTCGCTCCAGTACGGCGAAAGACAGCCAGAGTATCCGGCTGGTCTTTGAGCTCACCCAGCGTGGGAAAACGCGTGCGGTCACCCAGCGTAACGGCAATAATTACAACGTGGTGTTTACCATTACCGGTACGCAGCCTGCCGCACAAACCGCCCGTCCCAATGCGCCAGTCAGCAGTGTCTCCCGTTCACGTCCAGCCAGTCAGCCTGGGAAAAGCCCGTTTGATGCCAATCCGGTGACGTCGGTCAGCAGCGGCAATCAGGTCGCACGCCCGCGCAGCGCGGCCAGCAGCAACGATACGGTGATTGTGGCGATCGATGCCGGTCACGGTGGTCAGGACCCCGGTGCCATTGGCGGCGGTGGCTTGAAAGAGAAAAACGTCACTATTGCGATTGCGCGTAAGCTGAAAGAGCTGCTCAATGCCGACCCGATGTTTAAAGGGGTCATGACCCGCGACGGCGACTACTTTATCTCCGTGATGGGGCGTTCGGATGTGGCGCGTAAACAGAATGCGAATATGCTGGTTTCTATTCATGCTGACGCCGCACCTAACCGCTCAGCCTCCGGGGCATCGGTCTGGGTGCTGTCGAACCGTCGTGCCAATAGTGAAATGGCCGGCTGGCTGGAGCAGCATGAGAAGCAATCAGAACTGCTGGGGGGCGCAGGTGACCTGTTGGCCAACAGCCAGGCCGATCCCTACCTGAGCCAGGCAGTGCTGGACTTACAGTTCGGCCATTCGCAGCGTGTCGGCTACGATGTGGCAGTGAAAGTGATTGCGCAGTTGCAACGCGTAGGCGCACTGCACAAACGCCGGCCGGAACATGCCAGCCTGGGCGTATTGCGCTCGCCGGATATTCCTTCTCTGCTGGTGGAAACCGGCTTTATCAGTAACCCTTCGGAGGAGCGACTGCTTGGCAGTAGCGCTTACCAGCAGAAGATTGCCGAGTCGATTTATAAAGGCCTGCGCAACTACTTCCTGGCGCACCCGCTACAATCGATCCCAAAGGAGGAAAACCGACCGTTGCAAGCCGCAACGGCGGTTGAAGTCGAGGCTAACCCGGCACCAACAGCGACCGAATACACTGGCGCAACGCAGCGCCATGTGGTGAAACGCGGTGAAACGTTATCCGGTATCGCCGCCAGCTACGGTGTCAGCATGTCGACACTGCGCTCCATGAACACCCTGAAAAAAGATGTGGTGTGGGTGGGACAGCGCCTGAAAGTGCCTGCAGGCAGTAAAACTGCCACCGTTGCCAGTGTGGCAAAAAGTAAAAAGCCGGCCCGGCATAAAGTCGTACGTGGCGACTCGCTGACGGCGATTGCGGCGAAATACGGCGTCAGCCCGCAGGCTATCCAGCAGGCGAATAAGATGAAGTCTCAGAATGTGATGCTTGGCCAGACATTAAAAATTCCGGCGTCATAATCTCGTGCGGGGCATACCCCGCCCCTCCCCAGGGGGCAGGCATGCCTTGCCCTTTTCTAAGGATAAATCATGCCCATTCAGGTATTACCGCCACAACTTGCTAATCAGATTGCCGCTGGTGAAGTCGTTGAACGCCCGGCATCGGTGGTGAAAGAGCTGGTGGAAAATAGTCTGGATGCGGGCGCAACGCGCATTGATATCGATATCGAAAAAGGCGGCGCAAAGCTGATCCGCATTCGTGATAACGGTTGCGGCATTACTAAAGATGAGCTGGCGATGGCACTGGCGCGCCACGCCACCAGTAAGATCACGACGCTGGACGATCTTGAGGCGATTATCAGCCTCGGATTTCGTGGCGAGGCGCTGGCCAGTATCAGCTCGGTATCGCGTCTGATCCTGACATCGCGAACGGAAGCGCAGAGCGAAGCCTGGCAAGCCTATGCCGAAGGGCGCGATCAGGCGGTGACCGTCAAACCGGCGGCGCACCCGGTAGGCACCACGCTGGAAGTGCTGGATTTGTTCTATAACACCCCGGCGCGCCGCAAATTCATGCGCACCGAAAAAACCGAATTTACCCACATTGATGAAGTGATCCGGCGTATCGCGCTGGCGCGTTTTGATGTGGCGATCTCCCTCACTCACAATGGCAAGCTGGTGCGTCAGTATCGCGGCGTCAGTGATAGTTCGCAGCGTGAACGCCGTGTGGCGGCCATCTGCGGCACCGCTTTTATGACTCACGCCCTTACCATTGAATGGCAGCACGGCGATCTGAGTTTACGCGGTTGGGTGGCTGACCCGGTGGGGTCAAAAGCGCTGACGGAATTACAATATTGCTATGTTAACGGCCGCATGATGCGTGACCGTTTGATCAATCACGCTATCCGTCAGGCCTATCAGGACAAACTGGGGGAGCAGCATCAGCCTGCTTATGTCCTGTATCTGGAAATTGACCCGCATCAGGTGGATGTCAACGTACATCCGGCGAAGCATGAGGTGCGTTTTCATCAGTCGCGCCTGGTGCATGACTTTATTTATCAAGGCGTGGTGAGTGTATTACAGGAAACCGGTGCTGAAACACTGCCTGAAATGTCCTCTGCCTCTGCCGAACGCTGGCAGCCCGAAAACCGCCAGGCGGCAGGGGGGAATCATTTTGCTGAACCTGCGCCGGCGACGCCACCGCGTGCTGCCCCGGCGGGAAATACCGGGAGCGGCGGCAATAGCTGGCAGCGGCAGGAGCCGCAGTATCAGAAACGTGAAGGTGCCGTCTATCAGCAACTATTGAACACCCCGGCACGCAGTGAAGAGCCGCGCCCCGTGGCGGTCGCCGCAAAAGAAGACAAACCGGCACCGTTGAGCGGGCATGTGCACAGCTTTGGGCGAGTGCTGACGGTGGTACGCGAACAGTATGCGCTGGTTGACGGAACATCGGGTGTGGCATTAATCGCGCTGGCAGTGGCAGAGCGCTGGCTGAAACAGACACAGCTGGAGCCCGGTAGCGAGGGGTTGAAACCTCAGCCGCTATTGATTCCGGTCCGATTGAAGCTGGAGAAGGCAGAGCGCGAGGCAGGTAACCGAAATGCTGCCTTATTGAGCGAGATGGGCATTGACCTGCTGTTTGACGCTCATCATGTGATGTTACGCGCCGTGCCTTTACCATTACGCCAACAAAATTTACAAAACTTGATTCCAGAAATGTTAGGGTATCTGGCCCGGCAGCAAGATGCTTCAGCGAGCCAGACGGCGCAGTGGTTAGCGCGCCAGTCGGTTTCTGAACATCAGCACTGGAATCACTCGCAGGCGATTACCTTGCTGGCTGAAGTCGAACGACTTTGCCCGCAGTTAGTGAAGTCGCCACCTTCTGGATTATTGCAATACATCGATATTGAATCGGCGATGAACGCCCTGAAGCATGAGTGAACAATCCATGGCTGGCCTGCCTAAGGCAATATTTTTGATGGGGCCTACGGCCTCCGGTAAAACCTCTCTGGCAATTGCATTGCGTCAGGCGTTACCGGTAGAGCTGATTAGTGTTGATTCAGCGCTGATCTACCGCGGGATGGATATTGGTACCGCCAAGCCATCCGCAGAAGAACTTGCGCTCGCGCCCCATCATTTGCTGGACATACGCGATCCGTCTGAAGCCTATTCGGCCGCAGAATTTCGGCGCGATGCACTGGCGGAAATGGCGGAAATTACCCGGCGGGGAAATATTCCGTTGCTTGTTGGTGGCACCATGCTCTATTACAAGGCATTACTGGAAGGATTATCGCCGTTGCCCTCGGCCGATCCAGAGGTACGTCAGCGTATAGAGCAGATGGCGAACGAAGAAGGCTGGGAAGCCCTTCATCGCCAGTTATGTGATGTAGATCCCGTTGCTGGAAGTCGTATTCATCCGAATGATCCCCAGAGACTCTCGCGAGCACTGGAAGTTTTTTTTATTTCGGGTAAAACTTTAACGGAACTGACAAAAACGTCGGGCGATCCCCTGCCATATGATGTCTCACAGTTTGCTATCGCACCGGCGAGCCGTGAATTGATTCATCAGCGTATTGAGCAGCGGTATCATCAGATGCTGGCGTCAGGATTTGAAGCGGAAGCTCGGGCGCTTTTTGCCCGAGGTGATTTGCATACGGACATGCCTTCCATTCGTTGTGTTGGTTATCGCCAGATGTGGTCATTTTTATCCGGTGAAATTGATTACGATGACATGGTTTATCGGGGAATTTGCGCAACCCGGCAGTTGGCGAAACGACAAATGACCTGGTTACGCGGCTGGAAGGAAGTTCACTGGCTTGACAGCGAACAGCCTGATGCTGCTTACCAGCGAGTGTTACAGGTTCTTAGTGCGAAGCCTGGGTGATTGTGTACAATTGGTGCATTATCTTGCGCAAATTTTTTACGTCGTATTTCGAACCTTATGGTTCTTAAGTTACAAACAACAAGCATATAAGGAAAAGATAGAATGGCTAAGGGGCAATCATTGCAAGATCCGTTCTTGAACGCACTGCGTCGCGAACGTGTTCCGGTTTCGATTTATTTGGTAAATGGCATCAAACTTCAGGGCCAGATCGAGTCGTTTGATCAATTTGTTATTCTTTTGAAAAACACGGTTAGCCAGATGGTGTACAAGCACGCGATCTCTACCGTTGTTCCGTCCCGTCCGGTCTCCCACCATAGCAACAATGCAGGTGGCGGAAGCAGCAACTATCATCATAGCGGAAGTAACCAGGGGGCAGCTTCTCAGCCTCAGCAAGACAGTGATGACGCTGAATAAGTAGCGTGGCTGTCCCTCCAAGACGGGGAGTCTTTTAATCCCGGTTCCCCGTCCTGGCAATATTTTTATGGCAACGAATCTATCGCCTGGCTTCCTTATTGCGCTTAAGACATTAAGTGAATCCATGCAAAAAACGCCGTTTAGTGAGCTGAACGCGCATTTTGAATCTGGTTTTGACGCAGTATGGCCAACGCGCAGCAGGTTTAACAAAGTATCGAGAGGTTTTCAGTTTGTTTGACCGTTATGATGCCGGTGAGCAGGCCGTACTGGTGCACATCTATTTCTCGCAAGACAGAGATACCGAAGATTTACAGGAGTTTGAAACTCTGGTGTCTTCTGCTGGCGTAGAAGCGCTGCGTGTCGTTACAGGCAGCCGCAAAGCGCCACACCCCAAATATTTTGTCGGTGAAGGAAAGGCTGTAGAAATTGCCGATGCGGTAAAAGAGAGCGGTGCCTCTGTGGTGCTGTTCGATCACGCCTTGAGTCCGGCACAGGAGCGCAACCTGGAAGCCCTGTGTGAGTGCCGCGTCATTGACCGCACCGGACTGATCCTGGATATCTTCGCCCAACGCGCCCGAACCCATGAAGGTAAATTGCAGGTTGAGCTGGCGCAGCTGCGTCACCTTGCCACGCGACTGGTTCGCGGCTGGACGCACCTTGAACGCCAGAAAGGCGGTATTGGTCTGCGTGGGCCGGGTGAAACCCAGTTAGAAACCGACAGGCGTTTACTGCGTAACCGTATTACGCTGATTCTTTCCCGTCTTGAACGCGTCTCTAAGCAGCGCGAGCAGGGCAGGCAGGCCCGTAACAAGGCCGATGTCCCAACCGTCTCACTGGTGGGATACACCAACGCCGGTAAGTCCACATTATTCAACCGTCTGACCACCTCCGAGGTGTATGTGGCTGATCAGCTGTTTGCCACCCTCGACCCGACTTTACGTCGTGTTGATGTGGTTGATGTGGGCGAAGTGGTGCTGGCCGATACCGTGGGCTTTATTCGCCATCTGCCCCATGATCTGGTGGCGGCGTTTAAAGCCACCTTGCAGGAAACCCGTGAGGCGACGCTGTTGCTGCACGTGATTGATGCAGCGGATGCCCGGCTTGATGACAACATCGAAGCGGTCAATGTGGTGTTGGAAGAAATTGAATCCGATGCAATCCCCAGCCTGCTGGTGATGAATAAAATCGATATGCTGGATGATTTCGTTCCGCGTATCGACCGTGATGAAGAAAACCTGCCCATCCGGGTCTGGCTATCAGCTCAGACCGGGGAAGGAATTCCACTGTTATTCCAGGCACTGACTGAGCGCCTGGCCGGTGAAATCGCGCAGTATGATTTACGCCTGCCGCCAGCAGCTGGGCGGTTACGTAGCCGCTTTTACCAGTTGCAGGCGATAGAGAAAGAGTGGAATGAAGACGATGGTAGCGTAGGGTTACATGTGCGCATGCCAATCGTTGACTGGCGTCGCCTGTGCAAACAGGAACCCTCGCTGGTCGATTATATTGTTTAACTGATGTTGCCTGACACGCGTATCCCGGCCTGGGATACCACCGCACACACAATTAATGGAGTATAAACATGGCGTGGAATCAGCCCGGGAATAACGGACAGGACCGCGACCCGTGGGGAAGCAGCAATAACCAAGGCGGCAACTCTGGGGGAAATAAAGGAGGGCGCGATAAGGGGCCTCCTGATTTAGATGATATCTTCCGTAAGCTGAGCAATAAGCTCGGTGGCCTGGGCGGTGGTAAAAAAGGCGGTGACGGCAACGGCAGTGGCCAGCGCAAACCCGGCAATGCCGGACGTTTGGTCGGTATCGTGGCGGTAGCTGCGGTGGTTATCTGGGCCGCCAGCGGTTTCTATACCATCAAAGAGGCCGAGCGCGGCGTGGTAACACGCTTCGGGAAGTTCAGTCATCTGGTCGAACCGGGTCTGAACTGGAAACCGACCTTCGTTGATCAGGTGCGTGCGGTGAACGTGGAGGCGGTGCGTGAGCTGTCGGCTTCCGGCACCATGCTGACCTCTGATGAAAACGTTGTGCGCGTTGAGATGAACGTGCAGTACCGCGTGACCAACCCGGAACGTTATCTGTTTGCGGTGACCAGCGCTGATGACAGCCTGCGTCAGGCAACCGACAGCGCCCTGCGTGGCGTCATCGGCCGTTCAACCATGGACCGTATCCTGACCGAAGGCCGTACCGTGGTGCGTAGCGAAACACAGCGTGAGCTGGAAGAAACCGTGCGTCCGTACGATATGGGTATTACCCTGCTGGACGTCAACTTCCAGACAGCGCGTCCACCGGAAGATGTGAAAGCCTCCTTCGATGACGCCATTGCCGCACGTGAAAACCGTGAGCAGGCTGTTCGCGAAGCAGAAGCTTACGCTAACGACAAACTGCCACGTGCACGTGGTGATGCGCAGGGGATTCTGGAACAGGCTCGTGCCTACAAATCTCGTGTCACACTGGAAGCCCAGGGTGAAGTCGACAGCTTCGCGCGTATTCTGCCGGAGTACAAAGCGGCACCGCAGATTACCCGTGAACGTCTGTATATCGAAACTATGGAGCGCGTATTGGGTCATACCCGTAAGGTGCTGGTTAACGATAAAGGCAGCAATCTGATGGTATTGCCACTGGATCAGCTGATGCGTGGCCAGGGCGGTGCATCTGCCAATGGTCAGGACGGAAGCGGCGGTCTGCTGCGTCTGCCACCGGCATCAGGCAGTAACGAGCGCGCCAGCGGCAGTTCGTCGTTCAGTCCGGACGACATTATGGATCAGCGCCGGGTGAATGCTCAGCGTAACGATACCCAGCGCGAAGGGAGAGAGTAAGCGATGCGTAAGCCATTAATCGTACTATTGATTGTTGTGCTGGTGGTGCTGTACGCGTCACTGTTTGTTGTGCAGGAAGGCCAGCGTGGCATTGTGATGCGCTTTGGCAAAGTTCTGCGCGATTCTGAAAATAAACCGCTGGTCTACGCGCCAGGTCTGCACTTCAAGATCCCGTTCCTGGAATCTGTGAAGTCACTTGATGCGCGTATTCAGACGATGGACAACCAGGCCGATCGCTTCGTCACTAAAGAGAAGAAAGACCTGATCGTTGATTCCTAC
This sequence comes from Erwinia sp. MYb375, assembly GCF_037479175.1. Lineage (NCBI taxonomy): Bacteria > Pseudomonadati > Pseudomonadota > Gammaproteobacteria > Enterobacterales > Erwiniaceae > Erwinia > Erwinia sp. MYb375. The sequence goes on along the minus strand of NZ_JBBGZS010000024.1, from coordinate 37,517 downwards.
ATCAAATGGCGTGTCAGCGACTTTAGCCGTTACTACCTCGCCACCGGCGGTGGTGATGTCTCTCAGGCCGAAGTGCTGCTGAAACGTAAGTTCAGTGACCGTCTGCGTTCTGAGATTGGTCGTCTGGATGTCAAAGACATCGTGACTGACTCTCGTGGCCGTCTGACGACGGATGTGCGTGATGCGCTGAACACCGGTAGTGCAGGCCAGGATGATGAAGTGGCAACGCCAGCCGCCGATGATGCGATTGCATCTGTAGCGAAACGCGTTGAAAGCGAGACGAACAGCAACGAACCGGCTATCAACCCGAACAGTATGGCGGCGTTGGGTATCCAGGTGGTTGATGTGCGCATCAAGCAGATTAACCTGCCAACGGAAGTGTCTGACGCTATCTATGCACGTATGCGTGCCGAGCGTGAATCTGTTGCCCGTAGCCAGCGTGCTCAGGGTGCAGAAGAAGCCGCGAAGGTCAGAGCTCAGGCAGATTATGAAGTGGAACGTACACTGGCTGAAGCGCGTCGTCAGGCTCTGATTACTCAGGGTGAAGGTGATGCGGAAGTGGCGAAACTGTTTGCTGATTCGTTCAGCCAGGATCCTGACTTCTATGCCTTTATTCGTAGCCTGCGTGCTTACGAAAACAGCTTCAAGAGCAATCAGGATGTCATGGTGCTCAGCCCGGATAGCGACTTCTTCCGCTTTATGAAGAGCCCGTCTACCACGACGCGCTAATCCGCTGATAGTGCACTCTAAGGGCCGGAATTTCCGGCCCTTTTTTTATGTTTCTTTTAATGGCAAAGACAGTGAGTGAACAACATGAACGCGACAGTCTGGATGGCGCTGGGGTTAGTGCTGGTATTTGAGGGATTAGGCCCGATGCTGTATCCGCGCCTCTGGCGGCGGATGATTATCACCATGGCGCGGATGCCGGATGGCCTGCTACGGCGAGTCGGTGGTGGGCTGGTGGTGGCGGGTGCGGTGATCTACTACATGGTGAGCCGGGGTAATGGTGGTTAAGTCTGTTACGCCCTCTGATCCCGCGGCACAACGTGCTGACGGGTAAAAAAGTACGCAATCGTATGCTAAAACTGCTGAAAGAGGGAAATGACGATGGTAGAATCCTTTTTTAAGCAATCGGTGATTTTGAAAAATGGGTAAGAACGTCGTCGTACTGGGCACCCAATGGGGTGACGAAGGTAAAGGTAAGATAGTTGACCTCCTGACAGAACGTGCAAAATACGTTGTGCGCTACCAGGGAGGCCATAACGCTGGCCATACGCTAGTCATCAACGGTGAGAAAACCGTCCTCCACTTAATTCCATCTGGCATCCTGCGTGAGAACGTCACCAGCATCATCGGCAACGGTGTTGTGCTGTCTCCTGCTGCGCTGATGAAAGAGATGAAAGGTCTGGAGGATCGCGGCTTCCCGGTACGCGAGCGTCTGTTCATTTCTGAAGCCTGCCCACTGATCCTTGAGTATCATGTGGCGCTGGACGTTGCACGTGAAAAAGCGCGTGGCGCGAAAGCCATCGGCACCACCGGTCGTGGTATCGGCCCGGCTTATGAAGATAAAGTGGCTCGTCGTGGTCTGCGCGTTGGCGACCTCTTCAACAAAGAAACCTTCGCTGCAAAGCTGAAAGAAGTTATGGAATTCCATAACTTCCAGCTGGTGAACTACTACAAAGTTGAAGCGGTAGACTACGACAAAGTACTGGCGGATACCCTGGCGATTGCCGATATCCTGACTGGCATGGTGGTTGACGTTTCCGAACTGCTGGACGGTGCGCGTAAGCGTGGCGATCTGATCATGTTCGAAGGCGCGCAGGGCACACTGCTGGATATCGACCACGGTACGTATCCGTATGTAACCTCGTCTAACACCACCGCAGGTGGCGTAGCAACGGGTTCAGGCATTGGTCCACGTTACGTTGACTATGTGCTGGGTATCGTGAAAGCGTACTCCACTCGTGTGGGTGCAGGCCCGTTCCCGACTGAACTGTTCGACGAAACCGGCGAGTTCCTGTGCAAGCAGGGGAACGAGTTCGGTGCTACAACGGGCCGTCGTCGTCGTACTGGCTGGCTGGATGCGGTTGCGGTGCGCCGTGCGGTTCAGATCAACTCCCTTTCTGGCTTCTGCATGACCAAACTGGACGTGCTGGATGGCCTGAAAGAAGTGAAAATCTGTGTTGCTTATCGTATGCCAGATGGTCGCGAAGTCACTACCACCCCGCTGGCAGCAGAGGGTTGGGAAGGCATTGAGCCCATCTATGAAACCATGCCAGGCTGGTCGGAGACGACGTTTGGTGTGAAAACGCTGGAAGGTCTGCCGCAGGCAGCGCTTGACTATATCAAGCGCGTTGAAGACGTAACCGGAGTGCCGATTGATATTATTTCTACCGGCCCGGATCGTAGCGAAACCATGATTCTGCGCGACCCGTTTGACGCATAATTCCGTTTCAGGCCGGGCATTGCCCGGCCAGCTTTTATTTAGTACCGGTTTCCTGCCGTTCCCTTCTGCCGTTCTCACCTTAAATAAAATGGCCCGGCTAGCCGTGGCTGGTTTATTATCATTGTTAACCATACAAATTCTTGAGCGGATCACAACTTCATATGCGGTTGTATCTCTGAGGTTACCGTGCAGCTAACCAGTTTCACCGATTACGGTTTACGTGCGCTGATCTATCTCGCTTCGCTACCCGCAGGCCAGATGACCAGTATCAGTGAGGTGACTGACACCTACGGTGTGTCACGTAATCATATGGTCAAAATTATCAATCACCTTAGTCGTGCCGGGTACATTGCAGCAGTGCGTGGCAAAAATGGCGGTATCCGTTTGGGTAAACCCGCCGAAGATATTGTGATTGGTCAGGTGGTACGCGCGCTGGAACCCCTGCAGTTGGTGAACTGTCACAGTGACTTTTGTCACATCACCTCAGCCTGCCGCCTGAAAAAAGCGCTGCATGATGCCGTACAGAGTTTTCTGCACGAGCTTGATCAATACACCCTGGCCGACCTGGTTGAAAACAACAATCCGCTCTACCAAATTTTGCTGAGTGAACGACCTTCACTGAGCAGCTGACAACGGAGGAACCTCGATGTCACACGATCCCTTTCAGGAACGAGAAGCTGAAAAGTACGAAAACCCTATTCCAAGCCGCGAGTTCATTCTTGCCCACCTGGACAAACGTGAAAAACCGGCCAGCCGTGAAGAGCTGGCAGAAGAATTAGCGATAAGCGGAGAAGAGCAGACTGAAGCGCTGCGTCGCCGCCTGCGCGCCATGGAGCGTGACGGGCAGTTAGTGTTTACCCGCCGCCAGTGCTACGCGCTGCCGGAACGCCTGGACCTGTTAAAAGGTAAGGTCATCGGTCACCGCGATGGCTTCGGCTTCTTACGCATTGAAGGCAGCAAAGATGACCTTTATCTCTCTGCCGAACAGATGAAAATGTGCATGCACGGGGACATGATCCTCGCGCAGGCCATGGGCGCTGACCGTAAAGGTCGCCGCGAAGCACGCGTGGTGCGTGTGGTTGAACCGCGTAACGCCCAAATTGTTGGCCGCTACTTCACTGACTCCGGCGTAGGTTTTGTGGTGCCGGATGACAGCCGTCTGAGCTTCGACATCCTGATCCCGGCTGAAGAGCTGATGGGGGCTCGCATGGGCTTTGTGGTGGTGGTGGAGCTGACTCAGCGTCCCACCCGTCGTAGCAAAGCCGTGGGTAAAGTCGTTGAAGTGCTCGGCGATAATATGGGCACCAGCATGGCCGTCGATATGGCGCTGCGCACCCATGATATTCCGCATGAATGGCCGGAAGCGCTGGAAAAACAGATTGCTCATCTGAGCGAAGAAGTGCCGGAAGATGCCAAACAGGGCCGCGTTGATCTGCGCGATCTGCCGCTGGTGACCATCGATGGCGAAGACGCACGTGACTTTGATGACGCCGTTTTCTGTGAACGTAAACGCGGCGGCGGCTGGCGTCTGTGGGTAGCGATCGCCGACGTGAGCTACTACGTGCGTCCTGGCACCCCGCTGGACGATGAAGCGGTTAACCGTGGTACTTCGGTGTACTTCCCGTCTCAGGTGGTGCCAATGCTGCCGGAAGTGCTGTCCAACGGCCTGTGCTCCCTGAACCCGGAAGTGGACCGTCTGTGTATGGTGTGCGAGATGACCATCTCCTCCACCGGTAAGCTGACCGGCTATAAGCACTACGAAGCGGTGATGAACTCCTTCGCGCGTCTGACGTACAACAAAGTGTGGAACATCCTCCAGGGGCATCAGGAACTGCGCCAGCAGTATGAGCCGCTGGTAAAAGACCTCGAAGAGCTGCACCGCATGTACCTGGCGCTGGAAAAATCGCGTGAACAGCGTGGCGGTATCTCGTTTGAAACCGATGAAGCGAAATTTATCTTCAATGCCGATCGTCGTATTGAACGCGTGGAGCAGGTTTCCCGTAACGATGCGCATAAGCTGATTGAAGAGTGCATGATCTTAGCGAACATTGCCTCGGCGCGTTACGTTGAGAAAAACAACGAGCCAGCGCTGTTCCGCGATCACGACCGTCCAGGCGATGAAAGCATCAAGAGCTTCCGCTCCGTGCTGAATGAACTGGGCCTGACGCTGCCGGGTGGCGATAAGCCGCAGCCGGTCGATTACTCAGCGCTGCTGAGCCAGATCGCAGGTCGTCAGGATCACGAAATGCTGCAAACCATGCTGCTGCGTTCGATGAAGCAGGCGGTTTATGACCCGGAAAACCGTGGCCACTTTGGCCTGGCGCTGGCGTCCTACGCGCACTTCACGTCGCCTATCCGTCGTTACCCTGATCTGCTGTTACACCGTGCCATTAAGTATCTGCTGGCGAAAGAAGCAGGCACCTTGCAGGGCAATACCACCCCAACGGGCGGGTTCCACTACGAGATGCCGCAGATGCTGCAACTGGGCCAGCACTGTTCGCTGACTGAGCGCCGCGCGGATGAAGCGACCCGTGATGTTGCGGACTGGCTGAAGTGTGACTTTATGCAGGACCAGGTCGGTGAAACCTTTACCGGGGTGATCTCCAGCGTAACCGGGTTTGGCTTCTTTGTGCGTCTGACCGACCTGTTTATCGACGGTCTGGTTCATGTGTCTACCCTGGATAATGACTACTATCGCTTTGATGCCATAGGTCAGCGTCTGATCGGTGAATCCGGTGGCCGTACCTATCGCCTCGGCGACACGGTGGAAGTGCGTGTTGATGCGGTGCATATGGACGAACGTAAGATCGACTTCGCCCTGATCTCAAGCAGCCGTAAACCGCGTGGCGAAGGGAAAACCGAACGCGAACGCGAAAAACGTGCGGCACCGAAGAACAGCGGCAACCGCCGTCGTGCACCGCGCAAAGGGGCCAACTTTGAGCCGGACAGCGCTTTCCGTCCGGCCAAAGCCGCTGACGGTGCTGCTCCCGCCGCCGCGAAAGAGAAAAAACCGCGTAAGCCATCGGATAAAACCCGTAAAATCGGGGCCGCCACTCGTGCGAAGCGAGCAAAGAAAACCGACGGCGCATAACCGCATCCGGGCGACGCGTGCGTCGCCCCTACAGCGTAGGGGTCAGGCATGCCTGACCCGCACACGCGCAAATAACGAACTACTGAGTCAATGAAATGAGTGAAATTGTTTTTGGTATCCACGCCGTACAGGCGCTGCTCGACAGCGATCCACAGCGTTTCCAGGAAGTGTTTATCCTGAAAGGGCGTGACGATCGCCGTTTGCAGACGCTGGTTAAAGCGCTGGAAGCGCAGGGCATCGTTATTCAGGTCGCGAGCAAGCAGGTACTGGATAGCAAATCAGAAGGCGCTGTTCACCAGGGGATCATTGCCCGTGTGAAACCGGGGCGTCAGTATCAGGAAGGCGATCTGCCGGATCTGCTGGCCAGTCTGGACAGCCCATTCCTGCTGATCCTTGATGGCGTGACCGACCCGCACAACCTCGGCGCCTGCATGCGCAGCGCGGATGCAGCAGGTGTGCATGCGATCATTCTACCAAAAGACCGTTCAGCCCAGCTGAATGCCACGGCGAAAAAAGTCGCCAGCGGCGCGGCAGAACATATTCCGTTGATCCGTGTCACCAACCTGGCGCGCACGATGCGTGTGTTGCAGGAAGCGAACGTGTGGATCGTGGGCACCGCAGGTGAAGCTGACCACACGCTGTACCAAAGCAAAATGACCGGCCCAATGGCGCTGGTGATGGGTGCGGAAGGGGAAGGCATGCGTCGTCTGACGCGTGAGCACTGTGATGAGCTGATTAGCATTCCGATGGCGGGCAGCGTCTCTTCGCTCAACGTCTCGGTTGCAACGGGTGTTTGCCTGTTTGAAGCGGTGCGTCAGCGCAGCGCAAAATAACTGTCCGGGGCGTGTTCACGCCCCGATATTCTCTATGTTCCCCGATTACTTCACGCCACTGTCAGTGATACCCACCCCATAGAAAATCGCACTGGCGTACCACAGACCCGGTGCCACCGTCTCATTGACCAGCAACACTTGATAGTAACGTGCGCCGGCGGCATTGGCTTTCGCTGCCAGTGCCCGCACGGCATCATCCGGGGATCCCCGCACGGTCACGCTGGCACTACCGAGGCGTGGCAAAGTGGCACTTTGCGCACGATTGATCTCTACCGCCTGTGCGCCAGGCGGCGGGGGAGGCTGCGGCGTACTTTTCAGCACGCTACAGCCGCTCAACAACAGGGCAAACAGCAAAGCGGTTATCAGACGCATCGTCATCATCTCAACAAGATACCGGCAATCAGTGTACGCCAGTTTATGACTTGACGTTAAACACCTGCACCAGTTCTTTAAGATGATGTCCCTTACGGCTGAGCTCCTGCGCGGTCTGCTCAGAATGTATCACCCGTTCACTGTTCTGATGCGTGGCCTGGCCGATTTGTGCCATCGCAATATTGACATGAGCGATGCCCGTCGATTGCTCGTGTGAGGCCACGTTAATCTCACTCATTAATGCCTTCACCTGGTCCATGCGCCCGGTAATGTTATCCATCGCCTGGCGGGTTTGTTCGGACAGGTCGTGCCCCTGCACCACTTTACGCAATGAGTCGGCAATCAGATGGTCAATCTCTTTGGCCGCATGCGCACTGCGTTGCGCCAATGCCCGCACTTCGGCAGCGACTACCGCGAAGCCTTTCCCGTTTTCTCCGGCACGTGCCGCTTCTACTGCTGCATTCAGGGCCAGAATATTGGTCTGGAAAGCAATGGACTCGATCACCTGCGTGATATCTGCAATGCCCTGTGATGCCGTCTTGATATCGGACATGGTGACAACCGACTGGCCAACGGTGGCTGAGCCTTTGCTGACGGCCTCCGCCGCTTCACCGACCAGTCGCAGTGCCTGAGTGACATTTCCGGCGTTCTGTTCCACCGTGGCACCAAGCTGCTCCATACTCGCGGATGTTTCCTCAACGCTGCTGGCCTGGCGGGTAATCTGCTCGCTGATGTTACTGCTGCTGGTCACGATAGCTTCGGTTCCGCTGGCAATCTCATCAGCAGCGTGACGTACCTGAGCGACAACGCGTTCCAGCCCGTCGCCGATGCCGTTAATCGCCACGATCAACTGTCCCACTTCGTCCTGGCGGCGGGTGCTCAATGTCGCCAGCAGATTACCGGCCGCATACTCGCGCGCCAGGGTGATCACCTGTTGGAGTGGCTGGCTGAGCCAGCGGCGAGTAATCCAGACGAACAGCACGGCAAACAGCCCCACCAGTGCGGCACCGATCAGCAGAAACAGATTCCGTGTCTGCTGAACAGGTGCCAGCAGGCTGGCCTTGTCAACGTCACCTACCACGACCCAATTCCATTCCGGTAAATATTGCCAGGCGAGGATTCTCTCCTTCCCCTTATCGTCAGTGGTTTCCAGTGTTCCTCGTGGCTGGCTTAACAGCTGCTGCCGGGCCTCGTGCGGTAGATCCGGCATTTTACCTTCAAGGGAGGAGTGGAACAGATAGTGGCCATTCAGTTTCCCCGGTGCACGGTTTAGCACGTAAAAAGATCCACTGTCGCTGAGATGCTTCGCCAGCACTTTCTGGCGTATCACCGCATACTGTTTGGTGATATCCACACCGACAAACAGAATGGCAATCACCCGACCTGCGTCATCACGTACCGGCTGATACTGAGTGATGTAGCGCTTGCCAAATAACAGGGCAACACCGCGAAAAACCTCGCCTTTCTGTATCGGTTGCCAGGCGGGGCTGCTATGGTCAAGCTGGGTGCCGATAGCGCGTTCACCATCCTCTTTACGCAAAGAGGTGGAGATGCGGATAAATTCGTTGTCCTGGGTTCGGACGAAAATGGTGGCGATGGCGCCAGTACGTTCCTGGAAATCATCCACCAGTACCTGATCAAGGTTCAGGGTGCGCAGCCCGGCACGCAGTGTGGGTGTCTGCTGTTCACCGACCGCGATATGCTGTGATTCATCCAGCGAAAAGCGTTTCGGCAGGAAGCTCTGGAATAATCCGGTGTAATTGCTAACTTCTTCACCCAGGGTGGTGTTAAACATACTGGCCATATCGCCAATGCCATCCACCTGGTTATCCATATCGGCCAGCGTCAGGGTATGGACTTGTTTTGCTGCATTGTGGCTCAGTGTCAGGGTTAAAATAATAAACAGTACTGCCACGCTCAAAGAGGTCAGTACTGAAAGTTTTACGCCCAGACTCCATGTCTTGAGAGAGAGACGTTTCATCGTTATGCCTTAAATCGTTAGGGTCTTACACGAGTTAACGGCAGGGGAAGGGTAAAATTTACCCTATAAAAGCAGTGGGAATTCGGCGTGGTATATTGTGATCGATATCACATTAGTGCTCTTTTACTGTTAATCCTTCATGTGGCGCTATGTTCCTGATAAGGGAGAGTGTGGCGCTGAATTTGACAAGGAGATGTAATGATTGAAGTCAACACAGAAATTTTCGCCAATATCGAATGTTTACATGCCTGCCCGGCAGGAAAAATGCATGAACCCCTCCCCACCGTGCTGTTCTATCATGGCTACACCTCGTCAAAAGAGGTTTATTCCTACTTTGCGGTGGCGCTGGCGCAGGCGGGTTTTCGCGCCATTCTGCCCGATGCGGATATGCACGGGGCGCGTTACAACGGTGACGATGAACGTCGATTGACCCATTTTTGGGAGATCCTGCGCAGTAATATTGACGAACTGCCTGGCATTGAACGGGCACTACGTGAACAAAAACTTGTGGACGGCGCGCGGCTGGCGGTAGCCGGGGCCTCGATGGGGGGGATGACTGTGCTGGGTGCACTGGCACGCTACCCGCAGCTGCGCAGCGCAGCCTGTATGATGGGATCAGGCTATTTCAGCCAACTGGCACAGACACTGTTTCCGCCGTTTGTGGCGCGTAGCCCGGACGAGCGAAAAACGCTGGCTGAACGGTTGGCGCCGCTGGCGGAATATGAGGTCAGTCATCAGCTCGAAAAACTGGCTAACCGGCCTCTGCTGGTGTGGCACGGTGAGGCGGATGATGTGGTTCCCGCCGCTGAAAGCGTCAGGCTGGAGAAAGCGCTGCGTGAAAGCGGGCAGAATGCTAACCTGACCTTCCTGACGGAAAAAGGTATTGGGCACCGCATCACACCGCCTGCGCTGACCGCCATGACGGCATTTTTTAAACATCATTTGTAATTTTAGGGATGCGCGAAGAAAAAGACCGCCCCAACCGTAGGGCGGGGGCCTTCTTTTCTGGTTCCCCCGAAATACCCTGCTGAACACCGATCTTTACCTTGTGTTATCCCCTCCCCGCAAGTATGATTACGCGTCAATTTTTCAGCCGCATTCTCAGGTTGTGACCCGGCACTATTTGGTCACGGCTTATAACGTTCCTTGCTTCCATGGGCCGCGGTTGACCCCGACAGGAGGCTGAATAATCCGTAAGGAGCAAATTCGATGCGTCATTACGAAATCGTATTTATGGTTCACCCTGACCAAAGCGAACAGGTTCCTGGCATGATCGAGCGTTACTCTGCAACCATCACTGGTGCAGAAGGTACGATCCACCGCCTGGAAGACTGGGGCCGTCGTCAGCTGGCTTACCCGATCAACAAACTGCACAAAGCCCACTACGTTCTGCTGAACGTTGAAGCTCCGCAGGAAGCGATCGATGAGCTGGAAACTAACTTCCGCTTCAACGACGCCGTTATCCGCAGCATGGTTATGCGCGTTAAGCACGCGGTAACTGAAGCATCTCCGATGGTTAAAGCGAAAGATGAGCGTCGTGATCGTCGCGAAGATTTTGCTAATGAAACCTCTGATGATGCAGATGCTGGGGATTCTGAAGAGTAATTTCCGTGACGGCTAACCGACTAACGCTGTCTGGCACTGTGTGCAAGACGCCAATGCGAAAAGTCAGCCCGTCAGGAATTCCACACTGCCAGTTCGTGCTTGAGCATCGTTCAGAGCAGGTGGAAGCCGGTTTTAACCGGCAAGCCTGGTGCCGTATGCCGGTGATTATCAGCGGCAAAGCCCATCAGGCGATTACTCAAAGTATAACGGTCGGCACGCAGCTAACTGTTCAGGGTTTTATTTGCAGCCATCAAGGGCGCAACGGCCTGAACAAACTCGTACTGCATGCCGAGCAGATTGAATTGATAGATTCTGGAGACTAGCCAAATGGCACGTTATTTCCGTCGTCGCAAGTTCTGCCGTTTCACAGCGGAAGGCGTTCAAGAGATCGATTATAAAGATATCGCAACGCTGAAAAATTATGTCACTGAAAGCGGTAAGATCGTACCGAGCCGTATCACCGGTACTCGCGCAAAATACCAGCGTCAGCTGGCTCGTGCTATCAAGCGCGCGCGTTACCTGTCCCTGCTGCCGTACACTGATCGTCATCAGTAACGGCAACTGTCCATTAACGACTTTAAGAGGATAAGGTAATGCAAGTTATTCTGCTTGATAAAGTAGCAAACCTGGGCAGCCTGGGTGATCAGGTTAACGTTAAAGCGGGCTACGCTCGTAACTTCCTGGTACCACAGGGCAAAGCTGTTCCTGCTACTAAGAAAAACGTTGAATTCTTCGAAGTACGCCGTGCAGAACTGGAAGCCAAACTGGCTGACGTTCTGTCTGCAGCTAATGCACGTGCTGAGAAAATCAATGCACTGGGCACCGTTACCATCGCGTCTAAAGCAGGCGACGAAGGTAAACTGTTCGGTTCCATCGGTACCCGTGACATCGCTGACGCAGTAACTGCGGCTGGCGTTGAAGTGGCTAAGAGCGAAGTTCGTCTGCCGAACGGCGTTCTGCGTACTACCGGTGAGCACGAAGTGGACTTCCAGGTTCACAGCGAAGTCTTCGCTAAACTGACTGTAAACATCGTTGCTGAAGCTTAATCGGCCTTAGTATCGCATGAAAGAACGCCGCCCCTCGGGGCGGCGGTTTTTTTTTTTTTGGCGGGAAAATTGGCTATATTTTTTGCCATTTTTTGCCTGGGCAGTGCTCACAATCCTCACGTACTGCGTGTACGCTCCGGTTGTTACGGGATGTCCGTGCCAAAACGGGCTGCAACAATAACGCCAAATCCACAGGCAATCTTCATCATTAAATCAGTTTGCTTTTAAGAACGTCCCGTCGGGCTGTCGGGTAAACAGTATCTCGCCATTTGCCCCTTCCAGCGTTAATCCCGTCACTATCGCCTGTGCATTCTGGCGGATTTTCACCGTCTGCCCGGCATGTAAGGTGCTGAGGGGTTTGTCATTGCCTTCTACCTGCGCCATCGCAAACACATCATTGACGGGCAGATTATTGTCGCGGAACAACTGCGCCAGCGTCTGACCAGGAGCAATGGTGTATTCACCCCAGGTTCCCTGATCATCCTGCTGCGGCGTAGCAACCGGGGGCGGTGGCGCATCCGTGATTTCAGCCTGTAAAGGCACGTCGGTGGCGGACGAGCCACTCTGCATCGGCGTCACGGCGCGGTGTGGCGTCGGGGCGGGCCACAGGAAGGCCAGCAGGATCACCAGTACAGCGGCAATAATGCCACGACGATGACGCGGCGGCAGTGGGTCCATCCAACGAGCCTGGTCTGGCAGGTGCCAGACACGGTTGAACCATAATGGTAAGCGTGATGTGAGCGATGCATTAGGCATGGCCTCTTCCTCCTGACGCGAACCTCGCGCTATCGGTAAGCTTTTCATCAGCCATTGCTTAACTCTGGCAACAAAAAGCGGCTTTTTCCTTCGCCTGCGGGCAATCTGGCCCATTTAAACCTCTGAATACGTGTGCTGAACCGTTATCCGTCATGCTCAGGATGCAAATCCTGGATAAGGGTAAAGTATAGGCCCAAGAGCCATAGCGGTGCTGAATAGTGAGAGGCGTTATTGTTTCCGTTTCCCAGGGAAAAGTCACCAGGGGAAGATGGGATTTTACGCCTGTTGTCTGCGCTGTTATGCTTCGTCTTCGGTTTTATCAATGATGAAAGGAAAATTCATGACAACCCCTTCTTTTGACAGCGTTGAAGCGCAAGCAAGTTACGGTATCGGTTTACAGGTCGGTCAACAGTTGCAGGAATCTGGTTTGCAGGGTCTGCTGCCGGAAGCACTGCTGGCAGGTCTGCGCGATGCGCTGGAAGGGAATGCCCCGTCCGTTCCTGTTGATGTGGTTCACCGTGCCCTGCGTGAAGTTCACGAGCGCGCTGAAGCGGTCCGTCAGGAGCGTCAGAAGGCCATGGCAGTTGAAGGTCAGAAGTTCCTGGAAGATAACGCGCAGCGTGAAGGCGTCAGCAGCACCGAGACCGGTTTACAGTTCAGCGTTCTGACTCAGGGCGAGGGCGCAATCCCATCCCGTCAGGACCGTGTACGCGTACACTACACCGGTAAACTGATCGACGGCAGCGTGTTCGACAGTTCCGTACAGCGTGGCGAACCGGCTGAGTTCCCGGTAAGTGGCGTGATCCCTGGCTGGATCGAAGCACTGACTCTGATGCCAGTGGGTTCCAAATGGGAACTGGTGATCCCTCACAACCTCGCTTACGGCGAGCGCGGAGCGGGTGCATCCATCCCACCATTCAGCACCCTGGTGTTTGAAGTGGAACTGCTGGAAATTCTGTAAGTCCTGCGGCACGCCCGTCACTGACATGCGTCGGGCGTGCCTCGTTGTTACGGTTTTAACTGATACACCGCAAAACCAATCTCATCCGTTCCCACCTGCTTCATCGGATATTGCCCATGGCTGCGAATAAACGCAGCGGCTTTTTCTCCCGGTGCCGTTTCAAACCGAATATCCAGCGGTGTGCTGCTGTGAATCGGTGCCAGTCGCCAGTTATTATCAGCCTGGGGTTTCACTTCTCCCTGTTCCTTTGTTTGCGCACCAATATACGCCGCCAGCACCGCCCGGTTCTCATCCGGCGAAGCGAAAGCAATCTGTTTATCACCGGTTCCGGCAAATTTCCCGCCATAAGCACGATAGTTATTGGTGGCGATCAGGAAGGTTGCCTTCGGGTCGATCGGTTTACCGTTAAACGTCAGATGGCGAATGCGTGAGGCCTGGTTATTGATCAAGCCGCACTCAGCGTCATAGCGTGCAGGCTGCGTAACGTCAATCTGGTAGTCCACCCCATCAATCACATCAAAGTTATAGGTGCGGAAATCCCAGTTGATCAGTGACTGCGGTTTGCTGCTATGAACATTAATCTGATTGAACTGCCCGGCAGAGCACTCCAGCCACTGTTTCACCTGTTCCCCGGTTGCTTTCACCACCACCAGCGTATTCGGATAAAGATAGAGATCGGCGGCATTACGGAACGTGAGCTGTCCCTTATCCACTTCGACATAGCTGGCCGGATCGTTTTTACGGCCTCCGGCTTTAAACGGCGCAGCGGCGGCCAGTACCGGCAGATGCGCCAGGTCAGGATCACCCTGAATAAAGTGTTCGGTATAGGCGCGCTGCGCGTTATTGACGATCTGAACAGTTGGGTCGTCCTGTACCAGAGACAGATAGCTGGCCATCACATCCGCTGATTTGCCGATAGGCTGGCTGACAAATTCCCGCGTGGCAGCATGATCGGCCGCCAGTACGCTGACCAGCGCCTGATCTTCGGGTGCCAGCGACTGCTTCGCAACTTTGTCATAAACCGGACGCGCTTCAGCGCGTGCGCTGCTCACCTGCCAGCGGCCAGCGTCATTGTTCAGCACCAGATCGACCACGCCCAGGTGATCGCCCCACATGCCAGGCATGACGGCCGGAATGCCGTTCAGCGTTCCCTGGGAGATGTCTGCACCTTTGATATTGGCAAAGTCTGCACTGGGGAACACGGCGTGCGCGTGACCAAACATAATGGCATCAATGCCCGGCACCTGGCTTAAGTAGTAAACCGAGTTTTCAGCCAGTGCGTGATAAGGTTCGCTGGAGAGCCCGGAGTGAGGGATCGCAACAACAATATCCGCTCCCTCCTTGCGCATTTGCGGCACCCATTTCTTCGCCGTTGCTGTGATATCGTCAACGGTCACTTTGCCCGTCAGATTGGTTTTATCCCAGGTCATAATCTGCGGTGGCACAAAGCCGATATAGCCGACCTTCAGGGTATGCGTTTTGCCGTCACGGTCGCGGACATCAACGGATTTAATCAGATAAGGGGTAAACAGCGGCTTCCCGCTTTTGACGTCGATGACATTGGCATTGATATAAGGGAAGCGTGCGCCGTGAATGGCCTTTTTCAGGTAATCGAGGCCATAGTTAAACTCATGATTCCCCAGATTTCCGACGCTATAATCGAGGGTATTCATCGCTTTATACACCGGATGGACATCGCCGTCCTTCAGACCTTTGGCTGCGATATAGTCCCCCAGCGGACTGCCCTGAATCACATCGCCGTTATCGACCAGTACGCTATTGGTCACTTGCTGGCGTGCGCTGGCAATCAGTGAGGCGGTACGGACCAGACCGTATTTTTCGGTCGGCTGATCTTTGTAATAATCGAAATCCATCATATTACTGTGCAGATCGGTTGTTTCCAGGAGGCGAAAATCAACCGTGGCGGCCGTCAGCGAATGGCTGATAAGCAAGGCAGTCAGCGTGAGGCAAGTTTTGAACATGTCTTTTCCCTTTATGTTCCGGATTAAACTTTCGTAACCCTCTCAGAATAGTGTGAAATTGTGTCGTGTCATGACAGTAAATTGTGATGACGATCGCGTATTTAACCCCCCGGAGGGCGTGTGGCACAGTGCAACCCCTGACGAGGGGCAATCTGTCCGAAAATGACAGGAAAGCGTGTTCCCTCACAGCAGGTACGTTATGCTGTTGAAAACAAATGGCTAACCCAGTGCGTTACCCACGGTATAACGACTCACAGAGTGAACTGCTATTCTCAATAGAGAGGCGTTTAGGTTTACACAGCGGTGGCCGTGATAACGTCAGGCAATCAGGAGGTGGACAGTGTTAGAACAAATTTGCCAGATGGCGCGTGAAGCAGGCGATGCCATTATGCGGGTCTATGATGGCGAGGCCCCGCTGGATGTGGCGCATAAATCGGATGACTCACCGGTCACCGCGGCGGATATTGCCGCACACAAAGTGATTGTCGCCGGACTGGCGGCGTTGACGCCGGATATCCCCGTACTGTCAGAAGAAGATCCGGCGGGTTGGGATGTGCGTCAACACTGGCAGCAATACTGGCTGGTTGACCCTCTTGATGGCACCAAAGAATTTATCAAACGTAACGGCGAGTTCACCGTTAACATCGCCCTGATCCAGCAGGGTAAACCGGTGCTGGGCGTGGTGTACGCCCCGGTGCTGAAGGTGATGTATTCTGCTGAGGGCGGCAAAGCCTGGAAAGAAGAGGGGGCTAAAAGGGTGCAGATTCATGTGCAGGATGCGCGTCCGCCGCTGGTGGTCATTAGCCGCTCTCATGCTAAATCTGATGACGAGCTGAAAGAGTATCTGGCACAAATGGGTGAGCACCAGACCACGGCAATTGGGTCATCGTTAAAATTCTGCCTGGTGGCGGAAGGGCAGGCGCAACTCTATCCACGCTTTGGACCGACGAATATCTGGGACACCGGCGCTGGTCACGCCGTCGCGCTGGCAGCCGGTGCTCATGTGACGGACTGGCAGGGGAAAACGCTGGATTACACCCCGCGTGAATCCTTCCTTAATCCGGGCTTCCGCGTATCAATTTATTGATTCACAGGACATCGAAATAAGGGCCGATCGGAAAAAGGTCGGCCCTGACAGACGCTCTTCGTTGTCACGGCGTCAGTGCAACAACTCTCTTAACAACGCTATCACCGTTTTCACTTCATCCTGGGTCAGCGCCCCTTCTTTAACGAAGCGTACCCGCGCGTCTTTATCCAGCACGACAATGGCTGACCCGCCGCCCGCCAGTTGCCAGGCCTGATGCACTGCGCCATTGCTGTCGACGATAAACTGTGACCAGGGGAACTGCTGTTTATTGCTCTCTATGCTGCTGCGCACAAACATACCGGTGCCAGGGATCGCATCGTCAGTATTCACAATGGTGGTGGTCTGGTAATGGTCATGCGGGAATTTGGCGGCCTTAATCGCTTCTATCAGCGCGGCATTTTGTTCTTTTGCTGAGGAGCGCCCGGCAATATGTTGGACCACCCGCACTTTTCCGGCCAGTTGTGCGCTGTTCCAGTTTTTGTAGCTAAACTTCTCCTCTTTGAACAGCAACTCGCCTTTATCTGCAACGCCCACTGCAGCTACGCGCTCGCCGACATGAAGGTTGTGCGCCGCCGTGGTGAAAGGCAGTAGCAGGCAAAGCATCGCCGTGAAAATACGGATTCCTGTCATAGTCGCTCCTGTGAATGTAGTGGTCTGATCAGTAAGTCATCCTACTGAAATAATATGCGTGGATGATGCTGCTGTCGCATCGGGATAACATCTTTGCAACACACCGCACAAATCCCTGAGAATTGAAGGTTTATACTGTGTGGGTACGGTCAGGTAACAGAGAGTTCTGTCATGATGTGTAAACACAGTAAAAAAATTCAATTTTAGGAACATTGGAAGCAAACGATGTTCTATAGTACAGGCACTTTGCGTTTCACAGGTTCGTGCCGAGATTGGTAACGACGAGGCGTAGTTACTCTTCAGGAGTTGAACAAGAATGAAGATCTTCCAGCGATATAACCCACTACAGGTCGCTAAATACGTAAAAACGCTGTTCCGTGGGCGGCTGTATATCAAAGATGTCGGCGCGTTTGAGTTTGATAAAGGCAAGATCCTTATCCCGCGCGTCAAAGATAAGCAGCATTACAGCGTGATGTCGGAAGTTAACCGACAGGTCCTCAGATTACAGACCGAATTTAACTGACAAAAAAAGGCGCTCAAAGCGCCTTTTTTGTGTCTTGCCACCGCTTACGACGCGAGTTCTTCCGGGTCTTTCGGCAGTACGGGTGCTGTCGGTCGTGCATCAATACGCGTCACCAGCAGCTGGTCAATGCGGTAACTGTCGATATCCACCACTTCAAACTTAAAGCCATGGAACTTCACGAAGTCGGTGCGTTTTGGGATCTTACGCAGCATAAACATCATAAACCCACCGATAGTCTCGTAGTTGCCTGACTGCGGGAATTCGTCGATATGCAACACGCGCATAACGTCATCAATAGGCGTGCCGCCCTCAACCAGCCATGAGTTCTCATCACGCGCGACAATCTGCTCTTCCATTCCCTGACCGACCAGATCGCCCATCAACGTCGTCATCACGTCGTTAAGGGTGATAATGCCCACCACCAGCGCATACTCGTTCATGATCACCGCGAAGTCTTCCCCGGCGGCTTTAAAGCTCTCCAGTGCTTCTGACAGCGTTAGCGTATCCGGTACGATCAGTGCCGATCGGATTTGCAGGCCGCTGTTCAGCGTCATGCTCTGATTACCCAGTACGCGCAGCAACAGCTCTTTCGAGTCAACATAGCCGACGATATGGTCAATATCTTCATTACAGACCAGGAACTTCGAGTGCGGATGGCGGGCAATCTTTTCTTTCAGACTGCTTTCATCTTCGTGCAGGTCGAACCACACCACGTTCTCACGTGATGTCATTGAAGAGGGCACCGTACGGGATTCCAGCTCAAAGACGTTTTCAATCAACTCATGCTCTTGCTTACGCAGAACCCCGGCCAGCGCACCGGCTTCGACTACCGCATAGATATCGTCAGAGGTGATGTCGTCTTTACGCACCAGCGGGATTTTAAACAAGCGGAAAAGGATGTTGGCCCCACCGTTAAAGAACCACACCAGCGGGCGGAACAGGAATAGACAGAAGCGCATCGGGTTGATGATTTTGAGCGCCATGGTTTCCGGCGCGATCATGCCCAGACGCTTGGGGAACAGATCGGCAAACAGGATAAACAGGCTGGTGACCAGCGTGAAAGAACAGACAAAGCTGATGCTCTCCGCCATTTCCGGCGTTGTCACACGTTCGAACAGCGTTCGGAAGGCGGGGGAAAACGCGGAATCACCGACAATACCCCCGAGGATCGCCACGGCATTCAGGCCAATCTGCACCACAGTAAAGAACATGCCAGGCGTTTCCTGCATCTTCAGTACGCGTTGTGCGTTGATATTGCCTTCGTCGGCCAGGAGCTTCAGTTTAATTTTGCGGGCAGCCGCCAGCGAGATTTCTGAAAGAGAGAAAAACGAGCTGATCGCAATCAGCAGCATGATGACAAGAAAGCTGTCTAACATAAAACATCCATTAGTTGGCTCGTCTCTGTGGGCAATCAGGAACACAATCGCGCAGACAAAGAAGGCCGGGTTAATCACTTGTCATTTTTGGCCTGGGCAGCGCGCAGTCAGTTTCTTCTGCGATCATCACATCAGGGAGTGAAGCGATTCAGGGCTATCCGTGCCAAAAATGTCTGCGGTTCGGCTGGTGCCGGAGCAGAAGGGTAATCAGGCCGCGGAGCAGTCTGTGGGGAGATTATAGCTGTGGCATCGAGCGCTTACAATTGCGGCAGCGATGTTCTGAGTGAGCAGGTATCACGGAGCAGAAAACGGGTTGAGACTTGTCTGATACTGATACCACGTTACACTCCTTTTACGGCTAATCGCGATCTGTGTTGTAACGTAGCGTGACGTTGCACCGAATTTGCCTTAGGTTCAGGTTGATCGCGCGTCAATAATAAGTAAGGTGATGCGCATGCATTACCTTTGAACTGAACCATTCGCGAACTATTTTTACCAGAGTAAGCCCGGTGGATTGCGGGCTGGCAATAAAAACGGGAGTAAGCGTGCCACGAATTCATGTGTTTTGCATGTCTTGTCTGCTGATCGTCGCGCCTGTTACTCAGGCTGCGAATGTTCGTTTGCAGGTCACAGGGTTATCCGGGGAATTACAGAAGAATGTCAGGGCGCGTTTGTCCACCATTACCAATGATGAAGTCACCTCCGACGGTCGCTTTCGTGCACGCGTCAGCGATGCGGTAAAAGAGGGGCTGAAGGCGCTGGGGTACTACGAACCGCAGATCGATTTTGAATTGCAGCCACCGCCTGCTGGCGGTAAACGTCAGGTGTTACTGGCGAAGGTCACGCCAGGTGAACCGGTGAAAATTGCCGGAGAAACGGTGATCCTGCGTGGCGGTGCCCGTACGGATGAAGACTACCAAAAGCTGGTGCGGGACGGTAAACCCAAACTGGGAACCGTGCTTAATCACAGTGACTACGATAAGTTTAAAAGCTCCCTGAGCAACATGGCGCTGCGTAAAGGCTACTTTGACGGTGATTACCGCAAAAGCCAGCTGGGCGTCTCCGTTGAACGGCGTGAGGCATTCTGGGATCTCGATTATGACAGTGGCCAGCGTTACCGCTTTGGTGAGGTCAGCTTCGCAGGTTCGCAGATCCGCGACGACTACCTGCAAAACCTGGTGCCGTTTAAAAAGGGCGATTACTACAATTCACGTGATTTAGCTGAACTTAACCGACGCTTGTCCGCGACCGGCTGGTTTAACTCGGTTGTCGTTGCCCCTGAATTTGATAAAGGACGCGAGAGCAAGGTGCTGCCGCTGCATGGTGTTGTTTCGCCGCGCACCGAGAACACCATTGAAACCGGCGTGGGTTACTCGACGGACGTCGGCCCGCGCGTCAAAGCAACGTGGAAAAAGCCCTGGGTAAATGATCGCGGGCACAGCTTCAGCACCAGTGCGAACATCTCTGCGCCGGAGCAGCAGTTAGATTTCAGCTATAAAATGCCATTGCGTAAAAACCCGCTGGAGCAGTATTACCTGTTGCAGGGCGGGCTGAAACGCACCGACCTCAACGATACCAAAGCAGACTCCACCACACTTGCGGCCTCACGCTACTGGGACAGTTCCAGCGGCTGGCAGCGCGCCGTCAACCTGCGCTGGAGCCTCGACCACTTTACCCAGGGCAGCGTGACCAACACCACGATGCTGATTTACCCGGGCGTCAGCGTTAACCGTACCCGATCACGGGGGGGCCTGATGCCGACCTGGGGGGATTCACAACGCTACTCGCTGGATGTTTCTGATACTACCTGGGGGTCGGATATCGACTTCGCAGTGATTCAGGCTCAGAACGTCTGGATCCGCACACTGCAGGATAAACACCGCTTTGTGGTGCGTGGCAATCTTGGCTGGATTGAAACCAATGATTTCGAAAAAGTCCCACCGGACCTGCGCTTCTTCGCCGGGGGCGACCGCAGTATTCGTGGCTACAAATATAAAGGCATTTCCCCACGTGATGATGAAGGCAAGCTGACCGGGGCATCCAAACTTGCCACCGGTTCGCTGGAGTACCAGTACAACGTCACGGGGAAATGGTGGGGGGCGGTGTTTGTTGATTCGGGTGAAGCGGTTAACGACATCAAGCAGAGTAATTTCAAAACCGGTGCGGGCTTTGGCGTGCGCTGGCAGTCGCCGGTCGGGCCGATCAAAGTGGACATTGCCCGTCCGATTGGCGATCAAAACGATCGGGATATTCAGTTTTACATTGGGTTGGGGCCTGAACTATGAAGTGGTGGAAAAAGGGCCTGATTGGCATTCTGATTTTTATTGTGCTGCTGTTTGGCGGCGTTGCCTTCTTACTCGGCACCACCACCGGTCTGCATCTGGTGCTGAACGGTGCCGCACGCTGGGTGCCGGGGCTGGATATCCAGCAGGTGAAAGGCGGCTGGCGTGATTTGACCCTGAGCGGCGTGAAGTATGAGATGCCGGGCGTAACGGTCAATGCCGGTGAGTTTCATCTGGCGCTGCGCCTGGGCTGCCTGAAACAGAGCGCGTTTTGCGTTAACGATCTCTCGTTGAAGGACGTTAACGTGGTGGTGGACAGCAAAAAGATGCCCCCTCCGGCCGACCCGCCAGTAGAAGAAGAAACCAGCGCGGGGGATATCAGCACGCCGTACCCGCTCACGCTCAGCAGGCTGGCCCTGCATAACATCAACCTTAAAATCGACGACACCGCCATTTCGCTGGCAGATTTCACCAGCGGG
Source organism: Erwinia sp. MYb375 (assembly GCF_037479175.1). Classification (NCBI taxonomy): domain Bacteria; kingdom Pseudomonadati; phylum Pseudomonadota; class Gammaproteobacteria; order Enterobacterales; family Erwiniaceae; genus Erwinia; species Erwinia sp. MYb375. The sequence goes on along the minus strand of NZ_JBBGZS010000024.1, from coordinate 16,067 downwards.
CTGCACTGGCAGGGCCGTGCAATGACGCTGACTCCGACCCATATTCAGGGGCTGCTGATTGCGCTGCCGAAAGCCTTGAACGTCGCCAATGAACAGGTTGTACAACCGAAAGTTCAGCAGCCTGCCGTCAATGAAGCGCCGCTGGGTGAAACGCTGAAAGCGATGTTTGCTAAACCTTTGCTGCCTGACCTGCCCGCGTTTACGTTGCCGCTGGATGTGGATGTGCAGGAAGTGCTCGGTGAGCAGCTGCGCATCACGGGTGATACCGATATTGCGGTAGAGCGCCTGCTGCTGAAGGCGAAAACTGAAAATAATCAGTTCCAGCTGCTGGCGCTGGATGTCGACTCACCCCAGGGGCAGCTTAATGCCCAGGGCCAGGCGACACTGAGCGGTAACTGGCCAGTCAACTTCACCCTCTACAGTCAGCTTAACGTCGATCCGATCAAAGGTGAGAAGATCAAAATGACGCTGGGTGGAGGCCTGCGCGATACGCTGAATCTGGGGCTGAATCTCTCCGGGCCGGTTCGCGCGCAGCTGGATGCCGATACACAACTTGCCGAAGCGGGTTTACCGCTCAATATGACGCTGCAAAGTCCGCAACTGCGTTGGCCGCTGGATGGACAGGCGCAGTATCAGGCCGATAATTTCAACTTCAGCTTTAAAGGCAAAGCCACCGACTACGTGATGTCCCTGAAAGCTGCACTCCAGGGGCAGGACATCCCACCAGCCACGTTGACGCTGGAGGGTAAAGGTAACGTCGAGCAGTTCTCGCTGGATAAACTGCGGCTGGCCGCGTTACAGGGAAATGCCGATCTGACGGCACTGGTGGACTGGAGTAAAGCCATCAGCTGGCGCAGTGATTTGACGATATCCGGGATTAATACGGCAAAACAATATCCGGACTGGCCAGCGAAGCTGGACGGTAAAATCACCACGCGGGGCAGCCTTTACGGCGGCAGCTGGCAGATGCGCGTGCCGGAGCTGAAGCTCAAGGGTAACGTACGTAATAACGCGGTCAGCGCTGACGGAACACTGTACGGCAACAGCTACAATCAGTGGGATATTCCCGGTATTAAGCTGGTGCTGGGGCGTAACAACGTCAATCTGAAAGGATCGCTGGGCGACAAGCTGAACCTGGATGCCGACATTGATGCGCAGCATCTGGATAATGCCCTGCCGGGCCTGGGCGGGGTCGCCAAAGGGACAATCCGTGCCCGTGGCGACCTGACAACGCCACAGCTGCTGGCAGACCTGACCGCGACGGGGCTGCGCTGGCAGGCGATGCGCATTGGTCGTATCAAACTGGAGGGAGACGTTAGTTCAGGCGAACAGATTCAGGGCAAACTGAAACTGCGTGTTGAACAACTGAAGCAGGACGCACTGGCGGTGAATCTGCTGACGCTGGATGCCAGCGGCACGGAAAAACAGCATCAGCTTAAGCTGAACATGCAGGGCGAACCGATTTCCGGCCAGTTAGCGCTCAGCGGGAGTTTCGACCGAGCTGAACAGCGCTGGAAGGGTAACCTGAATAACACCCGCTTTGACACACCGGTGGGGGAATGGCGCTTAACGCGTGCCATCGCGCTGGATTACCTCAATGCGAAACAGACTGTCAGTATCGGCGAGCACTGCTGGCAGAACCCCAATGCCGAGCTGTGCGTACCCACGACGATAGAAGCCGGGCCATCAGGCCATGCGCGCGTGGTGCTTAATCGTTTTAACCTGGCGATGATCAAACCCTTTATGCCAGAAGCCACACAGCTTACCGGGGTGTTCAGCGGCGATGCCGATGTTGCCTGGACTGCCGATGGTGCGCTACCGACGGGACGCGTGTCCCTGAAAGGGAATGACGTGAAAGTGGAACAGGATGTCCAGGGTAATACGCTGCCTGTCGCCTTCAGCACGCTGAACCTGAATGCGGCCCTGACAAACGGTCGCGCTCAACTCGACTGGCTGATTCGCATTGCCAATAATGGTCAGTTGGATGGCAATGTACAGATTGCCGATCCCGAGGGTCGGCGCACCCTGTCCGGTAACGTCAATATCACCAGCCTGTCACTGGCGATGCTCAACCCGGCCCTGATGAAGGGGGAGAAAATCACCGGGGTGCTGAACAGTAACCTGCGCCTGGGCGGTAATCTGCAAAAACCGCAGGTCTTTGGCCAGCTTGGGCTGCGAGGCGTTGACGTGGATGGCAGCTTTATGCCGGTTGACCTCACCACCGCTAACCTGACAATGGCGTTTAATGGCATGAGTTCGACGCTCGAAGGCGTGATTCAGACTTCTCAGGGGCAAATTGCGCTTAACGGCGATGCCGACTGGAATCAGCTCGATGCCTGGCGTGCGCGCATTGCGGCGAAGGGCGATAAAGTGCGTGTGACTGTGCCGCCGATGGTGCGGATGGACGTTTCACCGGATCTGGTGTTTGAAGCCACGCCGGACCTGTTTAATCTGGATGGCCGCGTGGATATTCCCTGGGCGCGCATCACCGTGCAGGAAGTGCCAGAAAGTGCCGTGGGTGTCTCCTCTGATGAGGTGCTGCTGGATAAAGATCTGAAACCTGTTGCACCGAAAACCAGCGGCATTCCGATCAACAGTAATCTTGTTATCCACGTTGGCAACGATGTGCGTCTGAGTGCCTTTGGTCTGAAAGCGAAACTGAACGGCGATCTGAAACTGGCGCAGGATAAACGGGGTCTGGGACTGAATGGCCAGATCAATATCCCTTCTGGTCGCTTTCATGCCTACGGTCAGGACCTGATCGTCCGTAAAGGTGAGCTGCAATTCTCCGGCCCACCGGACCAGCCGTATGTGAATATTGAGGCGATTCGTAACCCGGAAGCCACCGAAGACGACGTGACGGCCGGGGTACGAGTGACCGGACTTGCAGATGAGCCTAAGGTGGAAATCTTCTCCGACCCGGCGAAATCACAGCAGGAAGCGCTCTCTTATCTGCTGCGTGGACAGGGATTAGGGGCTAGCGGCAGCGACAGTGATGCATTAACTTCAGCCCTGGTAGGATTGGGGGTTGCACAAAGTGGTCAGGTTGTGGGTAAAATCGGTGAGACTTTTGGTGTCAGTAATCTGGCGCTGGATACTGCAGGGGTTGGCGACAGCCAGCAAGTGCAGGTCAGCGGCTACGTGCTGCCGGGTCTACAGGTAAAATACGGTGTTGGCATATTTGATTCACTGGCGACGTTAACGCTGCGTTACCGCCTGATGCCCAAACTCTATTTGGAAGCGGTGTCTGGTATTGATCAGGCACTGGATGTGCTCTATCAGTTTGAGTTCTAGCAATGCGAATAATTGTCTATGGTAGCCTGCGGCGTAAGCAAGGTAACAGTCACTGGATGACGAACGGGCAGTGGCTGGGCGATCATCAGATCGACGGCTACGCACTTTACAATCTTGGTCATTACCCGGGAGTCGTGGCGGGTGAAGGGCAGGTCTATTGTGAGGTTTACCGGATTGATGCATCAACACTGGGCGAACTGGATGCGCTCAGAACCAAAGGCGGTGAATACAAGCGTGAGCTGTTAAAAACCCCTTACGGTAGTGCCTGGCTGTACGTTTATCAGCGTGCCGTCACTGGCAAAAAGCGTATCACCAGCGGCGACTGGCTGCTGCGAGATGCAGAGTAGTTGCCGATTTTTCTGTCGTTCACACTAAACAAGCCGCCTTCTTAGAAGGCGGCTTTGATTTTTTATGACGAAAAACAGGCTGTTTAAATCCCAGCGGTTAATCCTTCTTTTATGTCATGTTTTCTTTATACTATTACGCGTTCACTTATAAGAAATAATAAACGCGCATGCTCTAAGTAATATCTTATTTGTTTGTGGTTAGGATTATTCCATTTGCTGGGGGTAGGTATCTTCGTGGTTTTTATTCCTGAATTCAGGCTCTCATGTGGAGTAATGTTTTGTTTAGTTGTTTTTCGTAGTTATATTATTGTCATCTCGAGTTTTTTGTTTATTATGCATCCCCTCGTTGTTGTTTTGTTTCTTTCTTTAATCGTTAATGGATTGCGTTGTTATAAGAGCTAACTGACGTTTTTTAAGTAATTATAATGAGTTAATGAACGATTTTTTAATGTCTTTTCATTTACAGGAAACGGAGCATTCAAAGAATAAACGTGGCGAAAAGCGCATTTTTGCCATTGTTTGTAAAAACGGTCATGTCTGCCAGTATCTGGCTAAGTATTGACCTAAATTATTATTATATAAAGGATTATTAAATGAAAAAGATTACAACTCTTGCCGCATTGATTATTGGTGTTATTGCTTCAGGGCAGGCGCTGGCGGGTGGAAGCGCAACGCTGTCATTGAAAGGAAATATCCTGCCGGGTGGTTGCGAAATCACACTTCCTTCCGCTGCTTTGGAGTGGAAAGATATTGACATTTCGTCTATGAGCCCTAGTAAAATGAATGATTTACCTGTGAAAAATGTAACCCTGAGTGTCAATTGTCAGGCTAAAATGAATTTCGCTATTAAGGCATCGGATAATAATGTAGCTAAACTGCCAGAGGGTATTCAGCAATCGCTTGCAAAAAACTACTTTAGCTTCGGATCAGACGGTGTAGGTGGCCCGGCTGGCGCCTATACCATTAAAGCGTTGGTTAATGGAAGTTCTGCTGATAAAGATAAGGCTTCAGCATTTGTAACCTATAAAGATAGTGCATGGGATCAGAAGCTTACCTCTACAGATTTCGCGTACTTTATCAACACTCGACTCGGCGATAAAGATGCTGTATTGGATATGAGCACCACTTCAGGTATAACAAGTTATCTGCGTTCAAGTGCAAAAAGTAAAGTATTTGCTCTGGAAATTGCACCATCACTGGGCCCTGTTACCGGCCAGGCCTTGGCCGGTAACTTCGATCTTAGCGGCAGTACCACGTTTGAAGTTATTTATATGTAATTGAAGTTTCCACCGGTGTTGTGCTCTTTTTTTATTAATCAGAGCATGATGTCGGTGGTTTTCTTGTAACGTAGATTCACGGATGAATACTATGCTGATTCAATTTTTTCGGTTATTCCTATCGATCATACCTCTGGTGATCATATTTCCTGCCAGCGCTGTCATGCAGCCACAAACTTCGATGGTGCTTATTCAGGAGGATGCGGGCGGTGGCAGTATTAACGTCACTAATACTGATGATAAAGACGCCTTACTCTACGTTAAGGTTATTGACCTACCCGATGATAAATTTCCTCAACTGATCGTCACTCAACCGGTTATGCGCGTGGCGGCAGGCCAGACTCAGCGGGTTCGTTTTGTGCTAACCAGTGACCGCCCGTTAACCACCGAACATATGAAGCGCGTGACCTTCGAAGGTATTCCGATCACCGCCGTAGCAAATCAGGGTATTGCAATCAGTCTGCGGCAGAATTTGCCGGTGATTATCCATCCTGCCGGGCTGGCGGAAAATATCGGCTCCTGGAAAGATTTGCAATGGTCTGTTAAGCAGGGAAAATTGAGGGTCCATAACCCTGGTGCTTGGGTTGTCAGGATGGCTCCGTCCTTCACCTTGCTGCCAGGCAATCAAAAAGTGACTCTCAATAAGAGTTATATCCTGCCGGGTGAAACCTTACCCGTGGTATTTTCTGATGTATTGGCGTTGGCGAGAACCCAGAAGATTCGTATTGATGCCGTTTCTTCGTATGGATATGAAGTGGGTAATGCTGAACTGTCCGTTAGCCACGAGCTTTAACACGTGTCTGGTTCTGAACGCTTTACCTTAAATGCATACTGCCATTGCGCACTTCTTGCGGCGGCTGGCACCCTGATGCCAGCTTACCTCTGCGCGCAGGAAACACCCGAACGTCCTCAGCTATTACTAAAAGCGCAAAACACCTCCACACCCACAGTAGCGCAAGCTTCCGGCGAGTCCGTCACTGCGAAAATCCTTAGAGCGAGAGGGATTGACCCAGCCATACTTAACCTGTTGGATACCCCTGCGCATTTTCCAGCCGGGCCAGGTCTGGTTGATATCAGCGTAAACGGGGAGTTTCGGGGGGCTTTTAACGTGGTATTTAATCAGGATGGCGGGTTGTGCTTTACTCCTGAGTTATTTAGCCAGCTGGGATTAACATTGCCTGGGGACGAGGCTCTGGCGGATACGGAGTGCTTTGACTGGGCAAAACGTGACCCCGCCATCAGCATCCGATTTGAACCCCAAAATCTTGCTGCCAGCCTTGTCGTGCCGGAACAGGCATTGCAGTCGTCACCGGTGGAGATAAGCGGTGAGGCGGGAGGGGTGGGAGCGTTGCTCAATTATAATTATTTCACTTCCCTCAACCGTAATCGTGGAAAAGAGAGCCGTTATAGCTATTTGACGCTGGAAGATGGCTTTAATATTTCCAACTGGATGGTGCGCAGCTGGCAGCAGTTCAATCTGCAGGACGGCGTAGTCAGTACCAATATGAATTCACTGTATGCCGAACGATCCTTTGAACACTGGCAGAAGCGCTTCCAGGTCGGACAAATTGGCGTCAGTAATACGCTTTTTGAACTCGGTGAAATCACGGGTATTCAGATTATCCCTGATGAGGGATTCCAGCAGAATGATGATGCTCAGGGGGTCGTTGAGGGCATTGCCAGCACGCCTCAGGCGCGAGTGGAAGTGCGTCAATACGGCATGTTGATCTACAACACGCTGGTGCCCGCCGGGCCTTTCCGTTTAAATCGCATCCCGCTGAAAAACCTTAACAGCGATCTGGACGTTAGTGTGTTGGAAACTAACGGCCAGCAGCAGCATTTTACCGTACCTGCGAACCGAGTGATTAACGTTAACCCCTCAGGGGGGCAGGGTATTTCTCTGGCCGCGGGCAGGCTTCGTTCTGTTCGGGGAAATGGTGACGGCGCGCCAGCTATTTTGACCATGAACCGCAACTGGAAGCCGTTTAGCCGTTTACTGGCGCAAACGGGCCTGCTGTTATCGGATAGATACCAGTCCGTAGCGCTATCGCTGGGTCACAGGGTCTCGCAGGGGTTACAGCTCGCCGCACAGATCGCGGCAGCAAATGACCGTTATCACGGAGCACGCAGTGCGCGGTTGTTGTTCTCGGCAGATTACCGCCTTTTCGAAGCGCTTTCGGTCAGTGCCAGCGTCAGTAAAAATACACCTGCGTTTGCCGCTATCAGTCAGGCCAGTCTGTCGGAAGCGAATTATTTTCAAAGAGAAAATACCCAGTACACCTTGTCAGCTAACTGGGTGACCCCTAGGATGGGGACTTTCTCAATCAGTCACGCTGAAAGCAGCTTTAACCAGGGGATTGCATCAACCCGGTACAATACGCTGAGTTGGGGCGCTAACATTAAAAAAGTCATGCTGTCGGTGAATTTTTCGCACAGTAAGGGGATGAACAAATCGAACAAGCTGCTATCGGTTAACGCCAATGTTCCTTTGGGCCGACACTACAGTAACACCTATTACCGTAGCTCGAACAACCGCAGTCAGCTGGGCAGTGAGATCAGCGGGCCGGTAAACCGTGATGTGGGTTACAGCCTTTCTACAGAACGGGATTTAAAGCAGCATAGCCAGTCAGTGCAAGGTGGCCTCAACGCCGACCTGCATTACACCACTCTTTCTGTATCAGCTGGAAACAGCGGCAATCACTCCAGCAACTACTCCGTGAGCGGCAGCGGTGGCATCGGCATTATCGGTAAAAATGTGTTGTTCTCACCTATCTCCGTTGGGCAGACCTTTGGCATGATCGCCATGAATGAAAGGCTGGCAAACGTGGCGATCAACACGCCGGGGGGGACAGTCTGGACGGACTGGCGAGGTCTGGCGCTGGCACCTCAGCTTCCGGCGTGGCGGCCCGCTAACCTTGATCTGAATACGGAAACGCTGCCGAAAAAATCGGACGTTAATAACGGCCACCACAGCGTCACACTCGCCCGGGGAAGCGTGAAGCGCATTAATTACACGGTGTTAACCACCCGGCGGGTCCTGTTAGATCTTACCCTGAGCGATGGTACGGCGTTACCGCGTGGCAGTAAGGTCATGGATGAGCAGGGAACGATACTCACGATTGCTATCGATAATGGGCTGGTCTATCTGAATAACTCACCGGAGAAAGCCACGCTGCTGATTGATGTGGCAGGGCGCGATACGCGTTGCAGCTTCACCTACCGTCTGGATGAGCAGCCAGAGGATGGCGGACCCTATCAGAAAATTACCGGTGTATGCATTTAGCCTGGGCGGTTAAAACGGCATAACTCGTATCTTACAAAGGAATTGTGCAATGGAACTGAAAAGAATTCTTTCCGCTATCACGCTGCTGACGGGCATGATACTCAGCACTGCGGTTCCCGCCAGCACCCAGGCCACGTTGCAGATACGAGGTACTATTAAGCCCGCCTCCTGTGATATTCGCTTTGATGGCGGGGGCATACTCGACTGGCAGCAGATTAGCGCTGCCAGCCTCTCATCCTCCAAATCCACCTCGCTGACGACGAAGAACATTAAGCTGAATATCAGCTGTGAAACGCCCACGCTATTTGCCGTACGAGCCAGAGATATCGCTGAGAAAGCCGGGGAAGCGAAAATTGACGGAAAGGCTGCGGAGACCAGTTTCAGTTTGGGGGCTACCGAAGCGGGGAAAAATATCGGTGCGTACCGCATCTATACCCCGGCGGACAGGTCCATGGTAGATGGGCATCCCATGCAAAAACTCACCGTCTCGGCCGATGAAGGGAAAATCTGGGCAGAGGCGAAGGGAAGTGTGCTGTGGAAGTATCAGGGAGAGGAACTTGTGTCTTTCACCTCCGATATGCTGCGCGTGCCAATACCGGCAAAAAATGTGGTCTTTGATATGAATGTCACTCCCTGGATTGTCGCCCTTGATGCCCTTGGAACATCGGATGAAGTGACGATTGCTGGCAGTGCAACCTTTGATATTGTGTATCTCTGATGGCTGTCATCATCCGTCACTGTATATCCTGGTCTGCGGGTAAATACATACTGTGTAGCCTGCTGGCGCTGCTCATCGCACACCCGGCGTGGGCGGTGATGAAACCTGAAACCTCGATGTTAATGATCAACGAAGAAGCAAAAGGTGGGAGCCTGAACGTCACCAATACCGCAGATCACGAGGCGTTGCTGTATGTGAAGATCTACAACCTGCCAGACGATCTTCAGCCTCAGCTGCTGGTGACCCAGCCGGTGACCCGGCTGGCGGCGGGTCAGACGCAGCGGCTACGCTTCTTACTGCATAGCCTGGGGCCGCTCAAGACAGAGCATATGAAGCGGGTGATTCTGGAAGGGATCCCGCTACAAGCGCTGAGCGGCAAGAATACGGTGGGCTTAAGCCTCAGGCAGGACCTCCCGATCATTATTCATCCTGCCGGTCTGCCAATGAAGTCCGACCCCTGGGAAGCATTGAAATTCTCGGAAAGGAGCGGCGTGTTGACCATCGTTAATCCCAGCCGTTACGTGGTGCGACTGTCACAGACCGTTGTGCTGCTGCCCTCAATGAAAAATATCATGCTGAGTAAAAGCTATATTCTTCCTGGCGAAACGCTGACCGTTAAGGGGCAGGATGCCGCTGCTCTGAAAAACAGCAAGCAGATCCAGATCCAGAGTCTGTCAAAATATGGCTATGTCGCGGGTCTGTTTATACAACCGCTGGAGCATCATGGCTAACTTATCTGCTGCATCGCCAGCTTTAACGGGATAACACATGAAGGAACGTAAAATGGACTGCAGGAAACGTTCGCGCCCGCACCGCCGTCAAGGGATGCGTCTGATGGTGGCAAGTTTGCTGCTGTGTTCAGGGCTGGTTCAGGCTGAATGTCGCATCAGCACGGGCACGGGGATGCTGGATTATGGCCAGATAAATACCCAGATCACACGAGGCCCTGATGGGAAACATCACCTGACGTCGCGTGTAGCCGTATTCAGGGTGGAGTGCGATGAACCCCGGAAAATTCGACTGGCCTTCAGTGACAGTAGCGGCAGTCAGCGGCAGTTCGCCTTTGGTCGCGACGGTGAACTTGAGGTAGATATTTCTGCGCTGATGCTGGACGATCGTGCGACGGCTTACCGCGATCTCTCTTCACTCTCGGGGCAAAAGAGTGACGTGAGCCGACAAGCAGGCACGCTGCTGCCAGGAAGTGAGATCGAGATTGTCGACGCGGGGCGCCATTTAAACTTTATTGTGACGTTGCATCCTGTGTTCACGGACCAGCTCTTTGCTCTACAGGATGACTATCGGCCGGGGAACGACATGACGGTATCGATTATCGAATAGCGGAGAAGCGGGATAAAAAAAACACCGCCGTGGCGGTGTTTTTCGGCGTCAGTGGCAGAGCATTTTCACTGGCGCGGGTCTACCGGAAGATTATTTCTTCGCAGCGCGCTCGAAGGAGGAAACGATTTCCGCTTTAGCGGCTTCTACGCCTTCCCAGCCGTCAACCTTAACCCATTTGCCTTTTTCCAGCGCTTTATACTGCTCGAAGAAGTGGGTGATCTGGCCGCGCAGCAGTTCTGGCAGGTCGTTCACATCCTGGATGTGCTCGTACTCTTTGCTCAGTTTGCTGTGTGGAACCGCAACAACTTTGGCATCTTCGCCAGATTCGTCGGTCATTTTCAGCACGCCAACCGGACGGCAGCGGATCACAGAGCCAGGCTGTAACGGGTACGGTGTTGGCACCAGGACGTCAACCGGGTCGCCATCCAGGGACAGGGTGTGGTTGATGTAACCGTAGTTGCACGGATAGAACATCGCTGTCGCCATGAAACGGTCAACGAACAGTGCGCCAGTCTCTTTGTCGACTTCGTATTTGATCGGAGAGGCATTTGCCGGGATCTCGATGACGACATAGATATCGTCTGGCAGGTCTTTACCCGCTGGTACCAGGTTCAAGCTCATTATGAATTCCTTCAATCATCTTAGGTTGAGTGCCGGGTATTATAGCCAGGTCATCTTCAAAGTACCTTCCTTTTTCCGCCTTTCAGATTGCTCCGTGCCGGGGCATCAATGACAGTGAAATGCTGCGCTATGCGATGCCCGGCTCACGATGATGGCTAATCATCCACGTCGGGCTGGGGTATGGAATATTCACTCGGTGCAAAGGGGTGTGGCTCACCGTTGACCATGTTGAATTCAGAGACAATATAACGGCGTCTCATCTTCTTAGTGGGTGAGCGTAAAGCGATATCAACCCGCCTGGCACCTGAGTTCGGGAACTTGTAATACGTTTCAGGAATGCAGAGCTGATCATTAGCAATTTTTAAAGCGGGGAATTCTCTGTTGAAGCCAGACATCTCCGGTGCACGACTCTCTCTGATAACCAGATAATGAGCATAATAGTCGCTGGCATTTTTAATATGGAAACACACTCCGGCATTTGTCAGGGACACCTGTCCGAGCTCATTGGGGGGGCTGTAATGGCCCATCCACCCGCAGCCGGTAAGAAGCGAGGCAATCAGGGCGGGAAACAGCACTTTTTTTATTGTCATCACAGGCTCCACGGAAAGGCTCGCAGCGTATATTTATAATGTTTTAGTCACTCATCATCGGATAGCTCATCACAGTGAGTACATCGCCTGCCAGGGGATTAATTTGGTTTATTCATCATTGTTAAATCATTTCTCTGGTTTTACATGGATCTAATCCATCATCGTCTGTATTTTCCTTCACAGTCATTTTCCTTCCAATGTTTACCCACAACAAAAGCGTTGAAATGCCCTTAATTCACGCTTACGGGTTTCCTGTTTTGGATCAATTTAATCATTGTTATGGTTAAAGCTGAGTAATGTTATTGCCGATAACATGGTCGATTTAGGGACCAGGAATGACCAGGCTTAACACTATCGGGAAATGATCATGCTTAAGAGAATCTCAATACGTACGGGTTTATTGGCGTTACTTGCCATGATGACGCTGCTGCTTTTAGTGGTGAGTGTCATGGGCATTATCGCGATTCAAAAGGGAAACCGCTCACTGGATGTGATCAACCGCATTCAGGGCATTGAGTTGAACGCGCTGTATATGAGCAACGGCAATCTATTGCGCACCCGCGCCACTGCGGCGCTGGCCATACGCAAAATGGAAATCGGCCTGCCGGACGAAGCGGAAAAAATAGCCACACGTTCCGCCAGTTACGTGGTTTTATCGCAACAGGAGCTGAAACGATTCATTGATGCCGGAACCGTCACTGAACACGGCCGAATTCTGGCGGAAGCCGTAGTGGCAACCCATGAAGATTACCTGGTTAATGGCATCACGCCAATGATGGCGGCGCTGCAAAAACAGAGCATAGATGATTACTACAGCGTTCTGGAAGGAAACCTCTCCGACCTTGCAGGTAAATTCTCTGCCGCAGTATCGGCATTTGGTGCTTATGCCGACGACGTCAGCGCAACACAGATGGCTCAGGCCGCGCGTAACCAAACCATGATGACCGTTCTGATCCTGGTGAGCGGCGCGCTGACACTGCTGCTGGTGGCGCTCGCATGGGTGATTTTGCGCATACTCCTGCTGAAGCCGCTGGATCAGGCTATCAGGCATCTTGAGTATGTGGCGGGTGGCGATCTGACTCAGCCCGTACCGGAAAGCGGTGATAATGAACTGGGCCGTTTAAATGCCGCACTGGGAACGATGCAGCAGTCGCTACAGCATTCGGTTGGCCTGGTGCGCGATGCCAGTCTGCAAATTGATATCGGCAGCCGCGAACTCGCCTCGGGCAACCTCAATCTCTCCCAGCGTACTGAAGAGTCTGCGGCATCGCTGGAACAGACGGCGGCGAGCATGGAGCAGTTAACCGCCACGGTGAAGCAGAATGCAGATAACGCCCAACAGGCACATCTGCTGGCACGTGCTGTTTCTGATACCGCCGATCGCGGCGCAGAAGTGGTGTGTTACGTGATGGAGAAAATGGGGGAAATCTCTAACAGCTCGCAGCGTATTGGCGACATTCTGGGTGTGATTGACGGCATCGCCTTCCAGACGAATATCCTGGCGCTGAACGCCTCTGTTGAAGCAGCACGCGCAGGTGAGCAGGGCCGTGGCTTTGCTGTTGTTGCTACCGAGGTACGTAATCTGGCCCAGCGCAGTGCAACGGCGGCGAAAGAGATCCGTACGCTGATTAGCGAGTCGCAGATTCGCGTCAACGAAGGCTCTGATATGGCGACCAAAGCCGGTGAAACCATGGATGAAATCTCGACGGAAGTCATGCGAGTCACCACGTTGATGAAAGAGATTTCCAGCGCATCGCAGGAACAGAGTCACGGTATTGAACAGGTGAATCAGGCAGTGACGCAGATGGATGAAGTCGCACAGCAGAATGCCGCGCTGGTGGAAGAAGCGGCCGCCGCAACGCAGTCGCTGGAAGAGCAGTCTCAGCAGCTGGTGCGAACCATGGCGGTGTTTAAGGTGACGCAGGCGGCATAAATCGTTGGGGCGGGTGCTTTTCTGGTCGCTTCCCCAAAAGAAAGGGCGGACCGAAAAAGAAGGTCCGCCCCTACGCGTTGGTCAGTCGGAATCGGTAAACGTTACCGTTTAGTTATCCGGGAATTCGCGCAGGAAACGTTCGGTATCATCAACCATATGGTCATTGCCGACGAAGAACGGTGAGCGTTCATGCAGGCTTTCTGGCACCAGGTCCAGAATACGGTTCTTGCCGTCAGAGGCTTTACCGCCAGCCTGTTCCGCCAGAAACGCCATCGGGTTGCACTCATACAGCAGGCGCAGCTTGCCTTTAGGGTGGCTGGCGGTGCTTGGGTAGAGGTAGATCCCGCCTTTCAGCAGGTTACGGTGGAAATCTGCCACCAGCGAGCCGATATAGCGTGAGGTATAAGGACGTTGGGTCGCGACATCCTCTTCCTGACAGAATTTCAGGTATTTTTTCACACCCTGCGGGAAGCGGATGTAGTTACCTTCATTGATGGAATAGGTGTAGCCCTTTTCCGGGAAGGTCATACGTTCCGCGCTCAGGCAGAACACACCCAGTGACGGGTCGTACGTAAAGGCATGTACGCCACAGCCGGTGGTATAAACCAGCATGGTGGAGGAGCCGTAAACCACGTAACCGGCGGCAACCTGCTGGCTACCAGGCTGCAGGAAGTCTTCTTCGGTCACTGGCGTACCCGGAGGGGTAAGACGACGGTAAATTGAGAAAATGGTGCCGACAGAAACGTTGACATCAATGTTTGAGGAGCCGTCGAGAGGATCCATCAGTACCACGTACTTGCCGTTTTCCGCGCCTTCAAAGATCACGAACTCATCTTCTTCTTCTGACGCGATACCTGCAACAATGCCACGGGCCTTCAGTGCGGCTTTGAGTTTTTCATTGGCAAACAGATCGAGCTTCATCTGTTCTTCGCCCTGAATATTTTCAGCGCCGCTGGCACCCAGAATATCGACCAGGCCAGCTTTGTTAATGTCGCGGTGGATAATCTTAGCGCCCAGTTTGATCGCGGAGATCAAAGCGGTCAGTTCACCTGTTGCGTGCGGAAAGTCGTGTTGCTTCTCGACGATAAATTCGCCTAACGTTTTCATAACACAATCCCTGAATCTGCGGTTGAGTAGCAGCTTGATTCACAAACTGCCAACGTATGCGTACGCAGTTTAGCCGATTGAACGCTAAAGAACATAGGGCAAATCCGTTTCTTCCGCACGATGGGGGCGTTACACTAAGGCCGAACATTTTACGAAACGGACCTTTTATGCGTATTCATATCCTCGGTATCTGCGGCACCTTTATGGGTGGACTGGCGATGCTGGCCCGCGCGCTCGGCCATGAAGTGACCGGCTCTGATGCTAACGTTTACCCGCCAATGAGCACGCTGTTAGAGAAGCAGGGCATTGATTTAATTCAGGGTTATGATGCTTCTCAGCTCGATCCTGCACCGGACCTGGTGATCATCGGTAACGCGATGACCCGGGGTAATCCCTGTGTGGAAGCGGTGCTGGAGCGCAATATTCCTTATCTCTCTGGCCCACAGTGGCTGCATGACTTCGTCCTGCGCGACCGCTGGGTGATTGCGGTCGCCGGAACCCACGGGAAAACCACCACAGCGGGCATGGCAGCGTGGATTTTACAGGCCTGCGGCTATGAACCGGGATTCGTCATCGGTGGTGTGCCTGGAAATTTCGAGGTTTCTGCGAATTTAGGAAAAAGCCCATTCTTTGTCATTGAGGCGGATGAGTACGACTGCGCGTTCTTCGACAAGCGCTCGAAGTTCGTTCATTACTGCCCGCGTACCCTGATTCTGAACAACCTCGAATTTGATCATGCCGATATTTTTGACGATCTGCGTGCTATTCAGAAACAGTTCCATCATCTGGTCCGCATCGTGCCTGGCCAGGGAAAAATTATCCTGCCAGAGCATGATGCTAACCTGAAACAGGTGATCGCGATGGGCTGCTGGAGCGAACAGGAAACCGTGGGTGATAACGGCCACTGGCAGGCGAAAAAACTGTCCCCGGATGCCTCACACTGGGAAGTGCTGCTGGACGGCGAGCGTGTGGCGGAAGTGAACTGGTCGCTGGTGGGTGAGCACAACATGCATAACGGCATGATGGCCATTGCCGCGGCACGTCATGTTGGCGTGAAGCCCGAAGATGCGGGGCGTGCGCTGAATGACTTTATCAATGCCCGTCGTCGTCTGGAGCTGCGTGGGGAGAGTAACGGCATTAAGGTCTACGATGACTTTGCCCATCACCCAACGGCTATCCTCGCGACGCTGGCGGCGCTGCGCGGCAAAGTCGGCGGCACAGCGCGCATTCTGGCGGTGCTGGGACCCCGGTCGAATACCATGAAAATGGGCATCAGCAAGGACGATTTAGCCCCGGCACTGGGACGTGCTGATGAAGTGTTTCTTTATCAGCCGCACCACATTCCGTGGCAGGTGGCCGACGTGGCCGAGGCCTGCATTCAGCCGGCGCAGTGGAGTGCGGATCTCGATACACTGATAGAAATGATCGCCAAAAAGGCCCAGCCGGGCGATACCATCCTGGTGATGAGTAATGGCGGTTTTGGTGGGATTCATCAGAAATTGTTAGATCGGTTGGCGTAATTTGCATCGGGCGTGCCCGCCCCCTACGTGTAGGGGGCG
>NZ_JBBGZS010000023.1:1799503-1963074 GCF_037479175.1 Erwinia sp. MYb375 | reverse complement strand
ACGCTGAGGCAAGGCGGAGCCCGGGGCGGCACGAGGGAGCATACTGAAGTATGTGACTGAGAGACGGGAGGGTGACAACGCTGCATCAGTGAAAAAGATTCGTTTCATGCACAAAGAATTTGCCTGGCGGCTTTAGCGCGGTGGTCCCACCTGACCCCATGCCGAACTCAGAAGTGAAACGCCGTAGCGCCGATGGTAGTGTGGGGTCTCCCCATGCGAGAGTAGGGAACTGCCAGGCATCAAATAAGCAGACAAGCCTCATACGAAAGTATGAGGCTTTTTTGTGCTTTGAATCTGGCGATAATCGTCGATCTGACACGAAATAGTCTGAAGCTGTCACTACTGACCCAGGTTCCATAATGCATAGCCGGTGGCAGCACCGGCGACATCCCAGCTAAAATCCTTCCAGCTCCAGCCGCTTCCACCCTCTCTGCTATCGTACAGCTCTTTTACCGCGCCGAGGCTAATTGCAAGCATCACCCCGAAGCTGCCGCTATGGCCTTCACGCCAGTTTTGATGTTCTCCATAGGCGTTTCCGGCGGCTGAAAGAAAAGCGGATGAGAGAAAATGCTGGGCTTTATCACGCCCGGTCCACTCATCCTGGGCCATATGAGTACAGCCACTGCAAAATAATACAGCAGCCAGCAGGCAGATACGCATACATCCTCCCATAAAAAAGCCCCGGCTGAGCGGGGCGCGAAAACAGAGGCAGATTACAGAATACGGCTGATTAACCGATCGATACGAATACGTCGTAAGCGGCGGATAAGCTTACGAACTTTCACCGGATAATCCGCAATGCTTTCCAGATCGTGGAAATGCTGCACGGTGGTGGTATGTTGACGGATCAGGTTTAGCTCGTGATCGCGCTGCGCGGTCAGTTGTTGGAGGGGATCGTGGATCAGTACAGCATTTTCCAGATCCAGGCGCCAGGCGCGCGGATTCAGGTTATTCCCCGTGACCATCATCCATTCGTCATCAACCCACAGCCCTTTAAGGTGGTAGCTATTCTCACCATCTTTCCACAAGCGTACGGTGAGTTGCCCACTGTTGACATAGTACTGTAAGCGGCTGAGGAAACGACGCAGGTTAATCTCATAAAGATAAGGCAGCGCGCCGATGATCTTGAATGGCTGATCTTCCGGGATATAGAAATCGTTCGCTGTTTTGTCGCCAACAATAATCTCGACATCCTTACCCTGTCGCAACAGATAGATAATGTTACGCACCAGAATAGCGGGGAGATTGAAGTAGGGCGTACAGATCGTCAGCTTCTGCTCGGCGCAGGGCATCAGATGATAGATGGTTTTGTTCAACAGGCTACGTTTACCGAGGCCAACCAGAGGCGTAACCGCCAGCTCTTCGTTGTTGGCATCCCCGTTAAACTGGTAGTCGAAGCCACGCAAATCCTGACGGAATTGCCGGGTTTCGTTTTTTATTTCCGGGCTTTTTGGCCGCTCATACTGATCAAGACGATTGACCGCTTCCGCCTGAATCAGATTGTTTTCAATCCAGTCAAACATGGTATCTGCCAGCGTGCGATTACCGATCAACTGGTAGCGGTCATAGCGATATCTGTCTTGCTGATGCAGATAAACATCGTTAAAACTGGCCCCGGTATACAGCACGGTATCATCAATGATGGAGCCTTTCAGGTGTAAAACACCGAGTGCTTCACGCGTATTCACCGGAATGCCATAGACTGGAATCGCCAGACCGGGGTGCTGGGCCGCCATGTCACAATACCAGTCGGCATTGGTTGCTCCAGCCGCCGCGCCGATGCGCCCACGCTGGGCACGATGCCAGTCGACCAGAACGCGAATATCCAGTTCAGGGCGCTGCTGTTTTGCTGCATAAAGTGCAGACAGGATGGCGCGACCACCCTCATCATTTTCCAGATAGAGGGCCACGATGCAGATACGCCGTGTGGCAGACGCAATTTTTTCCAGCAGCGTTTCGCGAAATTCTGCGGGTGAATACAGCGTGGTGAAATCAGCAACTGACTGAGCTATTTTAGGCAGTTGCGCAAGGTGCTGTTGGTGTTTATTGCGTTTAAATTTTGACAACATCACAGTGCGTTTCTTCTCTGTTCATAGAATGGCCTTTTGCCATAAAATCATGACCCTAACCGCGAATAATACCACTAGTTGGTCATGATGCTATCAGATTTACTTTTCGTCGCCTGTGTGAGTGTTTTGCAACAGCAGTGACAGGCCGACAATGCCATCTTCCAGTTGGATGTCGATGGCAAAACCCAGCTTACGTGCCAGAGTGACCATACCTCTGTTACCCGGCATGGTAATGCCGTTCAACTGCTGTAAGCCATGCTGCCGGGTATAGATGATCATCTTTTCCAGCAGACGCCTGCCGAGGCCAAGTCCTTTCAAATCTGAGCGTACCAATACCGAAAATTCGGCATCAATGTTATCGGCATCAGAGATGGCACGGGTCACCCCGATGATCTCATCCTGCCCCTGATGCTGGCGTACTGCGACAATCGCCATTTCACGATCGTAGTCGATCTGCGTCATGTTAGCCAAATCGTCATGGGTGAACTCGTTGATCTCACTAAAATAGCGGTAGTAGAGATCTTCTTTCGTTACCTGAGCAATAAACTGCTGCAGCAGCGGTTCATCCTCTGGCAGAATAGGCCGGAACAGACACTGCTGGCCATTTTTTAACTGCACGGCCTCTTCCAGTTCATGAGGATAAGGGCGGATCGCCAGCCTGGCTTCGGCATCTCCGTTGAACTCAGCCAGCTGGAGCGTCACATCCAGCAGAGTAAATTCATCATGACTGGCCAGTAACGGATGAATATCCAGCCGCACGATTTCCGGGCAGTCAACCACCATGTTGGATACCCTGACCAGCACCTGGCTCAGGCCCACAATATCCAGTGGATGAAGCGCGCTGCGGCCACGTATTTTTCCCTTCTTAATGGCCTGAATCACCAGATAGCGCGCCAGGGTCATATTCAGCGGCGGCAGGGCGATAACCGCTTGCTTGTCGGCATGCCAGGTCACTCCGCCTTCTCCCAGCATAATCACCGGCCCGAACAGCGGGTCCTGCTCCACCACGATGCGCAGTTCCTGCGCTCCGGCACGGTTCGCCATGCTTTGTACCAGCAATCCCTGGATGCGAGCCTGCGGCCAGGCGAGCTGCACGCGATCGATAATGGCTTCGGCAGCCTGTTGTACCTCGTCCGGGGTACGCAGATATAACATCACCCCCTGCACCTCAGATTTATGCGGAATATCCGGCGAGCGCAGTTTCAGCGCTACCGGATAGCCAATCTGCCCGGCGATCTGCACGGCTTCTGCGCTGTCGCTGGCAATCCAGGTGGGAAGTGTGGTCAGGCCGAAGGCTTGCAGAATAGGCTGAACTTCATGCGTATCCAGCGAGGTGGCACCGTCTTTTAATGCCTGATGGATCAAACGATGTGCATCGGTGGTATTTGCGGTCAGGTTGGCGGGCAATGCAGGCGTTTCACGTAGCTGTTTCTGGTTACGGCGGTACTCTACCATATGCATAAAGGCCGTCACCGTCCCTTCGGGGGTGCGATACGTTGGAATACCGGCATCATTAAACAGACGACGTGCGTCCAGTGATGAATACTCACCACACCAGTTGGTCAGCAAGGTGAGCTGTTTACCGCGCGGATGCTGTTTCACCAGGGCGATAATCTTCTGGGCTGTCAGTGTGGGCGGTGCGACTGCGCTGGGCGCATGAATGATCAAAATGGCATCCAGGTCATGGCTGGAGAGCAGCAGGGACAATGCCTGTAAATAGTGCTCCGGGGTGGCATCATCTTTCAGATCGAGCGGGTTACCTGGCGTGACACCTTCCGGGAGCAGTGAGGCCATTTCAGTGAGTAAAGACTCACTCAGCGTAGCAAGCTTACCGTTACGGGCATAGAGTGCATCCAGTGCCAGTGCCGCCGGTGCCGCACCGTTACTGATGATCATCAACCGCTCCCCACGTAGTGGGCGCATATGGCTGAGTGTCTCCACCGCGGAGAACAGTTCATGGGTATCCTGCACACGCAATAGACCCGCACGTTGAATGGCGGCATCCCAGGCGGCGTCCATCCCACCGTGGGTTTTCAGTAACTTTTGGGCATGGGGGCTGCGGCCACTTTTAATCACCAGAATCGGCTTATTACGCGAAGCGCTACGGGCGGCTGAAACAAAACGACGGGCATCGCTGAGATGCTCAAGGTACAACAAAATGGCGCTGGTTTTCCCGTCTCTCGCCAGGAAGTCCAGCAGATCATCGGCATCAATATCCAGGCTGTCACCTAACGCGATAAACCAGGAGAAACCCAGTTGTCGTTGTTGCGCCCAATCAAGAATGGTATTGGACACCGCCGCAGACTGGGAAATAAAGGCCAGCTTGCCAGGGGTAATAGGCACCGGGGAGAAGCTGGCATTCAGCCCCTGCCACGGCGCAAGCAAACCCAGGCTATTAGGGCCAAGGAGTCGAATTTGCCAGCGGCTGGCACAGGCTTTCAGTTCAGCAAGCTGCTCGGCAGGAGCAGAGAGAATGATACAGGCTTTACAGCCACGTTCGCCCAGTGCCGTGAGCAGCTCAAGATTGCGTTTTGCATGGGTGCAGATAATGGCGAGATCGGGAGAGAGTGGCAGGCTGGGAATATCAGGCCATGCCAGCACACCACAAACCGCCTGATATTTGGGCGTTACCGGGAGTACCGGCCCGCTGAATCCCCCGGCCAGCAGGTTACGCATCATCAGATAGCCGGCACGTTCAGGCCGGGTGGAGGCACCGATCACCGCAATGGATTTCGGTTTAAGCAGGGCTTCTAATCCTCGTTGACTCATCTCCGCTCCCTTCGAGAATGACCCGCTATGCTGCCGGGCAAAGTAGCTTGAGTTTACTCCGGGTCTGACGAAGATGCTGGATTGCGTATCAGTTAATTGATCGCAGCCAGAATTTATTCATCATTTTCAGCCATCTGCTGTGGGTGATGGGGTTTTCCAGCGAGGTAACGTTGGCGGAACAGATCAAAGTGGCGAAACAGAGCCTCACCCGCAGCGGTGTCGCCCGCCTGTAACAGCAACTCGGCGGCGACTTCTGCCGTGCAGTGCTGGCCTTCGGCGTGGGCGACGCGTAACTGATAGTTAGAAGGGCGGGTCAGGGTCAACGACATCACCGGGAGAGTGTCCAGCCACGGGCTTTTGCGAAACATTTTACGCGCTTCGGTCCAGGTGCCGTCCAGCATGATAAACAGCGGTGGTTTTCCGCTGGTGGGTGGGCTGTTCAGTACTGCACGGCCAGCGTCGGCATAGGATTCCGGGAAAACGACAACGGGCTGATAACGCGGGTCGCGTACGGCTTCAAGCAGGGCGGCATCGGGTGCGGTCCGCGACCAGCCAAACGCCAGCGTATCCGGCAGAATATCTGCGATCAGCCGTCCGGTGTTACTGGGTTTCAGGGGTTCGCTGTCAAACATTACCAGACAAAAGCGGCTGCGTGCCTGCTGGCTATCAATGGTGTCGCACAGGCAATTTTTTTGCGGCAGCAGACAACGCTGGCAGCGCGTAATGCGATTACCTCGGGCAAGGAAAGGACGGGTGGCTCGGGCAAGGCGTGCAGCGCGCAGCAACAGAACGGCGTTATCGGTCATGATCGGTCATCAAGGAAAAACGCTATTCTAACGGATTCTGGCCGGGCGTGCCCGGCCAGATGGTTACAGATTTTCGTCCAGCCAGGCTTCGAAAGGCGCTTTTGGCATCGCACCGTTTAACATATCCGCCATCTGGCCCTGTTTAAACACCATAATGGTCGGAATGCTGCGGATGCGAAAGCGTGCACTCAGTTCTGGCTCAGCTTCGGTATTTACTTTCAGGAAACGAATCTTACCGTTACGTTCCTGCGCCACCGATTCATACACCGGGGCAAAATTAACGCACGGGCCGCACCAGGGGGCCCAGAAGTCGATCACTACCGGCAGGTCATCCTGCAGGTATTTGTCCAGAGTTGCGGCGGTGGCATTGACCACATGGCCGTCAAATAGCACGTGACCACAGCGGCCGCATTTGGCGCCGTCAGTCAGCCGTTCAGCCGGTACGCGGTTGGTCGCCTGGCAGGATGCACAAACCGTATTCATTATTCACCTCAGTTCAGGAGTAAGTGATTACTTACTGCGATTCTTAGTAAATCAGCCAACATTATGCTGTCGGGTGAAGAGGCTAACAACGAGATTTGTTCAATGGGTATAATAGGTAATGTCTCATAACAATGATGCGGATTAGCGGCTACTGGCTTTTATTGGAAGTTGATAGCTAAGTGCTGCCACATCAGGTAATCTGCGCGCTTCGCGCTCAGGCCAGGTGGAGGAAAAATGAACGACGAATTTAAAGGTAAGAGCGGCAAGGTCAAAGTGATGTATGTCCGCGGTGATGACGAGAGCAGCAACAAGGGCGGGAATCCCCGTACCGGTAAAGGCGGCCCACGTCAGCAGGATGGCGCACGCCGTCCTTCACGTAATGCAGACAGCAAGCCACGTGGCGGGCGCGATCGCGACGAAGGGCACTCTGACTCTCCGTGGCGTACCGTTTCCCGTGCGCCAAATGCTGCGCCCGCTGTTGATGATAAACCGGACCATGGTGGCATCAGCGGTAAAAGTTATATCGATCCCGAGCAGATACGCCGTCAGCGTATGGAAGAGACGCGTGTGTATGGCGAAAATGCCTGCCAGGCCCTGTTCCAGAGCCGTCCGGAAAGTATTGTGCGTGCCTGGTTTATCCAGAGCGTCACACCGCGTTTCCGTGAAGCGTTAAAATATATGGCGGCCAACCGCAAGGCTTACCACACTGTGGATGAAGCCGAGCTGCAGAAAGCTTCCGGCACTGAACACCACGGCGGTGTTTGCTTCCTGATCAAAAAACGCGTGGGCATGCCCGTTAGCGAATGGCTGGCAACAGCCGGTGAGAAAGATTGCGTGCTGGCATTGGAAGATATCGGCAACCCGCACAACCTCGGCGGCATTATGCGTAGCTGCGCACACTTTGGTGTGAAAGGTTTGCTGGTGGATGATGCTTCCCTGCTGGAGTCGGGCGCCGCTGTGCGTACTGCTGAAGGCGGCGCAGAGCATGTTCAGGCAATTAGCGGCGAGAACTTTGCCGCAGGTCTGAGCGCGTTCCGCAAAGCAGGCTATACCATTGTTACCACGTCCAGCCATAAAGGTGTGCCGCTCTCACGAGCTGAATTGCCGGCAAAAATGGTCCTGGTACTGGGTCAGGAACGTGATGGTCTGTCTGACAGCACCTTCGATCAGGGCGACCTGAGCGTTTCTATCGGCGGGACCGGGAAAGTAGAAAGTCTGAACGTTTCCGTCGCAACCGGTGTACTGCTGGCCGAATGGTGGCGTCAGAACGTCTGATCCAGGCATGAACGAACGGCAATAAAAAAGGGGGGGGCCTTCAAACGGGCCACCCCCTGATTCCAGGGGCAGATCAATGATCTGCCCCTTTTTTAATGGGCGCCGCCCCCGCCCCCGCCAGCACCAAACGGTGGACGGGCAAACCACACCAGCACCAGCAGCAGGATAAACACCCCCGCAGAAGCCCAGAAGATCTCATTGGCTGAGATGATGAGCCCCTGATTGGTGATCTGCTGTGCAAGGTAGGCTGATGCCTGGTCATGGGTCATACCCATTTGTTCCAGCTTCGCGTACATCTGTTGCGAGTTTGTACTGTATGGCGTTACCGACTCTGTCAGATGGGCATGATGCAGCGACTCACGATCGGTCCACATGGTCGTGGTAATCGAGGTGCCAATCGAACCGGCCAGCGTTCGGGTAAAGTTCGACAGGCTGGATGCCGCCGCCAGCCTTTCCGGTGGCAGCCCGGAAAGGGTAATGGTTGTCAGTGGCATAAAGAAGCAGGCCACCGCAAACCCCTGGATAAACTGCGGCCAGGCGGAGGCAGCAAAGTCCATGCCCGGTTCAAAGGTATAGGCGCGCCAGTAGAAGCACACCGCATACATAATGAAGCTGAACGTCACCAGCCGTCGCATATCCAGCTTATGCGCAAAACGGCCGATAATCGGTGACAGTATGACCGGAATAATCCCCACCGGTGCCGAGGCCAGCCCCGCCCAGGTGGCCGTATAGCCGTAGACCTCCTGTAGCAATTGCGGCAGCAGAACGATTGAACCGAAATAGAGCATATAGGCAAGGCTGATCGACAGACAGCCGATGGTGAAGTTGCGCGATTTAAACAGCGACAAATCCACGATCGGGTGATCGTCGGTCAACTCCCACACCAGTAGCACCACCAGGGCTACGACGGCGATGACCGTTAATGTGATGATTTCAGGGGAACTGAACCAGTCCAGCTCTTTACCGCGATCCAGCATGACCTGCAGACAGCCGATACCGACCACCAGTAGCACCAGACCGACGGTATCTATCGGACGGATGACCGTTTCCGTTTCGCGATGACGTAATGTCTGTAAAGCCAGGATCACCACCACCACGCCGATAGGCACGTTGATAAAGAAGATCCATCCCCAGTGATAGTTATCACTGATCCAGCCGCCCAGAATAGGGCCGCAGATCGGCGCGACGATCACGGTCATTGCCCACAGCGACAGTGCGACACTACGTTTCGCGGGGGGATAATTGCTTAACAGCAGGCTTTGTGACAGCGGGATCAAGGGACCCGCGACGATCCCCTGGATCACGCGGAAGAAGATCAGCATGCTCAGGCTTTCGGACATGCCGCATAGCCAGGAGGCGATGACGAAGGCCACCGTCGACCACAGGAACAGTTTCACTTCCCCGAAACGCTTGGCCAGCCAGCCGGTGATCGGAATCGAAATTGCGTTAGCTACGCCAAACGAGGTGATCACCCAGGTCCCCTGGGAGTTCGAGGCCCCCAGGTTCCCGGCAATGGTGGGGATCGCCACGTTAGCAATCGTGGAATCCAGCACCTGCATAAAAGTAGCCAGCGACAGCGCAATGGTCATCAGAACCAGTTGCGCGCCTTCAAGCGGTTTACGCGCCATAACAGTCTCCCGCCGTTTTAGCCGGCATTGGCACGGATAATATCGCTAATCAGCTGATTCGCTGGCGTCAGGTCCAGTGCCAGTGCATCACTTTCGTAGGCAGGCTTGCTGCGTACGCTGGTGGCGAGTACGGCACCTTCACTGTTGCTGGTATCGATTTTGACCAGCGTCGACAGGCCAATGCGCAGTGGATGTTTCGCCACTTCCTGTGGGTCAAGTTCGATACGTACAGGCAGACGCTGAACGACTTTGATCCAGTTGCCGGTGGCATTTTGCGCCGGTAACAGGGAGAACACGCTGCCCGTTCCCATATCAAGGCCGACCACTTTGCCCTTATACACCACGTCATCACCGTAGATATCACTGACCACCGTGGCTGGCTGGCCGATACGAACGCCTGCCAGCTGCGTCTCTTTGAAGTTAGCATCCACCCACAGATTATTGGCCGGAACAATCGCCAGCAGCGGCGTGGTTGTACCGATTTGTGAACCTACCTGCACGCTGCGACGCGACACATAGCCATCAATGGGGCTGATGATGTTGGTACGTTGCAGTGCCAGCCAGGCATCACGCAGGGCGGCGGCGTTCTGTTTCACTGCGGGTTGGTTTTCCAGTGACGTATCCAGAATCATCGCCTGGTTCGCGTTGTACTGCTGCATGGCCACATCAAGCTGAGCTTTCGCTGTGGCAACCGCATCGCGGGCATGTTGCAGATCTTCTTTGCCAATCAGGTTGGATGCACCCAGTGGTTCGCGACGACGTAAATCCGCCTGAGCCTGTTCGAGGGCCGTTTTCTGCAAGCCGATAGTGGCCTGATACTGTCGGCCATTGATAATCAGCTGGTGTGTCTGACGTACGCTGGTTGCCAGTGCCGTCTGTGCTTTCTCGAAAGCCTGTTCAGCATCGGTACGATCCAGCGTGACCAGCACATCACCTTTTTTCACGAAGTCAGTATCGTCAAACCAGACTTTATTGACGCTGCCGGAGACTTGCGCCATCACCTGTGCCTGATTTCCGGCAATATAGGCGTCATCTGTTTCCTGAAAATGACGTAATACCAGGAACCAGTACGTCAGATAAGCCACCCCGATAATGACGAACAGTACAGCCAGAAAAATCAGTGCATTTTTGCGCGTCTTTTTCTTATTGCGTGGCTGTTGCGGGTCTTGTGTCACCGCGCTTGCACTCATGATGTTCTCCTGATTCTCTGCCATTCGGGGCCGCTATCATCAATACGTGCGATCGCCCGAGTCTAAAATGCCAGCGGGGTAAGCGCTGGCATGAATGTGTTCTAAAGGGGCTTAAAGTAGCGATTTCCAATAAATGGTGTGTCGCACATTATGCTATTAGTGGATCAATTATCTGGAAAGGGAGGCGACAACTTCCTCTTCATCCATTTTATCGAGACGGTTCAACAGTTTGCGGGTGATTTCCTCAAGCTGTGATTTTTCTGATGAGCTCAGTGCTGACCACAATAGTTGCAGGCACTGATGCTGTGGTGGCAGAAGTTGACGCAGGAACTCGTGTCCTTTTGGCGTCAGATGCAGATGCAGACAACGGCGGTCGTTATCGCTTTCACGACGCTCAATCCAGCCGCGTTTTTCCAGCTCATCGGCAATACGCGTGGCGTTAGTGCGGGATGAACCTAGCGCAGAACTCAGTTCTGACGGTTGAATGCTGTGATCTTCCTGCGCATCCAGCGTAATTAATGCCATAAACAGCGTTTCGTTGATCCCCTGTGCCTTCAGCATTTTGTTGCGGTTTTCCAGCAACTTACTCTGCATGTGCATACACAGACGGGTCAGCATAATTTCCTGTAACGGGAAATCTTTCTGACGATTAGCACGAAAATTCAGCATCTGTTCAATGGGAGTAAACGAACTTTCCATTATGTAGGAACCTCACTAGTTGCAACTGGTATAATAACAATGATGATTAATAAAGTAATTCCACTTCTCTGCAGACGGTGATTCACTCACGTTTATGCTGCCATCATCAGTAGTTTCCAGGTCACTCCGTAACCCAGGGCGCTCAACAGCATTGAATAAACAATGCTGCGCGAAAAATAGAAGGTAATACTCAGCAAGCCGAAACCCACAAGGGTTGGCAAAATCGCTAAAATATCGGTCAGTGACGAAGATGAAACAGAAGCTTCAGATGGAGTAAAACCAGGACGGGAGGCATTCAGACCAAAGGCAAATGCGACAGGCAGGTAGCCAATCACCCTCGGCAGGCTGTCTGTTTCGCCTTCACACCCACTGGCGCGGGGAAGATTTTCATCTGTAACCAGGTTCTGATGCTCAGCCATGAGCTAATGTTACTCTACTGTTACTGAATAATTTCATCTGAAAACATCACCAGCCTGAATAAATTGCGCCTAACCTTACCAGAGTACGAAATGTCTTAACAGGCAGCAGGCATTGAAAAAACTTCATTTTCACCGCAAAAAATCAATGCAATTCAGCCTCATAATGATGACTTCGCCACCAGTTAAATAGATTAACTAAGGTTAACAGAGCACCGACTGTGCAGACACCATACCAGCCTGCCGTCTGAAAAGCGGATGCGGAAAGCAGTGAGCCGGCGGCACCGCCGATAAAATAGCTGGTCATATAGCCGGAGGTCAGTCGGTTACGTGCTTCCGGCATATGACGATAAATCACGCTCTGATTGGTAATATGCACGCCCTGTACGGCCAGGTCGAGTAGGATAATCCCGATAATCAGAGCGATTAATGAGTGTGCACCAAACGCGATAATGCCCCATGAAGCCAGCAGGATCAGCAGGCCTGCGCTGGTGGTAAGGCGGGCTTTGCCTTTATCGGCCAGTGACCCTGCTTGCCGTGCTGCCAGAGCTCCCGCTGCGCCAACCAGACCCAGAAGACCAATCTCACCTTCGGAATAATTCCATTCTGGCGATGACAGCAGAAACGCCATCGAGGTCCAGAGCACGCTGAAGTTAGCAAACGCCAGGCAGCCAGTAATGGCACGGGTACGCAATATCGGATGCTGTGCGAACAGGGTGAAAATAGATCCCAGCAGCTGGCCATAATTTAACGGAACCGATTGCTTATAACGAGGCAGCCAGCGCCACAAGGCCAGTGCCATCATTACCATCAATACACTCGCCACCCAGTAAACCAGTCTCCATCCGCCTAACTGCGCCAGCCCCCCTGCAACGGTGCGTGCCAGCAGGATGCCCAGTAACAGGCCGCTCATGACGGTACCGACGACTTTTCCCCGTTTTTCCGGTGCCGCGAGACTGGCAGCCAGCGGTACCAGAAGCTGCGCGACCACAGAAAACAGCCCGGTCAGAACGGTACCCAGTAGCATCATCATCAGCGAACCTGACAGCGCAGTGATTACCATACCGCCGGCAGCCAGCAGGCTCATGATGACGATCAGCCCCCGGCGCTCAAGCATATCGCCGAGCGGCACCAGCAGAAGCAGCCCGGCGGCATAGCCTAACTGAGCGGTGGTGACGATAAATCCTGCCTGATGGAATGAGAGATCGAAGGTCTGAGCGATGGTTGCCAGCAAAGGCTGCACGTAATAGTTACAGGCAACGGATAGGCCTGTAGCGATGGACATCAGGGCGACAAGTGCAGAATTCAGGCCGGGACGTGGGGATGTCATAACAACCAGTATGAGTGTGAGAATTATCTGAGTGGCTAATAATAACCTAAAAAACTATTTCACTCACATGATAATTGACAGGACAAACCAGTACGGCAGCAGGGTTACCCTGTTTTGCCTGATAAGAAAAGGGTCGGCCCAATAAAAGAGCCGACCCTTACGCAAGTCTTACGGTGACTCAAGCTCAGGGCGGAACCGTTGTTCCGGTCGCCCCTGTCGAGTGATTATTTACCGGCAGCCAGCGCGTCCTTCACCCAGCCATCAAACTGTGCCTGATGGGCTTTGATCCAGCCGTCAACGTGTGCGTTGATATCGGCTTCAGAAGACTGCCCCTGATGCATACGTGAGTTCTGCGCATTGATATCAGCAATCGGCAGCTTCATCTCAGCAAACAGTTTTGCCGCAGCCGGGTTTTTCTCAGCCCAGGCTTTATTGGCCACGATGTGCATGGTGTTCACCGGGAAACCGTAGTTCGCACCGTTAGGCAGCTTGGTATCTACGTCTTTCTGTTCGCCAGGCATCGAAGAGAAAGGCACCTGTAACCAGACGACATCACGGCCTGGCACCAGCACATCACTCACCCAGTATGGCGTCCAGGTGTAATAGAAGATGGGCTTGCCTTCTTTAAAGCGGGTGATGGTATCGGCGATCATCGCCGAGTAGTTACCCTGGTTATGCTCAACGGTCTTCGTCAAATCAAAGGCCTTGATCTGGTGATTAATCACCGCTTCACAGCCCCAGCCTGGCGTACAGCCGGTCATATCGGCTTTACCGTCATCATTGGTATCGAACAGTTTCGCCAGCTTCGGATCTTTCAACTGATCGATACGCGTGATGTGGTATTTTTCGGCAGTTTTTTTGTCAATCAGGTAGCCCTGGGCTGCCCCTTGCACATAGGTTCCCTGACGATAGAATTTAGCGTCACCGCCTGCCGCTTTATACATATCGTCATGCAGCGGTTTCCAGTTAGTGGCAATAAAAGTGGTATCGCCGGAAGCAATCGAGGTGTATGCCACGTTGTAGTCGACTTCACTCGGCGCTTCAACGGTGTAGCCCAGCTTTGTGAGTGCACGACTGACCAGCAGCGTCTGGAAAGTCTCTTCGGTGATGGTGCTCTGTGCGGGCTTAACGGTAATACCCTTACCCGGCAGATCGGCGGCGGATACCTGGGCGGCGGCCAGCGTGGTGAATGCGGCGGCCAGCAGTGTTATTTTTCGCATAGTCATCAGTACCTTCTTGTTATTTAGTTTTGCAGAAAGGGCGAGTCAGCAGACCCAGAGGGCCACTGGCGTACCAGCGACGGTTGCCACGACTGCGGCTGTCGCGTCCCAGCGACTGCGTCAGGCGGTCGAGAATAATCGCCAGAATCACAATGCCGACGCCACCGACGGTGGCCAGCCCCATATCCAGGCGGCCGATGCCGCGCAGCACCATCTGGCCGAGACCACCGACGGCGATCATCGAGGCTATCACTACCATCGACAGTGCCAGCATCAGCGTCTGATTGACCCCCGCCATAATGGTGGGCATCGCCAGCGGCAGCTGTACCTTGAACAACATCTGACGTGGGCTGGCACCGAATGACTCTGCCGCTTCGATCAGGTCAGCGGGCACCTGTTTAATGCCCAAAATGGTCAGACGTACAATCGGTGGCAGGGCGAAGATAATCGTCACCACCACACCCGGAACATTACCGATGCCGAACAGCATGACGATCGGCACCAGGTAGACAAACGCAGGCGTGGTCTGCATCGCATCCAGCAGTGGGCGGATAATCTTGCCCGCTCGTTCGCTGCGTGCCAGCCAGATCCCCATCGGCAGACCGATAATGATGCAGAACAGCAGAGCGGTCAGCACCAGCGCCAGTGTTACCATCGCCTGTGACCAGGCACCTATCGCGCCAATGGCCACCAGAGAGACCAGCGTGGCCACCCCCATACTGAAGCTGGAAAGCTGCCAGGCGATCAGCGCAAACACGATAATCGCCACCGGCGCGGGCATGCCCAGCAGCAGGTTCTGGAAGGCGCTGAGGATGTAATCCACCGGCAGGCGAATACCCTGAAACAGCGGGCGGAAGTGGACAACAATCCAGTCAATAGCGGTGGTCACCCAGCTGTCGAGCGGGATCAGGGTTTTATGGAACGGATCGAGAATATTAAAATGTTCCACCTGCGGGGTCGGGGCACTGTTCAGCCAGTCGCCGCTGGCTGCGGCGTCATGACCACCGGCTGGGGCGGTTCCCCAGGCATCACCACTGCTGGTGGCGGCATCCGGTGTGGGCTGAGTGGTCGCCGCGTCAGTGGGTGAACCCCAGGGATCGCTGCTGCTGGCGGCGGCCTGGCTATTGTCCGTTGGCGCCTGGGTAGCCGGTGCGGCATTTTGCGTGGTGCCGGACTCCCACGGGTTACTGGTTTGTTCACTCATGGCTGGCCTCCATCACGGTCTAATGCCTGCAACAACATTCCTTTGGAAATAATCCCTACATACTGACCTTCTTCGCCCACGATAGGCACGGCACAAGGGGCCTGCGCAACGTGTGAGAGGAGATCGCTTAATGACGTCTCGGCGGGCAGGGCCGCCGGGCTCTCCAGCAGCGCCTGATCAAGGCCTTCGCCGGCGGCCAGTGCCACTTTCAGAGAATCAATCGATACGGTGCCAACGAATCGTTGTTTCTCAAGGACATAACCGTATTCGCGATCATTATCCTGAAGCAGTTTGATCGCTGAACGAGGGCCAAAACCGGGGGCTTTACGGATCAGTGCTGCGGCACTGCGGCGGGCAATATCTTTGGCGCTGAACACGTGGCTGATATCCACGCCGCGGAAGAAGGTACGTACGTAGTCATTCGCGGGATTATTGAGGATTTCATCCGGCGTACCGACCTGAATCACTTCCCCGCCTTGCATGATCGCAATGCGGTCACCGATGCGCATTGCTTCATCAAGATCGTGGGAAATAAAGACGATAGTACGCTGGTGGCGAGACTGTAATTTCACCAGCTCATCCTGCATCTCGGTACGAATTAATGGATCGAGTGCAGAGAAGGCTTCATCCATCAATAATATGTCGGGATTGATGGCGAGGGCGCGGGCTAATCCGACACGCTGACGCATCCCACCGGAGAGTTCATCCGGGTAGGCATGAGCATAATTATCCAGCCCCACTTGACGCAATGCATCTAGTGCTTTTTCCTGACGTTCTTGTAAAGGAATTCCGGCTAATTCCATTCCAAAGGCAGCATTATTTAATACCGTCATATGAGGCATCAAAGCAAAGGATTGGAATACCATGCTGATCTTATTTCTGCGAACCTGGCGTAATTCACTGTCAGATATTTTGGCAATATCTTCGCCATCAATGATGACCTGGCCGCGGGTGGGTTCTATCAGACGATTGAGAAGGCGAACCATGGTGGATTTCCCTGAGCCGGATAACCCCATGATGACAAAAATCTCGCCTTCTTCAATGGCCAGACTGGCGTCTTTCACGCCGAGAGACAGTCCGGTTTTCTCCAGAAGTGCCTCTTTACTGATCCCTTTTTCAATGTGCTTAAATGCGCGCTCGGGGTTTTCCCCAAAAACTTTATATAAATTTTTAACTTCAAGTTTAATAGCCATGCATTAATTAATTTCCTGGTTATTGGTTGGTTTTATATATTTGCTCTTCTGTGTGGTTAAATATTAACGGCCTATACCGTAGCACACTGAGAATCTGAGACAACCCTAAAAGGGCGGTTCGTAAATGAGGAGTGAGATGCCAGTCCTGGCTAATGCCAGAGCAGGTAAGGGATGAGAGCGAATTGAGTTGGTCTGAAAAAAATGAATATTTCGCTAAGAAACATCGCAGTGACTGCTGAATTAGCCCGCTATCCGGCGTTATGACAAGGGAAATAATTGTCAGAAAACTGCCATATTGGTGTCACTGAAAAGGGGGAGAAGGTCTGAAAATTAATAACTAATTAAAATGGAAAGGGGAGAAAGATGGCTGTGAGTCGCAGCCATCTCTGAAAGGATTAAAAGTCCCAGTCGGTATCTTCGGTATCGACGGCTTTGCCCATCACATAAGAGGAGCCGGAACCGGAGAAGAAATCGTGATTTTCATCGGCATTCGGTGACAACGCAGAGAGGATCGCCGGGTTCACGTCAGTCATTTCAGACGGGAACAGCGCCTCATAGCCGAGGTTCATCAGGGCTTTGTTGGCATTGTAATGCAGGAACTTCTTCACATCTTCCTGCCAGCCTACACCTTCATACAGGGCATCGGTGTACTCCAGCTCGTTCTCATACAGCGCCAGCAGGAGGTCAACGGCGAACTGTTGCAGCTCCTCTTTACGCTGCGCACTCTGCGTCTCCAGCGCCTTCTGATACTTGTAGCCAATATAGTAGCCGTGAACCGCTTCATCTTTAATAATCAGGCGGATAAGGTCAGCGGTGTTCGTCAGCTTGCCGCGACTTGACCAGTACATCGGCAGATAGAAACCGGAATAAAACAGGAAGGATTCAAGGAACACGCTGGCGATTTTTTTCTTCAGCGGATCGTTCTCATAATAGTGCTGAAGAATGATCTCGGCTTTGCGCTGCAACGGACCGTTCTCTTCGCTCCAGGCGTAAGCGGCATCAACATCGCTGGTGTGGCACAGCGTGGAGAAGATCGAGCTGTAGGAACGCGCATGGACCGCTTCCATAAAGCTGATATTCGACATCACCGCTTCTTCATGCGGCGTCAGTGCGTCAGCCATCAGCGCGGGTGCGCCCAGGGTGTTCTGAATGGTATCCAGCAGCGTCAGGCCGGTGAACACGCGGATCGTCAGCTGTTGTTCATCGTGATTCAGGGAGTTCCACGCGGGAATATCGTTAGAAAGTGGCACTTTCTCGGGCAGCCAGAAATTGCTGGTGAGGCGATTCCACACTTCCAGATCTTTGTCGTCTTCGATTTTGTTCCAGTTAATGGCGTGAACTTTTTTTAATTTCATGTTGTTGTTCCTGGGGCGGATCTTAACGGGTCAGGCATGCCTGACCCCTACGCGATACGGTGCTGTACATGTGGGGCACGATTTGTCGGTTCAGGCATGCCTGCCCCCCCTACGCAATACGGTGCGGGGCACGAATTTGTCGGGACGAGGCATGTAACCCCCCAACGCAAGGTTGTGCACGGTGTAGGGGCGAGGCATGCCTCGCCCTCCCGCTGCGATGTTTTACAGCGAGCAGGACACGCAGCCTTCAACTTCGGTGCCTTGCAGCGCCATCTGGCGCAGACGAATGTAGTACAGCGTCTTGATGCCTTTCTTCCAGGCGTAAATCTGTGCCTTATTGATATCACGTGTGGTGGCGGTATCACGGAAGAACAGCGTCAGTGACAGACCCTGATCGACGTGGCGCGTAGCTTCCGCGTAAGTATCAATAATCGCTTCCGGACCAATGTCATAGGCATCACGATAGAACGCCTGGTTATCGTTGTTCATAAACGGCGCAGGGTAATAGACACGGCCCGTTTTTCCTTCCTTACGGATTTCAATACGCGACACAATCGGATGAATGCTTGATGTGGCGTGGTTGATATAAGAAATCGAACCGGTCGGTGGAATCGCCTGTAAATTCTGGTTGTACAGCCCGTACTGCATCACCGATTCTTTAAGTACCTGCCATTGTGCCTGCGTAGGGATGGCGATCCCCGCTTTGGCAAACAGTGCGGCGACGGGAGCCGTGCGCGGCTGCCAGCTCTGCTCAACATACTGATTGAAGTATTCACCGCTGGCATAGCGTGAGTTGGCAAAGCCACTAAAGCTGGTACCGCGTTCGCGTGCCAGCAGGTTTGAGGTGCGCAAGGCGTGATAGGTGACGGTATAGAAGTAGATATTGGTGAAATCCAGCCCTTCTTCGGAACCGTACTGAATGCTTTCACGCGCCAGATAGCCATGCAGGTTCATCTGTCCCAGGCCGATAGCGTGCGACTGCGCATTCCCCTGTTCAATGGAGGGCACGGAATGGATATGGCTTTGATCGGACACCGCCGTCAGGCCACGTACAGCAATTTCAACCGTGCGTGCGAAATCGACAGAATCCATCGCATGGGCGATATTCAGCGATCCGAGGTTACAGGAAATATCCTTACCGATGCGCTTATAGCTGAGGTCATCGTTATATTCCGTCGGGGTATTGACCTGCAAGATCTCCGAACACAGGTTGCTCATATTGATGCGACCATGAATCGGATTGGCGCGGTTAACCGTATCTTCGAACATGATGTACGGGTAGCCGGACTCAAACTGGATTTCGGCCAGCGTCTGGAAAAACTCGCGCGGGTTAATAAAGGTGCGACGGATGCGCTCGTCGGCCAGCATTTCGTCATATTTCTCGCTGATGCTGATATCGGCAAAGGGCAGGCCGTAAATGCGTTCGACATCGTACGGTGAGAACAGCGCCATCGGCTGGTTGTCTTTCGCCAGCTGGAAGGTGACATCCGGGATCACCACGCCAAGCGACAGCGTTTTGATACGAATTTTTTCATCGGCGTTTTCGCGCTTGGTATCAAGGAAACGCAGGATATCGGGGTGGTGCGCATTGAGATAGACAGCGCCCGCGCCCTGGCGTGCGCCCAGCTGATTGGCGTAGGAGAACGCATCTTCCAGCATCTTCATCACCGGGATCACCCCGGAAGACTGATTTTCGATACGCTTGATGGGCGCACCGGATTCACGCAGGTTTGAGAGCAGGAAAGCGACACCACCACCGCGTTTGGAGAGCTGCAGCGCGGAGTTCACCGCACGGCCAATCGACTCCATATTGTCTTCGATGCGCAGCAGGAAGCAGGAAACCAGCTCACCGCGTTGCTGCTTACCGCAGTTCAGGAAGGTTGGCGTGGCAGGCTGGAAACGGCCAGCGAGAATCTCATCGGTCAAGGAGAGAGCCAGCGACTGATCGCCTTTTGCCAGCGTCAGGGCCACCATGCAGACGCGCTCAGTGAAGCCTTCCAGATAGCGTTTGCCGTCGAAGGTTTTCAGCGTATAGCTGGTATAAAACTTCCATGCACCAAGAAACGTCTGGAAGCGGAAACGACGGTCGTAAGCCTGTTGAAACAGCGAACAGACGAACTCAAACGGATAAGCATTCAGAACGTCAGCTTCGTAATAGCCTTCTGAAACCAGATACTGTAAACGATCAGCAATGGAATCGAACTGAACGCTATTGGGGATCACGTGCTGGATAAAATACTGGCGCGTGGCCTCACGATC
The DNA here is from genome assembly GCF_037479175.1 of Erwinia sp. MYb375. Lineage (NCBI taxonomy): Bacteria > Pseudomonadati > Pseudomonadota > Gammaproteobacteria > Enterobacterales > Erwiniaceae > Erwinia > Erwinia sp. MYb375. The sequence goes on along the minus strand of NZ_JBBGZS010000023.1, from coordinate 1,943,178 downwards.
TTTCTCGAACTGAATATGACCTTCAGCATCGTACAGATTAAGCATGGCATTAAGCGCATGGTAATCCGGCGTTGCTGCGGTGGCCTCTATGAGTGTGCTGTCTGTCGCTGCCAAAATTGGGTTACTCCCTTGTGTACGTTAGCGATATCGTCAGAGGTGCCCATTAGCTCAAAGCGATAGAGATAAGGCACCTGACATTTTCGCGCAATAATATCGCCAGCCAGGCAATAAGCCTCGCCAAAATTGCGGTTGCCAGCAGCGATAACGCCGCGGATCAACTGACGATTATTGGTATCATTCAAAAACTGAATCACCTGTTTAGGGACCGCACCCTGAGCCGTGCCGCCGCCGTAGCTGGGCACCACCAGAATGTAGGGCTGATCAACCTGCAAGCACTGTGCGTAGTCCAGTGGAATACGCACAGCAGGCAGATTTAAACGGGTGATAAATCGATGGGTATTTTCAGACAGGCTGGAAAAGTATACCAGCGTGGTCATGATCTCATCCCCGCGCCGCAGCCAGGTGGCTCAGCGCATGGATTTTGTCCGGGCGAAAACCGCTCCAGTGATCCTGTTCAGCCATCACCACCGGCACCTGGCGGTAACCGAGAGACTTCAGGGTCTCCACATGTGCGGGTTCGCTGTCCAGATTGATCAGCTGATAATCAATGCCTTTCTTGTCCATGGCATTTTTTGTTGCATTGCACTGGACACAGTTATCTTTAGTGTAAATAATAATGCGCATGATTCGTATTTACCTTGCGGGCCGGTTATCTTGAGTATCTGGCGCCAATTTACTGCCCCAGGAAGCGCCACCACTGCCACACCATGTAGTGTGGTCTTGATGGAGTAAATACTAGATATAGTGTCGTCGAAATGCAACCACACAACATATAGGATTTTAGTATTTGTTAAGTCAGCTCACACTGAAGCCTTGTGCCACAAGGATTGCGCCCGAATAAAAAGTTTTGATGACAAAAAAGCCCGCAGCTTTCGCCACGGGCTTCTCTTACTGACGCAAATTTTTTCGACTATCTGCTGGATGTGGTGGTGGCAATAAGTGCCCCAACGAGAATACCCAGCGCGGCACCGATACCTACACCATGCCAGGGCTTATCATTGACGTAGTTGTCGACATGATTTCCGGCGTTTTTCGCAGCCTGGGTCACACGGTTGTGGCCATGAAGTTTGGCCCGCGTCTCTTTCAGCAGGGATTCGGCCCGCGAGCGTGCCTCATCCGCTTCCTCTTTTGATTTGCTTCCCCAGGATTTCAATAAATCATCCAGGCTGTCAGCCAGCAGAGAAACATCCTGATTCAGGTCGATATCGTTATTTTTTGTTGTCCGGTTGAACATTTTTTGCTCCCTTACTCTGAAAACGTACTATTAAGTATAGAACACACACCGAGAACGCTATGCACGACAGGGCGTTTATGGACTATTCCGAAAGCGCTGACTGTGCAGCCTGTTGTAAGGTTGCGGGGTTAGCAGACTTAGAGGAGCAAGTATGTATTTACGACCGGATGAGGTAGCTCGCGTACTGGAAAAAGCGGGATTTGAGATGGATGCGGTCACCGCAAAAACTTACGGTTACTGTCGCGGTGAAGACTATGTGTACGTCAACCGTGAGGCTCGTTTAGGGCGAACCGCACTGGTCATTCACCCAACGCTCAAGGAGCGAAGCCAGGCGATCGTCGCGGCATCATCGGATATTAAAACCTGCGACCATTACGTCCGTTTCCCGATGTATCTGGTCGGGGAATCAAACGATCACTACGGCATCCCTCATGGTTTCAGCTCACGCGTTGCGCTGGAACGCTATCTGGAAAGAATGTTTGGTTAACCCCAGCGTGCCAATGGCTGAATAAACCACCAATTCGTCGCGCTATTAGCGCGCTAGCTTGCCTTATCTGACGCGTAGACTGTTAGTATGATGGATTCAGGCAGGATGAATGATGAAACGGCTGATAGCAGCGCTGGCAGCAGCGTGGATGTTAAGTGGTTGCGCCACGATTGTCGGTAGTGAAACCCAGGATGTGACGCTTCAGACTCAGCCCCCAGGGGTGAAGTTTGTGGTACAGGACGAAACGGGTAAAGCGGTAGCTGAAGGCTACACGCCAAAAACCGTTACGCTGCAGAAGTCTAACGGCAACTACTTCGGGAAGAAAAAGTATCTGGTGATGCTGGAGCGTACAGGCTATGTGCCGCAAACGCTCCCACTGAAAGAGAGCCCGAACCTGTGGTATCTGCTGGGCAACATTCCGCTGCTTGGCTTCCCGGGCTGGCTGGTGGTCGACCCGTTCTACGGGGGCATGTACAAGATTGAACCGGAACGCTTGCAGACCATCATGAATCCGGTCGGCGCGCGAGGCGGCTAAACGAATTACGGCAGGTCGAGCTATCCCACCTGCCGTTGTTGTTTATTGCGCCGTGGTTTTGACCATACCCTGCGCAGGTTTGAATTTTTCCAGATACTGATGCTGGAAAATGCACATGCGGATGGTGTTGCGATATTCACCGTTGATAAAGAATTCGTGGATCAACTCGCCTTCAATTTCAAAGCCCAGCTTACGGTAAATATGGATAGCCTTTTCGTTCTCTTTATCGACGATCAGGTAAAGTTTGTAGAGATTAAGGACCGAAAATCCGTAATCCATCGCCAGTTTCGCGGCTTTGCTGGCCAGCCCTTTTCCCTGATGGCTGGGGGCAATAATAATCTGAAACTCTGCACGACGGTGGATATGATTAATCTCCACCAGTTCAACCAGCCCGGCATTACTTCCATCGTGTTCAACCACAAACCGACGTTCGCTCTGATCGTGGATATGCTTGTCGTAAAGATCGGACAGCTCAACAAACGCCTCGTACGGCTCTTCAAACCAGTAGCGCATCACACTGGCGTTGTTATCCAGCTGATGAACAAAACGCAGATCCTCGCGTTCGAGCGGGCGCAGTTTCACACTGTGATCAACAGACTTGGCAGACATAAAAATTCCTTTTAGCGGACGCAATATTGCCGGAGGAGTATAGCGGTTTATTGCAGCAAAAAAAACGCGCCCGAAGGCGCGTTATGTCAGCATTGGGGATATCCCCGGGTGATCAGAAGTTGTAACCGACAACCAGGTAGTAACCGAAACCGTTTGATTTCACGTTAAAATCACCTTTACCGAAGTTGAGCTCGGTGCCGTCATTCCACTGGCCGCCGTTGTGGAAGTAACGCGCCACAACAGAGTAGTGCCAGTGATCGTAGCCCAGCGAGAGAATATGGCTGGACGCGATAGAGTTGCTGGTGCGTGACGGGCCGGCTTTATCGGCGAGGTCAGAACCCCAGTCAAAGTTGGTAAAGCCGATGTAGGTCAGGTTGCCGCCCCACAGCTGAGTCAGTGGAACGAAGTATTTCACCTTGAAGCGGTAGCCGTCCCAGCTGTCTTCATTGGCTGCACCGTAGTTTTCCCACTGGTATTTGGCATACACGTTCAGTGACAGGCCCACATCAGAGTGGGTGTCGATGTCTGTGCCCAGACCCATATACCAGGTATTCTGGCGGCTCGCCTTGTTGTCGCCCATATCGTAGATATAGTTGTTGGCGAAATACCACTCTTTGAACGGACCAAAACCAAGGTTGGTGCCGGTCAGTTTATCAATGGAGAAGCGCGGTTCGATCTCCATGAAGAACGGAGAACCATCATCCCATGCACCGACATCGTTACCGTTACCCACGCCGAAGAATTTAGGAACGTCGATGTAGCCGTAGAAATCGAACCAGTCCTTTTTCGCAAACGCTTCATATTCCAGATAGACGTCGTTGTTCAGCTGCGGCCCGAAGCGGGTGTGATAGCTTCCTACGACGTTCACGCTCTGGTGCCACCAGTCAGAAACATATTCCGGACTGTTGGTTTCAGCGAGAGAAACATTGGTATAGGAAAGTGCTGCCAGTGCGCCAGCCATCATAATTTTATATTTCATTATTATTACCACATGCTCTGAGACCCTGCTCGGCAGCCAGCGCGCTGGTCGGGTCAAGTTATCTACGGGCGACAAATGGGTGTTTGTCACTGCAACAAAAACACCCGCCATGAATACTGCGGCAGTGTGCCGCTATCAGGGCATTAGGAAATAGAGATTGCTCACACTTGTCAAATTCAGTTTCATTTTAATTCAGTTAAAGTGTGACAGGTATCACATTAAAGTGCCGTGTGAGGGGAACTTTTCCCGTAATGGGGTTTAGGGCAGTTTGTGGCAAGGCGAAAACGGTTGCCTGCCGGAAATGGCAGAAATACGGGGAGAGTGGACATACTGAAACATCCGGAGTGTGCTTTACGCTTTCTGGTTATTAATAATATTTTCTTATATTACGGTGAGTTGGCGAGGGGAGATTAATCACACTGATTACCGATTTTTGCCAGGGTGTGGTGGTCATTTTTTGCTGCCTGTTGTGCCAGAGTGGCAAAATCATCATCGCTATACATCAATCGCGGCGAAGGCAGGTTAGCCATATGGTCACCGTGCCATATTTCAAGTCGTGCAAATTGTGACAGCGGAAGATGGTCAAAATGATCGGGTAATGTCAGCCACAGTTCCGGGACGGTATCCGCAGGACGTGACGGCAGCCGCTGGTGACTGACACTGTAGCTGCGCAGACGCACCAGGAATTTGTCGGGCAGGCGACAATGGCTGTTCCACCAGATGCCATCCAGCATATCAAAGTGAAAGCGGGTCATTTGCGGGCTGACGGCTTGTAACTGTGCGAGCGCCTGCGGGAGCATCTGTGCCATCGAATGCTGATACTGCGGCAATGATGATGCTCCGCCCGCATTAAGTATATCTGTAGCCATGCGCGCACCGAGCAGATTGGAATAGAGATCTTCCGGTGAAAATGCGGAAGCGGTTTCAGGATAGCCGGGCACGGACTCGAAGCCATACCACTGAGCGACCTCATGCCAGGCTGCGAGCTGGAAGGCAAGGTAAGCCGCCAGACTGACACTCAAATTGTAACGCGCCAGCGTATTTTCAGGGGGCGAAAACTGCCGTAGACGGATAATGCGTTGTCCGAGTTCATCGCTCATCTTTATCGTGGTAGCACGACCCAGCACTGGCCAAATCTGGCTGAACAGCCATAACGTGTTGTCAGCAGTATCACGCACATGGGCAAGGTCAATAAATCCGCCCCGTCGGGTATAGATAATACCGTTGAGCTCACTGTTTATTCCCGTCAGTGTCGTAAAGATGCTTTTCCAGCTGTCGTTATAGTGATGCTTTCCCGTGTTATCAGGATCGACGACATTACGTAATTGAAAAAAGGGGACAGGAACCCCTAAAAGCTTAGCCCGAATGTTATAGCCAAAAGCACAACAAGGGCGCAGACCATCAGGAGGAGGGAGTGGCAGGATCGCTGGCCAGACGTGTTGCGCGGGTGGGGGCGGAAGCTGAAAATCACCCGGCGTTATCGGCTTATCAGTCAGGGGAATGCTGGCATGGCAGGCGTTAAGGAACAGGCATAACAGGAGCAGTACTTTTTTCATCAGAAGGCTTCTCCTACCTGAAAATAGAAGCCTGAGCTTTTCTGTCCTACACCGTAATCCAGACGCAAATTCATTCTTTTCTTAATTTCAAAACGATAGCCGATACCGACAGAAGGGAGCCAATGCCCGTCCACAACCTCACTGGGATGGGGAGACATACTGCCTGCGCCAGCCCAGGCAACCATTCCATGTCGCCAGCTGAGTTTTTTACGCAGTTCAATCTGCGTAGTGAGCACATTGCGATCGCGATATCGTCCCTGGTAGTAACCGCGCAGGTGATGGCTGTCGCCGAGTGTGCCGTCCATCGTCCAGGGCACATTGCCGCCGGCAAAACGGCCGTACAGATCCCATGCCAGCAGCGTGGTTGGGTTGACGGCGTGGTAAAGGTTGTATTGCATATCCCAGATGGAGAGTCGGTTATCTCCGCCTAATTCCGGGAGGTAATCGGTGTAGCGGAGATTCAACAACTGTCCCTTAGAGGGGTTAATGGTGACATCTCGTGTGTCGTAGCTGAATAGCAAACTGACACCGGTGTTAAGCTCGTTTAGCGGTACCGGATGCTGGAAGAAACTGCCTGCCGCCTTATTCTGTAGTCCGGTTGCCTTCTCATAGGCGAGGGCCCCCCCCATACCGACATAGGTATGCGCCTGTAATCGATACAGGATCTCTGGATTGAACGACAGGGTGCGCGAGTTATAGGACTGTTTCCCTCGCTGGTGATGGCCCTCCGCATATCCCTGGCCCCAATAATCCAGTGGGCGATAGCTGACATCGCCGCTCAGAATAAAACGCCACTGGTCATTACGCAGAAATGTGTTGTTTTCGTAACCAACACCAAAGGCGCCTGTGGAGCTAACAAATCCGGTCAGCGAGAGCGACGAGAGCGGTGCCCGCTGCTGTTCTTCATCCGGACGATAAAAGCCGACAGCCGCTACCCCGATACCAATGCCCAGCTCGGGGGTATAAAAGGGGCCAGGCACAACGCCCCAGTCGATGCTTTTGTGCAACTCAACAGGATCTGAGCTGAATCTGGCAAGATAGCCGTCGACTGTCTCTTTGCTGGGTAATAATGTTGCCTCAGATAAAGGGGACATAAAAAATAACCCCACCAACAGCGTGCGGCAATAGCGCATACTCAGAAGCGGAACTCGCCGCCAACCATAATGCTGTTACGTTTCTCAAAGCCTACTTCAGTAATGACATTAAAATTACGGGTTAACTCGTACTGACCACCAACCAGTATATTCCAGGGAGACTGGAGGTGCTGTTTGACACGAAAGCGCCCCTCCTTGTCTTTATTAACGAAGTTAACCAGGCTAACCAAATTAGCAGGCATATGTAGGTTATTCAGATTACCGCCGAAATCCTGAGAAACATTCTGGTACATGCTGCCAACCCATAAGCTGGCGTGAGACACGGGAATAGAATATTTCGATGAACCAGGAACGGTAAAACGATAACCAACGCGCGGTGTAAACGTATAGGCGGTCGTATTACCGTCAAGGATATCGAAGTTCGTGCGGGTATAATTGAAATCCATGGTACCAAACCAGTTATGGTAGCCATAAGCCAGCGTTGTACCGGCACCATAAGTGGTTCCTTTGAATTTCAGGATAAAATCGATATCTGACATTTTTCCAATGACGGGAGCATCCACGGAAACAGTAGAGTTTGAACTCCCCCGGGTATGCCCGACAACCGCGTAAACATTTAAGAAAGGGAATAACCAGGTATCCAGTTTTGCTGTGTCAGTGAGGGATCTTTCCCGCGTGTGGCCGACATTGATTTTAAAAATATTCTGAGGGAGAGGGAAACCGAAAATTTTAAGTCCGGAAAAGTCGATACTATTAACTTTAATGTTCTGACGCATATTCATATGGTTATAGCCAATGCCATAAGGGTCAGGCAATTCATAGCCACGCTTGCGTATTTCCTCACCGAAAAAAGGCAACGGTCCTGTCGATGGGCCAAATAAGTCTGGGGATTTTGTCGCTTCTGCCTCTTTTTCTTTCTTCAAGTCGACATTATTATCTTTATAGTCGAGTGAAAGCGGCGTGCGTATTGCATTTGGGACGCCCGCAAGGGCACATGTTATTGGGGCTGTACAAAAAAAAAGGCCAAAGAGCAGTCTCGCTGTAGCGTGAGGATAATTCATCATCATAACAATCCATGTAATTTAAGAAATGAGAGCCTGCAGCATAACGACAGCGAGGGGAGCTTTCATTTCAGAAAATGCGATGTCTTAAGGAGGAGCATTTTGTAGCGGCTGTTGGGGGAAGGGGAGCGTCTATTGGATTTTATAACATGACAAAGTGTCAAATTTTCCAGGCTATCGGTTCAGTGTTGAATCAGCCCACCAGTCTTTACCTTGTGGGCTGTCATCATTCTGCTGTTGTAACCTGGCGCACCCTCTTATTAATCTTCGCGTTCCTGGGCGGCTCGCTGACGGTCGTAAAACTCATCTTCTGCTGAGATGATTTCATCCATCAGGGAATCCATATCCACATCATGGACCTCTTCAACGAACAGACCGGTGAGCGGGGCTTCTGGGGTTAATTTGCCGTCTTCATACAGCAACCAGATTTCTTTCGCATAACGTGTTTGCAGAAGCTGTGGTGCGAACTGGCCGTAGTAAGTGGTGATGTTATTTACATCACGTTCAAACATGGATTCAGCATGGTTATTGGCAGCGGCATCTACTGCCTGCGGCAAGTCGATAATGACCGGCCCTTGTGCATCCAGCAGCACGTTAAACTCCGATAAATCACCATGCACAATCCCTGCACACAACATGCGCACGATATTGCGGATCATCTCGTGGAAATCATTAACGGCCATTTCTTCCGTTAAGGTCACATCACTGAGACGTGGGGCAACTCCACCGTCTGCATCAGTGACCAGTTCCATCAACAACACCCCGTCCATACAAAGATAGGGCTGTGGCACGCGAACTCCGGCATTCGCCAGGCGGAACAAGGCATCGACCTCTGCCGTTTGCCAGGTCTCTTCCTGTTGCTTACGGCCGAACTTTGAGCCTTTTTGCATGGCACGGGCATTACGGGTATTACGGACTTTACGTCCTTCCTGGTACTGCACGGCTTGCTTGAAGCTACGCTGGGTTGCTTCTTTATAAACTTTGGCGCAGCGGATGTTGTCACCGCATAAAACGGTGTAAACGTCTGCTTCTTTACCGCTTTTTAGTCGCTGAAGCACATCGTCTATCAGGCCATCATCAACCAGAGGCTGGAGTCTGTTGGGAATTTTCATGCGGCTTTATACCTTATTTCAGCCGATTTTCGTATCAATAACAAAGACGGCGGTACTGGAAAAAATGGCAAAATTTGAATCAATATTGTACAAGGCCGAACCGGTGCCAGGAGCGTAGCGATGATACCTGTAGACTGGCCCGGCAGAAAGCGAAACTGTGACGCCATAAGATGCCCGCAATGCACCACGGCTGCCCCTGTGCGTAGTAGTGCACATCAATGTGGGAGGGGCTAAAACCGGGGGGTGGCGCCATCCTGCTAACGGATTGTACATGATGACGGTACAGCCTGGCACCATACCATGAAACCGTGGAGGATGTCAGATGAACCCGGGTAAGAAAGGCCTCTGCGGCTTCGGGGGGATGGGGGATGAAGACTGGGCGAGAATTGCTACAAGTAACAGCAGGCAAAGATGGCGCTGATTGCCATCGACTATCTGCGCCTGATTCAGCTGAAGGAAACAGCCGTCACGATCTGGCCGTTGGTGAGGTGTCCAAAGGACTTACATCACTGGCTAAAACCATCCGCACACCTGTGGTCGCACTCAGCCTGCTGTCCCGCAGCGTTGAGTAGCGGGCTTCATATTTATTCGTCACGCTTTTGCTTCAGGTAAGCTGAGAGCCAGGTCAGGAAGTCGATTAACGTTGGGGGAAACCCGGCGCAATCGCCAACTCTGTTTTCAGTAATTAGGTTCATGGCTGGTCCAGCCAGCTCATTTGTTGGATATTCAGCAAGAAATTTATCGATTTCATCAATAAGATCATTATCTATTGCACCAATAACGTCTATCGAAGAGTCCACAACTTCAGGGTAAGTTTCTCCATACGCATCGATATCATTACCGAGAAATACAGAGAAGTATGTTCTGATATTTTTGTAATCAATCATGATTTCACTTCCCATCCAGACTGTGTGCCCCCACAATAATGCATCCCGCTTTTGTCACTCCGGTAGGTTCCGGGACCAGGCAAAGGGCGGTGGCACCGGCCAGCTCCAGCACACTCCCGAGAAACCCGATGCCACCCCAGATACGCTCAGTGAGCACAGATTCATCAGCCATGACGGCTGCCAGCTGGACCGGGGTCATTGCAATACTAAAACCGTTTTCCATAACCTTTCCTTGTTATCAAGCTATCCAGAATGGATAGTAATGGCGCGGAGTGAACGGGTAAACGTTATCCTGTACGCCATCATCTTTTTCGTAAAAACACTTATTTTCATAAAGCTGGTATATTCTTCTTTTGAGTTTTCTCAAAGGCCTTACCGATATTAACGCTATAAACAACGCCAATAAGCCCGGTATTTTTGGCGTATACCATCACCTCATTAACACGCTTGCTTGAACCGGCTGTATGGCTTTGAGCAGAGCATTGGCTTCGATGTCGGTAATGCAGATTTCACCAATAACAGGAAAAAAATCTCTCTCCAAAGACCGCCAGATATCTTCAGCATAATTTTCAGTTACGCTTGTTTTCTTCACGTTCCCCCAACATTCGGCAATCAATTTGAAAGTTTTGATTTTGGCTTCTTGTGAAGATCGAAGCTGCTCTTTCTGATGTTCAAGAGGATCGATCTGCTTTGCAAGTAACGCACGCGATTCTGCTCTCAGCTTCCATGCGTCGGAAAGTGTGACCTAGGGGGGGGAGGTTCCAAAACTCTGCCGGTTGCCTGGATATGCAGCCAACATGAAGTGATCTCTTCCCTTTGTTCTTTGTTCAGTACCGGCATTAATTGGTATACATTATTGGCATTCATCTTTCTGTATACCAATAATCACCGGATTTGGCTGAATCTCTATGGACAGCTATAAATACAAAAAAGCCCGCAGGGCTTACGCCTTTGGACTGAACCCATATAGCGGGCTTTATATTTATTCGTCACGCTTTTGCTTCAGATATGCTGATAGCCAGGTCAGGAAGTCGATTAACGTTGGGGGAAATGATGCAGTATCTCCAACGGAACCCATTGTAATTTCGTTCAACACCTGTGACGCTTTCTCGTTGGTTGGGTGCTCACTAATAAATCTGTCAATGTCGGAAATTAGTACATCGTCTACTCCATCCTGAAACTCAATAGCACTATCGACAATCTCAGGGTAAGAATTTCCCCAATGATCAGCATCCTGCCCAAAAAAAATCAGAAAAAACATTTTAATAGAACGGTAATTTTTCATTTTTCACTCAGATAGGGTAAGCAGTAAGAAGGTAATAGGGTTTACCATTATAACTTTTCTTATATAAAACGAATTCAAATTTATTTGTTTCAGTAACCGTTTCCGACCCATTTTTGAGCACTATTCCCACAGGTTTGCTAAATGTATGCCTGAGCTGCAAAGAGTAATCCGACCGAACTACAGAGGTGCTTCTGGCCCATTGTCTTATTACAGCCCTGTTCGCTCTGACGGCCTGGCTTAATGCCTTTTCTGCAATTGCCTGTGATATGAATGAACTGGATGCGCTATTTGCTCTATATGTACCTGATTGAATGCCTCTGGCGCGTTTATCCAGTAAATCCTGCTGAGTTTTACCAACATGCTTTTTCAAAGTATGCCCACCGCCCGAAAAACCTTTCACGGCCTCATGTTTCATCAGGTTAACCTGACCCATTCTGACCGAAGCAACCCGCGCAGCGCCAGCTACAGAGAACGGAAGGATCACATCCACGGCGATACCAATCTGGTCAGCAGTGGACTTATCTGCTCCCAGCTCTCTTGCGATACCCGCCGTAGCGCGAGCGGTCACTGAGGCTGTTGGTCTGCCGGAATACACCTGCCAGGCCGAAGCACTCATCCCATCCAGACTGTGCGCCCCCACAATAATGCATCCCGCTTTCGTCACTCCGGTAGGTTCCGGGACCAGGCAAAGGGTAGTGGCACCGGCCAGCTCCAGCACAGTCCCGAGAAACCCGATGCCACCCCAGATACGCTCAGTGAGCACAGATTCATCAGCCATGACGGCTGCCAGCTGGACCGGGGTCATTGCAATACTAAAACCGTTTTCCATAACCTTTCCTTGTTATCAAGCTATCCAGAATTGATAGTAATGGCGCGGAGTGAACGGGTAAACGTTATCCTGTACACCATCGTCTTTTTCGTAAAAACACTTGTTTGCATAAATCTGGCATATTTTTCTTTTGAGTTTTCTCAAAGGCCTTACCAATATTAACGCCCGGAACAGCGTCAATAAGCCCGGTATTTTTGGCGTATACCATCACCTCATTAATGCGCTGGCTTGAACCTGCTGTATGGCTTTGAGCAGAGTATGGGTTTCGATGTCGGTAATGCAGATTTCACGAATAACAGGAAAAACATCTCTCTCCAAATACCGCCAGATATCTTCAGCATAATTTTCAGTTACGCTTTTTTTCTTCACGTTCCCCCAACGTTCGGCAATCAATTTGAAAGTATTGATTTTGGCTTCTTGTGAAGATTGAAGCTGCTCTTTCTGATGTTCAAGAGGATCGATCTGCTTTGCAAATAACGCACGCGGTTCTGCTCTCCGCTTCCGTGCGTCGGAAAGTGTCACCGGGGGGGAGGTTCCAAAACTCTGCTTGGTGCGCTGTCTGATGAAGGGGGGATAGTAGCGAAATTGCCAGAGTTTGCTTCCACTGGATTTCATTAAGAGTGTAAGTATCCCACCAAAACGGCCCATTCATTTTTAGAGATCTTCCGACATACTGATTATGTCCCCTGAGGAGATCGCTATGCGTAAGATCCGATTCACTGAACACCAGATTATCGCCGTTCTGAAGTCCGTCGAAGCCGGACGAACCGTCAAAGATGTCTGCCGTGAGGCCGCGATATCTGAAGCCAGCTATTACAACTGGAAGGCCAAGTATGGCGGGATGGAAGCGGCCGATATTAAAAAGATCAAAGATCTGGAAGATGAGAACCGGCGGCTCAAACAGATGTTTGCCGATCTCAGTCTGGAATGCCGGGCGTTGAAAGATGTTATCGAAAAAAAGCTTTAAAACCAGCGATAAAGCGTGAACTCGTCCGCTATCTGACGGCGCATTTTGCCATGAGTTTACGCCAGGCCTGCAGGACGTTATCGCTGAGCAGGACGGTATATTTTTATCAGCCTGATACCCGGCGTGATGAACCGGTGATCCAGGCGCTGACTGAACTGGCAGAACGCTATCCGCGCTACGGTTTTAAGAAGCTTTTTCAGGTGCTTCGCAGGCACGGTAATGCCTGGAACCATAAACGCGTTCACCGGATTTACTGCCTGCTGAAACTGAATTTTCGTCGTAAGGGTAAACAACGTCTGCCGGTGCGCAACCCGACCCCGCTGGCAACACCGCAAGCGTTAAACCAGAGCTGGTCGATTGATTTTATGCACGATGCACTCGTCTGCGGCAGACGCTTTCGAACCTTCAACGTGGTGGATGATTTTAACCGTGAGGTGCTGGCGATAGAAATCGACCTGAATATTCCAGCTCAGCGTGTCGTCCGGGTACTGGACAGGATAGTAGCAAACCGCGGATATCCTCTGAAGATGCGGATGGATAACGGGCCAGAACTGGTCTCACTGGCACTGGCGCAGTGGGCGGAAGAACACGGGGTGATGCTGGACTTTATCAAACCGGGTAAGCCGACCCAGAATGCCTTTATCGAACGGTTTAACCGGACGTACCGGACAGAAATACTGGATTTTTACCTGTTCAGAACCCTGAATGAAGCACGGGAAATTACAGAGCGCTGGCTGGCTGAATATAACAGTGAGCGACCTCATGAATCCCTGAATAACCTGACGCCGGAAGAATACAGATTGATGGCCGAAAACACGGAAATCTCAAAAAGTGCGTGGAACTAAAACGGGTGTGCTTACAGCTGAAGCGCTCAGCATGTTCCCCCCTATGACCACCGGGTCAGTTTTATGGTGAGTTCCAGGTTTCAACGCGTATAGAACAACTCCAGCGAAGCTCTTACCTCTTCTGATCTTCTGCATGCCCTTCATGGGAATGACTACTCCAAAGATCGGTTGTGAGGAGGCGAGAGCGAAGTTCACTGATTTGCCGCTTTACAGCGAACAGTTCTGTCTTGGTTAGAGGGTTACATGACTGCTTTGCATTTAGGTGGTTAACAATCAAATTGAGCCTGTGATTTATCTCACCAAACATTTTCCATGCCACTCTGTTGATCTCAGGAACGACAACAGGTTGGTTTTTCATGAAGCACATGCGAAGCCATTCGCCTTTGGCATGCTTATGACGCTCTTTGTCTAACTTTGAGAGTTCACTGCTATTGAGTCTCACACTTACACAGCTGAGGCGTAGCGCCCGAGATTTATTCTAGTAATTTGGATTAAGACAAATTTTGTCTTCATTTTGATTAGTTCTACTTGATCTTTCCATGGCAACTCCTTTTGCCGTAAAAGATTAAAAAAACGTAACTTATTGATTGTGATGATAAATAACAATTATCAAATAAATTGATTTTGTCAATGCCGTCACTATAATGAAAAGTATTATTAATGATGCTTGGCATTGAAGCTGATCGCTATGACCACAAGTTGCATGTATACTGTGTTTTTATACAGTTATAGTAGGTGGTGTATGCTAAATGGATTCGCACGTTACGCTTTAACTGCTAGTTCGGTGGCACCCGTATGCCTGACATTGGCATTTTTGGCATTCATTAATGATAATAATAAAATACTTATATGTTCTGTTTCGTTAGCTGTGATAAGCATAATTTTTTGTGCGTTTATTATTAATCAGGCTAAAAAGTATAACCCTGTAACTACTAAAAATCTGGAATCAGCTTCTCCTGCAGATAAAGAGATAACGAATTACTTTTTAACTTATCTCTTCCCATTGATTTCAGGACCAACAACCTTTATGGATTGGAGACTTGCTTTATTTTTCTATTTAAGTCTATTTTTCTACATAAAACACTCGTCTTCTTATAGTTTCAATCCGATATTATCCATTATTTTCGGATTCAAATTTTATGAAGCTGAAGACGATACTGGAGTGAGTTTTGTTCTTTTGTCAACCAAACCACTTACCAATGCCAAAATAAAGGGTTTGAAGGTTAAAAAACTCACTGAGCATACTTACCTCATAGTCTAAGGACCATAGATGGAACTTTTTGCGATTACAGACAGCGAGATACCTACAAGAATTGTTAAAATTGATTTGGACGCTCCAGCTCAAACGCTTGTTGAAAGTTTGTTCAGAACACAAAAAAGCGAGCTGTATAACGATGAGTCAGAAGAAATTGATTTTTGTGCTTCATATAATGTGCAGGATAGTGAAATTTTTTCAATAAACCCGTTCGATGACGAAATGGGGTTGATAAACGCTATTGAGCGGCCAGACGCTGTGCCTATTTGGGATCCAGATGATATCTCTGTTCATTATTTTAAGGCTCTGTTTACTGGTGAACCTGCTTCAAATGGTAATCCTGCTGAAGTATTGATTCAATGCTTCGATAGAAGGCAAATAATCAATAATGAAAAGTCATTTTTTAAGATGGCAACTCAACCTGGAAATAGATTCTCAGTTTCAACACGTCCTGGCTTTTCTCTTAGTGATAGATTGACGGCTATTCTTATTGGAGACAAGTTGGTCTTCAAAAGCTTCTTTATGCTTCGCCGCTTCTTTAATATGGAAGAGTACTTTAATGAAGCAACAAAAGAAGATTTAGGTAATTTTATAGCTAAGGAAATCTTTCATGTGGAGAATAATGAAAGTTTCATGGCATTTGCAGATTCTGCAATTAAGAAAAAAGTATCCCTGATAATGAGCTCTGGTATTCTAAATGATCAGCCTATACAAAATTTAATAGAATGCGCACAGAAAATAGGATACCAGTTAGGTATAACAAATGTTGATGGCGCTGATAAAATCACCATGCCCAACTCTAAAAAAGAAGTGAAGCAACTATTATACTTTTTAGATCAAGGCTACTTTAATTCTATTATTACTAACGAACTAATGTTGACGAACTCTAAGCGTCCAATAAGAATTTGAATTTTGAGTTCCCCTTTACCAATCGAAGAGCAAGTAAAGCAAGGCTACTCAGCTTCGCTGAGTTAGCCCTTGCTTTTAAAAAATACTTAATATCAAAATGCAACCTAAAATTAAAGAGAATTCATAACCCATGAGAATAGAAGAGATAAAAATCAAAAACCTTAACGGTTTCAATAACTACAGTATAAGTATTGAAGATAATAGCTTTATTATAGTTGGTGAGAATGGGACTGGTAAGAGTACCATTCTCTCAATGATTTACTACTTACTAAAGGCTGAGTGGGCAAAACTTATTGAATACGATTATGAAGATATTAATATAAGTATCGATGGTGAAACGAAGTCATTTCCTAAACAGGATATCATTGATTATTTTGACAGGAAAGACAATAGAAGAAATCGAGAACCTAGTAGAAATAGTCTTGCTTATAAACTTAAGTTGTATATTCATGAGTATATTCAGAGTAATTTTGATGGGAATTTTACGAAGTTTAAGAATAGAGATGTAATATTTAAAATAAGAAATGAATTTAAGGAATTAGGTAACCCGATTCCCCCCTCTTCTTTAGTGAGCGACTATATAAATGATTACATTTTGGATATTAATAGTTTCTCCGAAGATAATTTGGATGCGGAATCAGATGACATTGCTAAAGCTATCGCCTTCATAAATGACAAAGTGAATTGCTCATTAATGTATTTGCCAACATATCGTAGAATAGAACAGGATCTTGAAATCATATTTCCTAAATCAACTAAACTATCGAGTTACATAGAAGAAAATGTTGAAGCAGATGGTATTGTTCAGTTTGGGATGAAAGATGTCGAAAGCTTACTCAATAAAGCAATGGATGAATTAAGCTCAGATTTCAGAAATAAATTACGCGAACTCATTGCTCAATCTTTACAAGATATTTTAGGAAACCGCTACGAAGATTTTGTACCCAATGAACATTTATCCTCAGTTTCTGAAAAGGAATTTGAAGAGATCTTAGCTCGTGTTGATAGCGAAACACTATCATCACAAATTAAAGAAGAAATAAGAAAAAACACTAAAAATTATGGAAGAGGAAGAGGTGAAAAAAAACCTGATAAAGTAATTTTTTATTTCATAGGTAAACTTATTGAGCTTCACAAGCTTCAATTAGAAAATGAGTCAAATTTAATTAATTTTATTGATGTTTGCAACAAATATTTGGTTAATAAAGAACTGTATTTTGATCGGGTGAAGTTTGTAATAAGTATAACTCCTACAAAGAACAATGATGATAAAACAAAGACGATAAAATGGGAGACTCTTTCTTCAGGCGAAAAGCAAATAATTTCGCTATTCTCAAAGATATACCTTGGCGATGGAAATGAATTCATAATGATAATTGATGAGCCTGAACTATCGCTATCTTTAGAATGGCAAAGTACTTTCCTTGAAGATGTGAAGAATACAGGTTTGTGTGAAGGGGTATTCGCAGTAACGCACTCGCCATTTATTTATAATAACAGCCTTAAGAAATATGCAAAAGGTATTGGTACACTTTTGGAGGATTTATGAGTTTTTTAGATATCATGGATGCAGCAATTGAATCTCCTCAGACAGCTTTACATACATTGTTAACTAAAATGAGCAATTCGATCAATACCTTGCATGTATATTACGAAGGGAAATGCGATAATAAACTCTATTATGGTATGATAAGGCGTTTAGTTGGTGATACAGTCAATATTAGAACGGTCGTATGCGGGAATAAGAAAAAAGTATTTGCTTTTAAAAATGAATTAGCAGGAAAAAGTAATAAAAAAAACAAAATCATATTCTTTGTAGATAAGGATATTGATAACTTTTTCAATGATAACGACTTTTTTATTACCAATGATATGCATCAATCATTTTATTATTCAATTGAAAACTATGTCGTTTGTGAGCAAGTATTGATTTCAATATGTCGTGAATGTTTCGATATATCAAATCTTGAAGATCAAAACAACGATTTATATATAAAATTGGTGCAGACATTTAAAAGTGCGCAAGAATTTTTCTTTGAAAGAATAAAAGAAATTATGATTTTTGCTTTTATAGCCAGAGAGAATTTCCCAAGACCAGTACTGAGTAGTATGAAGTTCGGCGATCTATTTTATTTTGATGAAAAATGTAATATTAACTTTCATATAAAAGGAGACTATGAGAGTCTGTTAGATTATTTTATCGCTAAAACAGGTTGTGATATTTCAGGATTCTTAAATAGGTATAATTACTTTGAAGAAATGCTGAATAGTATTGATGAGCGTTGTTATGTTAGAGGCAAGTATCAACTAGAAATGTTTTGCTCATTTTTATTATCAGTACAAAAAGCAGTAGGAGTTATTTTGCCTTATAAGCAGAAATTTCAGATAAATGATGAAAGTATTTTTCTTTTTTCTGGTCCTCGGATAATTATACCATCAACAATAAATGAATTTATTAAGGAAAAATCAGAAGCTTTTGTGATTTGATTTTTTAGTGTTTTCTGTGTGAATATATATCAAGGGTGCAGGGTATGGAATTCATTAATAGAATAAAAAAGGAAATGTCCGAAGGGATTGTTAAAGCAATTCTTGAGAATTATAATTATAGAGTTATTGATACTGGCATTGAAAAGGTAATAAGGGAGGTTTCATTTTTACCTATCGAAGCTTATAACGCATTAGGATTTCCTGACGCCTTAAGAAAACTTCCTGATTTTGTCGTTATGGACTCAGAACAAAAGCTTAAATTGCTTGTTGATGTAAAGTATAGAAGTGTTTGGAGTAGCAATCTATTATTAGATAGAAACATAATAAAGCAAGTCGAGCTTTTCAGAGAGCTTGTGCTTATTGTAATAAATGCAGCGCCGCCGAACGTTTCTCCAAAACGTGTTAATCATAATCCTGTAGCATATATAAGATGCGTTATATTATCCCTAAAAGACGGGGTTTATAAAGTAAAGAAAAGAAATTATAGTCATAAAGATGAATGGATTGTAGTTGATGAAAACAGTGTAAAAAAATTCAGTTGGTTTTCTACACATACTTTGGCACAAGTGTTTCCTAAGATAAAGGATGAATATAATAACGAAATTATAAAATCTGCTGTGAATGCTTTGTCAGGAGTAATTAATCATCAGAAATCATAGAAATATTTTTTTATAATCTATTTTACTTCTTTGTAAAAATAACCATGATGAGAACTTTTTTTCAACGCTCCTATCCATGGTTATCTCTCCTTTGCTCATCAAATAATTGGGGAAGCCTTCAACTCTATGCGAATAGATTGATAATTCCTCCTCTTTAAAATCCCCATCATAGTATTTCTTCAGTGCTTCATCCATTTCACGCATATATTGTTCATACAGTTTTATTGCTTCCTTAACGGATTTTATTTTTTTGGTTTTCATGCTTACCTCTTTTATTATAAATAAATAATATTTTTTAATGATTGTCAAGTTTGGTCATTAATGGTTCTAATTTGATTTTTTTCATCTTATCACGGTGAAAAAATTTGAAATTGAAAAAAGTTAATTTGATTATCTTGGTTTTTTTACAATTACTGCAACTCAAAGAGTTTTTTGAAATGTTTTTTTAAAACAATGTGATTTTATAGCAAACCTATGTTGAATTATAAGATTCATAACTTTCTATATTGCGAGAGCCTATTCAGACCATGGAGATATTTTTATACGATCCATTTCATACGCCCAGCATGAATGGGCTCTTCCTTCCTCATCAGAAGAGAGAATTATCATGGGGAAAGGGGATAGTGGTAATTTAATTTAAGGTGTCAGATTCAGTTAATTGACTGTGAAATTGTTTCAAGCCACTCTCACATGGCTTATACGCGCTAATGACCTCTGATTTCAACAGCGCCCAAGTAATATTGAAATGTAACCATTTTGACTTTTATTTAAAACAGTTAGTTAATTTTTGATTCTGCTGCATTATTCGTAAATGTGACTTCATGCAGCTATTGCTTTTAATTTTAGAGATTGCACAAGATTACCCCACCACTGCATTAGTGCCACTCTTTCGGCAAGGTACTCAGCGCGGTTGTATGCTGCTACGATCTCGTCCTTCTTTGAGTGGGCAAGTGCTGCTTCGAGAACTTCAATTCTGAACTTGCCGGATTCCTCTGCTGCTGTCCTCGCTATTGATCGCATGCCGTGGGCTACAAGCTCACCTCCGAATCCCATTCGAATGATAGCGGCATTGGCTGTCTGCTCATGCATATGGCTTAAAGGGGCCTTTATACTTGGGAAAATCCACTCTCTGTGCCCACTCACTGGTTTCATTGCTTCGAGAATTCGCAATGCTTCTCTACTTAATGGAACTTTGTGGATTTTTCTCATTTTCATGAAATCTGCCGGAATGGTCCAAATGCCATTGGTTGTATCAATGTCAGACCACCTCGCTTTAACGGCTTCACCTGGACGGACCCAGGTTAACAATTGCCATTCAATCAGCAGCCGTGTCTCCAGTCGAACGGAAGCATTGCTTAATGTAGCCAGAAAGCGTGGTAATTCTGAAGGAGGTAGTGCTGACATATTTTGCTTTTTGGGTTTTCTAAAGCGTTGTGCAAGGTTATCAGCGGGATTGAACTCAATCAGTTCCTCAGTAGCTGCCCAACGAAAAATTTCATTTAGTCGCGAAATAATGCGCCTTAAAGTTTCGAGAACCCCACGCTGTTCAATTGGGTCAAGCTGTAGCTTCAGGAGTTTGGGGCGAATCTCTTTTATCGGAACATTACCCAATCCAGGGAAGACGTTACGTTCAAGGCTACGCCAGATATCTGCTGCATGATCTTCTGAAATCCCTGACGTTCTTTTCTTCTCTTCCAGCCACTTTTTTGCAACTACCTGCAATGTGTGTTCAGTGGCCGCTTTTAGTGCATTCGCTTTATCGGCTTTATGGGTTTGCGGATCAATCTGCTGGGCGAGTAGGGCGAGGTACTGATCTCTGAGAGCGCGAGCTTGCGCGAGGGTAAGGTGAGGATAAGTTCCCAAACTCATTTTCGTTCGTTTCTTAGTCACGGGAACCGCATACCTGAAGTACCAGTTTTTCTTGCCACCTTTCAAGATTGGCGATATGCGCAAAAACAAGCCGTCACCATCGAAGAGGTTCACTTCCTTCTCGCCAGGCTTAGTGCTTTTGATTTGAGTATCATTGAGTTTAGTGACGACTTTCGGCATGTATGGACCCTCAGATTTTGGACCCATGGGCATTGGGTCCAAAACAGGGTGTCATATGGCGTGGATTCTAGCAACTCTCGGTGGACTACTATGGACACAAAAAAGCCCGCAGGGCTTGTGCCGTGCGGGCTTTCAGGACTTCAGCGGACAATTCTGGTATCGCCGCGAAAGAATTTTGGTGGAGCTGGCGGGAGTTGAACCCGCGTCCAGAATTACTACACCGTCGGCACTACATGCTTAGTCCATCTTTACATTCGCCGGTCAGCTGCGAACGGACACGCCACTGACAAACTAGCCTGATTAGATTTTAGCGCTTCAACCCCAGGCAAGGTATTCACGCGAGTTCTTTTAGGTTTGACCTCTCTTGATCCCCGTCTTAAGAACGGAAGCTAGGGAGAGAGGGCTCTAAGCAGGTTATTAAGCTGCTAGTGCGTAGTTTTCGTCGTTTGCAACTATTTTTTTGCGGCTTTTTACGAGGCAAACCGCCCCTCGGCATGCTCCTAGGGCTTTGCAAATCCTGTCGAATCCAGAATCAGCCCCAAGTACTGTTTAGCAGTATATCAGAAAAACCTGTCGTTGTACCAGTAGGTTAGCGATTAGCGTGCTTCATGATACGTGCTTTGTCTTGTTTCCACTCACGATCTTTAATGTCATCGCGCTTATCGTGCTCTTTCTTACCTTTCGCCACGCCGATCTTCAGCTTGGCCCAGGCATTCTTCCAGTACATCGACAGTGCAACGATAGTAAAACCATCACGATTGGCTTTACCAATCAGGCTATCCAGCTCGCGCTTTTTCAGCAGCAGCTTACGGCTGCGCGTGGGATCGCAAACATAATGCGATGAGGCGACGCTCAGAGGCTGGAAAGTTGACCCGAACAGGTAGGCTTCGCCATCGCGTAGCATGATGTAGCTATCACTGATGTTGGCCTTACCGGCGCGGAGAGATTTGACTTCCCATCCCTGGAGCGAAAGCCCGGCTTCGAACTCTTCTTCAATGAAGTATTCGTGGCGGGCGCGCTTGTTCATGGCAATGGTCGCGGAACCGGGTTTGTGTGCTTTTTTCTTTGTCATAGTGCCACTTAGTGTACATGAAGCAGTGATTAATGGCATCCCCTGTAGCGCCAGGCATGGGGGAAAAGCCTATTCTAGCAGATGGTTAGCAGGAGAGAATTTTTGTTTGATTGCCGGCGATGGTATTATTGTTATGTTTAGAAAATGACAGGAATCGATATGTCCCAGATTAGTCGTTCGGCGCTGGTGCCGTACAGTGCGGAACAAATGTACCGCTTAGTGAATGATGTTGACAGTTATCCGCAGTTTTTGCCGGGTTGCACCGGTAGCCGGGTGCTGGATGCCAGTTCCGATCAAATGACGGCCTCGGTGGATGTCTCTAAAGCTGGAATCAGTAAGACTTTTGTCACGCGTAACACGCTGACGGATAACCAAAGCATCCATATGCAACTCGTTGACGGTCCGTTCCGCAAACTCAGCGGCGGCTGGCGCTTTACGGCGTTGAGCGATGAAGCCTGCAAAGTGGAGTTAAATCTGGATTTCGAGTTCACCAATATGCTGGTCGAACTGGCTTTTGGCCGAATCTTTAAAGAGCTGGCCAGCAGCATGGTACAGGCTTTCACCCAGCGCGCGAAAGAGGTGTACAGTGCCTGATATCGCTGTTGAAGTGGTGTATGCATTGCCAGATAAACAGTACCTTTACAGCGTAAAGGTCGAAGAGGGCAGCACCGTTGAGCAGGCCATTGTCGCTTCTGGTCTGCTGGCTCTGCGCAGCGATATTGATTTGCAGGAAAACAAAGTAGGCATCTTCAGTCGCGCGGTGAAACTGCATGATGTGGTACAGAGCGGCGATCGTATTGAAATTTATCGTCCGCTGATCGCCGACCCTAAAGATCTTCGTCGTCAGCGTGCTGAACGCGCGGCAAAAAAATAAGGCGCAATCTGCGCCTTATCTTGTTAGCTCACAACCTGCTTTTAGCCTGCGTTAGCAGACAGAGCAGCTTTGTTATCAATGTTAGTCAGTGTGCCGCTCTGATCGAAAGTCAGGGTCAGTGTCTGCTGCTTCACCACCTCGTGGCCTGGCTGCTGGCGGAACACGTAATACCAGACGTTGCTGCCAAACGGATCATGCATCATCGGTGTACCCAGGGTATAGGCAACCTGCTGCTGGGTCATCCCCGTGTGAATTTTAGCAACATCGTTCGCAACCAGGTAGTTGCCCTGGTTGATATCCGGGCGGTAAACCACGCGCTCCAGAGTGGAACAACCCGCGGTCATCATCAGAAGAACCACCGCAGCAGCAGTCAGCGTTTTACAGCGCATAATCAATGTTTATTCCTTTGTGGCTATATTCGTTTCCCCTGAAACCGCAGCTCCGGGTCTTTCGGGTTTATCAGTGTGCAATGATGATACCAGCGTAACTTGCCGATGATAATAAACCTTTCCGCAGTTTAAAACCTCTGCGAAGCAACGATATGACCACAAACCGGTAAAAAAGTGCAATCTTCACGCGGCTAAAAGTTCTTTTGCGTTCGCCAACGTGTTGCGTGTAACTTCGCTACCACCCAGCAGGCGCGCCAGTTCTTGCAGGCGTGCACGCTTGTCCAGGGGCTTCATATGCGTCTCTGTCATCGCGCCATCGGTCTCTTTGCTGACATAGAAATGCTGATGACCACAGCCAGCGACCTGCGGCAGATGCGTCACGCACATAACCTGCGTGGATTCGCCCAACTGACGCAGCATTTTACCCACTACCGCGGCGGTGGGTCCGCTGATACCGACATCCACTTCATCGAAAATCAACGCCGGCGTGTCCATCTTACGTGCAGTAATGACCTGAATCGCTAACGCAATACGTGACAGTTCCCCGCCGGAAGCGACCTTCGCTAACGGTTGAACCGGCTGGCCTGGGTTGGTGCTGACGCGGAAATCAATGCGGTCAGCGCCTTCCGCAGTCAGATGCTCGGGATTGAACTGGATATCAATCGTAAAGCGCCCGTGGGGCATTGAGAGCATATGCATGCTTTCGGTAATTAACCCGGTAAGCTCATCGGCAAAGTGAACCCGGCGCTCATGCAACTGCCGTGCGCAGTTGAGGGCCGCATCGTAATGAAGGCTAACGGCCTGGCTCAATTCATCCTGGTCGCTTTCCTGCTGATCCAACAACAACTGTTCTGCGAGTAGCTGCTGATAGAAGGTCGGCAGTTCTTCAGGGGCGATGTGGTGCTTACGCCCGAGGCCGATCTGGCGTGACAGACGTTGCTCCAGTTCATGCAGACGGTTGGGATCGAGATCCAGCCGATCGCAATAATGGCGCAGTTCATCACTGGCCTCGCTGATCTGGATTGCGGCTTCTTCCAGCATGGCAAAGACGCCGCTGAGCTTATCATCCATCTCAATCAGCTCTGCCATCAGCTGGCGTGCGTTATACAGCTGACTTTGCAGATTGTTATCGTCGCCATCAGCCAGCATCAGCAGAGTCTGCTGGCTGGTGGAGAGGAGCTGTCCGCTGTTCGCCAGACGTTTGTACTCTTCATCAATCTGCTCATATTCACCGCTGATCGGGGCGAACTCATTCAGCTCTTTGAGCTGATACTGCAACAGTTCACGACGGGCTTCACGCTCCTGTGACTGCTGCTGATGCTGGGCAAGGGTGCGACAGCTCTGATGCCACTGGCGATAGTGTTGCGCCATGTTTTGCATCAGCAACGGTTCGCCCGCATAGGCATCCAGCAGATTTTTTTGATGTTCAGGTTTGAGCAGGAGCTGGTGAGCATGCTGGCCGTGGATCTGAATCAGCGCCTGGCCGAGATCGCGCAGCTGTGAAAGAGGCACGGCGGTGCCGTTGATAAAGCCACGCGAACGCCCATCGCTGCTGATCACCCGGCGCAGCAGACATTCATTGCCGTCGTCGAGTTGATTGTCGGTTAACCAGCGCTGGGCTGAGGGGGTATCTTTCAGCGAGAATCGCGCACAGATGTCGGCGCGTGCCGCACCCTGGCGCACCATATCTGCATCGGCCCGGCCACCCAGGCATAAACCCAGCGCATCGATAGCGATGGATTTACCTGCGCCGGTCTCACCGGTAATGGCCGTCATTCCACGCTGAAAGTCGATCTCCAGCTCACGTACAATCGCGAAGTTACTGATGGTCAGTTGTGCCAGCATGATGGTATTCCTGTATGAAAACACAGATATGGTTTTTCATACAGTATATACTGGTTTTATAAACAGTAAACCCGCTGGCAGCAGTTTTAGAATAATTTTTTTGACCAACCTAACTTTGAGCTTAGCGTGTTGAAATAATTGTAATTTTTAGGGTGTATCAGGTTGAGGTGGTAATCACTTCGCCGGATTAATACATCTTCACCCTGTTGAATGGGGAGTGCTATCTGGCTGTCACAACTGATCTCCAGATCGCTACGCATATGAGAAAAACGCAGACGAATGGTACTGCTGCTGTTGATCACCAGAGGGCGAGCCGAGAGGGTATGGGGGAACATCGGTACCACAGCGATAGCATCCAGCGATGGCGTCAGAATGGGGCCACCTGCCGACAATGAATAAGCCGTCGACCCGGTCGGCGTGGAGATGATCAAGCCATCCGAACGCTGTGAAAACGCGAAGTTTTCATCAATGTACACTTCGAATTCGATCATATGTGCCACTTTACCCGGGTGCAGCACCACTTCATTGATAGCCGTACCAATACGCGGGCTGCCGGACTGGCGGCAGACCTGAGCTTCCAGCAGGAAACGGCTCTCGACGAAGTATTCTCCTTCCAGCACGTCAGCGAGTTGCTGCTGAGCATTATCAGGATCGAGATCGGTGAGAAATCCGAGATTGCCGCGATTAATCCCGATGACCTTAATATCGTAACGTGCCAGCACCCTTGCTGCGCCCAGCATATTCCCGTCACCGCCTACCACCACCGCCAGGTCGGCCTTGCGGCCAATCTCTGCCAGCGTTCCGGTCTGCACGCCTTCCAGTTTTAACTCACGCGCAATCTGCTGCTCAATAATCACCTGATAGCCTCTCGCTGTCAGCCAGCGATAGAGCATCTCGTGGGTGGTTAATGCAGTGGGGTGGCGTGGATGGCCGACGATCCCGATGCAGTTGAAGTGGTTATTCATGTTTCTGGCATTCCTCACGAGGTAAACTCCCCCGACAATGTGACTGGTTCCCTTGAAACCGCGATTCTGATCCCCATAATAAGCGAACCAGCGAGATGAATATGCACAAACGCGGAGAAATTCATGAGTAGTAAAGAACAGAACACACCTAACGAGCAAGTCTCAGACGAAATTGAGATGGAGCAGGCGCAAACCCAGGACGCGGAGACAGCAGAAGTGGTGGACCCGCGGGATGAGCGTATTGCACAACTGGAAGCCCAACTGGCTGAGTCACTGGGCGGTGTGCGTGACGCACAGCTTCGTGCTCAGGCTGAGATCGAAAACATCCGTCGCCGTACTGAACTGGATGTGGAAAAAGCGCACAAATTTGCGCTGGAAAAATTTGCCAACGAGCTGCTGCCAGTGATTGATAGCCTGGAACGCGCGCTGGAAGTGGCGGATAAATCCAATCCTGAATTGGCCGCTATGATTGAAGGCATCGAACTGACCATGAAATCCCTGCTGGGCGCTGTGCGCAAGTTTGGCGTGGAAGTGGTGGGGGATATCAACGTGCCGTTCAACCCGGAAGTTCATCAGGCAATGTCTATGATGGAATCTGAAGACGTTGCGCCAAATCACGTGATGATGGTGATGCAGCGTGGCTATACCCTGAACGGTCGCCTGCTGCGCCCGGCGATGGTTGCAGTATCGAAAGCTAAAAATTAATTGTCGAGGGCGGCCTTTGTTTCGGTCGCCCTGAGTATACCTGTTTAAAATAGCCGCCCTGTGTGGCTATTTTTTTGCCCATAAATTAGTGCTAAGCGGGTTCATTCACCTTAAATACGCGTATTGCCAGAGAGAGCTGTTCTGCCTGTTCCTGCATTGACTGGGCTGCCGCTGCGGACTGATTCACCAGCGCCGCATTCTGTTGAGTCACCTGATCCATCTGGGTGATGGCCATGTTGATCTCATCAATACCGCTGCTTTGCTCAGCGCTGGCGATAGTAATCTCACTAATAATTCCGGTCACGTTTTTCACGCTGCTGAGCACTTCGTCCATGGTTAACCCGGCTTTGGCGACCTGGCGGCCACCTTCATCCACCCGTGCAACGGAATCCTGGATCAGCTGTGCAATCTCTTTGGCAGCAGAGGCAGAGCGCTGTGCCAGGCTGCGAACCTCAGAAGCCACGACGGCAAAACCCCGGCCCTGTTCACCCGCACGGGCGGCTTCTACCGCCGCATTCAGTGCGAGGATATTGGTCTGGAAGGCAATACCGTCAATCACACTGATAATATCGACGATTTTCTTCGATGATCCGTTGATCATTTCCATCGTGCTGACCACTTGCTTCACCGCATCGCCGCTCTGTACCGCTACCTGAGAAGCCTGAGCGGCTAACTGGTTGGCCTGGCGGGCGTTATCCGCATTCTGTTTCACCGTGGCGGTGATCTGCTCCATCGCAGAGGCTGTTTCTTCGAGCGAGCTGGCCTGTTGCTCGGTGCGGGAGGAGAGATCCATATTACCCGCTGAAATCTCACTGGAGGCTGTGGTAATAAGGTCAGTACCGGAACGGACTTCGTTAACAATTTTCAGCAGATTGTCATTCATGTTTTTCAGCGCCAACATTAACTGACCGGTTTCATCCGTCGAGCTGACATGAATGGTGGTGCGCAGATCGCCAGCGGCAACGTTTTCAGCAATGCCGACGGCTTCACGCAGCGGTCGCACAATTGAACGGGTCAGGAAGAAGCCGAGCAGCATCGCCGCAGCGATAGCCAGTAGTGAGAAGATCAGCGTGATGTGAATGGCGGTGGTGCCATCACTGACGGCGCTGGCTCCTTCAGCCTGCAACTGCGAGGACTGTGAATCAGCAAAACTCACCACTATATCGAGAAACGCATTCTGCGACGTGGTGATTTTTCGCAGTACATATTCGGTGGCCGGCGCAACATCTCCTGCGCGGATGAGCGTCAGCAGTTCTTTTTTATCGCTTTCAAAACGCTGGGCGGCCTGTTTAACGTCCTGGATTTTTTTAATCCCCATCCCTGTGCTTTGCAACTGCGCGATTTTCTCAATCGCCGCATTGGTTTTCTGCGTCGCGCTATCGAGTTGGCTAAAACGTTTAACGTTACTGTCCGGACGGGCAATATCCAGAACCATACCGCGCATATATTTAATCTGTTCGTTGACACCATCGCGTACATCAAATGCCAGCCTGACTTTGATGTAACGATCGCTGACGATACTGTCTACCGCCTGATTAATGTTGCCTATTTTGAGCGTTGCTGTGGTACTAACGATAATCAATAACACGATCACCAGGCCGAAGGCGGCGCCCAGGCGAACACCTACTTTCATATTTTTCATGGATAACATCCGTTCTTTCCCCTGAATGGATCAGCCAATCTTGGGCGCATGAATATGCACCCTGAAGCCGATCAGATCGGCAGGGAGAGGGAAATCTTGATAAAAAATTGTGACGGAAATCGCATTATTACGTGTGGGAATGTAAATGAACGCAATGCAGGGATCTGACAGGGGGCAGATACCCCCTGATTATCGAGATTACTCAGTAGGTAAGTGCGGAACCCAGTCATTGGGGGTTTCGCCGTGCTCACTGAGCCACTGATTGGTTTTCGAAAAATGGGCAGAGCCGAAGAAACCACGATGCGCAGAGAGCGGGGAAGGGTGGGGGGCTTGGAGTACGAGATGGCGGTTACGGTCAATAATCGCGCCCTTTTTCTGCGCATTAGAGCCCCACAGCAGGAATATCACGCCCTCACGATGCTGATTAATGGCCGCAATCACGTTATCCGTAAAGGTTTCCCAGCCGAATTTAGCATGTGAATGTGCCTGGCCCGCTTCCACTGTTAGCACGGTGTTGAGCAGCATCACGCCCTGGCGAGCCCAGCTTTCGAGGAAGCCGTGTTTTGGTCGCTCAAAACCAGGAATATCGGTGACCAGTTCTTTATACATATTCACCAGTGAAGGAGGCACCGCAACACCGGGCAGTACGGAGAACGCCAGCCCATGGGCCTGATTCGGGCCGTGGTAGGGATCCTGACCTAAAATCACGACTTTTACTGCGCCCAGTTCCGTCAGACGAAATGCGTTAAAAACGTCTTTTTGCGGTGGATAGACGGTCTTACCGGCCGCACGTTCTGCCGCGACCTTTGCCAGTGTTTCCCTGAAATACGGCTTTTCTTTTTCCTCGGCCAGCACATCGTGCCAGGTCATGGTATTGACCATTACCGTCTCCTTTTCATCATCAAAGTGCGTAGCTTATCGCGCTTTGCTACCGGGTAACACTTAAAATAAAGTTGAAAATTTGCAAATAAAGCAGAATTCTTTGTTTTGATAAAATTGATATAAAACAGAAAGTTGCTGTTTTCAGCCTTTAAATTCCTCCTCGCAGGTTGATTTGTATCAAGGAGACACCATTCTGGTGCTGGTATACAGATCCCAGAAGATCACGGTTTTTTACATCAACCTGGCGCTGGAAATGAGATCAGCGCCCTATTGCCTGGGAGGCGACGCACATGATTACCGGAATTCAAATTACTCAAGCAACCAATAGTGCATTACTGAACTCTTTCTGGCTGCTGGACAGCGATAAAGCGGAAGCGCGTTGCGTTTGTGCGAAAGCAGGTTATAGCGAAGATCAGATCGTGCCAGTCAGCGATCTCGGCCAGATCGAATATCGTGAAATTCCACTGGAAATGAAACCACAGGTGCGCGTGGAAGGCGGCCAGCATTTGAACGTGAACGTCCTGAGCCGTGAAACGCTGGAAGAAGCCGTAAAAAACCCGGAAAAATACCCACAGCTGACTATCCGTGTTTCGGGCTATGCCGTGCGTTTTAACTCATTGACGCCAGAACAGCAGCGAGATGTGATTACCCGTACCTTTACTGAAAGCCTGTAAGCCTGAACGGGGTACGATAAAAGGGCCGGGGGTGAAATATGCACCTTCGGTCCTTTTTTATTAACAGTATGATTACAATGTGCAGAATCTATTTTTAGCAGGCAGGTGTTTTTACGAAAATTATCCATTTGTGTTAGAACATGCATTTTTTTGTTCTGACCCCTGTTTCTGTCAACTTCAGGCAATAAAAAACCGCCCAAATAAGGCGGTTTTTTGTCATGCAGTGCGATTATTCAGCACTATCGGTTTTTGCGGCTGTCGGCTTACGGCGTTTACCCACATTTTTGGCATCGCGATGACGCTCTTTAACGCGCGGTTTCTCTTCCTGCTTCTCTTTATCTTTCAACTGCTTGCGCTTAGCCAGCACTTTCTTCGATGGCTTGCCTTGCAGCTTTTCACTGGGCGCACGCGTGACCGGGCGCAGTTCATCAACGGTGCGCGCTTTCAGCGGCTCCTTGATGTAACGAATGATTCTGCCCAGCAGCATGTTGTCGTGCGCTTCAACCAGTGAAATAGCGATACCTTTTTTGCCTGCACGGCCGGTACGGCCAATGCGGTGCAGGTAGGTGTCGGCGGTCACTGGCATATCGAAGTTAAACACGTGGCTGACATCGTCGATGTCGATGCCGCGTGCAGCAATATCGGTTGCGACCAGGACGTTTACACGACCTTCAGCCACACGTTTAATCGCTTCGTTGCGCTTCGCCTGAACCAGTTCCCCTTCCAAATAGCTGGTGTTAATGCCAGCTTCACGCAGCCAGCCACACAGCTCGTGCACACGCTCACGTTTACGCACGAAGACCACGGAACGGGTCACTTCCGGCTGTTTCATCAGGTGGATCAGCAGCGCAGTTTTATGTTTGATATCATCCGCGCGGTAGTACCACTGCTGGATTTTCTTACGCTCACGGCGCGCCGGGTCGGCTTCAATTTCAATCGGCTCGTTCAGAATACGCTCGGCGAAATCTTTGATCGCTTCGCCTTCCAGCGTGGCGGAGAACAGCAGAGTCTGCTTGCGCCAGCGGGTTTCAGCCGCGATGGTTTCGATATCCTGAGCAAAGCCCATATCCAGCATGCGGTCGGCTTCATCGAGAACCAGTGTTTCAACTGCACGGCAGTCAAAATTCTCTTCTTTAATGTATTGCAGCAGACGTCCGGTAGTGGCAACCACGATGTCCTGGTTTTCACTGAACACTTCTGCATGGTTCATAAACGCAACGCCACCCGTGATAGTGGCAATATCCAGGTGCGTATGTTTGGCCATTTCACGCGCCTGGTCTGCAACCTGCATCGCCAGTTCGCGCGTTGGGGTCAGGATTAAAATACGTGGCGGGCCGGACTTCTTACGCGGGAAGTCGAGCAGATGCTGTAATGCGGGCAGCAGGTAGGCCGCAGTCTTGCCTGTACCGGTTGGTGCCGAACCCAGAACGTCGCGACCCTCCAGTGCTGCCGGAATAGCTTCTGCCTGTATGGCAGTAGGGCGCGTGTAGCCTTTCTCCTGCAGGGCTTGCAGTAGGCTCTCGTCTAGTTCGAGTTCGGAAAAAGTGGTTACAGTCATGGTCTACCTCAGTTTGGGGCGCTGATTATAGACAGATTGAACACGATCTTCATCTGTTTGTGTGGAGTTAATGACTTTTCCTTCGTCACAGTTTGTCCTATGCTAGCGCCGTTTCCCTTTCAGGTCAGTCAAATGTCACAACAGAAAGCCATTCTCCGCGCCAACGGATTTACCTTCAAACAGTTTTTTGTCGCCCACGATCGCTGTGCCATGAAAGTCGGCACCGATGGTGTGTTGCTCGGTGCATGGGCGCCTGTCGCCAATGTACAGCGAGTGCTGGATATCGGCACGGGCAGCGGCTTGATCGCGTTGATGATGGCGCAGAGAACGGCAGAGTCCGTCAACATTGATGCCGTTGAACTGGATGAAATGGCGGCGGCGCAGGCGCAGGAAAATGTGGCAGCCTCGCCCTGGTCGGGAAGAGTACATGTGCACCAGGCCGATATTGTCGAATGGTCGCAGCGCTGCGATCAGCGTTATTCGCTCATCGTCAGTAATCCCCCTTATTTTTCACCGGGGTCGGAATGTGCATCGCCTGAGCGGGCTTCGGCGCGCTATACCACCGATCTGACGCACGACGTGTTGTTGGTTTGTGCGGAAAACCTGATCGCGGAAGAGGGCTTCTTCTGTGTGATCCTGCCGGAGTCAGCGGGAACTAAGTTGGTTGAGTTGGCCTTACAGCGCGGCTGGCATCTGCGTTTTCGCACCGACGTTGCCGATAATGATACCCGGCCGCCCAATCGGGTGCTGCTGGCGTTGTCACCGAAGCCGGGCGAGCAATTACTGGATCGCATGACGATACGCGGGCCGGACCATCAGTATTCCGATGCTCACTGCAGCCTGACCCGCGATTTCTATCTGTTCCGCTAATCAGGGCGCCAGAATCGTTGGCAGCGCTTCGCCCAGCGCTTCCGGATAGTCGAGTGTGTAATGCAGCCCCCGGCTCTCTTTACGTGCCATCGCACAGCGAACCATCAGCTCCGCGACCTGCACGAGGTTGCGCAGCTCCAGCAGATTGTTGGAAATGCGAAAATGGGCATAATACTCGTCAATTTCCTGTTGCAGCGTCGTGATGCGGCGCAGCGCGCGCTCCAGCCGTTTCGTGGTGCGAACAATCCCCATGTAGTCCCACATAAATAACCGCAGTTCATGCCAGTTGTGCTGGATGACCACGCGTTCATCGGAATCATCCACGCGGCTTTCATCCCAGACGGGCAGGCCCTCGACCCTCTCAACGGCAGGCAGGCGCTGATTGATGTCTTCTGCCGCAGACCAACCGTACACCAGGCACTCCAGCAGCGAGTTCGATGCCAGGCGGTTGGCGCCATGCAGCCCGGTATAACTGACCTCTCCAATAGCATAAAGTCCGTTAAGGTCGGTACGCCCTTGCTGGTCGACCATGACACCGCCGCAGGTGTAGTGCGCTGCCGGAACAATCGGGATCGGCTGTTTGGTGAGGTCGATGCCCAGTGTCAGCAGTTTCTCGTAGATCATCGGGAAGTGCGCACGCACGAACTCCGGCGGCTGATGACTGATATCCAGGTACATGCAGTCAGCGCCAAGGCGTTTCATTTCGTGGTCAATGGCGCGTGCCACAATATCGCGTGGGGCCAGTTCGCCTCGTTCATCGAAGTCGGGCATAAATCGGCTGCCATCCGGGCGTTTTAACACCGCGCCTTCTCCACGCAGTGCCTCGGTCAGCAAGAAGTTACGTGCATCCGGGTGGAACAGGCAGGTCGGATGGAACTGGTTGAATTCGAGATTAGCGACCCGGCATCCCGCACGCCACGCCATCGCAATACCGTCCCCGGAGGCCACATCCGGGTTGGTGGTGTACTGATACACTTTTGCAGCCCCCCCGGTGGCCAGTACCACGGCGCGTGCACGGCAGGTCTCGACGGCTTCTCGTTTGCGGTTCCAGATATAAGCACCCACCACGCGACGCTCACCCGGCAGGCCGATTTTATCGGAGACGATCAGGTCAACGGCATTACCGCGCTCAATCAGGGTAATGTTTGGGTGACTTAACGCCTGGCTGACCAGCGTGGTTTCCACGGCTTTGCCGGTGGCATCCGCGCTGTGCAGAATGCGACGGTGGCTGTGACCGCCTTCACGCGTCAGGTGATAGCGTTCTTCGCTGTCCACCGGGGTTTCTTTGTCGAACAGCATGCCGTTATCAATCAACCACTGCACACAATGGCGTGCATTACTGGCGATAAACGAGACGGCCTCGCGCTCACACAGACCGCCCCCTGCAATCAGCGTATCTTCAACGTGCGACTCAATACTGTCAGTTTCATCAAACACGGCGGCAATCCCGCCCTGGGCATAAAACGTTGAGCCTTCACTGACCGGGCCTTTACTCAGTACGGTGACCTGATGTTTCTCAGCCAGGCGTAATGCCAGTGATAAGCCCGCCGCGCCACTACCAATAATCAACACATCACAGCTGTAATCGGAAGAAAGAGTCATGTTGTTTAATTTACTAAACAGGTTGTTTGTTGAGCATAGCACTCACTTATCCCGGCAAAAAGGCTTTTTATCGCCCCCTCTCCGCAGTGGGAGCGAAATCAAAAATTGAACAAGCCTCACGGCGTTGGTGACATCACGTAAATGCACCAGGCAGGGTTTACTCTGGCGAACTGTCACGTGTTGACGTGATTATAAGGTGAAAAAACTGGCTTCTTGCGTTACTCTGCGGGCGTCATCAGGCTCCTGAGCGATGATGTTCCGGGAGTGAGAGAGAGGCAGTGGCCCACAGGTCAGCGAGAATGCATAAAAACGCGTGCTGGTTTGTCGATGTCCCCTGATGGCACAACAAATATAATGGCGTAATGGAACTTTTCCGATGAATGCGACTCAGACTGGATGCTTGTTCATAATGATTGAGTTATTGCTGGAAGTGCGATTACGCGTGGAGACAAGTTTGGGGAGATCTTACCTCGGATGAGCGAGCAGCTAACGGATCAGGTCCTCGTTGAACGAGTGCAGAAGGGCGATCAGAAGTCATTTAACTTACTGGTAGTTCGCTATCAGCATAAAGTGGCCAGCCTGGTTTCCCGCTATGTGCCGTCAGGGGATGTGCCTGATGTAGTGCAAGAGTCGTGTATTAAAGCCTATCGTGCGCTGGAATCTTTTCGGGGCGACAGTGCTTTTTATACCTGGCTCTACCGGATTGCCGTCAATACGGCCAAAAATTACCTGGTTGCTCAGGGGCGTCGTCCGCCATCAAGCGATGTAGACGCTATCGACGCCGAGAATTTTGAAAGTGCGGGAGCGCTGAAAGAAATTTCGAACCCTGAGAACTTAATGTTGTCGGAAGAATTGAGACAAATAGTTTTTCGTACCATCGAGATGTTACCCGAAGACTTGCGTATGGCAATCACCTTACGTGAACTCGATGGCCTGAGCTACGAAGAGATAGCTGTGATCATGGATTGCCCGGTCGGTACGGTTCGTTCACGTATCTTCCGCGCCCGTGAAGCTATTGATAATAAAATTCAACCGCTTATCCAACGCTAGCGATAGCGACACAGGAAGGGTATTGAGGCATGCAGAAAGAACAACTTTCCGCTCTTATGGACGGTGAAACGCTGGACAATGAACTGATGTCTGCGTTGTCTAAAGACGTTGTGCTGCAAAAAGACTGGGAAAGCTATCATCTGATTCGCGACACACTGCGCGGCGATGTCCCACAACTGCTTGATTTTGATATTTCTGCCCGTGTGATGGCAGCGATTGAGAATGAGCCAGCAAAAAATATTACGCATCTGATTCCGGAAGAACAGCCTGTGCCGGCACAGGTCGCAGCCATGCCATTTTGGGCGAAACTGCGTCCATGGGCGGCTCAGATTACTCAGGTGGGCCTGGCTGCCTGCGTTTCACTGGCGGTGATCGTCGGTGTGCAGCAGTACAACAAACCGGCTGATGTCCAGTCCACGGATTCTCCGGTATTCAACACATTGCCGATGATGGGGCAAGCCTCTCCGGTCAGCCTCGGTGTGCCAGCGGACAACGCCAGTACGCAGCTTAATGCGAATCAGCAGGTGCAGGATCAACGTCGCCGCGTTAACGCGCTCTTGCAGGATTACGAACTGCAACGTCGTCTCCATGCTGAGCAGTTACAGTTTGAGCAAAGCCCTGATCAACAGGCTGCTGCTCAGGTTCCAGGTAATCAGTCGTTAGGAATGCAACCGCAGCAATGAAGCCGTTTTGGTGCGCCGCCAGCTTTATCGCTGGCTGCCTGATTTACTCCTCTGTCGCCCCGGCCGCGTCAAACCCCCCCCGGGGCGTTGTTACATCAGATGGAACAGGCCAGTCAGTCTCTCAGCTATGAACTCGCCTATATCAACGTATCGCGACTGGGCATCGAGTCATTACGCTACCGTCATGCCATCATCAACAACAAAAGCTATGCACAGTTGCTTCAGATGGATGGCCCGCGCCGCGAGATTATCCAGCGTGGCAATGAGGTCAGCTATTTTGAATCGGGCCTGGAGCCGTTCACCATGACGGGGGATCATATTGTCGATTCGCTGCCTGCGCTGGTGTATGCCGATTTCGATCGTCTGGCTGAAACCTACGATTTTGTTTCCGTTGGACGCACGCGTATTGCCGATCAGCTGTGTGAAGTGATTCGCATCGTCCCTCGTGATGGCACTCGTTACGGTTATATCGTCTGGTTGGACAGCGAAACGAAACTGCCTTTGCGGGTTGATCTGCTTGATCGTGATGGCGAAACACTCGAACAGTATCGGGTGGTCAGTTTCGCGGTGGATGACGGCGTTCGCAATATCATGCAGGGGCTGGAAAGCGCCAAGCTTCCTCCGGTGTTATCTGTCCCTACGTCAAATGCCGTGACATTTAACTGGAAAGCAGGCTGGTTGCCAGCAGGGATGAAGGAGGTGGCGAAAAGCCGCCGTCAGCTTCCCTCTCTTGACCGTCCGGTTGAAACCAGCCTCTTTACCGATGGCCTGTTTAGCTTCTCCATTAACGTGACGCTTGCCGATAAAACCAGTTCGCCACAGCAATTGCGCACTGGCCGTCGTACGGTCCAAACTGAAGTGCGTAATAATGCGGAGATCACGGTAGTGGGTGAACTGCCACCGGCTACCGCTAAACGTATTGCTGATAGTGTCACTTTAGGGGCCGCGCCATGATGAGAGAATGGGCAACGGTAGTGTCGTGGCAGAATGGTATTGCCACGCTGCACTCCGAAATTAAAACATCCTGTAGCAGCTGCTCGGCCCGCAAAGGCTGCGGCAGTCACATGCTGGATAAGCTCGGGCCGAAGAACGCACACGTGATGAAAATCGCCAGTGCGCAGCCGCTTACGCCCGGCCAGCGTATCGAACTGGGTATTGCTGAAACCAGCCTGCTCAGCTCGGCGTTTCTGGTTTACATGACCCCGCTGATCGGGCTTTTTGTCCTGGCCGGTGTGTTTCAGATGTTGTTTCACAGCGATCTGGCGGCTGCCTGCGGTGCGCTGCTGGGCGGCGTGGGCGGGTTTATTATTGCAAAAGGTATCTCCGCAATACTGGGCCGTTCTGCCTCTTTCCAGCCGGTGATCCTCAGTGTGGCGTTGCCACCTGACGCCATCCACGTCAGCACTGATGCCTGACCCGCGAAAAGGCGGTTGGCTGTATTCCCTTGCCAACCGCCTTATTTCACCCCGTCATCTTCCCTGTTTCCCGTTCGATATGGCCATGCATGCGTTATTGCCTGACCGTGAAGATTCCACCCCTTTGATATGTAGTGTAGAATGCTGCCTTTCGGGCCAGTGTTCGCCTGTGATATCACGCTCTCCTGACTTTGCATCGCGAGAGTTCCAGAATTTGTAAGGCAGAAAAATCTCAATAATGAAGCACATAAGAAACTTTTCTATCATCGCCCACATCGACCATGGCAAATCAACGCTTTCTGACCGTCTGATCCAGATTTGTGGTGGATTGTCTGAACGTGAAATGGCTGCGCAGGTTCTGGATTCTATGGATTTGGAACGCGAGCGCGGTATTACCATTAAAGCGCAGAGCGTTACCCTCGATTATCATTCGCCAGATGGTAAAACTTACCAGCTCAATTTTATCGACACCCCAGGTCACGTAGACTTCTCGTATGAAGTTTCACGCTCTCTGGCCGCCTGCGAAGGTGCATTGCTGGTGGTAGATGCCGGGCAAGGCGTAGAAGCCCAGACCCTGGCAAACTGCTACACCGCAATGGAAATGGAACTGGAAGTCGTACCTGTATTGAATAAGATCGATTTACCTGCTGCCGATCCCGATCGTGTTGCCCAGGAAATTGAAGACATCGTCGGCATTGATGCTACCGATGCCGTGCGATGCTCGGCAAAAACGGGTATTGGCGTGCCTGACGTGCTGGAACGTCTGGTCCGTGATATCCCGCCACCGCAGGGCGACCCGGATGGCCCGCTGCAGGCGTTGATTATCGACTCCTGGTTCGACAACTACCTTGGCGTCGTCTCACTGGTGCGTATTAAAAACGGCACCATGCGCAAAGGCGAAAAAATTAAGGTGATGAGCACCGGTCAGACTTACAACGCTGACCGTCTGGGCATCTTCACCCCAAAACGCGTTGATACCGATGTTCTGAACTGCGGCGAAGTAGGCTGGTTGGTCTGTGCGATCAAAGACATCCTCGGCGCGCCAGTAGGGGATACCCTGACGCTGGCTCGTCACCCGGCAGACAAAGCACTGCCTGGTTTCAAAAAGGTTAAACCTCAGGTTTATGCCGGTCTGTTCCCGATAAGCTCTGACGATTATGAAGCCTTCCGCGATGCGCTCGGTAAACTGAGCCTGAACGATGCGTCTCTGTTCTACGAACCAGAAAGCTCTACCGCGCTGGGCTTTGGTTTCCGCTGTGGCTTCCTTGGTTTGCTGCACATGGAGATCATCCAGGAGCGTCTGGAACGTGAATACGACCTTGAGCTGATCACTACCGCGCCGACGGTGGTTTATGAAGTCGTCACAACGGACAATCAGACCATTTACGTTGATAGTCCGGGCAAGCTGCCACCGCTGAACAACATTGAAGAATTGCGTGAGCCGATTGCAGAGTGTCATATGCTGTTGCCGCAGGAGTTCCTCGGTAACGTGATCACGCTGTGTATTGAGAAGCGTGGCGTGCAGACCAACATGGTTTACCACGGTAATCAGGTTGCGCTGACGTATGAAATTCCGATGGCGGAAGTGGTGCTCGATTTCTTCGACCGTCTGAAATCCACCTCTCGCGGTTATGCGTCACTGGATTACAACTTCAAACGTTTCCAGGCATCGAACATGGTGCGCGTAGATGTGTTGATCAACTCCGAGCGCGTGGATGCGCTGGCGCTGATTACGCACAATGATAACGCGCCGTACCGTGGCCGTGATCTGGTTGAAAAGATGAAAGAATTAATCCCGCGTCAGCAGTTTGATATTGCGATTCAGGCGGCGATTGGTAACCATATTATCGCCCGTTCTACGGTTAAACAGTTGCGCAAAAACGTCCTTGCCAAATGTTATGGCGGTGACGTCAGCCGTAAGAAAAAGCTGCTGCAGAAACAGAAAGACGGTAAGAAACGCATGAAGCAGGTCGGTAACGTTGAGTTACCGCAGGAAGCGTTCCTTGCCATTCTCCACGTGGGTAAAGACAGTAAATAAGCCCGACTTCGGGCTTCGAGGGAACTGGAATGGCTAATATGTTCGCCCTGATTTTGGCGATAGCAACGCTGATTACCGGCATTGTCTGGTGTATCGACAAATATAAATGGGCACCGGCCCGGCGCGCGAAACGTGCGGCGGCGCAGGCACAAGGTATCGAAGCCACCAAGGCAGACAAACAGCCAGGTTGGGTAGAAACAACCGCATCGGTTTTCCCGGTGCTGTTCGTGGTGTTTGTGGTGCGTTCGTTTATTTATGAGCCGTTCCAGATCCCGTCAGGTTCAATGATGCCGACGCTGTTAATCGGTGATTTTATCCTTGTGGAGAAATATGCCTACGGCATTAAAGATCCGATTACCCAGACGACGCTGATCGAAACCGGTCATCCGAAGCGGGGCGATATCGCGGTGTTCAAATACCCGAAAGATCCCAGCATGGATTACATCAAGCGTGTCATCGGGTTGCCGGGCGATCGGGTGACTTACGATCCGCTGAGCAAAACGGTGTCGATACAGCAGACGTCTACCGCGCTGCCCGTGACTTACTCGGATGTTGAAGAGAGTGACTTCATTCAGACCTTCAGCGGCTTCAGTGGTAATGAACTGGGCAACGGTTTCTTCCAGAAGCCGAAAGGCGAAACGATGCAGGGTGGCGTGCGTTTAGCTACCCGCAACGAGACGCTGGGCGATGTCACTCACCGTATTTTACTGATTGCGCAGGCACCGAGTCAGCCAGGCTCTTACTACCAGCAGCCAGGGCAGCCGCAGTCCACCTGGGTTGTGCCAGAAGGCATGTACTTTATGATGGGCGATAACCGTGATAACAGTGCTGACAGCCGTTACTGGGGCTTTGTTCCTGAGCGTAATCTGGTAGGTAAAGCGACCGCAATCTGGATGAGCTTTGATAAGCAGGAAGGCCAATGGCCAACCGGCGTTCGCCTGAGTCGTATCGGCGGCATTCATTAATGATCGCCTGCGGGCGACATTAGCAACGGGTGGTCTGTCAGGTTTGGCAGACCACTGCACACGAAACAGATCGTGTTGGTGTTCAGGCTCAGCCCTGTTCCGTGTGCAGGATAATTGACGCATTAAGAAATTGGTAACGCATGAACCCCATCGTAATTAACAAGCTTCAACGAAAGCTGGGCTACACTTTTACCCATCAGGAATTGTTACAGCAGGCACTGACTCACCGTAGTGCCAGCAGTAAACACAACGAAAGACTGGAATTCCTGGGCGACTCTATTCTGAGCTACGTGATTGCTAATGCCCTTTATCACCGCTTCCCGCGCGTGGATGAAGGTGACATGAGCCGTATGCGTGCCACGCTGGTTCGCGGCAACACGCTGGCAGAGATGGCACGGGAATTTGACCTTGGCGAGTGTCTGCGCCTTGGGCCGGGTGAACTGAAAAGCGGCGGCTACCGCCGTGAATCGATTCTGGCTGACACCGTAGAAGCGCTGATTGGCGGGGTATTCCTCGACAGCGACATTCAGTCGGTGGAACAACTCATCCTGAGCTGGTACGCCAGCCGTCTTGATGAGATCAGCCCGGGCGATAAACAAAAGGATCCAAAAACGCGTCTGCAGGAGTTCTTGCAGGGTCGTCATCTGCCGTTACCATCCTATCTGGTGGTACAGGTACGGGGCGAAGCGCACGATCAGGAATTTACTATTCACTGTCAGGTAAGCGGCATGGCAGAACCGGTTGTGGGAACCGGATCCAGCCGTCGCAAAGCTGAACAGGCAGCAGCCGAACAGGCGCTGATTAAGCTGGGAATTGAATGAGCGAACAAACTACCCATTGCGGCTTTATTGCTATTGTAGGCCGTCCGAACGTTGGTAAATCTACCTTACTGAACCAGTTACTGGGACAGAAGATTTCCATCACCTCGCGTAAGCCACAAACCACGCGTCACCGCATTATGGGCATCCATACCGAAGGGGATTATCAGGCGATCTATGTCGATACCCCGGGCCTGCATATGGAAGAAAAACGGGCGATCAACCGCCTGATGAACCGTGCTGCCAGCAGCTCGATCGGTGATGTTGAAATTGTGATCTTCGTTGTTGAAGGGACCAAGTGGACCGCCGACGATGAGATGGTACTGAATAAGCTGAAAGACGGCAAAGTACCGGTGCTGTTAGCGATCAACAAGGTCGACAACCTCACAGACAAAAGCATTCTACTGCCACACCTGCAATTCCTGGGTCAGCAGATGAACTTTATGGATGTGGTGCCGATCTCAGCCGAAAAAGGCACCAATGTTGATACTATCGCCAGCATCGTCCGTAAGCGCCTGCCGGAAGCGGAACACCACTTCCCGGAAGACTACATCACCGATCGTTCCCAGCGCTTTATGGCGTCTGAAATTATCCGTGAAAAACTGATGCGCTTCCTCGGTGCCGAACTGCCGTACTCCGTCACGGTTGAGA
Source organism: Erwinia sp. MYb375 (assembly GCF_037479175.1). NCBI lineage: Bacteria > Pseudomonadati > Pseudomonadota > Gammaproteobacteria > Enterobacterales > Erwiniaceae > Erwinia > Erwinia sp. MYb375. The sequence continues at coordinate 1,901,521 of NZ_JBBGZS010000023.1, read as the reverse complement.
TCGAACAGTTCCTGACGAACGAGCGTGGTGGTCTGACGATCAATGGTCTGATTCTGGTCGAACGTGAAGGCCAGAAGAAAATGGTGATCGGTAACAAAGGCGCCAAAATTAAAGTCATCGGTACGGAAGCTCGCCGTGATATGGAAGAGATGTTTGAGGCGAAAGTCCACCTTGAACTGTGGGTGAAAGTGAAGTCCGGCTGGGCGGATGATGAACGCGCCTTACGCAGCCTGGGCTATACCGACGACCTCTGATACTGATGGATGGCTGGCAACGCGCATTTGTCCTGCATGGACGTCCCTGGAGCGAAACCAGCCTGCTGCTTGACCTGTTCTCTGAACGGCATGGCAGGGTACGGGTGCTGGCCAAAGGCGCCCGTTCCAAACGCTCCAGCCTGAAAGGCGCGTTGCAACCCTTCACGCCGCTGCTGGTTCGCTGGGGCGGCCGTGGCGCGGTGAAAACCCTGCGCGGTGCTGAACCCGTTTCGCTGGCGCTTCCGCTCAGCGGCACAACGCTGTACTGCGGCCTTTACGTCAATGAACTTCTTTCACGCGTGCTGGAAGATGAAACCCCATTTAGCGAGCTTTTCTTCGACTACCTGCACTGTATTCAGGCGCTGGCGGCTGACGCCGGGTCACCGGAACCCGCTCTCAGGCGTTTTGAACTGGCTATGCTGAGTCATCTTGGTTATGGCGTCGATTTTCTTCACTGTGCAGGCAGCGGCGAAGAAGTCGCCGATGGCATGACCTACAGCTATCGTGAAGAGAAGGGATTTATTGCCAGCCTTGTCGTCGGACATCGTAGTTTTACCGGGCGCCACTTGCGCGCCCTGTATCTGCGCGAATTCCCGGATGCAGACACCCTGCGCGCCGCCAAACGCTTTACCCGCATTGCACTGAAACCTTATCTGGGTGGCAAACCGCTTAAGAGTACCGAACTGTTTCGCCAGTTTTTGCCGAGAAAACGACCAGATACAGCACTTCCTGGCGATGAATAGTCACGGGTAATATCCCTGCGTGCCGTGAACGTTGTACACTTCCTAAAAACCTTTCGCGATCTTCAGAGGACTATCATGGCAGAGCTGTTGTTGGGCGTTAATATCGATCATGTTGCTACTGTACGTAATGCACGTGGCACGCATTATCCGGATCCGGTACAGGCGGCATTTGTCTCTGAGCAGGCAGGAGCAGACGGTATTACCGTGCATCTGCGTGAAGACCGCCGTCATATCACCGATCGCGATGTGCGTATCCTGCGTCAGACCATCCAGACACGCATGAACCTGGAAATGGCCGTTACGGATGAAATGGTGGACATTGCCTGTGACATCCTGCCGCACTTCTGTTGTCTGGTCCCTGAGAAGCGTGAAGAAGTAACGACCGAAGGTGGGCTGGATGTGGCCGGACAGCAGGACAAAGTGACGGCTGCAGTAAAACGTCTAAATGATGCCGGCATCCTGGTGTCACTGTTTATCGATGCTGACCATCGCCAAATTGATGCTGCAGTTGCTGCCGGTGCACCTTATATCGAGATCCACACCGGTGCTTACGCAGAAGCCGAAGAAGGCCCGGTACGCGATGCTGAGCTGGCGCGCATTGCTGAAGCGGCCACCTATGCCGCCGGGAAAGGCCTGAAGGTCAATGCCGGACACGGCCTGACGTACCACAACGTGCAACCGATCGCCGTTCTGCCAGAAATGCACGAGCTGAATATCGGCCATGCCATTATTGGGCGTGCTGTATTTAGCGGCCTGGCTGAGGCGGTGAAAGAGATGAAACTGCTGATGCGTGAAGCACGTCGTTAATGGCGATCCTGGGTCTGGGTACAGATATTGTCGAGATCGCCCGCATTGAAGGGGTGATCTCCCGGTCCGGTGACCGCCTGGCAAAGCGAGTGCTGAGTCATAATGAGTGGGCACAGTACCAGGCACACCAGCAGCCGGTTCGTTTTCTCGCCAAGCGTTTCGCGGTAAAAGAAGCGGCAGCCAAAGCCTTTGGCACCGGGATCCGTGGTGGCCTGGCGTTTAATCAGTTTGAAGTCTATAACGACGAGCTGGGTAAACCCGGACTGCGTTTTTTCCAGCATGCTGAAGAAGTGGCGAAGAAGCTGGGGGTGGCGCACGTGCACGTTACGCTGGCTGATGAACGACACTATGCATGTGCGACGGTGATTATTGAGAGCTAGCCCGCAGGATGCAGCACCACGAACTTTTCCCACAGTCGGTCATGACTTTCGATGTGCAGTGGATCAACAATAATGGTGTGATCAATAGGGCACACCTGCTGGCAGGTGGGGGAGTCGTAGTGGCCGATGCACTCCGTGCAGCGATCGGTATCGATCTCATAGAACTCGTCCCCCATTGAGATCGCTTCGTTAGGGCACTCCGGTTCACACATATCGCAATTGATACATTTTTTGGTGATCAGCAGTGCCATAATTCTCTCAAGTCAGTAACAGGATAAAGTGCACGGGTATTATACTTCTGATGTGCATAAAAGAAAGCGGTAGCTGAAAATCAACGCCCGCTATACCTCATGGCAGAGCTACCTTCAGTCGCTTCTTTCGCTCCCCAAGGCCACAACCGCGTTATTGTCTGAAATATAAATGCTGTATTCCTGGTTGCTTATCTGCGGCTTTGTATTATGAGCTATAATGGTAGCCTCGATAATCCTTTCCTCTTGCGCTTTGTCATAGCCGTGCGTCGTTTGCATGAAACCTTTATTAATTAGCTGATAGGAAGCTAAAAATCCAGATGCAGGACTCAGAAAGTAATTCAATAGCGGTTTGTTTTTAACCAGTATTGCGGCACGCGGATTGATGTTCACCTGACCAATAAGTGTGATGGTTTTTAATTCTCCAGACTTTAACAAATCCTGAGTAATGATATTGAAAACCATATCTTCATGTTCGCGCTGTGCTTTAAGGGCACTGCTCAGTTGGGCGCTAAATGCAAATACTGTAATGACAGGGATGAGCACAAGATATCTTGCTTTGAGCGCGCAATGATCTAGAAGTAAGGCTACCACCACAAAAAAAACGGAAAAAGAAACCAGTATCCGTGGAAAAACAGGCGCTTCACGTAAAATAATATTAGGGCCTAAAAGTGATAAAGTTAACAATAAGAATGAAGATATCAGGCAAAAGAGCTTAAAGTAACGATGTTCTGTATCTTTTAAAATTTTATACAGCGCAACCAGAATGGCAATGAATAAAGGGATGGCAAAATAAACGATTACCGGGCCATAGAGGAATGATGAAACCATAGCAAAAAGTTTTTTGCACGTGTACGTTATGGTTTCAATTCCGCTGAGATCAAAGGATATCGTGCTTGCTCTGCTATTGTTATGCTTCCAGATTTTTGCCACTAACAGAACGTAGAGGCTGTAATATATTATAAAATCGATAATTTTTTTCGAAATATGGCGAGTCTTTTCGCGGGGGCTTTGCTCATTACGAGTGCTAAATATAGCCAAATCAACAGCTATAAGGCCGATAAAAATATTGGCGCAGGGTTGGTAAATTGATAGTGCAAGGATACCTGCGGCTATTTTTATAAGCCGCTCAGCGAGTGGATGAAGTTTTTTATTGTTCCAGGTATATGAAACAACAGCAAGCATCATCGCAAAAGCCATACCGACAGAATCAAAGCGATAGGCGATATTCTGAAGCATAAATGGATTGAAAATAAGCAGGCAGGCCGAAAATGTTGCATAACGGACCTGAGCTGCTTCCAGATGTTTTTTCAGAAATAATGCAGACGTAGCAATAAAAAAAGATGAGAAAAGCAGGGTATAGGGGAAAAGATCGAGGTTTTCCCTTCCACTGGAAGAAAAAATTCTCATCATCAGATCTGCAGCCGGTCTGCCTAAGGATTTCCAGCCATATTGTCCTGTGATCGCTCTGTCGAGATCATCACGATAGTACACACCTGCCTGAATTAACGGGTAGATAAATAAAAAAGAAAGGAAAGTATAGATGAGCAAGTGTTTCTTGTCATTTTGGTTAAACATTTAACTTACCTGTTTGTGTCTTTTTTTAAAATATAGCGGGGGCGCTGTTTGGCTTCGATGTAAATTCGGCCAATATATTCGCCCAGTACACCGATCCCTATAAGTTGAATGCCACCCAGGAAAAGGATAGAGACAATAATTGACGTGTAGCCATGTACAGGGTTACCAAAGGCAAGCGTGTTGATGATTAGCCAACCACCGTAGATAAAAGAAAATGCTGCTACCGTCAGGCCAATATAAGTCCATACACGTAACGGAAAAGTCGAAAAGCTTGTGATTCCTTCAATGGCCAGGTTCCATAATTTCCAGCCATTGAATTTACTTTTCCCTGCCACTCGCTCTGCTCGGGTATATTCAATGATTGCTATATTACCACCGACCCAACTCAGAATCCCTTTCATAAAAAGGTTTCGCTCGGGCAGTTTTTTTAAATTTTCGACCACAGTATTAGACATCAATCGAAAATCACCGACATTTTCCTCAATGCCTGGCGTACTGATTTTATTGTGAATACGGTAGAACCATTCGGCGGTTTTTCTTTTTAGATGGCCGTCGACCTGGCGGTCGGTTCGTTTAGCAAGCACGATGTCGGCACCCTGCTGCCATTCCTTAATCAAAAGAGGAATAACAGATATTGGGTCCTGAAGATCAACATCAATCGGGATTACTGCATCCCCGGTTGCATGTTCAAGTCCCGCAAAAAGTGCCGGTTCTTTGCCAAAATTACGGGTAAAACTCAGAGGCAAAACCAGCGGATCGGCGACGGCTAGTGCATTGATAATCGATTCCGTTCCATCCTGACTACCATCATTGATAAAGACGATCTCAACTTCATACCCGGCTAACTCTTTTCTCACCGACTGGTAGAAAATAGGTATGGTTTCTTCTTCATTAAATACAGGGACGACGAGAGAAATTTTCATCTTTTTTACCTAAATACGATGTATTTTGACCAGAAAAAACCCATTACGAGGCTAATTGCAGAGAAGGCGACTAACGTAATGACAGGAGGAAGTTGCAAGAAATCACCTGTTTTTCCAACGGCTGCCGCCATCACGCCCATAAATGAGGTGTAAATTAAAAACCGACCGGAAGTCGTCTGGCCTTTAAAAGTAAAACGTGCGTTGGCAAAGAAAGAGAAAGTGACTGCCGTGATGAATGCCACAATGTTTGAGAGAGCCTGGCTTAAGCCTGCGGAGTTAATGATCAGAAATACTGTCCAGTGCAGAGCTGTATTGATAACGCCAACAGAAACATATCTCGCAAATAATTTAACCATGAAATCGTCTTAAATAATGTCACAATAGATCAAGGATACGCCCCGGCCCGGCAGTTGGCTCAGGGCGCAGTCATTATACTCGCGCCCGTGGCTCAAACCAGCTTTTTCACCAGTGCTTCACTGTGGCGAATATGACTGGAGGCACGTTCTGGATCGCGCTGAATCAGTGCCATAAACAGCAGGTCTGTCAGCGCCAGTTGTGCAGTGGTTGAGGAGATAGCGGCGCTGCGCGTTGTCTGCTCTTCTGCAACGGTATACAGGCAGTGGCTGGCCGACTGTTGCAGTGTATTCGGGGTAAAGCCCGTGAAGGCCAGCACGGTTGCGCCAATGCGCTGTGCTTCCTGCGCTGCAAGATTAATCTCGCGGCGTTCACCGGTATAGGAGATGGCCAGCAACACATCACCCACATCTAATGCCTGCACGCTGGACAGCAGCGCATGCATATCCTGCTCGGCCACGGCACTGATGCCAATTTTCATCAGCTTCCAGGAAAAATCTTTCGCCACCAGACCTGAAGCACCAATCCCGACCAGCACAATACGCCTTGCCTGCTTCAGCAGACGCAATGTCTCCAGCAGCATCTCTTCACTGTTAATATCCAGCGTAGCGCGAATGGCAGAGCTTTTCTCGGTGAACAGTTTTTCGCCAACCACTTTCAGCGCATCATCGCTGAGAATATGGTTATGCACGGTAATCGCATCCTTCTCGGCCAGCGATTCACTGAGCGCCAGCTTCAGTGCCGGGAAGCCCTTATAGCCGAGTTTTTGCGCAAATTTCACCACGCTCGACTGACTGACGCCTGATTCATCTGCCAGCTTTTGTGAACTCAGGTGGCGTGCCCGGTCCGGCTGCGACAGCAGGTAGTCAGCCAACCGACGTTCGTTCAGCGCCAGGCTAGGATAAAGCTGACGGATACGCAGCAATGAACTCATCATTTTTCCTCTTGCGAATTCAGGCCCATCATATTGAATTATCTGTAATGATAACATTCAGCAGGCTAAGTCTAACGCGACATTTAATGGTTTCCATGATTAAGAATGGGAAAATGTCTCGTCGCATAGAATAAAATATTCATATATCATAACTTAATTGTGAATTAAAAATTCAAAAGGAGAAATAATGAATCTCGGTTCACTGGTATCAGAAACGCGTAACCCGGACACATTCGACCTCGATAATCTGTCAACACTTGAGATGGTGTCTAAATTTAATCAGCAGGATGCGACCGTGGCTGCGGCCGTTGCCCTGACATTACCGCAGGTTGCAATGGCGGTGGATGCGGCCGCTGCTGCGCTCACCGCGGGCGGACGCCTGATTTATATGGGGGCGGGCACCAGCGGTCGTCTCGGCGTGCTGGACGCATCCGAATGTCCTCCTACCTTTGGGGTGGCGCATGGCGTTATTGTGGGGCTGATTGCCGGTGGCCCTGGTGCGTTACTAAAGGCAGTGGAAGGGGCGGAAGATAACGAGCAGTTGGGCATCAGCGATTTACAGGCGCTGGACCTGACGGTGAACGACATGGTGGTGGGCATTGCCGCATCTGGCAGAACGCCTTACGTCATTGGCGCGTTGCGGTATGCCCGGCAGTTTGGCTGCCGCACTGCGGCGATCTCCTGTAACCCGGACTCACCGATCGCACACGAAGCAGAGATTGCTATTTCACCGGTTGTCGGGCCGGAGGCGCTGACCGGGTCGACCCGTCTCAAGTCCGGTACCGCACAGAAGCTGGTATTGAATATGCTCTCTACTGGCGCCATGGTGAAAATCGGTAAGGTGTACCAGAACCTGATGGTGGACATGCAGGCGACCAATATCAAACTGGTCGACCGTGCGCGGCGTATGGTATCGGAGGCAACGGGTTGTGATGCTCAGCAGGCCGAGACTGCCTTGCAGCAGGTGCAGTACGAAGTAAAGACAGCCATTTTAATGATCCTGGCGGATCTTCCGGCAGAGCAGGCAAAGCAGCGGCTGACACAGCACAAGGGATTTTTACGCGCGGCACTTTCTAACGAATAACGGAAAAAGGATCCTTTATGGACAAATCCACCCGGCTGGCTCAGGCGCTGTTACAGGGCATTGGCGGAGCCGCCAATATTGCCCGACTGGAAAACTGTATGACGCGGGTGCGCGTTGAAGTCATTGATGAGAGCCAACTGGCGCCGGACAAACTGCGTCAGCTGGAGGGGATAAAAGGGTATGTGAAGCAGGGAAGTCAGCATCAGTTTATCGCAGGTCCCGGAGCGGCGGCAAAAGTGACGGACGCGATGCGCGACCTCATCTCATCCGCAGGCGTTATTGCGGCGGGCGACACTGTGCAGCAGAACAAGGCGCAGGCTAAAGCGAAATATCGCGCGCCGCTGAGTGATGCATTGCGTCAGCTGGCGAACGTCTTTATCCCGCTGATCCCGGCATTTATTGCTTCCGGTTTGATCACCGGGCTGATCAATATCATCAAACGCCCTGATATCGTCGGGGATATTGCTACGCAATACCCTAATCTGATCGGTCTGGCAGCGATCTTCGGCAGTGCTGTTTTCACGATAATGAATATTCTGGTTGGGGTGAATACCGCCAGAGTATTTGGCGGTTCCACCGCGCTGGGTGGCGTGATGGCGGGCATTCTCTCCAGCCCCGCACTGGCGCAGATCACGTTGTTTGGTGAGCCGCTACAACCGGGTCGCGGTGGGGTAATAGCGGTTCTGCTGGTGGTGGTACTGATGTGTTGGATTGAAAAACGTCTGCGCCAGCGTCTGCCCGAATCGCTGGAGCTGATCCTCAACCCACTTCTGACTACACTTATTACTGCGTCGCTGGCTATCGTACTGTTACAGCCTGTCGGCGGGATGATCTCTGATACGATTGCCCATGGGGCGACACTGGCGATCGATCGCGGTGGTGTGCTGGTAGGTGCCTTGTTGGCCGGCACCTTCCTGCCACTGGTGCTGACCGGTTTGCATCAGGGGCTGGTGCCGATCCACGTTGAACTGGTACAGGCGCACGGTGCGAATGCGCTGCTGCCGATCCTGGCCATGGCGGGGGTAGGGCAGATTGGCGCATCGCTGGCGGTGCTACTCAAAACACGTAACGCAAGGCTGAAAAAACTGGTCAAAGGTGCACTGCCAGTGGGGATTCTTGGGATTGGCGAACCGTTGATCTTTGGTGTCACCCTGCCGTTGGGGCGCCCGTTTGTTGCCGCCTGCCTCGGCGGTGCCGTTGGCGGAGCGGTAATTAGCTATGCTAAGGTCGCCACGTTGATTACGTTTGGCCTTTCCGGGCTGCCACTGGCACTGACGATTGTGGCCGGTAAAGTCATGATGTATCTGGCAGGCTGGTTGACCGCAGTCATCTGTGGTTTTCTGTTTGCCTGGTTTATGGGCTTCAATGACCCTGAGGAGTAAGGTTTGACAACCAGTCGGGAACGACGCGTGGTATTTTTTGACCTTGATGGCACCCTGCACCAGCAGGATATGTTTGGCACTTTTATGCGCTGGCTATTGTGGCGTCAGCCGCTCAATTTATTGCTGGTGGTGCCACTGTTGCCGGTGACGGGGCTTGGTCTGCTGATTAAAGGTCGTGCGGCGCGCTGGCCGATGAGCCTGCTGTTGTGGTCGATTACGTTTGGCCGCAGTGAAGCACGTCTTGCAGAACGAGAACAGCAGTTTGCCCACTGGTTCCGCCAGCGAGTGACCGCATTTCCCGTGGTGCAGCAGCGGCTGACAGATTATCTCAGCAGTGAAGATGCCGATGTCTGGCTGATCACGGGTTCACCGCAGCCGCTGGTGGAACAGGTCTATTTTGACTCCGCATTTTTGCCGCGCGTTAAATTGATCGCCAGCCAGATGTCACGCGCTTATGGTGGCCGGGTACTCTCGATGCGTTGCCTCGGTCATGAAAAGGTCGCGCAGTTGGAAGAGCAAATTGGCACGCCGTTACAACTTTACAGCGGCTACAGCGACAGTAAGCAGGATAATCCACTGCTGTTTTTCTGCCAGCATCGTTTCCGTGTGACACCTGTAGGTGAGTTGCAACAGTTGGAATAAGCGTCTGGCAGGATAGTCTCTCCGCGACATTTAACGCTATAATGCCGCGCTTTTTTTTGCTGGAGACTCAGGTGACCGACAACAACGATGAATTCTGGATGCGTCACGCGCTTCAACTGGCTCAGCGCGCCTGGGACGAGGGCGAAGTGCCGGTGGGTGCCGTTCTGGTGCATGAAGGAAGGGTGATTGGCGAAGGCTGGAACCGCCCGATTGGTCACCATGACCCAACGGCGCATGCCGAAATGATGGCAATCCGTCAGGGCGGCAAAGTCATTGAAAATTACCGCCTGCTGGATACCACGCTGTATGTCACGCTGGAACCTTGCGTGATGTGCGCGGGGGCGATGGTACACGGTCGTATTGGACGTCTGGTTTTTGGCGCGCGAGATGCAAAAACCGGGGCAGCCGGTTCGTTGCTTGATGTGCTGCGGCACCCGGGGATGAATCATCAGGTGCAGATTGAACAGGGGATCCTGGCTGAAGACTGTGCTGCACTGCTGAGTGACTTCTTCCGCCAGCGGCGTGCCGAAAAGAAGGCGCAGCGCCCGTAGGGGCGGACCTTCTTTTTTCGGTCCGCCTGCCTGAGCTGAGTCATCAGTTCAACGCGATTTTCGCTTCAACCGTTGGATAGCCGTTACCCAGTTCAGCTTCCGTTGCCGCCTGTTGTGCCAGCTTTCTTTCCTGATCTTGCAGATAGCCGACAAGGCTTATCTGGTATTTGCGGATATTTTCCACATAGGCATAGGCTTCATGGCCACGGGCATAGCCGTAACTGGTCTGGCTGTAATAACGTTTCTGGCTGAGCATCGGCAGGCGAATCTTCACGTCGGCCCAGCTATCCGGATTACCCTTCTGTTTATCCGTTAGTTTGCGCGCGTCCAGCATATGGGCGTAACCCATGTTATACGCCGCCAGAGCAAACCAGATACGTTCGTCTTCAGGGATCGTTGGCGGTACCTTTTCCATCATACGCACCAGATACTCACTGCCACCACGAATGCTCTGTTCCGGATCGGTCCTGTCACTGACATTCAGGCTATCCGCCGTATTGCGCGTCAGCATCATCAGGCCACGCACGCCAGTCGGGGAGGTGGCCTGTGGGTTCCAGTGGGACTCCTGGTAAGAGATGGCTGCCAGTAAACGCCAGTCAATAGCCTGCGCGTACTTCTCGAAAAGTGGCTGGAAGTCTGGCAGCGTTCCGTCAATGGCACGCAGGAAGGTGCGAGTATCGACATAATCGAACGTGCCGACGTGCCCCAGGTACTTCTCATCCAGACGGGCCATTGCGCCTTCTTCGCCCATCTGATTAAAGAAGTCGAGTAGCGCCGCATTCATGCTGTCATCCTGTTCACGCTGGACATACCAGGTGACCGGTTCTTCATCCGTGATATCAAAAGCCACTGCCAGCTGTGGATGGATGCGCTGCATCAGCGCGATAGTGACGGAATCTCCCACGGTATAGTCGAGTTTGCCATCGGCTACGGCTTCCAGCAGGCCCTGGGGCGTTTGATCGGTCGAGATCGCCCAGTCAAGATCGGGATATTGATACGCTTTCATTTCACGCAGGGTTGACAGATAAGCCGACCCTGACGCCGCCGTCAGGCGCCCCTTCAGATCGCCCAGGTTTTTCGGCCGTGGGGCACCGATACGGTACACCAGCTGTTGGGAAACAGAATAGTAAGAAGGACCCGCACGAAAACGCGCCAGTCGTTCATTGTTATAAATTAACCCTGCTGCCAGCATGTCGGCTTTATCATCTTCGAGGTCGTCAAACAGATCGCCTAAGTTCGGACGAACGGTGATTTCCAGCTTAACCCCTAAATAATCGGCGAAGCGCTTCGCCAGCTCGTAGTCCATACCCGCTGGGGATTGATTGACTGTGTAGTAAGTCAGCGGAGAATTTATGGTGCTGATACGCAGCACTCCCCGCGATTTTATCTGGGCGATACGATCGGTCGAGCCGCCGTACCACGGTATCGAGGGCCACAGTGCCAGCGCAAGAAGCACGGTGATCAGCCCGACCAGCAGATAATTAAATTTAAGGCGTTTCAAATAGTTATCTCTCGATGGTTCTCAGGTATCTGTCTTCTATGGCAGTATTTATTGTCTATAATTGGTCCTGAGCGTGGGGCATTCTGCTCAACTCCGCGCGGCTCCGCAACTGAAATCCATCTGTTTTGTGCGTTTTTCAGTCAATTCCTTATCGCGATTAATTCTGCGCAAACGGTTTCGTAACCGGTGGGGATTCTCTATAATACCGCCCGTTTTCCCCTGTTGCGCCCAATGAAGCGTCGCCCGGCGCTTCGAGACGAGAGATCTTTAATGATGGAAATTCTGCGTGGTTCGCCCGCTCTGTCGGCATTTCGTATTAACAAACTGCTGACCCGCTTTCAGGATGCTCACCTGCCGGTGAGTGACATTTACGCTGAGTACGTCCATTTTGCCGATGTCAGCGCGCCGCTGAGCGAGGATGAAAAATCCCGTTTGCAGCGCCTGCTGAAATACGGTCCCTCTCTCGCTGAACATACCCCGGAAGGCCGCCTGCTGCTGGTCACTCCGCGTCCTGGCACTATCTCGCCGTGGTCTTCGAAAGCGACAGACATCGCCCACAACTGCGATCTCCCTCAGGTACTGCGTCTTGAGCGCGGCTTAGCCTTCTATGTGCAGGCACCGCAGCTGAGCGAAGCGCAGTGGTCAGAGCTGGCTGGACTGCTGCATGACCGCATGATGGAAACCGTCTTTGCCGATCTGAGCCAGGCCGATGCGCTGTTTGCACATCATCAGCCTGCACCGCTGCAAAGCGTCGACCTGCTGGGTGAAGGCCGCAACGCGCTGGTTCAGGCCAATATTAAACTGGGTCTGGCACTGGCCGATGATGAAATCGACTACCTGCAGGCGGCGTTTGAAAAACTCGGGCGCAACCCGAACGATATCGAGCTGTATATGTTTGCTCAGGCTAACTCTGAGCACTGCCGTCATAAAATCTTCAACGCCGACTGGGTGATTGATGGCAAAACGCAGCCGAAATCGCTGTTCAAGATTATCAAAAACACCTTCGAGAAAACCCCGGACCATGTGCTGTCAGCGTATAAAGACAACGCGGCCGTCATGGAAGGTTCTCAGGTAGGGCGCTTCTACGCCGATCCACAGGGCCGCTATGACTTCCATCAGGAAGATGCGCATATCCTGATGAAGGTTGAAACCCATAACCACCCAACGGCGATTTCTCCGTGGCCGGGTGCCGCGACCGGTTCCGGTGGCGAAATTCGTGATGAAGGCGCAACCGGGCGTGGCGCTAAACCGAAAGCAGGTCTGGTCGGCTTCTCCGTTTCTAACCTGCGCATTCCGGGTTTTGAACAGCCGTGGGAAGAAGATTTCGGTAAGCCGGACCGTATTGTGACGGCACTGGACATCATGACCGAAGGCCCTCTGGGTGGCGCGGCATTTAACAACGAATTTGGTCGTCCGGCGCTGACGGGTTACTTCCGTACCTATGAAGAGCGCGTTAACAGTCATAACGGCGAAGAGCTGCGCGGTTACCACAAGCCGATCATGCTGGCAGGCGGTATCGGTAACATCCGTGCCGACCACGTGCAGAAAGGCGAAATCACCATTGGTGCCAAGCTGATCGTGCTGGGTGGCCCGGCAATGAACATCGGCCTGGGTGGCGGTGCGGCCTCTTCAATGGCCTCTGGCCAGTCTGATGCAGATCTGGATTTCGCCTCCGTACAGCGCGACAACCCGGAAATGGAACGTCGTTGCCAGGAAGTGATTGACCGCTGCTGGCAGCTGGGTGAAGAGAACCCGATTCTGTTTATCCATGACGTGGGCGCGGGCGGCCTGTCCAACGCCATGCCGGAGCTGGTAAGCGACGGCGAGCGCGGCGGGCGTTTCAACCTGCGTGACATCCTTAACGATGAGCCCGGCATGAGCCCGCTGGAAGTGTGGTGTAACGAATCTCAGGAGCGTTATGTTCTGGCAGTATCGCCGGACAGCCTGGCGCTGTTTGATGCGCTGTGTAAACGTGAGCGCGCACCTTACGCCGTGATCGGTGAAGCGACCGAAGAGATGCACCTGTCGCTTGCTGACAGCCATTTCGACAACACACCAATTGATATGCCGCTGGACGTGCTGCTGGGTAAAACCCCGAAAATGACTCGTGACGTGACCACACTGAAAGTGAAAGGTGACGCGCTGGTGCGTGAGGGAATAACTGTTGCAGATGCCGTGAATCGCGTGCTGCACTTGCCAACCGTGGCGGAAAAAACCTTCCTGATCACCATCGGTGACCGTTCGGTAACCGGTATGGTTGCCCGTGACCAGATGGTCGGGCCGTGGCAGATCCCGGTTGCGAACTGTGCGGTAACCACCGCCAGCCTCGACAGCTACTACGGTGAAGCGATGTCGCTGGGCGAACGTGCTCCTGTCGCGCTGCTGGATTTTGCGGCCTCCGGTCGTCTGGCCGTCGGCGAAGCACTCACCAACATTGCGGCAACCGACATTGGCCCACTGACGCGCATCAAGCTGTCAGCCAACTGGATGGCCGCTGCCGGTCACCCGGGTGAAGATGCTGGCCTGTATGAAGCGGTGAAAGCGGTGGGTGAAGAGTTGTGTCCGGCGCTGGGTATCACTATCCCGGTCGGCAAAGACTCTATGTCGATGAAAACCCGCTGGCAACAGGGGAATGAGCAGCGTGAGATGACTTCTCCGCTGTCCCTGGTGATCACCGCGTTTGCCCGTGTGGAAGACGTGCGTAAAACCGTCACCCCGCAGTTGCAGACCGTTGAGAACGCGCTACTGCTGATCGACCTGGGCAAAGGGGTCAACGCCCTCGGCGCAACGGCGCTGTCACAGGTTTACCGTCAGCTGGGTGATAAGCCTGCCGATGTGCGTGATGTGCAGCAACTGGCTGGTTTCTATAATGCCATCCAGGCGCTGGTGGCCGACTCCAAACTGCTTGCCTACCACGACCGTTCTGACGGCGGCCTGCTGGTCACGCTGGCTGAAATGGCCTTCACGGGTCACTGCGGTGTAGACGTCGACATCGCGGCACTGGGCAGCGATAGCCTGGCTGCCCTGTTTAACGAAGAGCTGGGTGCGGTGATTCAGGTCGCAGCGGCCGATCGTGCGGCCGTTGAGCAGGTCTTTGCCGCTCATGGATTAGCTGACTGTGTGCATGTGCTGGGCCAGGCCGTGGAAGGGGATCGTTTTGTGATCACTTCCGGCGGCTCTGCCGTGTACAGCGAAAGCCGTACCACGCTGCGTACCTGGTGGGCTGAAACCACCTGGCAGATGCAGCGTCTGCGCGATAACCCAGTCTGTGCCGATCAGGAGCATGACGCGAAGAAAAACAATCGCGATCCGGGCCTGAATGTGGCACTGACCTTTAAGCCGCAGGAAGATATTGCTGCGCCTTATATTGCGACCGGTGCGCGTCCTAAAGTGGCTGTACTGCGTGAGCAGGGCGTTAACTCCCATGTTGAAATGGCCGCGGCCTTCCATCGTGCCGGGTTTGATGCGGTAGACGTGCATATGAGCGACCTGCTGGCTGGCCGTCGTGGTTTGGATGACGTGCAGGCGCTGGTTGCCTGTGGCGGCTTCTCTTACGGTGACGTGCTGGGTGCGGGTGAAGGCTGGGCGAAGTCGATTCTGTTTAATGCCCGCGTACGTGACGAGTTCGAAACCTTCTTTCACCGTCCACAGACACTGGCACTGGGTGTCTGTAACGGCTGTCAGATGATGTCTAATCTGCGTGAACTGATTCCGGGCAGTGAAGAGTGGCCCCGCTTTGTGCGCAACCAGTCCGAGCGTTTTGAAGCCCGCTTCAGCCTGGTTGAAGTGGCTGCCAGCCCCTCTCTGCTGCTGCACGGCATGGTCGGTTCCCGTATGCCAATCGCCGTATCGCATGGTGAAGGCTTCGTGGAAGTGCGTAATGATGCTCATCTGGCCCAGCTGGAAAACAAAGGTCTGGTGGCGCTGCGCTTCGTGGATAACTTTGGCAAAGTGACCCAGCAGTACCCGGCGAACCCGAACGGTTCTCCGAACGGCATCACGGCGGTGACCAATGAAAGCGGTCGCGTGACCATCATGATGCCGCACCCGGAGCGTGTGTTCCGTACCGTCAGCAACTCATGGCACCCGGCAGAATGGGGCGAAGACAGCCCGTGGATGCGTATCTTCCGCAATGCGCGTAAACAACTGGGCTAACCCTCTGCGTTGGCGAGATGGTAAAAAACTGGCCTGAACGTGTGGCCGGTTTTTTTCGCCCGTCAGAAAGGGAATAGCAGGGGAGTGTTGTCATTTAACAACAAAATAGATTTGAGTTGTCTCTAAAAAGAGACATTTAGTCTATTGATTTTAATGATCAAAATACATTTCATCCGTAAGTGTTGTTATATGACGACACTTAACCGGACCTGATGGTCAAAATTACCTGCCCGATGAATACTTTCAATGTATAAGGTTTTATTTATTAATAGGTTATAAATTTATTTTTAATGTGGCATGTTAATTGCTATAATCATCTCAGTGGCTCATTCACCTGGTTATGACAGCCCTGCGCAAGCGGACAAGTGCTCATAACACCCAGAATGACGCACAATACGGTGCCTGTCGTCCACCCCACCGATAATCGTTCACTTTGTGACGTTATCAAACATCGGACGCAACGTTGAGTAAGGCACCACCTATTCAGTTACGCGGGCTCACCGGCGTAACGCCAGTGGCCGGTTCAGTGAACCGGCCATTTTCATTTTACGCTTTCACACTTTCTTCTCTGCTCACTCTCAGCTAGCATCGCCCTAACTCCTGGAAAGAGAAATTGTGTCGTGAAGAAATGGCGTCTGTTACCGCGATCGCTACGTCAGCTGGTGCTGATGGCGTTTTTGCTGGTGTTATTACCGCTGCTGGTGCTGGCCTGGCAGGCGTGGGAAAGCCTCTCGGCACTGAGCGACCGGGCGGCCGATACCAATCGCACCACGCTGACCGATGTACGTCGCAGCGAAGCCATGGCCCGTACCGCTCTGGAACTGGAGCGTAGCTACCGCCAGTATTGCGTGTTAGATGATCCGATGCTGGCACGCCTCTACCAGACGCAGCGCAGCCGCTATTCGCAAATGCTGGATGCCCACGCCCCGGTACTGCCGGATATTCGTACCTGGCAAAGCCTGCGTCAGAACCTCACTCAACTCAGCCAGATGAAATGTGAAAACAGCAGCCCGGTGTCGCAGGCCGCCGATCAGCTTGAGCTGTTCTCTGCCGCCAACAGTCAACTGGTTCAGGCTACACGTGAAGTGGTGTTCTCACGTGGATTACAACTGCAACGAGAGATTGCCGAACGCGGCCAGTATTTTGGCTGGCAGGCATTGATTCTTTTCCTGCTCAGTCTGGGGCTGGTGGTGCTCTTTACCCGTATGATTATCGGCCCGGTAAAAGCGGTAGAGCGCATGATTAATCGTCTGGGGGAAGGGCGGCCGCTGGGGCACAGTCTGGCGTTCAAAGGCCCGCGTGAGATCCGTTCACTCGGACAGCGTATTATCTGGCTCAGTGAGCGCCTGGCCTGGCTGGAGTCGCAGCGTCATGAGTTTCTCCGCCATATTTCCCATGAATTAAAAACACCGCTGGCCAGCATGCGTGAGGGCACTGAATTGCTGGCTGACGAGGTTGCCGGGCCGCTGACCGCTGACCAGAAAGAGGTGGTCAACATTCTTAATGACAGCAGTCGTCATCTGCAAACGCTAATTGAACAGCTGCTGGACTACAACCGAAAGCTGGCTGATGGCCCGGTAGCGCTGGAAGATGTTCAGCTACGGCCGTTGATCGACTCACTGGTTGCCGCTCACAGCCTCACGGCCCGCGCTAAACAGCTCCATATCAGCATCGATCTCAAGGCTGACAGCTGTCGGGCCGAACCGACGTTGTTGTTGAGGGCAATCGATAATCTTTACTCCAATGCGGTACACTACGGCGCTGAATCTGGACATATCTGGATCCGCAGTCTTCAGCAAGGAAACCGCGTGGTGATTGAGGTGGCAAATACCGGGCCGCCTATTACTGCGGCTGAGCGAGCAATGATCTTTGAACCGTTCTTCCAGGGACATCTGCAGCGCAAAGGCGCGGTAAAAGGCAGCGGACTGGGATTAAGCATTGCGAAAGACTGCCTGCGCCGGCTGCAGGGCGATCTGCAACTGATCGACAGCGTTGATGCTGATGTCTGCTTTCGCATCGAATTAAACACTACCGCCGGGACGTTATCATAATGCAATCATCACGTTTTTCTGCCTTACTGCAACACGGGCGTATGGGCAGACTGACCGGCGCCTTCATACTGGCGTTTGGCCTGCTGGGATGTAGCCAGCAGCCGTCGCAGAAGGTGGCCAGCCGCGCCGATATCACACTGAATGAGCCCGATGTTAAAATCGTCGACTATCAGCTGGTGTCCTGTGAGCATATCTGGGCATTTAACGATGAGGCCGCAACGGGTAATCCTCTTTACTGGCTGCGCACCATTGACTGCGGCATCCGGTTATCGCCAGCCGATGCACGTGCTGAAGCACGGCGCTGGCCAACAGATAACTGGCAGAGTGCCTTCAAACAGGCCGTATTGTTGAATAATGGCAATATTACCCCCGTTGAGCGGCGTCAGTATTTGAACCGCCTGGACAGTTACAGCTATGATTATCCGGCCTCTGTACGCCCGTTGATGATGTTGTGGCGTGAAGGGCAGGGATCGCTTTTACAGCTATCCGAAGAGCGGACGCGTTATGCCCACCTTCAGGAGAGCAGTGATGGCCAACTGGATGGGCTGCGTCAGCAGCAAATCGTCCTAAAGAACGATCTGGCTGTCACCCGCCGTAAACTCGATACGCTGACGGATATTGAACGCCGACTCTCGTCGCGCCGCTCCCCGGATGCCACTGATACCAACAGCCACGGTAATGACAAAAACAACCCGGCTGATAACGCGTCACAGGATGATGAAAATCCATGATCAAAAAGTCGGCACGGTTACTGCTGGTAGATGATGATCCCAGCCTGTTGAAACTGCTGGGGATGCGTCTCAGTAGCGAAGGATTTAGTGTGACTACCGCAGAAAGTGGCCCGGATGCGCTGCGCGTGCTTAACCGCGATACGCTTGATCTGGTGATCAGCGATCTGCGTATGGATGAAATGGACGGTATGGCGCTGTTCGCTGAAATCCAGAAGCTCCAGCCGGGCATGCCAGTGATTATTCTCACTGCCCACGGTTCTATTCCGGATGCAGTGGCGGCCACGCAGCAGGGCGTGTTCAGTTTCCTGACTAAACCGGTCGATCGTGACGCGCTGTACAAAGCGATTGATGATGCTCTGGAGCATCGGGCACCGACCAGCGATGAAGCCTGGCGCGAAAGCATTGTCACCCGCAGCCCGCTGATGCTGCGTCTGCTGGAGCAGGCGCGCATGGTGGCGCAGTCGGATGTCAGCGTACTGATTAACGGACAGAGCGGAACCGGCAAAGAAGTGCTGGCGCAGGCCATCCACGCGGCCAGCCCGCGTGCGGGTAAAGCCTTTATCGCTATTAACTGCGGCGCGTTACCGGAACAACTTCTGGAATCAGAACTTTTTGGCCATGCGAAAGGGGCCTTTACCGGCGCCGTCAGCAGTCGTGAAGGGCTGTTTCAGGCCGCTGAGGGCGGCACGCTGTTCCTCGATGAAATTGGTGATATGCCGCAGGCGTTACAGGTGAAACTGCTGCGTGTCTTGCAGGAGCGTAAAGTGCGCCCGCTTGGCAGTAACCGTGACCTCGACATTGATGTACGTATTATTTCTGCCACCCATCGCGATCTGCCGAAAGCGATGGAAAAGAAAGAGTTTCGCGAAGATCTGTTTTATCGTCTCAACGTGGTGAATCTGAAGATCCCGGCACTGCATGAGCGGGCAGAAGATATCCCCCTGCTGGCCAATCATTTGCTGAAGCAGTCGGCTGAACGGCACAAACCTTTTGTACGTAGCTTTTCCACCGACGCCATGCGACGTTTGATTGCCGCTGCCTGGCCGGGCAACGTCAGGCAGCTGGTGAATGTGATTGAACAGTGTGTCGCGCTGACCTCTGCACCGGTGATTGGCGAGGCGCTGGTGGAACAGGCGCTGGCGGGGGAAAATACTGCGCTACCGACCTTTGCCGAAGCCCGTAACCAGTTCGAACTGAATTATCTGCGTAAATTGTTGCAAATGACTAAAGGCAATGTGACGAACGCGGCAAGGCTGGCGGGGCGTAACCGTACTGAGTTCTATAAACTGTTATCGCGTCACGAGTTGGATGCTGCCGATTTTAAAGAATAATTTTCACTGCGGTAACGCTGCCTGATTATGGTAGTTTAACTGCCTGAAAAGAGACGGACGTCCGGTATACCTCAGACATGTTCGGTCTGCTGCCCGTGCGCAGGCAGACTGAGCGTAACGGGTATATAGTTAACTGATTACCCGTCCGGGCACGGAGGGAGAGAAAAGGGTCTGCCATGAAAAAGATTGATGCAATTATCAAACCGTTCAAACTGGATGACGTGCGCGAAGCGCTGGCGGAAGTCGGCATCACCGGGATGACCGTGACTGAAGTGAAAGGCTTTGGTCGTCAGAAGGGCCACACCGAGCTGTATCGTGGCGCAGAGTACATGGTCGATTTTCTGCCAAAAGTGAAAATCGAAATCGTGATTGCGGACGACATCGTGGATACCTGTGTTGATACCATCATGCGTACGGCGCAGACCGGTAAAATCGGCGACGGTAAAATCTTCGTGTTCGACGTTGCGCGCGTGGTGCGTATTCGTACTGGCGAGGAAGACGAAGAAGCGATCTGATTGTCGTTTCCGGGTCCCCAACGGGCTGACTGCATTGCGCGGTCAGCCCGTTTGCATTTACAGCGCTTTATGCGGGCCGAACACTTCGTAGTGGATGTGTTCTTTTTTAACGCCTAGCTCAAGCAGCCGTTTTTCTTCCGCGGCCATAAAGGCCAGCGGGCCGCAGAGATAATAGTGCATCGCCGGATCGCTGATGCGTGATTCCAGCGGCAGCAAGTTCATCAGCCCACGCTGGTGATATTTCCCTTCATCCTGCGCCTGGGGATGGTTGTACCAGATGTGTTGCCAGAACTGCGGCAACTGCGCGCCCAGCGCGGTCACTTCCTCAGCGAAAGCATGGGTTGCGCCATTCTCCGTGGCGTGCAGCCATTGTACTGTAGCGGGATGCTTGTCTTTCGCCAGTTGGTTCAGCATCGCCAGCATCGGCGTCAGGCCCACGCCACCCGACATCAGGGTCACCGGCGTCTCAGCCGTGATATCAAGGAAGAAATCCCCGGCAGGTGGCGCCAGATGGACGCGCTGGCCGGGCTGCTGCTGATGCAGCCAGCTGGACATGACACCGCCTTCTTCATGGCGCACGGCAATACGATAGTCACGGCCGTTGGGCGTGCGCGTCAGGGAATACTGGCGAATCTCCTGATTCTCAAAACCCGGGGCTTTCACCCATACCGCCAGATACTGCCCGGCTTTATAGTCTGCGACCGGTTGGCCATCGACGGGAGTCAGGATAAAACTTTTGATCACGGAACTCTGCGGGACGATCTCGCTGATAACAAATTCACGATGGCCACCGCGCCAGCCGCCGACTTTTTCTTCGGATTCTTCATAAATCTGCTCCTCACGCTGAACAAAAATTCCGGCCAGTACGCCGTAAGCTTTGCCCCAGGCTGCCAGCACCTCTTCACCCGGATTCAGAAGTTCATCAATACTTGCCAGCAGATGCTCACCCACGATCGGATAGTGATCGGGACGAATAGCAAAACTGGTGTGCTTTTGCGCGATTTTCTCTACGGCAGGACCCAGCGCGGCGAGGTTATCCAGATTGCTGGCGTAGGCGCAGATGGCATTAAACAGCGCTTCCGGCTGATTACCTGTGCTCTGGTTGCTCATATTAAAGATGTCTTTCAGTTCTGGATTATGGGTAAACATCCGCTGATAGAAATGCGAGGTCAGACGAGGGCCGAGTGCAGCAACGGCGGGGATAGTAGATTTAACGATGGCAATGGTTTGGCTGTCCAGCATGGTGTGCTCCTTAGCAAGA
This sequence comes from Erwinia sp. MYb375, assembly GCF_037479175.1. Taxonomy (NCBI): domain Bacteria; kingdom Pseudomonadati; phylum Pseudomonadota; class Gammaproteobacteria; order Enterobacterales; family Erwiniaceae; genus Erwinia; species Erwinia sp. MYb375. Next base: position 1,880,096 of record NZ_JBBGZS010000023.1, on the reverse strand, counting down.
ATTTAAACATGTATTTAAAATGCATGTTATTCGCAACATGCTGCGCTGTAAATACACCTTTAGAGTGAGAGGGTATTTTTCCGCACGCGATGTACGGTCTTATTGAAAAAACAGCATCTGGCAGATGAGGAGAATTCCTTATCCGGGACTTGCAAAGAACAGTAACTAACCCTTGCTACACCTGTAGCCAATCGTTTGCGTAAAAAGGCAGTGGTTAAGCTATTCAACAGGTGCATAAACAGTTTAAACTATTGCCCATCGCTCCCCAGAGGGGGCATTCATTATTGCAAGTCAGTTGAGTCAGGAGATGCAAATGTTAAAACGTGAAATGAACATTGCCGATTACGATGCGGATTTATGGCAGGCGATGGAGCAGGAGAAAGTGCGTCAGGAAGAGCACATCGAGCTGATTGCTTCAGAGAACTACACCAGCCCACGTGTTATGCAGGCTCAGGGATCTCAGCTGACCAACAAGTACGCTGAAGGTTATCCGGGCAAGCGCTACTACGGTGGTTGTGAGTACGTGGATATCGTTGAGCAGCTGGCTATCGACCGTGCTAAAGCCCTGTTTGGTGCAGACTACGCCAACGTGCAGCCGCACTCCGGTTCTCAGGCTAACTTCGCGGTGTACACTGCGCTGTTGCAGCCGGGCGATACCATTCTGGGTATGAACCTGGCACACGGCGGTCACCTGACTCACGGTTCCCCGGTTAACCTGTCTGGTAAACTGTATAACGTCATCCCTTACGGCATCGACGAGACCGGCCAGATTGATTACAACGAACTGGCTGAACTGGCGAAAAAACACCAGCCGAAAATGATCGTAGGCGGTTTCTCTGCTTACTCTGGCGTGTGCGACTGGGCAAAAATGCGCGAAATTGCAGATACCGTTGGCGCTTATCTGTTCGTTGATATGGCACACGTGGCGGGTCTGATTGCGGCTGATGTTTACCCTAACCCGGTTCCTCATGCGCACATCGTGACGTCCACCACGCATAAAACCCTGGCAGGCCCACGTGGCGGCCTGATCCTCGCGGCTGGCGGCGACGAAGACCTGTACAAAAAACTGAACTCTGCTGTCTTCCCGGGGGGCCAGGGCGGCCCGCTGATGCACGTTATCGCGGGTAAAGCGGTTGCGTTTAAAGAAGCAATGGAGCCTGAGTTCAAAACCTACCAGCAGCAGGTGGCTAAAAACGCTAAAGCGATGGTGGAAGTGTTCCTGGCGCGCGGCTACAACGTGGTTTCTGGCGGTACGCACAACCACCTGTTCCTGCTGGACCTGGTAGACAAAAACCTGACCGGTAAAGAAGCTGACGCAGCGCTGGGCCGTGCCAACATTACCGTGAACAAAAACAGCGTGCCTAACGATCCGAAAAGCCCGTTTGTGACGTCAGGTATTCGTATCGGTTCCCCGGCCGTCACCCGTCGCGGTTTTAAAGAAGCAGAAGTCCGCGAACTGGCTGGCTGGATCAGTGATATTCTCGACAATATCAATGATGAAGGCGTGAGCGAGCGCGTGAAGAAGCAGGTGCTGGAAATCTGTGCACGCTTCCCTGTATATGCCTAAATTCGTCCTCATCTCCTGATTTAATCGGAGCCTGAGTACAGATAGCGGGACACGACAGTGTCCCGCTATTTTTTTATCCTGTGCGGCGGTGTACATTAGCCTCCACTTTGTCGGAGGGAAAATGACGATACGTTCCACGTACTGGCTTGGACTGAGCTACTTCACCTATTTCTTTGCCTATGGCGTCTATTTACCGTTCTGGGGCGTCTGGCTAAAAGACAGCGGCCTGCAACCGGAAAAAATCGGCCTGCTGCTGGGCTGCGGCATGATTGCCCGCTTTGCCGGTAGCCTGCTTATCGCCTCACGCGTCACTAACCCTTCACGACTGATTAGCGTCCTGCGCCTGCTGGCTTCGCTGACGCTGTTATTTGCGCTGGGCTTCTGGGCGGGTTCCCAGTGGGTGTGGCTGCTGCTGGTGATGGTCGGATTCAATCTGTTCTTCTCACCGCTGGTGCCGTTGAGCGATGCGCTGGCCGCCACCTGGCAGCGACAGATCGCTCTGCCTTACGGTCCCGTGCGGCTGTGGGGTTCCCTGGCGTTTGTGATCAGTTCGGCGCTTACCGGTGTGCTGGTGACGCATTTTTCCTATCACGCGATCCTGATGCTGCTGTGCGTGGGATGCGGGGCGATGATCGCAGGCATGATGCTACGTCCGGCGGTGATGCCGCAGGGGATGGAAAAACAAACCGAACATAGCGGATGGGCGCAGTGGAAGCAGATGCTCAGTGAAACCGCCGTCTGGCGCTTCCTGCTGTGCGTGACGCTGATGCAAGGGGCGCATGCCGCCTACTACGGCTTCAGTGCCATTTACTGGCAGGAAGCAGGCTACTCGTCGAGCATTGTGGGCTATTTATGGTCGCTGGGCGTCGTGGCGGAAATCGTGGTGTTTGCCGCCAGCAACCGGCTGTTCCGTCGCTGGAGCGCACGCGATCTGCTGTTACTCTCCTGCGTGTGTGCTGTTTTACGCTGGAGTATTATGGCGTCATCCACGGAACTGGGATGGTTGGTTGTCGCACAAATCCTGCACTGTGGTAGTTTCACTATTTGTCACCTGGCGGCTATGCGCTTTATCGCTGCCCGCGATGGCAGTGAGGTGATCCGCTTACAGTCAGTCTATTCAGCGCTGGCGATGGGCGGCGGCATTGCTCTGATGACCATGGTGTGTGGTGTGCTGTTCCAGCACCTGCAAGGCGGCGTGTTCTGGGTGATGGCATTGCTGGTTGTACCTGTGCTGTTCCTGCGACCCAAAGTGACCTGATTACGACTCCAGCAGCAGGCGAATACTGCGCTGCTGGTGTTCACCCAGTGGCAGTTCAGCATGGATCAGCGGCGGTGAATAGAGCGGCAGCGGCGTGGCATAAGGCGTGATCACCAGTGCGATCCCTTTCGGTGCGCTGTGGCGCTGAAAGTCGGCAACATCCTGGTACTTAATCGTCAGCGGCAACAGCGTCAGTTCACGCAGCTGCTGCTCAACCTGCTGCTCCAGTTCGCTATCACGGCCAATCAATAACAGTACCTGCTTCTCTTGCAAGGCACTTTCCTGCAGCAGCCATGCGCCAAAAATAATCGCAATCAGGCCCATCTCTTCATCGGTGAATTGCACGCTGTATTGCTGTTCCAGCGCGGCGATAGCCTCACGCGTGGTACGCAACAAACGCGGGTACTGCTGGGCGATGTCGTCAACCAGATTATGATCGATGCCGATGGAGAACAGAGTACGCTCCAGCGCCTGCGCAAGATGCGTATAAAGTTGTGCGCTGAGCCCCGCATCATTACTGAATACCATGCCGGACAATGCCTGAAAACGCTGAATTAACAATTGCACGGACTGGAGAAGTTGGCGTTCATGAGCGCTGAGGGTGTGTTGTATCTGGGGAATATGTAGTTGGCTGAAGAGCAGGGCGAGTAACGCAACCTCATTAACCGCCGCCTGATAGCCGCGTTTACTCCAGCAGCGAGCAATTGCCTGTGCCAGTGAAAACTCCGGTTTGCCTTCGATCCAGTGCAACTGCGGTGCGGTAAAGTCCGGCTGGCAGTGCCAGGCGAGAGCATAGCGCAGCCAGACCTGTAAAAATTGGGTATCGCGAGCGCTGAACTCGCGGTCCAGATGAAGTGAACAATACTGGACCAGTGCTGCCAGATTATGCTCATCGTACAAGGCCTTATCCACTGGCAGCGTCTGAAGCTGTTGCTTAATGACGGAGGAAAAGTCGTTATGGATAAACGCCGGAGACAACCGCAGTGCCCGCCGTAAGTTATGCAGCAGGCACAGACGCTGATCTAAATGCGTTCCATAAAGACGCAACGCGCCCAGCTCATCCAGCTCGATGGCAAGATGGTGATAGCGCTGGATTTCCTCTCCCACCTCCGCTATATCTTGCCGGGTTACGGCGTGATCCACACCGTTAAGCTGGCAAACCGATTCCACAGTGACGACGGATTCAGGCAGGCAGAGCATTAAAAGCAGGTGGCAACGGCGCTGTGGACTGGAGAGGACAGACATTTCAGGTGAGTGTGTACTCATCATCTGTGATCCCAGTAGCGATTGATTATGCTAAGAATAGCCTGAGCCGCCAGCACTGTGGTCATTCGAGCCAGTTTTATTCAGAGCTTTTAAGACAGGTCACAAAAATAATCGACAAAAACTGGAGTGGGGTTTAATTTGTTACATTATAACAGGTGTGCCGTGGGGGCCGCAGGGCTGATAATCGTTTTGTCCCCGGTTGCCATGGCGCATCCGCACAGCTTTATCGATATGCAGACCACACTGGTTCATCAGGGCGATCGGCTCACCGGCCTGAAAATGCGCTGGGTGATGGATGAAATCACCTCTGCTGACCTGTTATACGATGCCGGAACGGCAAAACCGGATTCAGTGGTTTGGAAAAAACTGGCGGCAGAAGTGATGGCCAATGTGTTAGGCCAGCATTACTTCAGCGAATTCTGGCACCAGAAGCAGCCGGTAAAATTCGATAATCTGCCGCCGGAATACCATCTTTCGCGGCAGGGGCATCAGGCGGTGCTGGAGTTTATTCTGCCGCTGGCACATCCGCAGGCGCTAAAAGGCCAGCGATATACGTTTTCCACTTTTGATCCCACTTACTTTGTAGATATGTATTACGACTCTGAAAAAGCACTGACAGTCCCGGCAGAACTGGCATCACAATGTCATTTCGAGCTGCAAACCCCCAAACCGGATGCCTCCCTGCAAGCCTATGCGCTGTCACTGGATAAAGCGGATGCGCCAGCGGAAGAGATGGATCTTGGTCGCCAGTTTGCCCAGACGGTGACGCTGATATGTCAGTAAATGACCTCAGCCGCGCTCCGCGCAGAGGGGCGATGTGGCCGTTCGCGCTGTTGATGGTAGGGATGCTCCTGGGAGGGCTGTGGGTTTGGCGGCACTGGCCGCAAATCCTCTTGCAGAGCATTCTGTGGCAGAAGAATCTGCATCAGCAGATGACAGGGCTGTTACAACAGGTTGCCAGCAATCCTCATCAGGCCGGGCTGGCGCTAATGGGGTTCAGTCTGCTCTATGGCGTATTACATGCTCTCGGTCCCGGGCATGGCAAAGTGGTGATCGCGACCTTTCTTGCTACCCACCCGACGAAAATGAAAACCAGCCTGCAACTGACGCTGGCCGCGGCTGTGGTACAGGGGGCTGTGGCGATTGCGCTGGTGACGATAATGCTGGGCGTGTTGCAACTCTCTTCCCGCCAGATGCATCTCAGCAGCTACTGGCTGGAAAAAGGGAGCTATCTACTGGTGATCGGCCTGGGTCTGTGGCTGTGCTGGCGAGCCCTGAAAAAATTGTGGCTGCAGCTGCGCCCGGCACCTGTCCGAATGACCATCACCCGTATTTTGCCTGCGGGGCATCAGCACAGTGAACACTGTGGCTGTGGGCATCAGCACGTGCCGGACAGTGCGATGTTGTCACAGGCGACGGGATGGAAAACGAAGGTGGCGGTGGTACTGTCGATGGGGTTACGACCCTGCTCGGGGGCCATTATGATGTTGCTGTTTTCAAAGGTGATCGGTGTTTACTTCTGGGGGGTGCTATCCGCGCTGGTGATGGCGGTGGGAACGGCGTTAACGGTATCGTGCATGGCGCTGGTGGTACAGCTCTCGCGCTCCCTCGCACGGCGTTTAACACGTAATACAGGATCTGCTGCCTGGCATGTAGTGGCATTGAACTGTCTGGCTCTGACCGGTGGCGTACTGCTGATTGCCGCTGGAGCCATGCTGTGGCTGAGTGCGCAACCCGCGATGTCCGGCGGTATCCGGCCGATGTTCCTGCAGTAAATCTTGCGCAGGGGGCAGGCATGCCTGACTCAGGGCGCGGCATGCCGCGCCCCTGGGACGAATTAACGCTTCAGCGCTTCACTCAGTTCATCACGCATGTTGGCCAGCATCGCTTTCACGACGCGTGGGTTACCTGCAACGATGTTACCTGAATGCATATAACCATGCGCGCCAACAAAGTCAGTCACCAGACCGCCAGCTTCACGCACCAGCAGCTCACCCGCGGCGAAATCCCATGGCTTCAGACCAATCTCGAAGTAACCGTCCACGCGACCCGCAGCCACATAGGCCAGATCCAGCGCAGCAGATCCGGTGCGACGGAAGTCAGCACACTGGGTGAACAGTTTGCCGAGGATATTGATATACGGAGTGGCGTGCTGCTTCAGTTTGAACGGGAAGCCGGTGGCCAGAATGGTGCCATCCAGATCGCGGGCGGTGCCGCCGCGCAGACGATAGCCGTTAAGCTGGGTGCCCTGGCCGCGTACGGCGCTGAACAGTTCATTACGCATTGGATCGTAAACAACGGCAACTTCAGTACGGCCTTTGATGCGGACAGCAATAGAAATACAGAAGTGGGGAAGGCGTTTGATGTAGTTGGTGGTGCCATCCAGTGGATCGATAACCCATTGCACATCCTGGTCTTCGCCTGGCAGTTCACCGCACTCTTCAGAGATGATGGTGTGCTGTGGGTAAGACTTGCGGATCACTTCAATAATCTGGCGTTCCGCTTCACGGTCAACATTGGTGACAAAGTCATTGCTGCCTTTCTGGCTGGCTTCGACGGAGTCCGGGGTTTCATAGTGCTTGGCAATTACGTTTCCGGCCTTGCGCGCAGCGCGCACGGCAATGTTGAGCATTGGATGCATAGTTAAGTTTCGTCTCGCTGGATGTTAAAGAACGGTCTCGCCTTCATATCTGATGCGGCAACGGCGTTGGCTGTGTTCACTCACCCGAATCACTTACTTTAGTAAGCTCACGGGATTCGTTTTCTTGCCGCCTTATTGCCACTTCAGCTATTTTGGCCAGCTATCAATGTCTGATATAAATCGGCGCGTAGTATAGCAGGGCAGAACGGCAAATGTCCTGGAAATATGTTAGCATCGTCGAATTAACTCTCAGACCCCAGAATCCTTATGCTGCAAAATATCCGAATTGTGCTGGTGGAGACCTCTCACACTGGCAACATGGGCTCTGTCGCTCGTGCGATGAAAACCATGGGTTTAACGAACCTTTATCTTGTCAATCCTCTGGTCAAACCGGACTCACAGGCTATTGCCCTGGCGGCCGGTGCCAGCGATGTGATTGGCGATGCGAAAATTGTCGACACTTTCGATGAAGCGATTGCCGGGTGTGGCCTGGTGGTCGGCACCAGTGCGCGCTCGCGCTCTCTGCCGTGGCCGATGCTCGACCCACGCGAGTGCGGTTTAAAAAGTGTGGAAGAGGGCCAACAAGCGCCTGTTGCACTGGTATTTGGTCGCGAACGTGTTGGCCTGACCAACGAAGAATTGCAGAAGTGCCACTATCACGTCGCCATTGCCGCTAACCCTGACTATAGCTCGCTGAACCTGGCGATGGCTGTGCAGGTCATTACCTATGAAGTGCGTATGGCATATTTGCAGTCGCTGGAAGCGGCGCAGGAAGCTCCGGTTGAGTCACCGTATCCACTGGTCGATGATCTTGAGCGCTTCTATCAGCATATGGAAAAAATGATGATCGGCAGCGGTTTTATCCGCGAAGCCAGCCCGGGGCAGGTGATGAGTAAAATGCGCCGCCTGTTTACCCGTGCACGTCCTGAACGTGACGAACTGAATATCCTGCGTGGGATGCTCGCCTCGCTGGAGAAGCCACGGGGCGAGTAAGGGCGTATCGGTGAATAAAATAACAGCATAATAGTTGAGTGTTTTACTTGGTTAAATAGTTGAGTGTTTTAGTAGGTTAAATACTTGACCAATTTAGTCGGGAATGTCAGACTTGCGTCCATATTTTGTTAACACCCATCCAGGGCTATAACTGAGGTTGTAAACGCCATGAGACTGACATCCAAAGGCCGTTATGCTGTTACCGCTATGCTTGATGTTGCACTGCACTCCCACGAAGGCCCGGTGCCTTTAGCGGATATTTCAGAGCGTCAGGGCATTTCCCTTTCTTATCTTGAGCAGCTGTTCTCCCGTCTGCGTAAGAATGGTCTGGTGGCCAGCGTACGTGGTCCGGGTGGGGGTTATCTGCTGGGCAAAGGCTCTGATGCCATCGCCGTGGGCGCAGTGATTACTGCCGTTGACGAATCTGTTGATGCCACTAAATGTCAGGGTAAAGAAGGCTGCCAGGGCGGCGAGCGTTGCCTGACTCACGTGCTTTGGCGTGATCTGAGTGAGCGCATCAGCGACTTCCTCAACAACATTACACTGGCAGAACTGGTCAACAACCAGGAAATCCTGGAAGTGGCTGACCGTCAGAACAGCAATGAAATCCGTCGTGCGCCAAACGGCCGCATGCAGGAAACCATTAACGTCAATCTGCGCGCCTGATCGCAGTCCGGGCGGGGTTTGTTCTCCGCCCCCGGAAATGAATAAAAGGCCTGACGGGCCTTTTATTCATTTATGCTTCCAGCAAAGATTTCAGGGCGCAGAAGGGCGGCAATCAAGAAACCTCCCGGAGCTTAACGAGCAATGAAATTACCGATTTATCTGGATTATTCCGCCACCACACCCGCCGACCCTCGTGTGGCCGCAAAAATGATGCAGTATCTGACTCTGGACGGAACCTTCGGTAATCCGGCCTCACGATCGCATCGTTATGGCTGGCAGTCAGAAGAAGCGGTGGATGTTGCCCGCAACCAGATTGCAGAATTAGTGGGCGCTGACCCACGTGAAATCGTCTTTACCTCCGGTGCAACAGAAGCCAACAACCTCGCCATCAAAGGTGCAGCCACTTTCCATCAGGAAAAGGGACGTCACATCATCACTTGTACCACGGAGCATAAAGCGGTTCTGGATACCTGTGCTCAGTTAGAGCGTGAGGGATTCAGCGTCACTTATCTGAACCCGCGCCCTGATGGCACGTTGGATCTGCAACAGTTGACCGCGGCGCTGCGTGATGACACGGTGCTGGTGTCAATTATGCACGTCAATAATGAGATCGGCGTGGTGCAGGATATTGCCACTATCGGCGAACTGTGCCGTGAGCGCGGGGTGATTTTCCATGTTGATGCCACGCAGAGTGTGGGTAAATTACCTATCGATCTGAGTGTGCTGAAAGTCGATCTGATGTCTTTCTCTGCGCATAAAATTTACGGACCGAAAGGCATCGGTGCGCTCTATGTCAGCCGTGCACCGCGTATCCGTCTGGAAGCCCAGATCCACGGTGGCGGTCACGAACGCGGTATGCGTTCCGGTACACTGCCGGTGCATCAGATTGTGGGAATGGGTGAAGCCTATCGCATCGCCAAAGAAGAAATGGCCAGCGAGATGGTGCGGCTAGGTGCGTTGCGTAGCCGTCTGTGGGTGGGTATTGGCACGATTGAAGAGGTGTACCTCAACGGTTCACTGGAGCAAGGCGCGGCGAATATCCTCAACGTCAGCTTTAATTACGTTGATGGTGAGTCACTGATTATGGCCCTGAAGGATCTGGCGGTCTCAACCGGTTCAGCCTGTACCTCTGCCAGTATGGAGCCGTCTTACGTGCTGCGGGCCATTGGCCTTAACGATGAACTGGCGCACAGCTCGATCCGTTTCTCTCTCGGGCGTTTTACCACCGAAGAAGAGATCGACTACACCATTCAGCTGGTGCAAAAATCCCTTAGCCGTCTGCGTGAGCTTTCCCCTCAATGGAAAGCGTTTAAAGCCAGCGGCGCTGTACAGGCAGGTTGATCCTCACCTGCAGAAACAGTAACGGGCCAGATTCTGGCCCGTTCTGCGCAGTACGCCGCATCCCACGAAAACATCCCTGTCACATTTCTGTTAGTCTGGTTGTACAATCCTCCTGCGGAAAAATCGCAGCGGCCGGTCAAAACCCGGTCTGAAAGATGAAATAATGAAAAGGAGCCATGCGATGACCACCTCTATGAATATTACCCTGTCAACGGCTGCGGCCGATCTGCGTTGGGGCGAAAAAGCGATCCTGAGCAGCAACGACAGCGGCCTGACTATCCATCTTACCGGCAGTGAACCGCTGGCCACTATCCAGCGCGCTGCGCGCAAAATTGATAGCCAGGGTATCCGTCATGTCAGCCTGAGCGGCGATGGCTGGGATCTGGAGAACAGCTGGGCGTTCTGGCAGGGCTACCGTGGTCCAAAAGGCGAGCGCGAAGTGCAGTGGGCCGCGCTGGCAGATGCCGAACAGGCGGAGCTGAACAACCGTCTGAAAATTATCGACTGGGTGCGTGACACTATTAACCTGCCCGCTGAAGAGCTGGGGCCGGAACAGTTAGCCACCCGTGCCATTGACCTGCTGTGTGATGTGGCCTGTGATGCGGTCAGTTACCGCATTACGAAAGGTGATGACCTTAAAAAGCAAAACTATCTGGGGCTGCATACTGTCGGGCGCGGTTCATCGCGCAGCCCGGTACTGTTGACGCTGGATTATAATCCCGGTGGCAACGATGACACCCCGGTATACGCCTGCCTGGTCGGTAAAGGGATCACCTTTGATACTGGCGGATACAGCCTGAAACAGAGCGGCTTTATGGACTCCATGAAGTCGGATATGGGAGGGGCGGCGACGCTGACCGGTGCACTGGCGCTGGCAATCAGCCGTGGTCTGAACAAACGTGTGAAACTGATCCTGTGCTGCGCGGATAATATGGTCAGCGGCAATGCCTTTAAACTGGGCGACATTATTCGTTACCGCAATGGCAAAACCGTTGAGGTGATGAACACCGACGCCGAAGGCCGTCTGGTACTGGCCGATGGGCTGATTGATGCCAGTGCGCTCAACCCTGAACTGATTATTGATGCGGCGACCCTGACGGGTGCAGCAAAAACCGCATTAGGTAACGATTACCATGCGTTGTTCAGCTTTGACGATGCGCTGGCGCAGTCGTTGCTGGAAAGTGCTGCCGGGGAGAACGAGCCGTTCTGGCGTCTGCCGCTGGCGGAGTTCCACCGCAGTCATCTGCCGTCAAATTTTGCTGATTTGAACAATATTGCCAGCCCGTCGCACTCTGCCGGGGCCAGCACCGCCGCTGCGTTCTTGTCGCATTTCGTCAGTGAATACAAGCAGGGCTGGCTGCACATCGACTGTTCGGCTACCTACCGTAAAGGTGCCGTGGATCAGTGGTCTGCGGGTGCCACCGGGCTGGGTGTGCGTGCCGTTGCGAACCTGCTGTTAAACAAAGCGTAATATAACGGGCCGATCGCAACACGGTCGGGCCCTTCCAGGAGCGGACCCTTTTTACCGGTCCGCCCACAGTCTTGTCTGGAACACATTCATGAACGATCTTAACCCGCGGCTGGAAGAGGTGCTGAAACTGGCAGCAGTAGAGCCGGCGCACCGTCCGGAGTTTTTTGCCCTGCTGATGGATGCCAGCGTTGTGGTCCCCGGCGAAAGCGCGCGGCCTGAGCAGGCGATCGATGCCAGCACTCCGGTTGATTTACAGCACTGGGAAAAAGAAGACGGTACCAGCATTATTCCGTTCTTCACGTCTGCGGAAGCACTGCAACAGGCCGTGAGCGCCGAGCAGGCTTATCTGGTGATGCCAGTGCGCACATTGTTCGAAATGACCCTGGGCGAAGCGCTGTTTCTGAATCCGAAATTGCCCAACGGCAAAGAGTTTTCTCCGCGTGAAATTGCCCACCTGTTAGATGAGGGCAGCAGTGCTCTCAGCCAGCAGACGGTGCTGGAAGGCGGAACCTCGCTGTTGCTGTCGGAAATTGCTGAGCCTCCGGCACAGATGATCGATTCGCTGACCCAGCTGTTTGCCAAGTATAAAACCGTGCGCCGCGCCTACGTGGCGGAGATCAAAGAACATGCTGACCAGCCCGCTAATCTGCTGATTGGCATTGAAGGCGATGGCGATCTTGAAGCAGTGATTCAGGCGGCAGGCAGTGTGGCAACGGATACGCTGCTGGACGATAGCCCGATTGATATTTGCCAGGTCGTGGAAGGGGAGAAAGGTATCAGCCACTTCTTTATTGCCCATATCACACCATTCTATGAACGGCGTTGGGGAAGTTTCCTGCGAGATTTCAAAGTCAAAAACATCGATTAACGATCGTTTGCTGCATGGGACGATCCTTTTTCGGTCATCCCACGCGCGATCCCCGTTGCTGCTGGCGGATCGAAGACGATCCGCCGCTACAGTGAATCGTTAACGATCGGCAGGTCGTTACGCGCTCCCCATTCGCCCCAGGAACCGTCGTATAACGCGACGTTTTTCACGCCGAGGCTGGTTAACGCCAGAATCACCACCACCGCGGTGACGCCAGAACCACAGCTGGCAATCACAGGCTGCGACAAATCCACACCCTGCTGACTGAATATTGCCTGTAATTCCGCAGCGGGTTTCAAACGCCCTTCGGTGACCAGCGAGTTCCAGGGAACGTTCAGGCTGCCTGGAATGCGTCCACGGCGCAGTCCAGGACGGGGTTCATCCACTTCTCCGTGAAAACGGTTAGCAGCACGGGCATCAATAATCTGCGCGCCACCTTCATGACTAACCAGCAGGACATCAGTGACACGTTTGACTTCGCCTTCACCCTGATCGGCCTCGAACTCGCCTTCCACGATGTTCAGGGCACCACTTTCCAGCGGCAGTTGTGCCTGTTTCCAGCCCGCCAGCCCGCCAGCCAGAATGGAAATTTGCTTCACACCGAAGTGACGCAGCATCCACCAGGCGCGGGGAGCTGAGAACAGATTGCCCTCATCGTAGATAACCAGATGTTTATCATCGCTGATCCCCAGCTCACGCATCGCCACTGCGAACGTTTCCGCTCGCGGCAACATATGCGGGTAAGCACTGGTATGGTCCGACAGGGCCTCAATATCGAAAAAGGGCGCATTTGGCAGATGCTCTGCCAGATACTCTTCCTGGATGTTGCGGGTTTTCTCCTGTCCTGGCGGCAGCATGCGTGCGTCCAGAACCTGGATGTTGTCATCGGTCAGATGCTCTGCCAGCCAGTCAGCAGAAACAAAAAGAGAGGGAGTCGTCATCGCGGCCTCATTGTCAGTAACGTTTAGCTGAGTGTCAGCGATTTTGTTAGCTATCACAAGGCGAAATGACACTATTCAGAGCCGCCTCTGGATTCCTGCAAAATGTTTGCATTCGCAGATAGAAATTGCGCAGATAAACTATTACTCTTTGACCAATTTTGTAACAGGGAAGGTTCTATCTGATGGATGTGCTCAAATTTCTCCTGCGCTTACCGTTCACCGTGCTGAAAGCACTGTGCTGGCTGCTCTCGCGCCTTTTTCGCGTGCTGGGGCTGTTGCTACGCCCGCTGCTGGGTGAGATCAACTGGCGCGGCCCTGGCTGGGTTTCCCCCCTGAAAGCAGGCTTCGCCCGGCTTGAGCAGGGGATTGACCGACATCCGAAAACCCTTGCCCTGAGTGTGCTGCTGCTGGCGGCTGCGGGCGTTGCCGGCGTTTATGGCTGGCACTGGTGGCAGAACCGACCTAAACCGATTGACGTTGCTCCGCTGGCCATCCAGAACAGCAGGGTAGAGGTAGTGAATCCGGAAGGGGTTGACTACACCGCCGCAAAACCTGCCGTACAGGTGCTCACCCTGAGATTCAATCAGTCCGTTGCCCCGGTTACGCTGGTCGGAAAAAAGGTCAGCGCAGGGATTAGCCTGAAGCCCGCCTTAGCCGGGGAATGGCAGTGGCAGAATGCCTGGACGCTGATTTTCACCCCGCAGCAGCCGCTGCCAATGGGGGCGAGCTATGAGGCGACTCTTGAGCCTGATACTTTGCTGGCCCCGCAAATCCGCATTGAACAGACGCGCCACCGCTTCAGTGTGCCTGCTTTTGACTATCAAATTGGCAGCAGCGAGTACTATCAGGACCCGCAGGACAGTAGCCAGCACAGCGCTATTTTCAATATAAAATTCAACGCGCCGGCCGATGTGCAGAGCGTGGAAAAACAGTTGTCGCTCGGCCTGAGCGCCGCGCAGGGGCAGCCAGAACAGCCGCTTAAGTTCAGCGTAACCTGGGATGAAAAGAAACTGAATGCCTGGGTGCGTTCCACCGCGCTACAGCCAATGGATCACGGCGGAGCTGTACATTTGCAGGTGAGCAGCGGGGTGAAATCCTCACGTCCTGGCAATCCGGTGACGCGTAAAAGTGATGGATGGGTGACGGTCCCGAATCTCTACAGCCTTAGCCTGAGTGATGTTAGTGCGGAAGTGGTCGATAAACCCGGCAGCCAGGGCGAACGTGCACTGATTGTTGGCTTTAGCGATGCCGTACGTGACAGCGATGTTCGCAAAGGGGTGAAAGCCTGGCTGTTGCCGCAGAAGGACCCACGTCGTCCGGCCAGTGAGCAAACAGAAGAAGAATTCATTCCCTGGGATGTGAGCAATATCGATCAGAGCGTGATTAACCGCTCTCCGGTCGTGTCGCTCAGCCTGAACGAAGCAGAAGAAACCTGGCAACCGCAGTTCAGCTTCAAATTTGATGCCCCGGCAAAACGTTATTTGCTGGTGTCGGTGGATGCTGCGATGACGTCCAATGGTGGCTACAAAATGCCGGAAAAACAGTGGCGCGTGGTTCAGGTGCCAGACTATCCGAAGTTGCTGCAGTTTGCCGCTCAGGGGGCGCTACTGTCAGTTAACGGCGATAAACGCATTAGCGTGGCCGCACGTAACGTGCCGGGGCTGCGCGTGGACATCAAACGCGTTATCCCCAGCCAGTTGCAGCATATCGTCTCGTTTAAAAGCCGCCAGTTCGCTTCGGCTGATTTCAACCGCCTGAACGACGAATACTTCACCGAGCGCTTTCGTTATCAGACGCCGGTGAATAATGATAAACCCGGCGAGGTCAGCTATCAGGGCATCGACCTGTCGCGCTATCTCTCAACCCGTCCCGATTCCCATCGCGGCATCTTCCTGCTGACCCTGTCTGAATGGTCACCGCAGCAGAAAGAGGCCCAGCCTCAGGAAGAGGAGTATCAGGAAGAGGAATCGCAGCAGGCGATCACCGGGGATTCACGCTTTGTGGTGGTGACCGATCTGGGCATCATTGCCAAACGTTCGCAGGATAAAACGCGTGACCTGTTTGTGCAGTCGATCAGCGGCGGCCAGCCAGTGGCGGGGGCGCAGGTTTCGGTCGTGGCGAAGAACGGTGAAAAACTGCTGACCCGTCAGACGGGCAGCGATGGTCACGTCAGTTTCCCGTCGCTGGAGGTGTATACCAACGAACGTGAACCAGTGATGTTCCTGGTGGAAAAAGAGGGGGATGTCTCCTTCCTGCCGACCGGGCGTGACAACGATCGTGGCCTCGATTTCTCCCGTTTTGATGTGTATGGCGAAACCACACCGGACGATACCCGCACTCTCGGAAGCTATCTGTTCTCTGACCGTGGTGTCTATCGCCCGGGCGATACCTTCCATATCGGTCTGATCACCCGGGCCGCCGACTGGTCCGTGCCGGTAGGTGGCATTCCGGTTCGTGCTGAAATCCGCGACCCGCGCGATAAGCTGATGCGCACCGTTCCGTTGACCCTCAGCGCCAGCGGATTTAACGAACTGAGTTTTACCACGGAAGAAAGCTCGCCTACGGGCGAATGGAATATCTATCTTTATCTGCCGGGTAAAGACGACGACTCAACACGCCTGCTCGGCAGCACGGCGGTTAACGTCAAAGAGTTCGAACCGGATCAGCTCAAGGTCAAGCTGACCCTGACCCCCGACCATCAGCAAGGCTGGGTCAAGCCGGATGCACTGAAAGCCAATATTGATGTCCAGAACCTGTTCGGCACCCCGGCGCAGGGGCGCCGTGTGGCGTCCAAAATGACGCTGCGTCCCGTCTACCCGGCATTCGATCGCTATGCAGATTACGCCTTCTATGAAGCGCGTTCGGCCAGTGACGGTTATGAAACTGAACTGGAAGACAGCACCACGGATGATAACGGTGCGGCAGCGATTAAACTGGATCTGAGCGGTTTCGGTGAGTCGACCTACCAGCTGCAATTACTGTCGGAAGCCTTTGTCGCTGGCGGCGGTCGTTCAGTGGCAGCTACCGCCCGTACGCTGGTCTCTCCGTATGATTATCTGATTGGTGTGAAAGCCGATGGTGAGCTGGGTTACATTCATCAAAATGCCCAGCGCAACGTGAATCTGATCGCCATTAATCCGTCGCTGGATACCATTGCGCTTAACGGCCTGACGCTGCGCCTGTTGGAGCAAAAATATCTGTCGGTGCTGACGCGTCAGGAGTCCGGTGTCTATAAATATCAATCCAGGCTGAAAGAGATCCCGGTTTCCGATGCTGCACTCGATTTACCTGCCAGCGGTCACTCGATGGCACTGGCGACCGATAAGCCGGGTGATTTCGTGCTGGTGGTTGAAAATGCCAAAGGTGAGGTGCTCAACCGCATCGCTTATAGCGTGACGGGTGAAGCCAACCTGACCCGCTCGCTCGATCGTAATGCCGAACTGAAACTGAAGCTAAACAGTGACAAGTATCAGCCGGGCAGTGAAATTGAAGTGGCGATTAACGCACCCTATACCGGCAGCGGCCTGATCACCATTGAAAAAGATCGTGTCTACAGCTGGCAGTGGTTCCACACCACCACCACTAACTCGGTGCAGAAGATCCGCATTCCGGCAGAGCTTGAGGGCAATGCCTATATTAACGTGCAGTTCGTCCGTGATATTAACTCGGATGAGATCTTCATGAGCCCGCTCAGTTATGGTGTGATGCCGTTTAAAATCAGTAACGAAGCGCGAAAAAACACCCTGAAACTCGATGTGCCAGAGGTGATTAAGCCAGGCGAAGATCTCACTATTAACGTCACCACGGATGGCCCGCAGCAGGTGGCCGTCTTTGCCGTGGATGAAGGGATCTTGCAGGTGGCGCGTTATCGTCTGACCGATCCCCTGGATTACTTCTTCCGTAAGCGTGAACTGAACGTTGAAAGCTCGCAGATCCTTGATCTGATCCTGCCAGAATTCAGCAAGCTGATGTCGCTGACCTCTGCCCCAGGTGGTGACGGCGGTGAAGGCCTCGATCTGCACCTCAACCCGTTCAAACGTAAACGTGACAAGCCGGTGGCGTACTGGTCGGGGATCACCGAAGTGAACGGCCACGCACAGTTTACTTATCCGGTGCCGGACTATTTCAACGGTAAAATTCGGGTGATGGCGATTTCGGTCACGCCAGAAAAAATAGGTAAAGCGCAAACAGGCACCACCGTGCGTGACAACTTTATTCTGACGCCGAACGTCCCCTCTATGGTCGCTCCGGGGGATGAATTTGACGTCAGCGTGGGCGTGAGTAATAACCTGGAAAGCCTGGGTGATGGCAAACTGCCGGTGGCAATCAAGGTGACGCCTCCGCCGCAGCTGGAAGTGGTCGGTGAATCGCAGCACTCGCTTGAACTGGCGGCTAAACATGAGGGTGTGGTCAACTTCCGTCTGCGTGCTAAATCTGAATTGGGTGATGCGCCGCTGGTCTTTAGTGCGCAATACAGTGATAAAACCAGCCGCCGGACGATCAGTACCTCGGTACGCCCGGCAATGCCGTTCCGAATCCAGACGGTGATGGGACGCATGAGCGGGAATCAGCAGCAGGTGGATAATTTACGCCAGATGTTCGGTGCTTATGCACAGCGTCAGGCTGCGGTATCGAACTCACCGCTGGTGTTAACCAGCGGGCTGGCAAGTTATCTGGCGAACTACCCATACTACTGCTCTGAACAGATTGTCAGCCAGTCGATCCCGCTGTTGTTGCAGAGTGAACACCCGGAACTGCGTGGCAATCTGGATGCGGATAAAGTGCGTCAGCAACTGAAAGGCATTCTCGACGTGTTGCGTTCACGCCAGAACGCTGACGGTGCTGTCGGGCTGTGGATGGCATCACCGCAGGCCGATCCGTTTATTACACCGTATGTGGTGCAGTACCTACTGGAGGCGAAAGCCGCCGGTTATCCGCTGCCTGCTGGGATGCTGGACGATGCTAATGTTGCACTGCGCGCACTGGCGGCCAACGGTTATGAAGACCTCTACCACCTCCGTCTGCGCGCCTGGGCCGTTTATCTGCTCACGCGGCAGGGCGAAATCACCACGAATGCACTGGCCTCAGTACAGGAGACGCTGAAAAAACGTTACCCGGACAGCTGGCAAACCGATCTTAGTGCGCTGTATCTGGCCTCCTCATGGCGCTTACTCAAGGCTGATGATGAAGCGGAAAGACTGTTCAAGCCGGGCTGGCAGGCACTGAATCAGGCCTATAGTAAAACCTGGTGGACGCAAAACTACTACGATCCGCTGGTACAGGATGCGACCCGGTTGTATCTGATTACCCGTCACTTCCCGGAAAAAGTATCGGCGATCCCGCCGCAGCTGCTGGAAAATATGGTGCAGGCACTGAGGGAAGAGCGTTACACCACCTTCTCCGCGGCGATGAGCATTCTGGCGCTGGAAAGCTACTCAGAACAGGTGGCACAGCAAAACGATCCGCAGGCGCTGACGATTAATCAACTGGGGCGTGACAATAAAGTCGCTCAGCTGATTTCCGCGCTACAGGGACGGTTTGCACAGGGTAACTTCACTGGGGATGCGGCTTCTGTTCAGTTCCGTAATGCCGGAAACGCACCCGCCTGGTATGTGGTCACACAGGCCGGTTATGACCTGGCAGCGCCAGAGAAAGCGATCAGCCGTGGGCTGGAAATCAGCCGTGATTACACCGATGCCGCCGGTAAAACGGTCGACAAAATCCAACTGGGCCAGACCATTAACGTGCATCTGAAAATTCGTGCGAATTCAAAAGCAGCGCTGAGTAATCTGGCGATAGTTGACCTGTTGCCAGGTGGATTTGAAGTGGTCCAGCAAACGCCTCCACCGCCGGAGACGGACGATGAGGAACAACAGGAAGCATCTTCTGCAGGCTGGCAGTCGCCGCTGGCGGCAAGCGGGTCAACCTGGGCACCGGACTTCAGCGATATTCGTGAAGATCGTGTGATCATCTATGGCAGTGCCACCACGGAACTGCAGGAGTTTGTTTACCAAATCAAAGCCACCAACACCGGAAGTTTTGTCATTCCTCCGGCGTACGGTGAAGCGATGTATGACCGTGAAATTCAGGCGATGTCAGCCAGCGCAGGCAAAATTGATGTGGTACCGGCTGAATAACCGGGCTTTGGGTAGCATGAACACATGAAACGTCTGTTGCAAAATCTGGCAGTGGCGCTGGGATTACTGGCGCTGCTGCTGGCAGGCTTTCGTTTGTGGCCACATCCGCCGTTATCACAAGGTGTCCCGCTGTCTACGGCATGGTATGACCGTCACGGCACATTGCTACGGCTGTCGCTGGCCAGCGATGACCGCTATCGTCAGTGGACGCCTCTGGAGGCGATCTCGCCGTTGGCGGTGGACGGATTGTTGCTGCATGAGGATCGCTGGTTCTGGTACAACCCCGGCGTAAACCCGCTAAGTCTGGCGCGGGGCTTTTGGCGCAGCTATGTGCTGGGCGGCAATAAGCAGGGCGGATCGACCATCACCATGCAACTGGCGCGCATGGTGTGGCAACTGAATACCCGATCGCCAAAAGGCAAGACAGTTCAGGTGTTGCGTGCCCTTCAGCTTGAACTCAGTTATTCCAAACACGATATCCTGGAAGCCTATCTGAATTACGCGCCGTATGGGCGTAACATCGAAAGTATTGGTGCAGCCAGCCTGATCTACTTTGCCAAACCCCCTGCACAGTTGACGCTGGCAGAGGCGTTGACGCTGGCGGTACTGCCTCAGTCTCCCAGTTTGCGTATTAATCCTCGCAGTGATGAAGTCAGCCCGCCGCTGATGCAGGCGCGCAACCGCTTATTCCTGCGCTGGCAGCAGCATTATCCTACCGACCACAGCCAGCAAGCGCTGTTTCAGCTGCCGTTAGCCCTGCGTCAGCCGCAGGATTTGCCTTTTATCGCACCGCACTTCATTGAACAGTTGCAGATCGGAGAACGTCAGCCCCGGGTGGACACCACGCTGGATGCCAGTCTGCAACGGCTGGTTGAAAGACAGGTCAACGCGTTTATTCGCCGTAATCAGAGCCGGGGGATTCAAAATACCGCCGTGCTGCTGGTGGACAGCCGCGATATGGGAGTACGTGCTATGGTCGGCTCGGCCGACTATTACAACCGCCAGATTCAGGGGCAGGTGAATGGCACAAACGCTAAACGTTCCCCGGGTTCCGCGTTGAAGCCCTTTATTTATGCACTGGGGATGGAGCAGGGCGTGCTGCATCCGATGACCGTTCTGAAAGATGTGCCGTACTCTTTCGGCAGCTATGCGCCCGAGAACTTTGACCGCCGCTTCCTCGGGCCGGTGACTGCGACCGATGCCCTGAATTTCAGCCGAAATATTCCGGCGGTGACCATTGCTTCAAGGCTGCGCCAGCCGGGTTTCTATCAGTTTTTACAGTTGGCGGGTATCAGTAATCTTGCCAGCGAAAAACATTACGGGCTGTCTCTGGTGCTGGGGGGGGGAGAGGTGACGGCCCAGGAACTGGCGAAACTCTACGCGATGCTGGCCAACCGGGGTGAAGTTCGCGCGCTGCGGCTGCGTCAGCAGGACCCTCAGTCGCCGGCATTCCGTCTGCTGAGTGAAGAGGCCAGTTTTATGACGCTGGATATTCTGCGTCAGCACCGCCGCCCTGGCGATACATTAGCGCAGCGTCCGTCATCGCTACCGGTTTACTGGAAAACCGGCACCTCCTGGGGTTTTCGCGATGCATGGAGCGTCGGTATTTTTGGCCCTTATGTGCTGGTGGTGTGGCAGGGGAACTTTAACGGGCAGGGCAATAACGCGTTTGTCGGCGTTGAGGCTGCCGCACCGTTGTTTTTCAATATTATCGACAGTGTGATTGCCAGTTATCCGGGACTGAGTGAGCCTAAGCATCGCTTCCCGGTGCATCTGAAACGTGTGGAAATCTGCCTGCCGAGTGGCGATCTGCCCACGCAGTGGTGCCAGCAGCGGGGCAAAAGCTGGTTTATTCCGGGTAAATCCCCGATTAAAGTGGACACGGTTTATCGCCCCTTACGTATCGATAACCAGAGTGGGCAACCCGTCTGTGCCCCCTGGGATACAGAGACCAGCCATATTGAAGTGTTTGAGTTCTGGCCCTCCGATCTTGCCAACGTCTTTATGCAGGCCGGGTTGCCCAAGCGCCAGCCTCCACCTGTAACCTGCCAGCAGGGCGCGGTGGGGGGAGATGCGCCACGCATAACGTCGCCGTTGAAGAACACCACTTACCAGCTGCGGCAGTCACAGAAAGGGCGGGATAATATCAGTTTCAGCGCGGTGACCGATGCGGACAGTGCCACTGTTTACTGGTTTGTTGATGATGTCTATCTTGGTAGCAGTGCCAGTAAAACGCCCCTCGACTGGCGGCCCTCCCGCCCGGGAAAATATCGTATTCGTGCGGTAGACGACCGTGGCCGTGCCGACAGTCGTCTGATTAATGTGGCGTTGATCAACTAATTTCAGACGGATCCCCAGGCGCTTTTCTGGTCATCAATCCACGGGCTGCGTAAAATAGCCGCAGGTGGGGAAAAATGTCGCGATGAGGATCGGATTTTTCATTAAATTATTGAATCTCCGATAGGCATCTCTCGCGATGCCCCCTATAATCTGCGGCCATTTTCCCGGCCGGGAACCGTTTTCGCGGCTAAACTCGAAAGATAATACAGGGGTCAACAATGACTATTGAGCGTACATTTTCCATCGTAAAACCAAACGCTGTGGCAAAGAATGTTATCGGTGCCATCTTCAACCGTTTTGAAAGCGCTGGCTTCAAAATCGTTGGCAGCAAAATGCTGCACCTGAGCAAAGAGCAGGCTGAAGGTTTCTACGCTGAACACCAGGGTAAACCTTTCTTTGATGGCCTGGTTGAATTCATGACCTCTGGTCCGGTTGTGGTTTCCGTACTGGAAGGCGAAAATGCCGTCCAGCGTCACCGTGACCTGATGGGGGCAACTAACCCGGCGAACGCACTGGCGGGTACGCTGCGTGCTGACTACGCAGACAGCTTCACTGAGAACGCGACTCACGGTTCTGATTCTGCTGAATCTGCTGCCCGTGAAATCGCTTACTTCTTCGGCGAAGGCGAAATCTGCCCACGCACCCGTTAATTCGGCTGCCTGACAGAAAAGGGTTTACAAAAAAAGTGTGTTTGCTGCTTTAACCCTTACGAAGTCATGAGTACAATAATGCGCCCCTGACGTTCTGTTCAGGGGCGCTTCTATTTTATTAACTCCAAACCCAGAGCCATAACGTGTAACAACGAGGCCAGAGAATATTATGTCAGAACTTATTGTGACGCCGTCGTCCGAATCTCCTGCAATTGCCATCCCTAAAAAAGACAAAATCAACCTGCTCGATCTGAATCGCCAGCAGATGCGTGAGTTTTTTGCCAGCATGGGTGAAAAGCCGTTTCGCGCCGACCAGGTGATGAAATGGATCTATCACTACTGCTGTGATGATTTCGACGAGATGACCGACATCAACAAGGTTTTCCGTAACCGACTGAAAGAGGTCGCTGAAATACGCGCACCAGAAGTGGCGGAAGAACAACGCTCAGCCGATGGCACCATCAAATGGGCTATTCAGGTGGGTGGGCAGCAGGTAGAAACCGTCTACATTCCAGAAAAAGATCGCGCCACGCTGTGTGTCTCTTCCCAGGTGGGCTGTGCGCTGGAATGCAAATTCTGTTCAACGGCTCAGCAGGGCTTTAATCGTAACCTGCGTGTATCCGAAATTATTGGCCAGGTATGGCGTGCGGCCAAAATCATCGGTGCAGCCAAAGTCACCGGCCAGCGCCCGATCACCAACGTGGTGATGATGGGAATGGGGGAGCCATTGCTCAACCTGACCAATGTGGTTCCGGCAATGGAAATCATGCTGGATGATTTTGGCTTTGGCCTGTCAAAACGCCGCGTAACGCTGTCCACGTCGGGTGTGGTTCCCGCGCTGGATAAGCTGGGCGATATGATCGATGTGGCGCTGGCGATCTCGCTCCATGCACCGAATGACACAATTCGTGACGAAATTGTGCCGATCAACAAAAAGTACAATATTGCGACGTTCCTGGCGTCAGTCAGCCGTTATATCGGCAAGTCTAATGCTAATCAGGGGCGCGTGACCATCGAGTACGTGATGCTCGATCACATCAATGACAGCACCGATAACGCCCATGAACTGGCCGCGTTGTTGAAAGATACGCCGTGCAAAATTAACCTGATCCCGTGGAACCCCTTCCCGGCAGCACCTTATGGTCGCAGTTCGAACAGTCGCATCGATCGCTTCTCTAAAGTGTTGATGGATTACGGTTTTACTACTATTGTGCGTAAAACCCGTGGTGATGATATTGATGCCGCGTGCGGTCAGTTGGCAGGTGACGTTATTGACCGTACTAAGCGCACGCTGAAAAAGAAATTGGCTGGAGAAGCCATCTCTGTGAAGGCGATCTGAAACCCGGTGTTTTCCTGCCTCATTCCGTGTTGAACCTGGCAATATTGGCGTACGATAAGTGGCTGATAAAGACAGGGAGAGACAGGGATGCGGGCAGGGATAATCGCCTTTGTGCTGATAATATTGCTGGCGGGGTGTCAGGCTTCGCCACAGCCAGATGCACTGGTTGAAACACGGATTCAGTTGGGAATGGCCTGGCTGGCGCGCGGTAACCACGATGCCGCACACCGGAATTTGCAGCGTGCAATCGCCCTTGCACCAGGCGATTACCGTACCCAACTGGCGATGGCTCGCTATCAGCAGCAGACAGGCAATAACAGCATGGCGCAGCAACATTATCGTCGCGCCCTGAAATTAGCAGCGCAAAACAGCTATGTGCTTAATAATTACGGTGCGTTTCTCTGCGGATTAGGGCAGTATGATGCGGCACAACGGCTGTTCAGCAGGGCAATGGATGATTCATCAAATGGGCTCCGTGCCGACAGTGTTGAAAATTCCGGCTATTGTTTTTTAAATGCCGGCCAGCATGAAAAAGCGCGAGAAGCGCTGAAGGATGCGGTGAAAATCGATCCGACCAAAGGAATGCTAATGCTGGCAGAAGCCGAAAGGCGATTTGGAAAGGGGAGTCGTGAAGATTCACGCCTCCTGTTAGATGTTTATCAACACAACTTTCCTGTTTCGGCAGAAAGCCTGTGGTTAGAGATTCGCTTCGCCGCGCAGGTCAATCAGCCCGATGAAGTTCATTATTATGGAGCTCAACTTGCGCGAATTTTTCCACAATCGATACAGTACCAGCATTTCTTAGCTAATGAATACTGAAGCCACTCAAGACAAACCTAACGTAAATTCAACAGGCGAGCGCCTGCGTGGTGCCCGTGAACTTATGGGCCTGACTCAGCAGAATGTTGCTGAACGCCTCTGCCTGAAACTTTCCACTGTTCGTGATATTGAAGAGGACAAGTCGCCTGCCGACCTGGCATCGACCTTTTTGCGTGGCTATATCCGTTCTTACGCGCGTTTGGTTCGCGTGCCGGAAGAAGAGCTGCTACCGATGATGGCCAAGCAGGCCCCGGTCAGAGCCGCGAAAGTTGAACCGATGCAAAGTTTTTCCCTCGGT
The DNA here is from genome assembly GCF_037479175.1 of Erwinia sp. MYb375. Taxonomy (NCBI): domain Bacteria; kingdom Pseudomonadati; phylum Pseudomonadota; class Gammaproteobacteria; order Enterobacterales; family Erwiniaceae; genus Erwinia; species Erwinia sp. MYb375. The sequence continues at coordinate 1,855,501 of NZ_JBBGZS010000023.1, read as the reverse complement.
AAACGCCGCAAAAAACGCGACGGCTGGTTGATGATTTTCACCTGGCTGGTGTTATTTGTGGTGGTGGGATTGACGGGAGCCTGGTGGTGGCAGAATCACAAAGCCGCTCAGGACGATCTGGTTTCAATGGCCGATCAAAACGCGTCGTCCGAAGGGGATAACAGCCAGTCGATCCCTTTGACCGACAGTAATGCCAACAGCGCCACTGATAGCAGTGGGCAAACGGCCATTCCACTGGATACCACACCAGCAGCAGATTCTGCGAACACGGGCAGCACTCCAGCTGCCACGGCGCAGGTACCTGCGGCAAATGCTCAGGCTGATAATTCTCAGCCTGCTGTGGTTTCACCAAGTCAGGCACCGGCTGAGGCCGGTGTCAGTGGGCAACTGCCTACCAGCAGCGCCGGCGTTAGCCAGCCTGCTGTTGACCCAAACGCCGTAGTGATGAATTTTTCCAGCGATTGCTGGCTGGAAGTGACCGATGCAGCAGGTAAGAAACTGTTCAGCGGTATTCAGCGTAGTGGTGGTAAACTCAGCCTTGCCGGCACCGCCCCCTATCGTTTGAAGATTGGTGCGCCGGCCGCAGTGCAGATCGAATATCAGGGTAAACCTGTCGATCTGAGTCGTTTCATCCGTACTAACCAGGTTGCTCGCCTGACTATCGGTGCGCAATAACGCATCTTCCTCTGGTCGCGAGTGATTGTGGAGAAAGAATATGCATAACGAAGCACCCATTACCCGTCGCAAATCAAAGCGCATTTACGTCGGCAAGGTGCCCGTGGGTGACGGTGCACCTATTGCCGTCCAGTCCATGACTAATACCCGCACTACCGACGTTGCCGCTACGGTCGCTCAGATCAAAGCTCTGGAGCGCGTTGGTGTCGATATCGTGCGTGTATCCGTGCCAACGATGGATGCCGCAGAAGCTTTCCGTCTGATCAAACAGCAGGTGAATGTCCCGCTGGTCGCTGATATCCATTTTGACTACCGTATTGCCCTTAAAGTTGCCGAATATGGCGTGGACTGTCTGCGCATCAACCCTGGCAACATTGGTAATGAAGAGCGTATTCGCTCTGTGGTGGATTGCGCGCGTCATTACAACATTCCCATCCGCATTGGCGTTAACGGCGGGTCGCTGGAAAAAGATTTGCAGGAAAAGTACGGAGAGCCCACGCCGCAAGCGCTGCTGGAATCCGCGATGCGTCATGTGGACATCCTCGATCGTCTCAACTTTGATATGTTCAAAGTCAGTGTGAAAGCCTCCGACGTGTTCCTTGCCGTTGAGTCTTATCGACTGCTGGCGAAGCAGATCGACCAGCCGCTGCATTTGGGCATCACCGAAGCGGGTGGTGCACGTGCGGGGGCCGTCAAATCGGCCATTGGCCTGGGGCTGCTCTTGTCAGAAGGCATCGGCGATACATTGCGTATCTCGCTGGCGGCAGACCCGATTGAAGAAGTGAAAGTCGGCTTTGATATCCTTAAGTCGCTGCGTATTCGCGCGCGCGGTATCAACTTTATCGCCTGTCCAACCTGTTCACGTCAGGAATTTGACGTGATCGGCACGGTAAATGCGTTAGAAGAGCGGCTGGAAGATATCATCACACCGATGGATATTTCGATTATCGGATGTGTGGTTAACGGCCCGGGTGAAGCCACCGTTTCAACGATGGGCGTCACTGGCGGCAGCAAGAAAAGCGGTTTCTACGAAGATGGCGTGCGTCTGCGCGAGCGTCTGGATAACGACAATATGATCGATCAGTTGGAAGCCCGCATTCGTGCGAAAGCCACCATACTGGACGCATCGCGCCGGATTGATGTCCAGCAGGTCGAAAAATAAACTGCAAGGGGCGGCCTTTTATTTGGGTCGCCCCTTGCTGAATCAAATTGATGAGAGAAAACTAGTGGCGAAGAATATCCAGGCCATTCGCGGCATGAACGACTATTTACCTGCTGATACCGTGGTATGGCAGCGTATCGAACAGATCCTCAAGCAGGTGCTGGGCAGCTATGGATTCAGCGAAATTCGCCTGCCGATTGTAGAGCAGACCCCGTTATTCAAACGCGCTATCGGTGAAGTGACCGATGTGGTTGAAAAAGAGATGTACACCTTTGATGACCGCAACGGTGAAAGCCTGACGCTGCGTCCTGAAGGTACCGCGGGTTGTGTACGCGCGGGCATTGAACACGGTCTGCTGTACAATCAGGAACAGCGTCTGTGGTATATCGGTCCGATGTTCCGCTATGAGCGTCCACAAAAAGGGCGTTATCGTCAGTTCCATCAGATTGGTGCTGAAGTGTTTGGTCTGCAAGGCCCGGACATCGATGCGGAACTGATCATGATGACGGCCCGCTGGTGGAAAGCGCTGGGTATCTCTGAGCATGTCAGCCTGGAGCTGAACTCCATTGGTTCACTGGAAGCCCGTGCCAATTACCGTGATGCGCTGGTGGCCTTCCTCGAACAGCATATTGATGTGCTGGATGAAGACTGCAAACGCCGTATGTATACTAACCCGCTGCGCGTGCTGGATAGCAAAAACCCGGATGTTCAGGCACTGCTGAATGATGCACCAACGCTTGGTGATTATTTGGATGACGAGTCCCGCGAGCATTTCGCCGGGCTGTGCAGCCTGCTCGATGCAGCTGGTATTGCTTATACCGTCAACCAGCGTCTGGTGCGTGGCCTCGACTATTACAACCGTACGGTGTTTGAATGGGTGACCAGCAGCCTCGGTTCACAAGGCACTGTGTGTGCAGGTGGACGTTATGATGGCCTGGTCGAACAGTTGGGCGGGCGCGCAACCCCGGCAGTCGGTTTTGCGATGGGGCTGGAACGTCTGGTCCTGCTGGTGCAGGCGGTTAATCCAGAATTTGAACCGACGCGCATTGTTGATGTCTATGTTATCGCTTCGGGTCAGGGCGTACAGAGCGCAGCGATGCTGCTGGCAGAACAGCTGCGTGACGCGCTGCCGGAACTGAAGCTAATGACTAACTTTGGTGGCGGTAACTTCAAGAAGCAGTTTGCCCGTGCAGACAAGTGGGGTGCCCGCATTGCACTGGTACTCGGTGAAGATGAAGTGGCCAATGGCCAACTGGTGATTAAAGATTTGCGTAACGGCGAGCAACAAACGCTGGCACAAAGTGCTGCGGCAGCTACGCTGGCATCGATGTTACAGCGTTAAGCCTCTGCGGCGGCACGATTTAAAGGAGTAGGATTGCGTGGAAGTGTATAGCAACGAGAACGAACAGGTAGATGCGCTGAAGAACTTCTTTGCTCAGAATGGCAAAGCGTTAGTGGTTGGCGTTGTTCTGGGCGTCGGCGCATTACTGGGCTGGCGTTACTGGAGTAATCATCAGGACAGCGGATCGCGTGAAGTGTCCGCGTCTTATCAGCAGGTGACATCGGCGCTGGACGCCACGAAACCCGCTTCGCTTGACGCAGTAGCAAAATTTGCCAGCGAAAACAGCAATACCTACGGTGCACTGGCTTCTCTGGATTTGGCAAAACGCTATATTGACAACAATCAGTTGGATAAAGCGGTAGACCAGTTGCAGAGCGGCCTGAAGAGCACCAAAGATGCTAACCTGCAGGCGGTGCTGAACCTGCGCCTTGCACGCATCCAGTTACAGCAGAAGCAACCTGACGCCGTGTTGAAAACACTGGAAAGCGTTAAAGGTGACGGCTGGGCAGCCATCGTGGCTGATGTACGCGGTGAAGCGTTACTCAGCAAAGGCGATGTCAAAGGCGCACGCGATGCGTGGAGCAAAGGAATCGCTTCTGATGCGTCTTCGACGCTGAAAGAGATGCTGCAAATGAAAGTGAATAATCTGCCGGGCTAAATAGCTCCTTGTACATTTGGCCTTACAGGCACAAGAGGGATTTCATGGAATTGCGTAAGTTACTTCTGCCGGGACTGATGTCAGTCACCTTGCTCAGCGGATGTTCATGGTTCAGCGGTGAAGAAGACGTTGTTAAAATGTCACCGTTGCCGACAGTACAGAATCAGTTCGAACCAGAAAAAGTCTGGAGCACCTCAGTGGGCAATGGCGTGGGTGATTTCTACTCCAACCTGCACCCGGCCTGGTCTGAGAATACCGTCTATGCCGCTGACCGCCACGGTGTGGTCAAAGCGCTGAACTCAGGCGATGGCAAAGAACAGTGGAAAGTCGACCTGGCAGAAAAAACCGGCTGGTTATCCAGCAACATTCCCGCGCTGCTGTCCGGTGGTCTGACCGTTGATGCAGGTCATGTCTATGTCGGGAGTGAGCGTGGTCAGGTTTATGCGCTGAACACCAGCGATGGCTCCATCGCCTGGCAGACTAAAGCGGCCGGTGAAGTGTTGTCCCGTCCGGTTGTCAGCGATGGTCTGGTACTGGTTCATACCAGCAACGGCATGCTGCAAGGTCTGGATCAGACCAGCGGTAACATCAAGTGGACCGTCAACCTCGACGTACCAGCCCTGAGCCTGCGCGGTGAATCGGCACCTGCAACAGCCTTTGGTGCTGCCATTGTTGGTGGTGATAATGGCCGGGTCAGCGCGGTGATTATGAACCAGGGCCAGATTATCTGGCAGCAGCGTATCTCCCAGCCAAGTGGCGCGACGGAAATCGATCGCCTGGCCGATGTCGACACGACGCCGGTGATCGTCAACGGTGTTGTATATGCCTTAGCCTACAACGGCAATCTGACCGCGCTGGACCTGCGTTCAGGCCAGATTCTGTGGAAACGCGAAATCGGTTCCGTTCACGACATGATCGTTGATGGTGGCCGCATCTTCCTGGTAGACCAGGATGACCGCGTGATTGCACTGAATACCGATGGCGGGGTCACCCTGTGGCGCCAGAGCGATCTGCTGCACCGTAACCTGACATCACCTGTTCTGTATAATGGCTACCTGGTCGTCGGTGACAGCGAAGGTTATCTGCACTGGATCAATACTGACGATGGCCGTTTTGTTGCTCAACAGAAACTGGACAGCTCTGGCTTCCAGACCGAACCGGTTGTTGCCAGCGACAAGCTGCTTATTCAGTCTAAAGACGGTGAGGTTTACGCGATTACGCGTTAATTCCTCAGCAAGTCTGTGCCCCACAGAATTCAGCCTGCCGCGACCGCAGCGGGCTGAAAGTTGAAGGGTAAGCGGCTCCTGATTGTTCAGGGGCCGTTTTGTTTTATCCAAGGCGTGTTATTCTAGGCGCCATCGGCCTGAGTACAGCGGCAGTTTATCTGCCGGAACAGCGAATAATATCGCAGCCAGGCGCTTATTTTTTAGTTATGAGGCTTCACTATGGTACCTGTGGTCGCGCTTGTCGGGCGTCCCAATGTGGGAAAATCCACCCTGTTTAACCGTTTAACGCGTACACGAGATGCGCTGGTGGCGGATTTTCCAGGGCTGACTCGAGATCGCAAATATGGTCGCGCCGAAATAGAAGGGCGTGAGTTTATTTGTATCGATACCGGTGGTATCGACAGCAACGAAGAGGGCGTGGAAACACGCATGGCGGAACAGTCGCTGTTGGCGATTGAAGAAGCCGATGTTGTGCTGTTTATGGTCGATGCGCGTGCCGGGCTGATGCCTGCTGACACCGCTATTGCCAAGCACCTGCGTTCGCGCGATAAGCCAACCTTTATCGTCGCCAACAAAACCGATGGCCTGGATGCCGACTCTGCCGTGGTCGATTTCTGGTCACTCGGCCTGGGCGAGATCCATCCCATTGCCGCCTCCCACGGGCGTGGTGTGACCAGCCTGCTGGAACTGGTATTGCTGCCATGGATGGATGTTGTGGCGCCAGAACGTGAGCTGACGGAAGAAGAAGAAAACGAAGCCTACTGGGCGGAGTTTGCGGCAAAAGAAGCCAAAGCCAACGGCGAAATGCCGGAAGACGAAGAAGATGATTTCAACCCGCTGGATCTGCCGATCAAGCTGGCGATTGTCGGTCGTCCGAACGTAGGTAAGTCAACGCTCACTAACCGTATTCTCGGTGAAGAGCGCGTGGTGGTTTACGACATGCCGGGTACCACGCGTGACAGTATTTATATCCCGATGGAGCGTGACGGGCGTGAATATGTCCTGATCGATACGGCCGGGGTGCGTAAGCGCGGAAAAATCACTGAAACCGTTGAAAAGTTCTCGGTGATCAAAACCCTGAAAGCGATTGAAGATGCCAACGTTGTTCTGCTGGTCATTGATGCGCACGAAGGTATTTCCGATCAGGACCTCTCACTGCTGGGCTTTATCCTCAATAGTGGGCGCTCACTGGTGATTGTGGTCAACAAGTGGGATGGCCTGTCACAGGAAATCCGTGATGAAGTGAAAGAGCAACTGGACTACCGTCTGGGCTTTATCGACTTCGCCCGTATTCACTTTATCTCTGCTCTGCACGGCAGTGGTGTGGGTAACCTGTTTGAATCGGTGACCGAAGCTTACGACTGTTCAACACGTCGTGTTAACACCTCTATGTTGACGCGTATTATGAACATGGCTGCCGATGACCATCAGCCGCCGCTGGTGCGTAGCCGCCGCGTGAAGCTGAAATATGCCCACGCCGGGGGATATAACCCACCGATTGTGGTCATCCACGGAAACCAGGTGAAAGACCTGCCGGACTCCTACAAACGTTATCTGATGAACTACTTCCGTCGTTCACTGGAAATCATGGGTACGCCAATCCGTATTCAGTTCAAAGAGGGTGAGAACCCTTATGAAGGCAAACGTAATCTGCTGACGCCAAACCAGCAGCGTAAGCGCCAGCGCTTGATGAGCCATCTGAAAAAGAACAAACGTTGATCCACAAGGGGGCCTGATGGCCCCCTTTGTTTTATGCTGAAAAGCAAAGACGATGGAGAAACCCGATGGACAGACTTTGCCCGCATTGCCAGCAATCCCTCACGACCACTGATAACGGTGTTTTCTGCCCGCACTGTGAGCGTCATTTCGATGCCTGTTGCCCTGATTGCCATCTTCCTCTGACTATCCTGAAAGCCTGTGGCGCAGTGGACTACTTCTGTGAACATGGGCACGGCTTGATATCCAAAAAACGCCTGCTATTACTCCCCGTTGATAATCCATAAACCCTGGACATAATCACGATAATCATTTTGTGCGATTTCCCGTCTATAGTTATCGAAGATAGACGGGTTGTTAATTTTCTGTTTATTAGATTATGAACCTGGTGGTACAATCCTGCCGCTTGCTACGGGTGCTCAGCCACGCCAGCCGTGAGTTCAGAGCATCAGCGGTAAAAGCAGGACGGGATCGCTTCCGTGTAACATGTTAATAAAAATAAGGTATTCATAAAAAGCTGCCTTATTTTCTCCAGGAGTATTTCTGCTATGCCTCAAATAAATGCCGGGTCATCTAAATGGCTGGGCCTGTGGTGTTTCTTGCTGGGATTAATTTTACTGGCAACAGGCCTTTACTTTGTCATTGGTGGGGGAAAATTAGTTTCACTCGGTGGGAGCTGGTATTTCGTGATTGCCGGTATTGTCACCGTGCTGTCCGCCATCCAGTTCTTCCGTCGCCGGGCTTCCGCAGTGGTGATTTTTGCCCTGGTGTTTATTGGTTCCGCTATCTGGGCAGTGCTGGATGCCGGTATCGACTTCTGGCCGCTGGTTTCCCGCCTGATGTTCCTGGCAGGTATGCTGCTGCTGGCGTTGATCACCTGGCCGTCTCTGCGCAAACATGAAGGCAAACCTGCCTGCGCGAAAGGGGCTTATGGCCTTGGCGTGGTGACCGTGGTTGGCCTGCTGGCAACCCTTTATGGCATGTTCCAGCCGCATCCGACCGTCGCAAATGGTCAGGAGCTGCCGCTGGTGCCCGTTGATAAGTCAACGGAGCAGAAAAACTGGGATAACTACGGTAACACCGCAGGCGGTAGCCGCTTTGTGGCTCTGGACCAGATCACCCGCGATAACGTGAAAGATCTGAAACCTGTCTGGACCTACCACACCGGTGATATCCCGGAAAGTCCGACCGGCAGCGGTGCTGAAGATCAGCAAACGCCATTGCAGGTTGGTGATCGCGTATTCCTCTGTACTCCGCATAACAACGTGATTGCTCTGGATGCTGATACCGGTAAGCAGCTCTGGAAAACCGAGATTAACGCACAGTCTCAGGTCTGGAACCGCTGCCGTGGCCTGGCCTATTTCGATGTCAGCAAACCGCTGGAACAGCCTACCGTTCCTGATTCAACGCCAGTCACACCTGTGACGCTGGCTGCGGGCGATACCTGTCAGCGCCGCATTCTGATGAACACCATCGATGCGCGTCTGGTCGCGATCAACGCGGACAATGGTGAAATGTGCCAGAACTTCGGTGACAAAGGTTTTGTTGACCTGAAAGCCGGCCTTGGCGATGCCAGCGATCCGAAATATCAGTTAACCTCAGCGCCAACGCTGGCCGGTACGACCGTTGTCGTCGGTGGCCGCGTAGCGGATAACGTGCAGACTGATATGCCTGGCGGCGTACTGCGCGGCTTTGATGTGATCACCGGTGAAATGCGTTGGGCCTTTGACCCGGGCAACCAGGATCCCAATGCGAAACTGGAAGAGGGTAAAACCTTCGTTCGCAGCACGCCGAACTCCTGGGCACCGATGTCCTACGACGCGGGCATGAATACCGTGTTCCTGCCGATGGGCAGCTCTTCTGTAGACCTGTGGGGGGCGAACCGTAACGCGCTGGATCATAAATACGGTGCTTCGATTCTGGCACTGGATGCGACCACCGGTAAAGAGAAGTGGGTTTATCAGACCGTGCATAACGATCTGTGGGACTTCGATATTCCGATGCAGCCAAGCCTGATCGACTTCCCACAGAAAGATGGCAGCACGAAGCCAGCGGTGGTGTTCGGTACGAAAGCGGGCCAGATCTTTGTGCTGGACCGTCTGACAGGTCAACCTCTGACGGAAGTGAAGGAAGTGCCGGTTAAACCAGGTAACATCCCGAATGAGCAGTACACCCCAACGCAGCCGAAATCCGTAGGTATGCCGGAGATTGGTGCGGGTACGCTGAAAGAGTCTGACATGTGGGGCGCGACGCCATTTGATCAGCTGGCTTGCCGTATTGGTTTCAAATCCATGCGTTACGATGGCCTTTACACCGTACCGGGTACTGACCTCTCTCTGAGCTTCCCGGGATCGCTGGGTGGCATGAACTGGGGCAGCCTGTCGACCGATCCGAATAACCATTACATCTTCGCCAATGACATGCGTCTGGGCCTGTGGGTGCAGATGGTGCCGGTAAAAGCCGATGCGAAAGCCAGCGATGGCGGTGAAGCGGTTAACACCGGTATGGGTGCCGTTCCGCTGAAAGGCACGCCGTATGCCGTGAACAAAAACCGCTTTATGTCACCTATGGGCATCCCTTGCCAGAAGCCACCGTTTGGTACGCTTTCCGCTATCGACCTGAAAACACAGAAAGTGGTATGGCAGGTTCCGGTTGGCACCGTGCAGGATACCGGTCCGTTAGGCGTTAAAATGCACGCACCGATGCCGGTAGGCATGCCGACACTGGGCGGTACGCTGGCAACACAGGGCGGCCTGGTGTTTATCGCAGGAACTCAGGATTACTACCTGCGTGCATTCGATACCTCAACCGGTAAAGAAGTGTGGAAAGCCCGTCTGCCAGTGGGTAGCCAGGGCGGCCCGATGAGCTACAAATCACCGAAAACCGGTAAGCAGTACATCATCATCTCTGCGGGCGGTGCGCGTCAGTCCCCCGATCGTGGTGACTATGTGATCGCTTACGCACTGGACAAATAAGGCGCAGCGACTCACTCGCTAACCTGATGTCAAAAAAGCCCCTTCAGCGATGAAGGGGCTTTTTTTGTCGGTCACTTTGTGGCGTTAACACTATCCGTCCTGGATGAGGGGATAAAATCATGCAATTATCGGCTCTTTTGAGTCAGGGAGGCAGTCAGCGCGCTGTTATAATGAGTCATCACGTTTATCCCCTCTGATAATGAATAAAATGAGAAATTAATGGAAAAGATAGAAAACCTGATAATAACGCTGAAACAGTGCATTCCAGCATTGGATGCCGCGCCACTACAGAGCGAAAAACCACTAAATGATGAGCAGTTTACGCTCTTAGCGTGGTTGTATAAGCACCTTAGCGCGCAAAACCTCATGGTCTATGAGGAATGGAAAGAATACACCGGTGATATTCCCGCATTAAAAGCGCTGTCTGATTTATCGATGCCTGAAGAGCATGCGGACTTTATTTTTTCAGCTATCGAGAAAATCGATTGGTCAACAGCCAGTATTGATCCTTATGAGATAGCCTATTTCGTGCCGTGGCTCGAGCATATTAATTTTTATTTAAAGCCGCACGCATTAAGGTTAATCACTCTGCTGCCATTTGAAAATGCCTATATTTTTTGTGTGCGGGATGATGAAGTCTTACTGCAAAAACTGGAGGCAAGTCTGCAAGCTTTTGACATGGGCATCCATGAACGGCAGCCAATGGATCAACAACAGGTATTAGCGGACATCGAACAGCTGATTTCTGAATAACGAGCCGCAACAGACATTCGCCGCAGAAAAGAGTCAGACGGCCTCAACGGCCGCCAGACTCATTTGCGTGACAAAGACTCGCTGCGTTTACGCGGTTTTTTCACCGGCGTAATGGCGGTGACTTCACTCTCCACCCAACCGTCATCCAGGCGGGTTTTCAGCATGTCGCCAGGATGTAGCTGTTGCGTCTTTTTCACGACCTGGCCGTCTGCCGCTGTGGTCACGCTGAAGCCTCGTGCCAGCGTGGCCAGCGGGCTGACACCTTCCAACTGGGCCGCCAGATTGCCGAAGCGCTGTTTATTGGCATTGAGCTGCTGCTGCATGGCCTGTTGCAGGCGGTAATGCCACTGCTGGAGCTGCTGCCCGGCGCGCTGGACGCGCATTTCCGGGCGAATGGCACTCAGACGCTGCTCCACGCGCTCCTGCTGGCGTACCGCCTGGCGAAGCCTGAGCTGCATGGCATCATCCAGACGGCGCTGTAGCTTCATCAGTGCCGTTTGCTGGCGCGCCAGACGCAGCTGCGGATGCTGTTGTTGCAGACGATGTTGTATGCGGGTGAAAGTCCGCTGCTGCTGCGCAAGGTAATAATCCATCGCCATTTCCAGCCGCTGCTGCTGTGACTGGAGCTGGCGCAGCAGTTCAATCTGATTACGACTGACCAGCTCCGCGGCAGCAGAAGGCGTGGGGGCGCGCAGGTCGGCAACGAAGTCGGCGATGGTCACATCGGTTTCATGCCCGACGGCACTGACAATCGGAATGCGGCTGGCATAAATTGCCCGCGCCACACGTTCATCGTTAAAACTCCAGAGATCTTCCAGCGAGCCGCCGCCGCGTCCCACAATCAATACATCGCATTCATTGCGCGCATTGGCCAGCTCAATGGCCCGTACGATGCCTGAGGGCGCTTCTGCGCCCTGTACCTGGGTCGGGTAGATAACCACGGGCAGCGACGGGTCGCGTCGCTGTAGCACGCGTAGCACGTCGTGTAGCGCGGCACCGCTGGCTGAGGTGATCACCCCAACCTGGCGTGCCGGGTCCGGCAGTGCCTGTTTATGGCTCTGCTCAAACAGTCCTTCTGACATCAGCCGCTGCTTCAGTTGCTCGAACTGTTGCTGCAACAGGCCATCTCCGGCGGGTTGCATACTTTCGGCAATCAACTGGTAGTCGCCGCGCGGCTCATACAGCGTAATGGTGGCACGTACCAAAACCTGCTGGCCATTTTGCGGACGGAAGGTGACACGGCGGTTGCTGTTACGGAACATTGCACAGCGAACCTGGGCGCCATCATCCTTCAATGTGAAGTACCAGTGACCGGAAGAGGGCTGGGAGAAATTTGAGATCTCCGCGCTCAACCAGACCTGGCCCATTTCCATCTCCAGTAGCTTGCGCACTGTCGTATTGAGACGGCTGACGGTAAAAATATTGGCGGTTGGAGGTAGCGACATGTGATGAAGATCAAACTTTAAATCAGAGGGTTAATTAACCGATACTACATGGCTCACTCAGGGGATCAAGAGTTTTTCGTAAATAATGCTGGAGGCAATCGATTACGCCCTGTATAATGCCGCGGCAATATTTTACAAGTTCTCATTCACCCTGAGGTTGAGATATTGCCATGCTAAGAATCGCTAAAGAAGCCCTGACATTTGACGACGTTTTGCTCGTTCCTGCACATTCAACTGTACTGCCAAACACGGCTGACCTCAGCACCCAACTTACCAAAACCATCCGTTTAAACATTCCTATGTTGTCCGCTGCGATGGATACCGTGACCGAAGCGGGTCTGGCTATTGCACTGGCACAGGAAGGTGGTCTGGGCTTTATTCACAAAAACATGTCCATTGAGCGCCAGGCTGAAGAAGTGCGCAAAGTGAAGAAACACGAAAGCGGCGTGGTTACTGACCCGCAGACCGTGTTACCCACCACTGCCCTGAGCGAAGTAAAAATTCTGACCGAACGTAACGGCTTTGCCGGTTACCCGGTGGTGAATGGCGAAAACGAACTGGTGGGGATCATCACCGGTCGTGACGTCCGCTTCGTGACGGATTTGAGCCTGCCTGTTTCCGCCGTGATGACGCCGAAAGAACGTCTCGTGACGGTGAGAGAAGGCGAAGCGCGTGAAGTCGTGCTGCATAAAATGCACGAAAAACGCGTTGAGAAAGCGCTGGTTGTGGATGACAGCTTCCACCTGCTGGGCATGATCACCGTAAAAGACTTCCAGAAAGCCGAACGTAAACCTAACGCCTGTAAAGACGAGCACGGCCGCCTGCGCGTCGGCGCTGCTGTGGGTGCCGGTGCCGGTAACGAAGAGCGTGTGGATGCGCTGGTCGCGGCCGGTGTTGACGTGCTGCTGATCGACTCCTCACACGGCCACTCTGAAGGCGTACTGCAACGTATCCGTGATACCCGTGCAAAATACCCTGACCTGCAAATCGTGGGCGGTAACGTCGCGACAGGTGCTGGCGCACGGGCGCTGGCTGAAGCAGGCGTGAGCGCGGTGAAAGTCGGTATTGGCCCAGGCTCAATCTGTACTACCCGTATCGTAACGGGCGTCGGTGTGCCGCAGATTACCGCTGTTTCTGACGCGGTAGAAGCGCTGGAAGGCACCGGGATCCCGGTTATCGCCGATGGCGGTATCCGCTTCTCCGGTGACATCGCTAAGGCTATCGCCGCAGGCGCTGCTGCCGTGATGGTCGGTTCCATGCTGGCCGGGACCGATGAATCTCCGGGCGAAATCGAACTCTACCAGGGCCGTTCATTTAAGTCCTACCGCGGTATGGGTTCCCTGGGCGCGATGTCGAAAGGATCGTCTGACCGTTACTTCCAGACCGACAACGCCGCTGACAAACTGGTGCCGGAAGGTATCGAAGGCCGCGTAGCCTACAAGGGCTTCCTGAAAGCGATCGTACACCAGCAAATGGGTGGCCTGCGCTCCTGTATGGGCCTGACCGGCTGTGCTACCATCGACGACCTGCGCACCAAGGCTGAATTTGTGCGTATCAGCGGTGCGGGTATTCAGGAAAGCCACGTTCATGACGTGACCATCACCAAAGAGTCGCCGAACTACCGCATGGGTTCCTGATAACCCTGTACTGCACGCCCGGCTTCACTGCCGGGCGTTTTACTCGTAATCCCGAATTTGTACTACATCGCCTGGAATAGCCCAATGACGACGGAAAATATTCATAAACATCGCATCCTGATCCTCGATTTCGGTTCGCAGTATACGCAACTGGTTGCCCGCCGCGTGCGTGAACTGGGTGTCTACTGTGAACTGTGGGCGTGGGACGTGACCGAAGAGCAGATTCGTGGTTTTAACCCGAACGGCATCATCCTCTCCGGCGGCCCTGAAAGCACCACTGAAAACGACAGCCCTCGCGCACCTGACTATGTGTTCAACGCAGGTGTTCCTGTTCTGGGCGTGTGCTACGGCATGCAGACGATGGCGATGCAGCTGGGCGGCAAAGTTGAAGGCTCCAGCGAGCGTGAATTTGGTTATGCGCAGGTTGAAGTACAGACCAACAGCGCCCTGATCCGCGATATCGAAGATGCGATCAGCCCGGCCGGTAAGCCGCTGCTGGACGTGTGGATGAGCCACGGCGACAAAGTGACGGCGATCCCGTCTGACTTCGTGACCGTTGCCAGCACCGACTCCTGTCCGTTTGCCATTATGGCCAACGAAGAGAAGCGCTTCTACGGCGTACAGTTCCACCCGGAAGTGACACACACCCGTCAGGGTCTGCGTCTGCTGGAGCGTTTCGTGCTGGATATCTGCCAGTGTGAAGCCCTGTGGACCCCGGCTAAAATCATTGAAGATGCCGTTGAACGTCTGCGTGTGCAGGTCGGCAACGATAAAGTGATTCTCGGCCTGTCCGGCGGCGTTGACTCCTCTGTGACCGCCATGCTGCTGCACCGGGCGATTGGCGACCGTCTGACCTGCGTCTTTGTCGACAACGGCCTGCTGCGCCTGAACGAAGCAGAGCAGGTGATGGAGATGTTTGGTGACCATTTCGGTCTGAACATCATTCATGTGGAAGGCGAAAAACGCTTCCTCGACGCACTGGCAGGCACAGATGAGCCGGAAGCCAAGCGTAAAATCATCGGCCGCGTCTTCGTTGAAGTCTTCGATGAACAAGCTCTGAAGCTGGAAGACGTGAAGTGGCTGGCCCAGGGAACTATCTACCCTGACGTGATTGAATCAGCCGCTTCTGCTACTGGCAAAGCGCACGTGATCAAATCGCACCACAACGTGGGTGGCCTGCCGAAAGAAATGAAAATGGGCCTGGTTGAACCACTGCGTGAGCTGTTTAAAGACGAAGTGCGTAAAATCGGCCTGGAACTGGGCCTGCCGCACGCAATGCTGTTCCGTCACCCGTTCCCGGGCCCGGGCCTGGGTGTGCGCGTACTGGGTGAAGTGAAGAAAGAATACTGTGACCTGCTGCGTCGTGCCGATGCGATCTTCATTGAAGAGCTGCATAAAGCCGACCTGTACAACAAAGTCAGCCAGGCCTTTACCGTCTTCCTGCCAGTTCGTTCTGTCGGCGTGATGGGCGATGGCCGTAAGTACGACTGGGTAGTTTCCCTGCGTGCTGTCGAGACCATCGACTTTATGACCGCACACTGGGCGCATCTGCCGTATGATTTCCTCGGCCGCGTATCCAACCGCATCATCAACGAAGTCGACGGGATTTCCCGTGTGGTTTACGATATTTCAGGTAAACCACCGGCGACGATTGAGTGGGAATGATTTAACGTCTGGCAACAGCCTGCACGTAAAGCAGTAAAACACTTCTAAGCCCGCGTAACAGCGGGCTTTTTTGTTTTTTGGGTTTGGCAAATTCGGGCCACCTTTTTCCCTCACCATTCACATTTCCCTGACGTCGTTAACCCCTTAAATTCCTGTCATCAAAACCCGCTCAGTCAGGGTTTAAACGCCTTGTAGCGTCCATTGCCTGGCGTCATTAACGGAGGATTGATAAGAATTGCAAAGGTATTAAGCTTACAAAAAAAGGATAATTACTTTACACAAACTTATCATTTGTGTTAAAAATTGCTTCACAAATTGTCTCAATGTAATCGGATTATAAGGATGTTTTATGGCTACTTTCTCATCTCTGGTTAGTCAGTCCCATCGCTTAGATATTACGCTTGACTCCCCTTCAGCGCAGTTCGACGGGATCAATCTACTGGTGGAAGAATTGCCGGAAACCCTGTATTTCGCCAGCGACTGTGCTTCAACTGCAGCCAGTATCAGCACGGCATCTACCGCAGGTTGCGGCAGTATTGCTTCGGCAGGCAGCATCGGTACGATGGGCAGCATTACCAGTAGCGGCGGTTGATTTCCCTGTACGCAACCGGTACGAAACATTGTGCCGGTTACCTTCCTGACACTTTCTCGCTGGCTCCCAACTAATGATCAAGCAGGATGACATCACTCTGGCTACTCAGCACGCAAACAGCCAGGCATCACATCAGTTTTCGGCAGGTCGGTCGCCGCTGCTGCAGGTGGAATCGTTAAGTAAATCTTACTCTGACGTTCAGGTGCTGCATGATATTTCGCTGCAGATAAATCCCGGCGAAATTATCGGTCTGGTCGGGCCAAATGGCGCGGGAAAAACCACGTTGATGGAGACTTTGCAGGGGGTGCACCCTTTTGCTAAAGGAATGATTAGCGTCTGCGGGGAAGATATTCGGCAAGGGCTGAGCCAGGGGGTTAAACAGCAGCTGGGCGTTGCGCCTCAGTTTTTCAGTTTGCCGTCGCTCCTGCGCGTGGAAGAGATCCTCTCGCTTTATCAGGTGCTGTATACAAATGCGCTCTCTGTTGAGGCGTTGCTCAAGGCCGTGTCGCTGGAAGCGCAGCGAAAAATGCGCTTTTCCCGTCTTTCCGGCGGCCAAAAACGGCGACTGGCGCTGGCGCTGGCGCTGGCCGGCAGGCCGAAGCTGCTGCTGCTGGACGAACCGACGGGGGATCTCGATCCGCAAAGCCGCCGCTACATCTGGCGACACATTCTCGAAAATGTCCGCCAGTCGGAGATGGGCGTGCTGATCGCCACCCATCAAATGGACGAAGCGGAAATTCTGTGCGACCGGGTGATGATTATCAATCACGGCAGGCTGCTCGAGAACGCCAGTCCGCAACAGCTTATCGATCGCTATTGTCCGGGCCACCATATCCGTTTTTCCGTAGCACAGGCGATGGCGGAAAAATTTGTTACGACTTTTCCTGGCGCAACGCAGCAGGCTGATGAACACAATCGGGCACTGAGTCGCTTACATATTCCTGTACGTGAGCTGGCGCAGGTGCTGCCGCGAGTCATTGCGCTGTCGCAAAACCTGGGTTGCGAACCCGTACAGCTCCAGGTAAGTAAAAACACGCTTGAAGATGTTTTTATCTGTTTGACCGGCGAGACATTAAGGGATTAACCATGAGCCATAGCTGGCAGATTTACCGACGCTTTTTTGGTGCCAGCGTCAAAGAGTATCTGCGCGATCCGTTGTCAACGTTATTCGCCTTTGTTTTGCCGCTGTTTTTTATTTTTACCTTCGGCATAACGGCGAAAATCATCAACAGCAATCAACAACAATTTGCCGTGCAGGTGAGCGTAGTGGGGGAGTCTCATGAAGCTGAAGCACTCTGGCAGCAGCTACGCAACGCGCCCGGACTGGTGGTTCAGCGTCAGCTGAGAAGCGACCCGCAATCGCTGGTGCGCGACAATGAGGTGCAGGCTGCAGTGAGCTGGGATGAAGCCCGGCAACGTCCTACGATTACCACTACCGAATCAATGCGTTCTGTCGCTCAACTGGTCCTGGCTGCACTGACGCATCAGACGGCGGCCTCTTCGACACCGGTAGAGTTTGTCGCGGTGGAAAATCAACAGTTTAACTATTTTACCTTTATCTTCCCGTCTCTGCTTACGCTGGCTTTATTACAGGTCGCCTTGTTCGGCACAGCGACGCCGCTGGTCGCTGCGCGCGAGAAGGGGATTTATCGTTACTATGCCGTTATTCCTTTACCGCGCTGGATCCTGCTGGCGTCACAGGTAAGCGTACGGCTGGTGATTTCGCTCATTCAAATTGCGTTGCTGATGGTGGTCGGCGGTCTGGCGTTTGGCTTTAGCGTGCAACAGCCGCTGCTGTTTGCCCTTTTGCTGGTGGCCAGCGCGCTATTGTTGGTCAGCTTTGGCTATGCGCTGGCCGGATTATTCCGCAGCGCGACGCTCGCCACCATTTTGCTGACCCTGCTTAATTTTTGGTGTATGTGCTTCGGGCAGCTATTCCTCGACCTCAGCATTTTTCCTCCGTTCAAATGGTTAATTCTGACTACGCCGGTGGGATTTGTCTCCGACGCGCTTCGCTTTGCAATGAACGGCAGCGAAGGCGTATTTCCTTTTGCCGCTAACTGCACCGGTATGGCGGTATGGGGCGCCATAACGTTGTTTGTCGGTATCAGATGGTTCCGTTTTCAGCCTAAACAATCTTAAATTACAGGTCCGCAAAGATGAAAAACAGGTCAGCATCCTGGCACTTTTATAAGCTCTATATTGGTAGCCACCACGATGGAATGGACTTTTTGATTGCTGAGGGGTTGACTCCGGCGCTGGCGCTGGCTCCCGATTCACCCTGGTTCTTTCTGCGTTATATCGATGAAAAAGGCGTGCATCTGCGCGTACGTTTTTTACTGCAGAATGAGGACCAAAGCCGGGAGGCGGCTATTTACGCCACGCTACATGATGCGCTTAACCGGTTGCCGAAGCGCCCGGCCAGCCTGTGGACGCCGCTGGTCAATTTCCGCGATATGCCGACGTTTCCCGAATATCAATTCCCTGTGCATTGTGAACGCGCGGAGTATCAACCGGAAACGGAGGTCTACGGTGGCGAAACGGGCATGGGTATTGCCGAAACTCTGTTTCACCATTCCAGCGACATTGCCCGCGCTATTCTGCAGGATGAATCCGCACATACCGTTTCACGTAAGGATTTCGTCTTGCCACTGATGCTTGCGGCACTGCAACGGTTTGTCCCGCCCAGCAGGCAAATCGCGTTTCTGGACAGCTATGCCACCTTCTGGCTGGCGGGTTCGCCAGATATCGGCATGATGAAAAATACTTTTACCGATCGCGCCTGGGATCTGATTGATGAAAACGTGGCACTGCTGTCGCCGCAGTTGCGTCAGCAGCCGCACTGCGCTGCTTTGCTGACGCGCTGGGAATCAGCGCTGGAGCAAACCCGCCGTAGCTACGAGCGTCATTGCGAACGTTACAACGACGGGCTGGCGGAAAATCTGGCCTTCCAGTTTATGCATTTGATGAACAATCGTCTTGGCCTAAGCACGCTGGACGAGGCGTGGCTGGCAGTCTTGATGAGCAAAAGCCTCGAAGGGGGGGTTATTCATGCATCATCATAATTTTGCCGTTTCCGCCGCGATGCGCCAAAAATATCCGTTTATGTCGCTGGTCTCGCCGCTGGCGGGGGTTGTGGGCAGCGTTTATCCGCTGGAGCCACAGGAGCTTCACGTACCGCGTTTTCCCGCGGTGCTGGCCAGCCTGGGCAATCTGTCGATGCCCTATCCGCATATTATCGACAACCTGGGGAATGACCTGCAAACCATCGCGCTGGCTGGCTGCGGTGCCGATGAACAGGTTGATATGGCGGTGGTTCGCGCCGTTGCCGAGGCGGCAGAGCGCTATGCGACCTGCGTTTATCATCCGGGAGATGTTACCGTCGCCAGCTTTCGCGAACTGGGTGCTGAGGGCGTTGCTGCCAATACGCTTCCTTGCTGCAGCGAGCAGGAGCTGGCGGACCCACTTTGTCCGGTGAAGCCAATAGATGACAGCTTGCCTTTGCGGTGGGTTGAAGGCTACTCGTTAACGGCAGACCGCCCGCGCAAAGTGCCGCTAATCATGTCTCATCTCTACGTCAGGCCCTGGGAAAGCGAACTGTTTTGGTTACCCATTTCCACCGGCGTCGCAGCTCATACCGATCTGACCATGGCGACCGTTACCGCGATCAACGAAATCATTGAGCGCGACGCGATTGCCCTGACCTGGCTGCTGCAAATGCCGCTGCCGCGTATTCGCTTCGATCAGCCCGTCCCGGATCGCCTGGAGGAGAAGTTTACCCGTCTGGCTACCAGCGGACTTGAACAGTACTTTTTCGACGCGACGACCGATGTCGGCGTGCCGACTGTCTATGGGCTACAGCTGCGGCCCGGACACCCGACCTCCGCCCAGTTTGTCAACTGTTCAACCAGTTTCGATCCCTGGGATAGCTGCGGCAAGATGATCCGCGAAAGCGCGATGGGCCGTTCGGTGCTGGAACACGAACTGTCTTTGCCGAAGGATATGCGCGATTTTATCGCGCTGGAACACGGCGCTGTTTTTATGGGGCGTGCGGAACAACGTCCCGCCTTTGATTTCCTGACCAACAGCAGTGGGGAAGTGGCGATTAGCCAGCTTCAGGCGGGCTTACCTCAGCAGCCGGCCGCACAGTTGAAGCAGCTGGTTGCCCGTTTTCGCCAGCTTGGCATGGATGTGGTGATCGTAGATATGACCACGGATGACCTGCGTGAGGCGGGGCTGCATGTCGTGCGTGCGGTAATCCCGGAGTTATTACCAATGACATCAAGCTATCGCGCCCGTTATCTCGGCCATCCTCGTTTGCTGCAACAGCAGCAACGGCTAAGCGAGCAAACAGGCGACAAGGTCACGATCAATCCGTGGCCGCAGCCTTTTGCATGAAGGAGAGTTGCCATGATTATTGTCAGTGAGACGGCGTTTGGTCATGAAGTTGCCGATTATCTGTGCCGGCAGGAAGGCTTTACGTCGCTGACGCTGGCCGCCGCGCTGGATCGTTCCTGGTACAGTAGCGAAACGCCGTTTGTCGGCATTGTGCTTACTGGCGGCGCGCCGGTTAAGCTTGAAGAGCTTACCGCCCGGTTACTGCAGGCGGGGATCCCTCATGCCTGCGTGGTGCTGAGCGATCATCAGTTACGCTGTGGTCCGCTGGTGGTGCCAGGAAAAACAGCCTGCTACGCGTGCACAACGAAGCGTCTTCTTAGCCTGGTGGAAACGCCGCGAACGGCGATGATGGACCTTAATTTACAGCGCTTTCACGAACAACAGCCGCATAACGCGTTACAGGGCTTTACGCCTGCGCTGGTGATGATGGCCAGTTTACGTTTGAAGCAGTATGCCAGCTTGCCGGAAGAGCAGTTTGGCAATCTGACGGCGGTCAGCTTCAGCAGCAACCGTACCGCCAGCAGTCATGTCGTCGCGCTGCACGGCTGCGATTGTCGCGGCAGCCGTCGTGTTTCGCAGGCGCAGGGAACAGCATTGCTGGCCAGCCATCTGAAGGGAGTCTTGCAGTAAATGAAAACCACGCATATGTCCACGCTACTATCAGGTGCGCAATTCAGGCAGCATCGCGATCTCTACGCTTTATTGCCACGGCGGCCAAAGCTGATCCCTGAGCTGATTTTTATCCCGGAAAATGCCACCCGCGTAGCGGTTTATGGCGCGCATCAGTCGCGTATTTTGACTTGCGCGCAGGGCATGAGCGCACTGGCGGCATTCCTTGAGCGCCTAAACGGCGACAACGAACTGGAAAGCGTGCTGGCGGGCGACGCGTTGCTGAGCAGCGATAACGCGCTGGGCATGCTGTCACTGCTGTTTCGCTATGGCTTTCTTGAAGATGGCGAAGGGCTGGATGCTGACGATCAAAGCCCGCTCGCCAGCTACTGTGGGCGCCTGGTCGATAATACTCGCCTGCATGCTAACCGCAGCGCGGCGTTGCGGTCTGCCCGCAGCCGGCGGCTGGCACTGGTTTGCCCGGAAGACGTACAGCCTTTGCTGCGTCAGGCGCTGGGATCCGTTGTCGCCAGTATTGATGTTTTGACTGAGCCACAGCAGCTCGATTCCCACGTCTGGGATGATGCGCTGGTAATTTTTGACGGCAGCGCGGGCGATACGTCGCGCCAGGCGTGTGTAGATGCATTGCATCATGCCGGAGTACGCTATTTCAGCTGTTTCACCGGCGCCGACAGCACGCTGGTCGGCCCGCTAACGTTGCCCGGGATCAGTGCCAGCTATCAGTGCGCCCGTGCGCAGTGCGAGCTGCCGCAGCCTGCCAGCGATCGGCAGGAAGTGGCGTTTCGCGCCGTTTACGCTGCGCATGAGCTGGGACAGCTTCTGCTTGGGCTCTCTGCAGAAAGCTATCTCAATAAGGTTTTTTCCCACAGTCATTTGGGCAAAGGGGAATATACGCTCGCCAGTAAGATTGCCCGGCTACCCGGCACCCCGCTCGGAGGCCTGCCAGGATCGTATTATCTGCCGCCGGAAAGCGCGGAATTTACCGCCTGGCTGCATCATACCGGCACGCGTCTGCCGCCGCGTAACGAGCTACCGCCGCGCAGCCACCAGATGCATTTTACTATTGATAACCTCAAACGCCATGCTTCGCAGCCTGTCAGGCTGCATGGGCAGCAGCATCTGGATCTGCCTGCCGGTGCATTTCCAGAAGCGTCCTGGCTTCAGCAGCCAGCCGCGGTTCAGCCGCTGACGCTGGCCACGCTCGGCTGGCTGCTGCGCCATGCCACGGGCTATCAACAGCTCGACGACGGCACGCTGCGCCGTATCGCCCCAAGCGGCGGGCAACTGACTTCCTGCGACCTGTTTGTGGTGGTCCGCCAGCCGTTGCCCGGTTTACCCTGCGGCATCTGGTTTTACCGGGGAGAAGAGCAGCAGCTGGTAAGCCTTGCTGGCGTTGACCAGCCGCAGATGGAGCGGCTACTGCGCCAGCCGGAAGAGCCGGTATCGCTGATTGTCAGCGCCAATCAGCATCGCGTACGCGGCAAATATAACGATTTCAGCTACAACATTATCAATCTTGATGCTGGAGTGGTGAATCAATATTGCGCGCTTTCCGCCCGTGCGGCGGGATGGACGCTGCGGGAAGACCACCACATCGATCTGCAGTGGCTGGCGACCCTGCTGTTCTTTAACGAGCAGGAAAATCCCCATATTATTTGCCAGGTTATGCATCTGCAGGGCTTGCCGGAGCCGATGACAGCCTTGCCGTTTCCGCGCTTTGAGACGGCCACCAGCATAGCGGCAGTAAGCTATCGCCCGCATGGTGGGGCTTTGCAGGCGCATCCGCCGTTTTCTTACGCATCCTTGATGCCGTTCAGCAGTGACGAAAAGCTCTCTTCGTTGCTGCTGCGCCGCCGCGCGGAATACGAATATGCCGATCTGCCAGTGCAGGAGAAGTTGCTTGAAGCCTTGGTCGGCGTTTGCCATACCGGGCTGGCGCAGAGCCGATCGCGCGGCATGCCTGCTTTATCTATGGAGCCATGGCTATTGCTGCCCGAAGCCAGCGGCGAGCTTGCCGCTGGAATCTATCAGTGTAGCGGTGCCGGGCGTCAGCAATGGCACCGGCGGGACCGGGATTTTAGCCGCAAACAGCTGAGTGACTGTGTCAATCAGCTCGCCTTTCATAAAGCTGGCGCTGTACTGGTATGGGTCGCCAATCTCGAGAATACGCTGCAGGAGTATGGCGCAGCAGGCTACCGCATGCAGCTACAAAATGCGGCGGCAAGCGCGGTACAGTGCTGGCTGGCGGCGGTGAATTGCGGCCTGGTTGGCACGCTGGCGGGGGGCGTCATCGAGGAAGGACTTATGCGTCATGCCGGGGCCGATGGTTATGGTGAAGCGCCACTCTTTTGTCTGGTGCTGGCAAATCCATTGCCGATGGAAGCTGACTAGGATGCTGCCCGTCTCCACGCCGTTGCGCTTATATGCTGATGTAAAACTGGCTTCCCCACAGGGCGATGTAGCGCTGCTGCTGCGGGAGAACAGCAATGCGCCGCTAAAGCTGAGCGGCGTCTCTGCGCGGTTGGCACAGCTGTTGCTGGCGGGCACCTCTTTAGCCGCCCTGCAGGACGAACTGGCGAAACACCACCCGCAGGCCACCGCTGAACAGTGCCAGCAGGCGCTGCGCACTTTTTTGCAACGCCTGCGGCAGGCCAATATGATCGACGAGGGTACAGAACGGCCTGCTGTAGCGAAAGTGGCCGGGCGTATTCCTTTGCCCAATCCGGATGCGGCCGCGCGCCGGATTGCCAGCCTGCTGCAGCCGGTTCCGCGCTGGCTGGGATGCAGCTTGCTGTTGGCGGCGGCGGCGCTGGCTTTATGGCAGGCAGTGGCCAGCCTGCCGACGCTAAACCTTTGGCTAATGCAGGGAGAATGGCTTGGCAGCCAGCTGTTTGTCATGGTTGTTGGCATACCGCTGTGGTTATTGCTGCATGAGATGGGGCATGCCGTGGCCTGCCGCCTTTACGGCTGTCCGGTTCTTGGGGCCGGATTGCAGTTTCGCGGCTGGTGGCTGCCTTCCGCTTTTGTTAACACCAGCGCGATTGCACTGTATCCGCAGCGCGGAATACAGGTTGCGGTGGCACTGGCCGGGCCGTTAGTGGATCTTTTATGCCTGGGCACATTGGCTGCCTTGAGCGAAACCGCCGTGGCCGCCACGGTACACCCTTTGCAGCTGCTGGTGCTTATCGGGTTATTGTTCAACCTTACGCCTTTCCGGCTTTCCGATATGAACCGGGCGTTTCAGGCGTTCGCACAGCGAGACGCGAGTGGAAAAAACCTCAGCTGGTCTGCCGCCGGAAGGCACTTATTTCTCAGCTACTGTCTGCTTTACGGCATGGTAATGGCCGGGCTGATGGCCTGGATTTGCATGGTTGTCTGGCAGCGCATAGCTAACTGGCTGACCGCAGGAGCAGGGTTATGATGCTTTTATCTCAGCCAGGTCTGCGGGTCGCGCCGTTTATTTTGCTGCGTATCGCGGGCTTGCCGACACACTATGTCAGCAAATTACCTGATGGCCTGCTGGCCGTTATTCGTCAACAGCAGCAACTGGAGTCGGGCTGGCACCAACTCAGGCAAACCCTGATCGAGAGCCTGCATGCGCATGTCGCACAGCCTGCTGCAGACAGTGTTCGTAACGAACTTATTCGCTATCGTCGTCATCTCTATAACGGCCGCCCTTTTCTGCTTTCTGAGGAAGTGAGCGCCTGGCTGGCGCATTACGATGACTCTACGCTGGCGCAACTTGCCGAATGGCAGAGGCTGAGCGAAGAGCGACGGCAGCTGAAGGCGACCTTCAGCCAATGCTGGCAGCAGGTCAGCGACCGTACCCGCGAAGTATTATCCAGGGCAGCCGACGAACCGGTGATGCGCCGTGCACTCAGTCTCGCTTCACCCCGTCTGCTGACCGATCTGGCGCAAAACTGGCAGGCGTGGCCTGCTAAAAGGCGGCGGCGGGTAGAGCGCACGCTATTTGCTTATATGACCCGCGCTGCGGGTAAAGTCAGCCCTTTCAGCACATTTGCTTCTTTTATCCTGCTTCCACTTGCTAATGGCGCCGCCAGTGCCAGCCTGCAGACTGCGAACTGGCAGGTTACAACGACTACCCATCTGAATCGGTCGATCGCGCTGGCGCTGCGCGAAGCTTTGTATGCCCAACACCTGCTGGCAGAGCGTGACCTGCCGCTGAGCCTTAATCCGTCGCTACAGCGGATTTCTGCCAGCCAGTTGCGCGGGGATTTTTATCGCTACGAAAAACGGCGCGGTCTGTTATGGAACGAAGAGCAGCAGTTTGCGCTGAGCCTGGATCCGCAGGAAGTGGATGCCATCCTGACGGCCCGGAGCGCACAGCGCTGGAGTGAATGGTGGCAGCATTTTGTCGCAGCAGGCATTGCGCCACAGTCGGCGGAACGGCTGTTGCGAAAGCTGGTGCGTAAAGACGTATTGCGCCCGCAACTACAATGGAGCGCGCATCATCCTGCGCCAATAGCCGCTGTGCTTGCGTCGCTACCGGCAGAACTGACCAGCGAGTCGTTACGTCGCCTGGGCGAGCTACCGCTCCAACTGCGTGAGGCGAAAAATCCGGAGCGCGTCGCGCTTTTGGCGCAGGCGCAGCAGACGCTGAGCGAGAGCTGGCAGAGGCTTACCAGCCATCAGATGCCGGAAATTCGTAACCTTGTGTATGAAGATGCCTGGAGCGAGGGAATCGACATGACGCTGCCGGATACCTTCGTGTCTGACGTGCTGGCCCGGGTAGCCAGAGTGGTGGCGAAGCGCGCCAGCCTGTCGCTGGAATATCTCTGGTTACGGCAGGCTTTTCTGCAACGCTATGGTGAGGGCGGCGTATGCGAAGATATTGGCTTGTTTTTGCAGGAGATCTGGCAGGGCTTTATTCTGTTCAGCCAGCAGCTACTTGCGCAGCCCGCCGCCGCTGTTGCCCGTCTGGATTACCGGGGCATCGATCCAGCGGCCTTGCGCTTGCCGGTGACGCTGTTTCTGCAGATGGAGGCCAGCGAGGTCGGGCAGTTGCACCAGCGCCACGGCAAGGTAGTGATTAATAATGCTTATTCCCGTATCGGCTGGCAGCTGGCGCGCACCACGCTAACCGACGATGGCGGCGCCGATGCACGATGCAGACAGCTGAAGCTGTGGCTGCAGCAGTTCGCCGCGCCAGCTTTGCCGTTAACGTTCAGTATCAGCGGCGAATCCAGTAATTTGCAGGCTCAGGCGCGGCTGGCGCACCATCACCTGTGTCTGGACGAGCCGCAGCAGGTGGCAGGCGATCTTGTTCTTGCTCAGCTCCGTTTGTGCCACGACGCCGCAAGCGGGTTATTGCATTTTATGGACAGACAAGGGCAGGCGTTGCAACCCTGCTATCTGGGAGCCGCCACGCCGATGATTGCCTGGGGCACAAAATACCTGCTTACCGTGCTGGCTGAACCCGTGCAGATAGGTCGTCCTGCCTACAGCCAGATGATGGCGGACGAGCACGATGACGATTTTCGCCATGCGCCGAGACTGGAGGAAGATAACTGCGTACTGATACGCGAAACCTGGTGGCTGCGCACCTCTCGAATTTTCCAGGAATTCACCGGACAGCCCGTCGCCGATCAACCGGCACGTCTGCTGGAACTGCTGCTAAAGCAGGGCATTCCGCCAGACAGTTATGTAAACGGCCAGTACAACGACAGCCTCAGCTGGCAGGCGTTCAACAATGAAAAAATTCGCAAACCAATGTGGTGCCGGCTCGGCAATCCACATTGTATTGACCAGCTGCTTCTGCTGGCGCGAAAGGTCGACTGGCTGGTTTTCCGCGAAGCGCTACCCTCGCCGGAGAACAGCTGGATGCAGACGCAGGAAAATAATTACGTCACTGAAATTCATACCGAAATGGTGATTTCCGGCGACAATTTCAATCTATCCCTGATGTTCCCTGAACAGGAGAAGCACAATGCATAAAGTCTCGAATCTACTGGTTTTCATCGGCCTTGTCAGCCTGGCGATAGTGATAGCCCTGAACCTCTACAGCAGCTATGCCACCAGTCAGATCAATAGCGCGCCGCTGTTTTCTACTAACTGGTGGGCGCGCTGGTTCCCGGTTTACGCCTCGGGCATTGCGCTGATTTTTATTGGTCTGGTGCTGCGTCTGACCGGTGGAGCGCGTTAAGCAATAATGAGCTCATCATCGCCGGATGTTTCGCGGGATGCCGCCCGCCAGCAGGCTTTGCATCTGCTGAATACGCCGCCCATGCCGCCTTCACCGCCGCGTCGGCGATGGCGAAAAATGGTGATGCTGGGGCTGTGCATGCTGATGCTGTTGCTGGTGGGTATCCTGACCCGCGAGTTTTTAAGCCGTTCGGTTACGCCAGCTCCCGTAGCGCCGGTTGCCGCCAGCGCGCCCGTTGCCGCCAGCTCTACAGCAGTCACTGCCGCAGGGTTTATTAAAGCTGACCGCATATCCACGGTATCTGCGGAGATCACCGGCACTGTAGAAGAGATTTATGTGCAGCGGGGCGATGCGGTAAAAAAAGGCGATCGGCTGGCTTCTCTGGATGGGCGTTCACTCAGAGCGCAGATCGCCGCACTGAACGCCAACCAGCAAATGGTGGCGGCTAAACTCGCTCAGGTCATGTCGCGCCTGCCGCGAGCGCGTAATCAGCTGCAACGATTGAGTAGATTGTTGCCGCAGGGCTATGTCAGCCAGGACGATGTCGATAGCGCTAAAGCAGAGCTGGACGCGCTCGACGCGCAGCGTAGCCAGTATCGGGCGGAGCTGCAGCAGGCAGGCTGGCAGCTGAAAGCCAGTGAGATCGAGTTGTCACGAACCGTTATCCGCGCACCGTTCGACGGCAGAGTCGTCTCGCTGGACGCTTCTCCTGGCGAGACAGTTTCGCCGGTTTCCGCGGGCGGTGGATTTACCCGTACCGGCATCGCCACTATTGTCGGACTGGATAACTTCAATGCGGAAGTCTGGCTGCCGGAAAACCAGCTGGGCAAAGTGCAACTACAGCAGGGCGTGACGCTAAAACCGGACGGCCTGCCCGATCATAGCGTTCAGGGAACGGTAAGCCTTATCTCTTCGGTGGTGGATGAGCAGCGTGCGGCGGTGTTGGTGGTAGTGAAGCTTACGCAACAGCAGCCCTGGCTGAAACACAATATGTCAATTCAGGTAGATTTTGATGAATGAAACAAGCGGCCATGTGGTTCAGCTGCGCCAGGTCAGTAAGGATTATCGCAAAGGGCGCGAGCGCATTGCAGTATTAAACGAGGTAGATTTCACGCTTAGTCCTGGCGAAATGGTCAGCATTATGGGGCCTTCCGGATCGGGTAAATCGACGCTGCTAAATGTGATTTCGGGCGTGAATACCTGCGATCGGGGAGAGGTATTTTTGCAGGGGCATCCTCTGCATGAAAGGCATGTGAGCGAGCGTACCCGGCTTCGTGCGCGTCATATTGGCTTTGTTTTCCAGTTTTATAATCTGCTGCCGGTCCTCAACGCTGAAGAGAATGTCGCGCTGCCGCTACATCTTTGGCGTATCGATGCGCGGCAGCGCCAGCAGCGGGTTAACGCCGCGCTCGACCTGGTTAATATGGCACATCGTCGCCAGCACCGGCCTGATGAGCTTTCTGGCGGCGAGCGTCAGCGTGTGGCGATCGCACGGGCGATTGTCACCAATCCGGATCTGCTGCTGTGTGATGAGCCTACCGGGGATATCAGCCGGGAGGCAGGCGAAGAAATCATGGAGATCATGCAGTTGCTGAGCCGGGAGCAGGGCAAAGCCATTGTCATCGTGACGCATGACGTGCAGATTGCTGCACGCGCTCAGCGTCAGCTTCAGCTCAGGGACGGGCAGCTCGTTCTGCGGGACGTTCGATGAGATCAGCATTTTACCTCTGGCTGTGGCGCTCCGCCACCCAGCAGCTACGCCGGTTTATCATGCTGCTGCTGTTTGTTGCCAGCGGCGTAGCGTTATTACAGCTTACGCTCACCCTCGATCGCGCTTTCAGCCTGCAGGCAAGCGATAGCCAGTCTGGCGATAATCGATTGCTGGTACTGAATGCGCTAAGTTCACAGATGCCGTTGCCGCAGTTTTACCAGCAGAAAATTGCCGCGTTGCCGGATGTCGGCCAGGTAAGCTGGGGTGTCTGGGTTGGCGCTTATTACCGCCATCCCGGCTGGTTTGTTCCTGCCGTCGCCATCGAAGATCGGCATTATTTTTCAATGCTGTCGTCGCTGAAAATAGCGCCAGCGGTGCTGGAACGTTGGCAGCACGACCGTCAGGGCGTGCTGGTGGATAGCCGCTTTGCCGCCCAGTACCATCTGAAAGCGGGCGATCGTTTGCCTCTTTCTTCTTCTATCTGGCAGCTGGCACCGAATCCCATCCTCGATCTTTATATCACCGGTATTGTTGAAGAAACGCAAACCGACAACCCGCCCGCGGTTTGGATGCATTATGACTATCTGGAAAACGCCAGGCAAAATGGCAAAGGACTGGTGAGCTTTTTTATGGTGATGCCGAATCCGGGCGTTTCCGCTGAAAATGCGGCGCGGGAAATCGATCGCCAGTTCAGTGCAGAGCGCATGCGTGGAATGACGCAAACCGCGCCCGTACGTATGCAGATGAAATTGTTTATGAGCAAATTGTTCAATTTCAACCGGGTGATCTTTTGGGTCAATCTCTCGCTTTGCCTGCTGCTGGCGCTGCTGCTCAGCACTAATTTTTACGTGATGACCCAAAAAGCGCAAGACGACTATCGTACGCTCAGCTATTTGGGATTTGGTAAGGCGCGCCTGATTAAAGCCGTAGCGTTGCAGCTTGCCGCCATCACACTGATTGGCGCGGCGGTAGGCGTTCTGCTGTCGCTGTTTATCCTGTTTTTGCTGCCGGTATTTCTCCCTTCCGTGTTAAGCGGGGTTACGCCTTACTGGCAGGATTATCTTGCCAGTATCCTGCTGATTTTGGCGCTCTCCCTTTGCTGCGGCCTGCCGTCGCTGCTCCAGATTGCCCGTCTGCGCGAGGAGGGACAATGAACCTGCAACCTTCAAACCAGGGACACCAGCTGGGCATTCTGCTGAGGATTGGTCTGCGTGACCTGTGGCGGCGACCGCTTTATCTTGCTGCCATCCTGACCAGCTTTATTTTTCTTTCGATGATCGTCACGTCGCTGTTTTCCCTTCGCGAGGGGTTAATTAGCGCCCTGGAATCCAGTGCCGAACCGGGACTCTATTTTGCCCAGAGCAAAGATTCCTCTGCTGAACTCTCCAGCACCATAACGCGCACTCAGGCTGCGCAGCTTTCGCGTCTGCCTGGCATGGTCGCACTGTCGCCTGAGTGGGTGGTACTGGCGCGCCTGACCCCTGAAAAGACAGGAAAAGAATATCTGGTGCGCGGCGTTACGCCTGCTGCCTTTACGCTGCTCAATGCTAAAAGCGGAGAGCCGCTGGTCAAACTTACCACTGGCAGGCTGTTTCAGCCGGGGCAGAATGAGCTATTGGTCGGGACGTCGCTGGCCCGGCACTATCCGGCTTTTCGTCCTGGCGAGACGATTCGCCTGCATGAGCATGACTGGAAAATCGTTGGCGAGTTTTCGACCGGAGGGTCGCCTCGCCAGTCTGAGTTCCTTGCCGACCTGGAACACATCCGCACCAGCTGGGGGGCCGGGCTTGATTACAACCTGGTCGCTTTTACCGGCAGCGCCAGCCATGCCGGGCATTATCAGCAGGCGATGGCCGGTTCGCTAAGCGACAGGGTAACTATCAGCGACAGCCGGACGCACTACGCGGGCGGCAGCGAAGGGCTGAGCCAGATGCTGTTGGGGTTTGGACTGCTCTTTTCACTGCTGGCGGCGGTTTCGGTGACGGTCGGCATTATCGCACTCTGCGAATCGCTAATCGTTAATCAGCAAGATCAGCTGGCGATGCTGCTACTGCTGGGGTTCGGCCGGGTTATCGGCGCATCCTACCTCTGTCAGATAGTCCTGCTTGGTCTGACGGGCTCACTGGCTGGTTCGCTACTGAGTATGCTGTTGTTCAACGGCATCACCTTTACGACTTTCGACCACGCGCGCGAACTGGTGTTTCCACTGGTGGTGAGCGGCAGGATACAGATAATCAGTGTCGCTTATGGTGTACTCGTCAGCTTTATCGCTTCGCTGTTTGTGTTACGCGCTATTGGCGCCGCGACAAAGGGAAAATAATGGAAAAAACTGAAGAGCGTTACGCCGCGCTGGGCAAAATCTATACGTTACGTACCTCTGTACAGCTTGCGACCAGCGCCGAGCAGAGCCGAAACCTGCTGTATGCCGTGCGCGCCGGCAACTATCATTTGCTGCATGACGACCAGCAGAGCCTGATTGGCTATGTCACGTGGGCGGCTATCAATCGCGACGGCTGGCGTATGCTGCAATGCCAGCAGCCGCCGCGCTATCTTAGCGAATGGAGTGAAGGACGGGTTATGCTGCCGATGGATGTGGTGGTGCTACCCGAATGGCGCACCGCGCTGCAAAGGTTATTGCGCCCTGTTTGCCGTCGCATGCCGCAGCTCGCTGCTTGGCGTGCCGGGCAGCCGCCGCGTCTTTATCGCGTTTTGCGCCGGGGGAACCATGACTGATTTCACTGCGGCATGGTCAGCGGCCATCGTCACGGAACCGTTTGCCAGCTGGCGTATTACGACAGCGCGTACACTATGGCATAACCCTGCTAAGATCCCGGGATATATGGTCAGTCAGCAGCTGCCGTGGAATGCGGAAAATATGGCCCGTCTGTGGGGCTATGCGATACCGGGCGGCGACTCTTTTCCGGCGGAACAGTTTGATTTGCATAGCCCGGCTACGATGTATGCCGAAGCTTATGGCGGCGAAGGCGGGGCGGCGAACGGCGGTGGCGCCAGAGCGGGCAATCTGCGTGGTTTGCAGCTAAAAGGCATCGGCCCCAATATGTTTGTCGGCGCCGGTACCGACAAAAGGCATGGTTACGGCGCATTCTACCTGGAACACGCTATTGTGGACGCCATCTATTCGCAGCTAGTTGACCGGCTGTTACCGTCAGGTAGCGTGAGGGTATACGGGGTTATGGACAGCGGCCTGACGATTCATTACAGCGATCCGAAGAAGAACTATTACCATAGCGGTGCTGGCGGTATTCTGCTGCGTGAAGAGTGTTTGCGGCTTGGGCATTTCCTGCCCGCGCAGGAGTTTTTGCCACGGCCTCATCAGCGACGTGTGATGGCGGATCCGCAACGGATGCGTCGGGTGATGCGCCAGCTGATGGCCAGCGGGCGAGGCGACAGCGCTATTGAAAATTTATTGCTGAGCTATTTGGGAAACAGTGCAAAACAGCTGGCATGGGCCAGAGCCAGCAGGCTGACGCATGGCGCGCTGACGCCTTCGAATACCAGTGTTGACGGGCGCTGGCTGGACCTTTCGCAGACTTCGACGTTGCCGCTTGGCGTCAACCAGCGCATTACTCCCCAGCGGCTTACTTTTTTACAGGAGAGCTTCGCGCCGCCGGATTTTGTCTGGGAAGTACTGCATTTTTACAATAAATATAATCTACGTCGCGTTACCCTGGGCGGCGCGATGCGCCATTATGATTTAAGCTGGCAGCAGGCTTATAAGGAGGCGTTGCTGACGCAAAGTGGATTGCAGTATAGCCGTACTGCATCCGCTGCTGCAGCAATGACCTGGTGTACGGCGCTCAGCAAACGGATTAACAGCAATCCTCTGCCGTTTACCGATGCCGTGGATGAGCAACAGCAGGATGATGGGTTTACTGAACTTATGCTGGATGCTTATGCCGGACTCGCTAAGGCGCAACCGGACCCACAGCAGCAGGCGCTTGGCATATTGATCGAAGCGGACTGGCGTCAGGCGCAGGCGAGAGGAAGCCAGCTCACGTTGATGCAATACCAGCGCTGCTGCCTGTTGCGCGCATGGCGACGAAGCGCATTTAGCCCGCTGTTCTGGCGCAGCCGTGTCTACCTTGCGGTTAACGATATCTGCCAACCAGCAATGGGCGATGTGGCCGGGATGATGAATGCGTTAACGGCCTTTATGGATTTCGCTTTTACTCAGGATCCGGCAGAAAATAAGGTGGCTCTGCTCAAATTGAATGATATAGAGATTAGCTGGCTAACCGACAGCGATAGCTATCAATTGCTGTATCAGCAGCGCGTTACTGAGTTCGCACATGCCAACCAGCTCGCTCAGGCGCTCGCAGAGTTGCCGTTCAACTGGATGCGCTGGCGGTTTGATTTCCGGCGCCCAGTGTTGGCGTTGTTAAAGGCGCTGTCAGTGTGATATTTGAATTTGGTGCTGATAGGCTTTTTATTCAATACATCCACTTTTCCACCACAGCATCGCCCAGATGCTCACGCAGCAGGTCCTCATTGTCCTCCTCGCCGTGAACCGTCAGCAGGCACATAAACATCAGTACGTCGAGGTACTGGCCCACGTCGCAGAAGATTTGCGTCAGCATCGGCGAGCTGTCGTGATCGAAATACCACACCTCGCCGGTCTCAACATGAAAGCACCACATATTGCCGTTGCCCAGATAGTCACCGAAGACGACCAGTTGCCTGACCAGCGCCCAAAGCGCGTCGGCATCGGGGGCATCTTCCAGGATGTCACTAATGCCGGGATAGGCGTTGTGCAGCGGTTCAATGCTGGCGTATTTGGCAGGTGTCACGCTACACAGCGTTTCGGCCAGGTCCAGCGTGCCAATCTGCTCATGATACCTGCGCAGTAACGGAGGGAGGGGGCAACCCAGGCGCTGTTCGAGGGCGACCACCTCTTCGGGTTTGGCAGGCGTCAGCGGCGACGGGTTTTCCCACTGATCGAGCCAGGCCAGTGCGCAGACACGCCACCAGTCCAGCCGGGCGTTATCATCGGCAAATTCTGGCCAGGCCAGAGGGGGAAGGTCGCTGGGTGGAGCTGGCGGGTGAGTGTCTGAATTCATAGCGGATGTTGCCTCAGGATGATTAATAAGTGCTGCTGTCGATGGTGAAACGATAGTTGATATCGACCTCAGACGTAATATCGGCGCGTTGGGTTTTGTTTAAAACGAACTCAAAAGCGGGTTCGTAATCCTCGCCTTTGAGCACTTCACCGCCGAGGATTTCAACATCATACAGGCCGTTCTCAAGCGCGATCTGTGGTCGCCCTGGCTGACGATAGCGTTCCTGCAGTGAGTGGATATCGGCATCGGTGAAGTTTTGCAGAATCCGCCATGTGAAGAGCAGGAGCTGCTGGTTTTCAATCCGCAGGAAGTAGCCGCCGCGCCGATGCTGTAAACGGCTATCCGGCTTGAGCAGTTCCGGCATCTCATTCGAAAGGTTGAAAATAATCGTGTACGGGTAATTTTCAATGCCCGCTAAAGGGATGACGATGCCGTTCTGCACAGCCCTGTCACCGCTGTCATTGCTGGCAAACTCTGAGGCCAGATCGTCACTGAGTAGGTTGTCGTCCTTGAATTTTTTCAGCAGACGAAGGTCGCCAATCAAAAAGTAATCAATCAGGTCGTTAAGGACTTCAACGAATTCATAGCGCATCAATCAGTTGCTCCGTTATTTTTACCCTTGTTAAACTTCAACGCCCCACATTGAAACGCCCTGGATCATCTGCAGTATGGCGCAGGTATGAATACTCAGGGAAACGGCATTTGAGTATTTACTGGCATAATTTTCACTGATCGGCTGGAAATAAAGTCGGCCTAACGTTTTCAGTATCGCCCTGTTCTTTTTCATTGCCTGATAGAGTTCCGCGGACTCCTTCAGTGAAAAGTGCTCGGTAACGCCCTCGACGATCAGGTCATCCAGCACCGTTGCGCTTGCCTGAAACTGAGGTTGCAGCCTTTCCAGCTCCGCGCGGAAAGGGGCGATTTCGCGCTGCAGGGTTAATAACAGCTCTGCATTTTGTTCCGGGTCGATGCGCGATTTCAGTTCGGATACCAGATGGCAAAAATAGATATCGTTCTTCAGATCGTTTTCAAGAAGACGATTGGGATCGGCCAGATATTTTTGTTGCGAAACTGCTCTGAAATCGGCATCACCTGAGTGGCTGTCCAGGGCGTTCAGGTGGTCTTCAATGTGAATAAACGCTGCCAGTCTCCAGGTCAAATTTTCTGCGGTTTGCCAGGCTAACTGCCCCCGAAATGCCCAAAAAACCATGGCGGAACTTTCATGCAGCAGATGGCGTAAATAACGCGGCGTGTGGTTCTTGAGATCAAAGCGATCGAACTGATGTACGACGTTGGTCAGCGTTTCCTCTGCCAGCCTGCTGAGCTGCGAAATGTCGTCTTTGTGGCGATCGCGGATCTGTTTTAACGCCTTACGATAGGGGGCGTGCTGTTCAGAGAGATAGGAACGGTAATCATTATGCGCGGCTATCCGGGAATGCTGATTCTGTTGCTTTGCATAACGCATACTGGCTATCGAGACAACCAATGCCGCAAACGCCACACAGTCTGATACGGTGATATTCATACTGTCCTCCCTGTGAATGCCAATTATCTTAGCGCAGTGAAAATGTGTGTAAACCCCGTCTGGATGATACGCCCCGGCGCTGTGCAACCCCGGGCAATCAGGTATGCTGATAAACCTACTCCTGTCAGGAATCCCCGCTATGTTCTCACTGAAAGCCCTGAGCCTGATTTTGCTCTGTATTACGTTGCTGTCGCTGGGAGCAAGTCTGGCGCAGGCCACGCGCCATAATGACGCGGGTGCGCAGGGCTGGGCGACGGCGCGGAGTGACTCTTCCGGTCAGGCACCCGATCCCCAGCGTTTTGCCAGCATGGCGATTGTGCAGGTCTATGCGGCCCCCACCTACGGCTGGAAAGGGGCAGTGGCAGTGCATCCGTGGATTATCTTCAAACGCGCAGGGGAAACCCGCTACAGCCGGTATGAAGTGATCAGCTGGGGAAGTGACGATAAAGTGCGGCGTAACCGCAATCTGCCGGATGCGTACTGGTATGGCTCACGTCCTCGCCTGCTGGTGGAACATCATGGGGCAGAAGCTGAAGCGATGATCCCTAGGATCGTGGCGGCAATTGGTTCTTATCCCTGGCCGCAAACCTATCACGCCTGGCCGGGGCCCAACAGCAACACTTTCCTCGCCCATATTGGCCGTGAAGTCCCGGCATTGAAACTGAATCTCCCCGCGAATGCGATTGGCAAAGATTATCGTTCGCTGCTGAATCCCATCGGTCTGCCGCCTTCCGGGCGTGGATTACAGGTGTCGGTGTTGGGCGTGGCAGCGGTCACACTGGGCGCAGAAGAAGGATTTGAAATCAACGTACTGGGGCTGAACCTCGGACTGGGTTTCTCACCGTTACAGCTACGCCTGCCTTTTATCGGCGGGCTGGGTGACGATAATCTACAAAAAGAAAACCCGGGGATCTGAGTCGGTTATTTTACTGTTCGCAGACGGCGCGTTTTGCGAACACATACGCAGATATTTTTCCCTGCCTGCAACCCGAAGCAATAGTTCCCGACATGCTTCGCATTCAGTTACCACACCACTGGTACTTTCCCTTTATCGGAGACATTATCTCATCATTCCATTAAGGTTGTCAGTTGACAACCGATGTGTGGCGATAGATACTGGAGGGGAAATATGGCGCGTCGTACTCATGCTATCAAGGAAATCGAAATAGTCCTCAAACATGCCGAGCAGCAAGGCTGGCGGGTGGTCTGTGGTGGCAGTCATGCCTGGGGAAAAATATATTGTCCCTGGAATAGCGCACAGTGCCGTTGCGGAGAGTTCTGCATCACTTGTGTATGGAGTACGCCAAAAAATGCAGTGAATCACGCCAGGCAGCTTAAGCGCGTTGTGGATCACTGCACGATGAGCCAACGATTTGAACGCAATGGAAGGAATAAGACGCCATGGAATACACCTTTACACTAAAATATCAGTTAGTTGGTCAGAAAGAGGAAGCCCGCGATGCACTCGTTGAACGGCTGGCTGAGGCGGGTTGTGATGATGCCCTGATTGGCCTGGGCATCCAGGGGCGTATCGCGCTGGAGTTTATCCGTGAAGCATCGTCAGCGCAGCAGGCGATGGAGAGTGCACTGGAGCAGGTCCGGAGCGTGCTGCCGGATGCCCGACTGTTTGAAGTTTCACCGGATTACGTAGGCCTGACGGATGTCGCTGATTTGATAGGTGTTACCCGGCAAAATATGCGTAAGCTGATGCTGGCGCATTATCTTACCTTTCCGGCACCGATCCATGAAGGCACTGCGACGATCTGGCACCTTGCCGAGGTGCTGACATGGCTGGAAAAACGCGGCGGTTACCGCGTTCCTGAGAATGTTCAGGAAGCGGCTACCGCTGCGCTAAACCTCAATCTCAGCAAAGAGATTCAGCGGCATCGCTCTCAGCCAGATACTCTCTGACCATTTCATCAAATGAGGCGTTAGCCTGGAAACCCAGCTGGCGCGCATAGCTCGCCTGGAAGTCGCCGGGCCAGGAGTTGACGATCTTAACGATCGCCGGGTCGGGCTGATGGCTGATTCGTGATAAGACCCCATCACCGCTGATACGCCTGAGTGAAGCCAGCATCTCTTCTACCGTCACCGACAGGCCGCACAGATTAATGACGCGGCCCTGATCCAAATCCTCACCGTTCAGTTCGTGCCCGAGGATCAGCGCCTGCACGGCTCTGGCCGGGGACATTAGCCACAGACGTGTGGCCAGGCTGACCGGGCAGTTGGCATTTTCACCGTTCAGCGGCTCGCGGATAATGCCGCTGGCAAAACTCGAAGCCGCCGCATTAGGTTTGCCCGGACGCACAACGATAGTGGGCATACGCAGGCTGCGCCCATCGAGGAAGCCCTTACGGCTGTAGTCGGACAGCAACAGGTCGTTCATGGCTTTTTGCGTGCCATAGGAACTTTGCGGCATCCAGACCTGGTCGTCAGGGACTTTCTCGGGGAGCTTGCCGCCAAATACAGCGACGGAGCTGGTGGTGACCAGCCGTACGCACTGCGGTAAGGCACGCAGTCGCTCCATAATCTGGCGGGCAGCGTCGACGTTGATTTTCATCCCCAGATCGAAATCCTGTTCGGCCTGACCTGAAACGATCGCCGCCAGATGAAAAACACTGTCTGTTTGCGCGTCAATCAGCGTTTCCAGTTCGGTAGGGCTGCTGATATCCCCACAGCGTACGATCAGACGGGGATCATCAACACCGCTGAGGGGCGCAATATCAATGGCCGTAATCTGTTTAATGGGCTGCGGCTGTCCGTTTGCATCGTGCAGTGAACCTTTTTCCAGCAGTGCCTGAACCAGTTTTTTTCCCAGGAATCCGGCTGCGCCGGTAACAACGATATTCATAATATGCCTCATTTACGTTAGCGGTTGACGATGCGACCGGGGATCAAAAAGATGGCCGCAGCGCCCACGAACAGGGTGCAGGAGATGATCATCATGCCGGTCAGGGTGGAGTGTGTGAGGTCGGTCAGTATTCCCATCAGATAAGGCGCAACAAAGCCGGCAAGGTTACCGAAGGAGTTAATCAGTGCGATACCTACGGCTGCCATCGTGCCTCCCAGGAAGGCTGTCGGCAGGCTCCAGAACAGTGGCAGAGTGCTCAGTCCACCTGCCGCCCCCAATGTCAGGCCGAACATGGCGATCCACAGGTTGTCGCTGTAGAGAGCGGAAATCACCATGCCCACTCCGCTGATTACGGCAATGACGGCGAGGTGCCAGCGGCGTTCGCGGTGGCGGTCTGCACTGCGTGAAGCCACAATCATGGTGATAATCGCCGCGGCATAAGGGATGGTCGTCAGCAGGCCGACGGTGAAGACATCCTCGACCCCGGCATTGCGTACCAGCGTCGGCAACCAAAAGCTGACGGTATAAAAACCGGCAATCAGGCAGAAGTAGATAAACGTCAGCAACCACAGCTTGCCGTTACGCAATATGCTGCCCAGTGTCGCTTGCGCAGCAGGGGAATCTTGCACTGCATCTTCTTTCAGGCGGGTGTTCAGCAGGGTCTTTTCTTCCGCACTCAGCCAGTTTGCATTTTCGATGCGGTCGGGGAGTAAAAAGAACACCAGTATGCCGATCAGCAGAGAAGGCGTTCCCTGAATGATAAACAGCCATTTCCAGCCTGCCATCCCGTGGGCATTATGGAAATAGTCCATAATCCAGCCAGAAAGTGGCCCGCCAAGCAGTCCTGACAAAGGAACGGCTGCTGCAAACAGGGCAAACATTTTCCCCCGCCGGTAGGAGGGGAACCACAGCGAAAGATAAAGGATCACCCCGGGATAAAAACCGGATTCTGTCAGGCCAAGCAGGAAACGCACGGCGTAAAACTGAAAGGGTGTCGACACCAGCGCGGTAAGCGGTGCAATCACTGCCCAGGAGGCGAGCAGTGCGGCCAGCAGGCGGCGGGCACCAAAGCGGTGCAGCGCCATATTGCTTGGCACCTGGAAAAAGAAGAAGCCAATAAAGAAAATCCCGGCACCGAGACCGTAAACCGTTTCGGAAAAGGCCAGATCGCTGGACATTTGAAGTTTGGCAATGCCGACGTTGATTCTGTCGAGATAGGCAAAAATGTAACTGACGGTCAAAATCGGCAGGATACGCCAGACGGCGCGTTTCCAGGCATTCTCTTCCAAATCGCTGATCGCAGAGGGTGGGGAGAGAACCGATGTCGTTGAATTCATTTGGCTTCCTTTGTCGGGTAGAGTAGAAGATGTCCTTTATTCAGGCAATAGTCATCCTGTTCCCGGGGCACAGGGAGTGCCTGTGACCCGGAAAGGTGAATTGACGAGAAGGGTTGTTATTTTTTGTTAGATTAGGCGTTGGATGGGAAATTTTCTGCGTGACGAATCACAATGTTAACCATTAATTATCATTTTATAACAAAATACGTAATGTCTTATTCATCAGTGCAACAGGAACAGCGTCGCCAGCCCGAGGAAGATAAAGAAGCCGCCGGTATCTGTCAGCGCGGTGATCAGCACGCTGGAACCGACCGCCGGATCGCGTTTCATTTTGATCATCAGTAACGGGATCAGGACGCCCATCAGAGCGGCCAGCAGTAGATTAAGCAACATCGCCAGCATCATCACCCCCCCCAGCGCCGGGTTGCCGTACATCGCCCAGGTCACCCCCCCCATAATACCGCCCCAGAACAGGCCGTTAATCAGCGCCACGCCCAGCTCACGGCCAATAAGGAACGTAAAGTTCCCCGGTTCCACCTGGTGAAGCGCCAGTGCGCGCACAATCATGGTGATGGTCTGATTTCCGGTGTTGCCACCAATCCCGGCGACAATGGGCATCAGTGCGGCCAGTGCCACCAGTTGTGAAATGGTGTGCTCAAACAAGCCAATAACGCGTGACGCGACAAACGCAGTGCACAGATTGATCGCCAGCCAGGCCCAGCGAGTACGGACTGATTTTCTTACCGGGGCGAAGACATCCTCTTCCGGATTCACCCCCCCCATTTTACGAATGTTACTGTCGTTCTCATCGTTGACCAGGTCGATCACATCCTCAATGGTGACGCGACCCATCAGTTTGCCTTTGGCATCAATAACGGCAGCAGAAATCAGGTTATAACGTTCGAAGGAACCGGCCGCATCTTCGGCTTTATCATCGATCAGAAAAGTGGTCGGGCGATCGTTCATCACCTCATGCACCCTTTTGTCCGGCGTATTCAGCAGAATTTCCGTTAACGGCAGTTCGCCAAGCAGGCGGTTATTTTTATCGGTGATAAACAGTTTATCGGTGCCATCGGGAATGGACTTTTTCCGGCGCAGGAAACGTTGCACGGTAGCCAGAGTGACATCGGCCCGCACGGTGACCAGCTTGAAGTCCATAATGCGACCAACGCGGTCGCGGTCGAAATGCATCACGTCCAGTACGCGTGAACGCAGTTCCGGATCAAGCGAGGTCAGCAGGCGGCCAGTTAAGTCGCGCGACAGATATTTGGCAAGATAGGCCTGTTCATCAATATCCAGCGGTGCGATAGCGCGCAGCAGATCGCGATCGCTCATCTCCTCAATCAGGCTTTCCCAGACGTTTTCTGAGGCCTCAACCAGTACCTGACCACGGCGGTCATTGCCAATCAGTCGCCACAGTGCCAGACGTTCATCTTCCGGCAGCGCTTCCAGCAGGTCAGCAATGTCGGCAGCATGCAGCAGGGGAAGGGTGCGTTTAATCTCATCAACCTGTTCACGATGCGCTTCGGCTTCGGCGGGAGATTCACGCAGCGGGCGTTCATGTAACGTGTCAACAAGATCGCTATCATTCAGCAGGAGATTAAGAATACGGCTACGGATTTCGGCCAGCTGCTGAACATGAGAAGGTGCTACAGACATACAACATCCTTTTGTCTGGCTAACAAAGAAGAAGACGAAATGAGGTTATAGTTTAGCGGATTTCAGACATAACTAATCTGCAAAAGCTCCGAAAAGCGTCTGCTTATCATCGCCACCGGGTTGTGGCTACTTATCGTTTACGACGGTTGTGGGGATCGCAGGAGCGTTCTTTTTTTGCTGGTGATGTTCGATAGCACCGGGAACGACATAGATCAGTCGTCCTAATAGAATAATAAAACTAACCAGCAAAATGACCCGGGTCATGCGTCCGGTTTTCTGACGTTTTCTGAATGACATAGCGCTATTCACGCAAAATTTCCTGTTATTAACCCAAAAGGGCGATGAGTAATTTACGCACAGCGGGCTACGGAGGTCAATGGGAGAAGGTGACCGCGATGACAACGTGGATACGGCGAATAGATTCATTTAGTTAACATACGGATAAATACAGTGCTTTTACGGGCGCATTAATTGTCATTAAATTGATTTGAATCAATTTAACATGGGCTGTTGCTCCTACAATATCGCAACATTTCATAAGGTATTTTCGTTCATCAGTACTACAATGGCTGACATTTTTGAATAAAACCGTAAAAACCTCACTAAATAAATATCCTGACTCAATGAAAAAAGCGGCTCTTCTGAAGCGTTTTATCAACCGCTGGTGGGGATTCCCCCTGATACTGGCACTGTTGCTGATGCCCTTGTCGTCCTCACTATCCGTCAGGCTCTGGATCCCTGGTGGCTATGTTTATCTTATCTATCTGCCTCTGGCGATGATGATTGCCTTGTTAATGGTTTTTGACTGGGCCGCACTGCCCGGCATCTTCATCGCGTTATGTTTCCACTATTTTTTCCGTTACACCAGCATGCAGGCAGTGCTGATCATCGCTATTTTCCTTGTCACTTTGACGTTCTGCTGGTGGGGATATCGCAGTCAAGAGAAGGTGCGCTGGGGTGTCAGTTTCGGTGAACTGCATCTGGCCAGAGTGCGTCTTTTTTGGCTGGCTCTTGCTATACCGACGGTGTTTATCTTGCTGAATCAGTTGATGATGCCGTTGGGTGTTTTACCGAAAAATGATTCTGTTTTTGCCCCTGAGCCTTTTTCAGTGCATACCCTGCTTAACTATCAATCGACACTGCTGGCCTCGCTTGCCCTGGTGCAGTTGTTCTATTTTTTGATTCGCATTTTGCGCACGCCCCGGTTTTTATTCATTTTTATCGATCGCTGTAAACGGCAATGTTCCCCTTCGGTAACGCGCCATGAGTGGTTGATATGGCTGGTGATGCTGATGACGTCACTCATGATGCTGACACAGCTCCGATCCAGCCCGGAAAATTTGCTGACCACTGAGTACGGGGTGCCTTTTTTATTGCCGCTGATGCTGTGGGCCGCCCTGCGTTTTGGTTATCTTTTTACTTCCCTCAGTTGGGGAATATTGCTGGTGGTGCTGTACCAGTATCACGATCGATTTATGAATACGTCGGTGCAACCACAAGACCTTGCGGTTGTTTCTGCTAACCTCCTGGTTTTCAGCTTAACGATCTTACTGATGTCAGCCATCAGTACCCGGCAGCGTCGACTGCTGGCTAAAGCCCGAGAAATGGCGCTCACCGATCCGGTTATCGGTTTGCCGAACTTGCGTGCGCTCAGTAAGGATCTGACAGTCAGTTCCAGCTCGGTGCTCTGTTTTTTGTGTATTCCCGATCTGGATCGACTGAGCCGGACCTATGGTCTGCAACTGCGTATCCAGTATAAGCGCAGCCTTGCTGTACATCTCCAGCCCAGCCTGCTTCCCGGAGAGGATGTTTATCAACTTCCGGGTTTCGAT
Organism: Erwinia sp. MYb375; assembly: GCF_037479175.1. Taxonomy (NCBI): domain Bacteria; kingdom Pseudomonadati; phylum Pseudomonadota; class Gammaproteobacteria; order Enterobacterales; family Erwiniaceae; genus Erwinia; species Erwinia sp. MYb375. The sequence goes on along the minus strand of NZ_JBBGZS010000023.1, from coordinate 1,812,471 downwards.
CTGGTATTGCGTCTTGAGAATGCAGGGCATCAGTCACGGATCGAAGGGATTGAAGCCCGCCTGAAGGATTATCATTTGAGTTGGGGTGGCCTGCCTATTCATCCTGATGTCGGGATCAGCTACTGCTCGGTTGTTCCGCCAGTCCTTCATCTGTATGAACTTCTGGGTGAGATGAGCGCCATGGCACAGATGTCATTGCGCAGCGGTCACGCAGAAAATATGCAGCAGGCACAAAATGCGCCGGTACAACGGCAAATTACGGAAAAACTGGTGATGCTGCACACGGTCCAGCAGGCATTGCAGAGCGGTGGATTCCATCTGATGGCTCAGAGGATAAAGGGTATCCGCGGCGACGATTACTATGAAATCCTGCTGTTCATGGTCAATGCACAGGGTGAACACATTAAACCCTGGCATTTTCTGTCTGTGGTACGTGAGTTCGGTCTGACGTGGGAAGTGGACAGCATGATGCTTGACCAGGCACTGGCATTTATCCATCGCCACCGGGAACATGTGCCCGGGATTCGCCTTGCGGTCAATTTCTTTGCTGCAACGTTATGTCGTCCACAGTTTGTGGAAGACATTGCCTCTCGTCTTAAAGCGAATGACATCGAGCCATGGCAGTTAATTGTTGAAGTGGAAGAGTCACCGATTCTCAGCGATCACAGCTGGGGAAATCGTTCCATTGCTCAACTGCGCCAGCTTGGCTGCCGGGTAGCGATTGACGATTTTGGGAAAGGTTATTCCAGCTATTCGCGCCTGAAACTGATACAGGCCGATATACTGAAAATCGATGGCAGCTTTGTGAACAATATGCTGGATAACAGTCTTGATTATCAGATTATACAATCGATTTGCGCCGTCGCACGGCTGAAACGGATGCTGGTGGTGGCCGAGTGCGTTGATACCCACGAAACAGCCGAAGCACTGCGTAAGCTGGGCGTGGATTACTTGCAGGGGGCTATCGTGGGTCCGCCGATACCGTTATATGATCTGGCCTCTGCACAGACAGCGGCCAGTCTGTCTGTCAGACTTTAACCATCGACTTCTGCGCCAGCAACGTGGCAAAACGCAGGGAAATACGTTGGCCATTTTCATCGATTCGGTGCAGTTGGCCGACATCTTCATTGTATTTAACAATATGCCAGTTACGGTAATAGTGGCTCAGTTCACCTGATTTAAAGGCGAACGGAAAGCCCTGGTTGCAAGGATAGTCGGTGGTGTCCATGGCGGCGACGATCAGGTTATAACCGTCCCGCACCGTGCTGGCTTGCATATCCGCAATCAGCTGTGGGACGGTTTCGGGCTGCAGGAACATCATCACTACCGTTGACAGCACCAGGTCATAAGCCCCGTTAAAGCGCAGCTGGTTGAGGTCCTGCTCGGCGGTATGAATACCGCTCAGGTTTTCTGCGGAGATAATCTGGTCAAGCCGTGCCAGGCTGGCCGGGTTTTTGTCCCATGCCGTCACATCAAAGCCTTTGCTGTTCAGATACAGCGTATTTCGTCCACTGCCGCAGCCGACATCCAGCGCTTTACCGCCGTCAAAATAACGTGAGGCTTCCACCACTTCAGAATGGGGGGCGGTAAGCCCGTATTGCTTGCTGAAATCTCTTTCCGGGTGTTGAGTCATGATTGTCAGTTCATCATTTTTCAGTGGGTCATGCCGGTGGCTGACCAAAAATAAGGCCACTCTGCGCGATAATAAGCGCATGAGTGGCCGTTTACCGATAATGCTTAGCTTTCTTCCTGAATGGTCAGTTGCCAGCCAGTGACATCTTTCCAGTAGGTCTGCTCACGTTCTAAATCTAGCTGAACCAGGTTGTTCTGGCTGAAGTAGCCCGCCGGGAAGGTCAGGGTCCAGTTGCCATCATCGGTATGCAGTTGAAGACCGCTCGGTTTAGTCGTCGCCTGGCGCTGATTGTTTAGCAATGTCCCTAAACGCAACAGGAATACCAGCGGCAGGAACTGCTTACGTTTAAACAGCGTAAGGCGCGGCATATCTTCTACCTTCACGCCTTTACGGTGGTAGCGTACCAGCGTGGCCAACAGCGTTTGTTGATCCTGATTAAACCCCGGCAGATTGGTATTTTGCAGGATATAAGCGGAATGTCGCTGCATACCGCTGTGGTTGATCGTCAGCCCCACCTCATGCAGCATCGCCGCCCACTTCAACAGAGCGGCAAGCTGCGGGTTTGCCTGCCGGGTATTCTGTGCGCGCCACTGCTCGTAAAGTAACTCCGTCGTTTCCAGTACCCTGCGCGCCTGATCGCTGTCGATAGCATAATGGTTCGCCAGGCTCTGGGCAGTGCGGCTGCGAATATCCTGATGACGGAAGCGGCCTTCCATTTCATACAGCACGCCTTCACGCAGTGCGCCGTCTGACAGGCGCAGTTCACGGATCGCAAGGGCATCGAACACGCCACAAAGAATGGCAATGCCAGGAACAAACACCCCTTTACGCTCGTCAGAGAGGCCAGGCAGGCTGAGTGCATCAAACGACTTGTGCTTGATGACCTCGTTGTACAGCAACTCAAGGCGCTCCGGGGTGATCAGCTTTTCTTTCTCCCCCATGGCCAGCAGCACTTCACAGGCGGCTTTAATCGTGCCAGAAGCACCCAGCGCAAACTGCCAGCCCATCAGGCGGTACTGCCACGCCAGGGTTTCCAGTTTTTGCACTGCCGCCAGCCGGGCGCGGTTAAAGTTCTCTTTGCTGATGACACCGCCAGGGAAGTACATATTGGCAAAGCTCACACAGCCCATGCGGCGGCTTTCGACCAGCTTGGGTTCAAAGTCTTCACCAATAACGAGCTCGGTGGATCCGCCTCCGATGTCGATCACCAGCTTACGGCCTTTTTCCGGCTGGGTATGTTCAACACCCATAAAGATCAAACGGGCTTCTTCATGGCCAGAAATCACTTCAATCGGATAGGGGATCACATCGGCTGCACGCTGGAGAAAATCTTCCGCGTTAATCGCCTGGCGCAGGGTATGCGTCCCGACAATCGTGACGTTGGCCGGGCTGAAACCCTGTAAACGTTCGGCAAACAGCGCCAGACAGCCTAAACCACGCTGAATAGCCTCTTCGCTCAGAACGTTATTACTGTCCAGCCCGTCAGCCAGATGCACGCGCTGTTTCAGGCGTCCGAGCACCTGCATCGCCCCGTCAACTACGCGGGCAATCACCATGTGAAAACTGTTCGAACCCAGGTCAATGGCAGCAAATTCCTGCGGTTTGGGCGTACTTTTATGGGAAATTGGCATAGTGATTAATCAGGTTGCTCGAGAGATTTAATGTAATCGTAAATTGCCAGCTGGGCCCGAACCTTGCGGCGGTTACCGCGCGGAACATATCGGTTGCTTAACTCTTTATCGACGTAACGTGCCTTCAGCGTATCACTTAACAGGATGGCAATAATATCCAGTACACGCTGTTTAAGAATAGGGTCAAGTATGGAGACAGCCACTTCGATACGATAATCGATGTTACGTGTCATCCAGTCTGCGGAGGAGAGGAAGACCTTTTTATCGCCGCCGTTATCAAAAATATAGACCCTGTCATGCTCCAGATAACGGTCAACAATACTGATCACACGAATATTATCGCTGATCCCTTCCAGATTGGGGATCAGGGAGCACATGCCGCGCACCAGCAGATTAACCTTAACGCCAACGCTGGAGGCGGTATACAGCCGATCGACCAGCCCCTTATCCACCAGGTTATTGATCTTCAGCGTGATACCCGCCGAAATTCCCTTTTGCGCATTGGCAATTTCGGCATCAATCAGTTGGTACAGCATTTTGCGCGAGTTCTGCGGTGACACCATCAGGTGCTCAAAGCTGACCGGGCGATACGGGTTTTCGATAAAGTTAAACACCCGGCGCACTTCGTTAGTGATACGCGCATCGGCGGTCAGCAACGAGTAGTCGGTGTAGATACGCGCGGTTTTCTCGTTAAAGTTACCGGTGCCGATGTGCGCATAGCGGGCAATCTCTCCGTTTTCACGGCGCGAAATCAGGAACAGCTTGGCGTGAATCTTCAGTCCGGGAGCGGAGAAAATCACATGCACACCGGCTTCCGTCAGGCGTTTCGCCCAGTGAATATTGGCTTCTTCATCGAAACGCGCCTGCAACTCGACGACCACGGTGACCTTCTTACCGTTATAGGCGGCATGGATCATCGCATCGATGATGCGTGAATTTTTCGCCACGCGGTAAATATTGATTTTTATTGCCAGTACCGCCGGGTCAAATGACGCCTGGCGCAGCAGTTCAAGCACATGCTCGAAGGTGTGATACGGATAATAGAGCAGCACGTCACGGTTGCGGATCGCATCAAAACCGTTGCGGAAGCGATCAAACCAGATATGGCGCAGCTGCGGCAGGGGCTTGTTGACCAGATTCGCTTTGCCCACGTTCGGGAAGCTGATGAAGTCTTTGAAGTTATGGTAACGACCGCCGGGCACAATAGAATCGTAATTGGAAATGTTCAGCTTTTTACGCAGCAGTTCAACCATGGCATCAGGCATATCGCGCTGATAAACAAACCGTACCGGCTCGGCATTCAGGCGCTGTTTCAGGCTTGAAGACATCAGCTCCAGCAGGCTCGATTCCATTTCGGTGACCAGATCGTACTCGGCGTCACGGGTCATTTTCATTGAGTAGGCATTCAGCGCATCGTAGTCGAAGAAGCCACGGAAAATGTCACCCAGGCAATAGCGTAGAATATTATCCAGCAGGATCATTGGTTTTCTGCGGCGCGGGGTTTCCGGCGGCAGATTGACGAAACGCGGAACTTTATCTGACGGGATTTCCAGCAGCGCGTAGCGAATGTCTTCACCACGAATAATCTCTACGGCCAGGTAGGTGTAATCGTCTTTCAGGAACTCGATCAGATCGGTGTCATGATTGATCAAGATCGGCGTGATGTGCTGGCGCAGGTGGTGTTTAAAATAGTGGCGCAGCCAACTCTGCTGATTGGGGGAGAGCTGGCGTTCGTTGATCAGGAAGATCTGATTACGCGCCATTTCCAGCAGCAGGTCGTTATACAGGCTGTCGAACTCCTGGTCGGCTTTCAGCACCCGGGCCTGAATTTTTTTTATTAAATGGCGTGGTGTGCTGGGAGAACCCTGCTCCTCTCCAATCAGAATGCGACGTTTGAGATCGGCAAAACGAACTTTATAGAACTCTTCCAGATTATTGGAATAGATACCAAGAAAGCGCATACGTTCAATCAGCGGGTTGGTTTTGTCTGCCGCTTCTTGTAAAACGCGTTCATTAAAGGATAGCCAACTTAACTCTTTCTCTATATACAGCTTTTCCTGACCCATTTTTACTCCGTTCGGCTGATTCAGGATGAAGGTATCCATTGTTCTGAAACATTATGGCGAGAGTATGGCAGCATTGTCCAATGCCCGATGAATGTTGATTGTCTTATGAATCACATACGGGCAACATAGCGGCTTCGAAGCACAATGGAAAACCACGCAGATATGACTGATCGCCCAATCCCTGTTCACGACAACGCCGGGCGCCGCCGCAGGATTGATCGGCTGACGCGACGTGTGGTAACGGCGTGTGGGGTGGCGATCCTGCTGGTGATGACACTGCTGTTCTTCTGGCTGATTTGGGTGGTGGTGCCGCTCTTTATCAGCCCTGGGATGCAGGCAGATAACAACATTAAGCTGTGGCAGAGCAGTCCTGCGGTTGCCATGGGAATGGACAGACAGCAGCAGTGGGGCTGGCGCATTGATCGCCAGGGCAGCGGGCGCTTTGTGCCGCTCAGTGCTCAACCGCCTTCCTCTGCAGTAACGCTGTTGCGCGGCACTATCCGGGCCGCGAACAGTGCCGATCATAGCAGTGTGCTGCTGTTGTCAGATAGCGGCTCAATGGTGTTAGTTAAACCCGATTTTCCACCCGGCGAGGAACCCCGCTGGACATTCCCGCTGGGTGATGTCCCGCTTTCCAACGGGGAAGATCATGTGCGTCAGTTCAGTCTGGCGCAAACCGCAGAAAACCGCTGGCAGATTGCACTGGCGACCGCCGATCATATTACGCTATGGCAACTCGATGCTCAGCAGCCTGCGCAAAACTATCGGCTGAATGTGAGTGACGTTGACCAGTTGCTGTTATCGCCCGATGGCAGCCTGTTATTTACCCTTTCTGGCGCCCAGCTGCGCGTCTGGCGACTCGGTAACGGTGAGCCCCAGTTGCGTGATTCTCTGATGCTGGCCGAGCCGCCGAAAAACATCGCGTTGCTGAGCGGCGGCAATTCCTTACTGATTGCCGACGGGCAGGGTATTTCCCAGTGGTTTGATATTGCAAGCTCCAGTGGCCCACATTTGCGTTTTATCCGTCATTTTGAGGGGGCGCAGTGGCAGCCTCTGCTCTTTACCGAACCGCACCGTCGTGTTTTAGCCACCCAGAGTCCGCAGGGTGAGCTGAAGCTGTTTGCCAGTAAGCAGCAGGGCGCGATCCTCAGCCGACAGCTGGCGCCGGGTATTGAACTGGCGCAGTTCTCCCAGGAGGGCGATGGCTTGCTGGTTGAACGTGCCGGGCACTGGCAGTATTACCGTCTGACTAACCCGTGGCCCGATCTCAGCTGGCGCAATCTGTGGCAGAAAGTCTGGTATGAAAACTACCCGGAGCCAGCCTGGGTTTGGCAGTCCACCTCGGCCAATGATTACTACCAGGGTAAATTTAGCCTGATCCCGATGGTGGCGGGCACGCTGAAAGCCGCAGGGCTGGCGATGCTGTTTGCGACGCCGCTGGCACTGGCGGCCGCCATGTACACCGCCTGGTTTATGACGCCTCAGTTGAGACGCTGGGTGAAACCCACCATTGAAATGATGGGCGCGTTACCCAGCGTGGTGATTGGGTTGATTGCCGGGCTGTGGCTGGCCCCAAAAATTGCCGATCGACTGCTCGGGGTGCTGTTACTGCCTTTACTGCTGGCTGTGGTGCTCTTGTTGTGTGGTTGGATGGTGCAAAAACTGCCCCCTCGCTGGCGTAAACGTGGGTTTGCTGAAGGGCGTGAAGTCCTGTTATTGCTGCCGCTGTTGTTGCTCACGGCAATAGGTTCCCTGTGGCTCATCCCGCTGGCGGAGCAGGCTCTCTGGGGCCAGGGACTGGCCGAACGCATCAGCACAGACTATCAGCAGCGTAACCTGCTGGTGGCGGGGGTGGCGATGGGCTTTGCTCTGGTTCCCCTGATTTTCACGCTGTCAGAAGATGCTATTTTTAGTGTTCCGGCCTCACTGGGGCAGGGATCGCTGGCGCTGGGGGCGACACCGTGGCAAACCCTGACCCGCGTGGTGTTGCCGGGTGCCTCATCCGGTATCTTCGCCGCCCTGATGATCGGGTTTGGCCGCGCGATTGGCGAAACGATGATTGTGCTGATGGCAACCGGTAATACGCCGGTGACCGACGGTGGGCTGTTTGAAGGGTTACGTTCACTCGCGGCCAATGTGGCGGTAGAAATGCCGGAAGCGGCGGCGGGCAGCACCCATTACCGTATTCTGTTCCTGTCGGCGCTGGTGCTGCTGATCTTCACGCTGGTGGTCAATACCGTTGCCGAGATGGTTCGTCAGCGACTGCGGCAGCGTTACAGCCAGCAGGAGGCGCAGGGATGAACGCGGTAAAGAATAATCACCGCTGGCGCTGGCTCACCGGCGGCGCTGTTGCCGTCAGCCTGCTGGCCTTCCTGCTGCTGATTACCCTGCTGGCCTGGCAGGGGCTGCGTTATTTCTGGCCACAACCGCTGGAACTGTTCACGCTGAACACCCCGCAAGGTCAGGTACAGGTGTTGGGCGAGGTCACTCAGCAGCAGACGGTATCGCGCCAGCAATTAGTCGCCAGCGGCCAGTATGATGCTGCGGGTCTGCCTGACAGCGTGACACGTTATCTGATTAAAACCGGTAACCGTGATTTCGATGCGCCTGATTTTCGCACGGTGCTGTCCAGCGATGTGCTCACCAGGGAAACACCTCCGCAGACGATCGTGTTGCAACGCCGCGCTGGCGGCAATGCCTATGGCTGGTTTGAGGGGCTGCGTGAAGATAGCCATCTGTTAACCTCCCAGGATCCCGGCAAGACGTTACAGCAGCGTTTACTGCAGGCTCGCCAGCGGATTGACGAGGCCGAGAAACTGCGGCGCAAGAATATGGCGCGATTGAATGCGCAGATGGAGTCGCTGGAACAACAGCGGCAGCATCTGCGTGATGAACAGCGCTATGACCCCGAGGCCCAGTCGGTGTATCAGGCCGATCGCGCTGAACTGCAACGTCAGTTCGCCCGCCAGGCGGCCAGACTCGCAACGCTTCAGCGGGAAAGCAACAATACGGCGGTGCTGCTGCGGGATGCCAGCGGTGTGCAGCATGAGATTTCGCTGGCGCAGATTATTGCTGCCTGGCAGCCCAATGCGATGTCCACCGGCATGAAGTGGCGACATTTTGGCAGCCAGTTATGGCACTTTGTCTGTGATTCTGGTGGCGGAAGTCAGGGGGAGGGCGGTATCTTCCCGGCAATCTTTGGTACGGTACTGATGGTGTTGCTGATGTCGGTGGTGGTGATGCCACTGGGGGTGATTGCCGCCATCTGGTTACATGAGTATGCCGGGCGTAATCTGTTAACCCGGCTGGTGCGTATTGCCGTCGTCAACCTGGCTGGGGTGCCATCGATTGTGTATGGCGTGTTTGGCCTGGGGTTCTTCGTCTGGTTTATGGGGGGCAGCCTCGATCGCCTGTTTTTCTCCAGCGCCTTGCCGAACCCAACCTTTGGCACGCCTGGCCTGCTCTGGGCATCACTGACCCTGGCGTTGCTGACATTGCCAGTGGTGATTGTCGCCACTGAAGAGGGGCTGTCGCGCATTCCGGGTGCATTACGCCAGGGCGCGCTGGCGCTGGGGGCGACGAAGGCAGAGATGCTATGGCACGTGGTGGTGCCGCAGGCATTACCGGCGATGCTTACCGGGCTGATCCTGGCGGTGGCACGTGCCGCCGGAGAAACCGCCCCGCTGATGCTGGTAGGCGTGGTGAAAATGGTGCCGGAACTGCCGATAGACTCACTGTTCCCTTACTTACATCTGGATCGTAAATTTATGCACCTGGGTTTTCAGATTTACGATCTGGCGTTCCAAAGCCCCAATGCCGAAGCCGATCGTCCGCTGGTGTTTGCCACGGCGCTGCTGTTGGTGTTGTTGATTCTGGGGTTAAATCTGATGGCGATGGTCCTTCGCCACCGTCTGCGCGAGCGCTACCGTGCGCTGATGCATTAACACGGAATTCCGTTATGACTGCGATGTTTGATGACAACGATACCGCGCTTGAGATTGATAACCTCTCTTTGTGGTATGGCGATAAAGCCGCGCTGAATAACATCAGCCTGCGTGTGCCTAAAAACCGCATTACGGCCTTGATTGGGCCGTCAGGTTGTGGGAAATCAACGCTGTTACGCTGTTTTAACCGTATGAACGATCTGATTGATGGCTGCCGCATTGAAGGGGATATCCGCCTGCAACAGCAGTCAATCCTCGGGCATAATCAGGATCTCTCTGCGCTGCGTCGCCGCGTGGGCATGGTGTTTCAACGGCCTAATCCCTTCCCGAAAACCATTTACGATAATGTGGTATACGGGCTGAGGTTGATGGGCGTGCGTGACAGACGTGTACTGGATGAAGCGGTAGAGCGTGCGCTGCGTGCTGCGGCGCTGTGGGCTGAGGTGAAAGATAACCTCTGGCAAAATGCCCTCACGCTGTCGAGCGGACAGCAGCAGCGACTGGTGATCGCCAGGGCTATCGCCATTGAGCCTGAAATCCTGCTGCTGGATGAGCCGACCTCGGCACTGGACCCGATCTCAACGCTGGTGATAGAAGAGCTGATGACATCGTTGAAACAGCACTTCACGCTGATTCTGGTCACGCACAATATGCAGCAGGCGGCACGCGTGTCGGACTATACGGCGTTTATGCACCAGGGGAGTGTGGTGGAGTTTGGCATGACCGATGATCTGTTTACGGCACCGCGTCAGCGTCGTACCGAGGATTATATTACCGGACGGTATGGCTAACGAACCGCGGGCTGTGCGCGTGAGATGGCAAAAAAACCGCTGAGGCGAGAGAAGGGCGGCGGGAGATTTCCTTCCGCCCATCGGGTATCAGTCGAAAGCATGTCCTTCGACGGACAACGGCTGACCGTCGAGCCATGCGGCATCGTCGCGCATAGCCAGTCGGCCATCCACAAACCAGCCGACGACCAGCGGATAAATCGCATGTTCCTGGTGCTGAACACGCGCGGCAACATCCGCTTCGCTGTCGTCGCTGTATACTGGCACTTTTGCCTGCAGGATCACCGGACCGCCATCCAGCTCCTCGGTGACAAAATGCACCGAGGTGCCGTGCTCGTCGTCACCGTTCTCGATGGCCTGGCGATGCGTATGCAGCCCCGGGTATTTCGGTAACAGCGAAGGGTGGATATTCAGCATCCTGCCGGCATAGTGTTGTACAAATGCCGGGCTGAGGATGCGCATGTAACCGGCCAGCACCACCAGATCGGGGGCGTAAGCATCAATCTCCAGCATCAGCTGGCGATCGAATGCTTCACGGTCGGCAAACTGCGCAGCAGCCAGCGCATGAGCAGGAATGTTCGCCTCGCGCGCACGTTCCAGACCAAAAGCCTCTGCTTTGTTACTGAATACGGCAGCAACGCTGCCGTGAATCCGTCCCTGCTGGCAGGCGTCCAGGATTGCCTGTAAATTGCTTCCATTACCGGAAACCAGCACGACTATGCGTTTCATGCGTTAATAACCACACGTTCTTCAGAATCGGAGGCTTTGATGACACCGATTTTCCAGGCTTTTTCGCCTGCATCAGTCATCAGCTGTACCGCTTTGTCGGCGTCTGCCGGACTCAGGGCAATCACCATGCCGACACCACAGTTAAAGGTGCGGTACATCTCAAAGCGGCTGACGTTACCAGCCTGCTGCATCCAGCCAAAGACGGCTGGCCATTCCCAGCTTGACTCGTCCAGAACAGCCTGAGTGTTATCCGGCAGTACGCGCGGAATATTTTCCCAGAAGCCGCCGCCAGTCAGGTGGGCGATCGCATGGACATCCACCTGCTCGATCAGGCTGAGGATGTTTTTCACGTAGATGCGGGTTGGCGCCAGCAGATGGTCAGACAGCGTTTTGCCTTCAAGCTGGGTGGTTTCCGGGTCAGTTTTGCTGACTTCCAGAATTTTGCGCACCAGCGAGTAGCCGTTGGAGTGAGGGCCGCTTGAACCCAGGGCGATCAGAACGTCGCCATCGGCCACTTTGCTGCCGTCGATAATTTCGGATTTCTCAACCACGCCGACACAGAAGCCTGCCACGTCGTAATCTTCACCGTGGTACATACCTGGCATTTCAGCGGTTTCGCCGCCGACCAGCGCACAGCCAGACTGTGAACAGCCTTCAGCGATGCCGGTGATCACACTGGCTGCCGTGTCAACGTCCAGCTTGCCAGTAGCATAATAATCCAGGAAGAACAGAGGCTCTGCGCCCTGTACCACCAGATCGTTAACGCACATCGCGACCAGATCGATACCGATGGTGTCGTGGCGTTTAAGGTCCATCGCCAGACGCAGCTTGGTGCCGACGCCGTCAGTGCCGGAAACCAGGATAGGTTCACGGTATTTTTGCGGCAGTGCACAAAGGGCACCGAAACCGCCCAGTCCACCCATCACTTCTGGGCGACGAGTCTTTTTCACTACGCCTTTGATACGGTCGACTAAAGCATTGCCAGCATCAATATCTACGCCGGCGTCTTTATAGCTGAGAGAGGTTTTGTCGGTCACTGCGAAATCCCCACGCGGTTTGCGGTTGGTGTGGTGGTAAGTTTAAGCGCGGCAATTCTAGCAGCGCAGGCAAACGTTTGCGAGTGCCATCTTATTGCGCATTGCGGATAGCTGGATTTTAGCTAATTCTTAGAGGGGTTGCAGGAGATGTGCAAAGTATTGCACTAAGTCATATGGCGCAGGGGATAAATGGCGCTATAATCTCGCGATTTTTTTTGCAGCTTAACACTCCGGGAGTACAACAATGAAGATCGTGGAAGTCAAACACCCGCTGGTCAAACATAAACTGGGTCTGATGCGGGAACATGATGTAAGCACCAAACGTTTCCGTGAACTCGCATCAGAAGTGGGAAGTCTGCTGACTTATGAAGCCACTGCCGATTTGGAAACCGAAACCGTGACCATTGAAGGTTGGAACGGTCCGGTTGAAATCGAACAGATCAAAGGTAAAAAAATTACCGTTGTCCCTATTCTGCGTGCCGGTCTCGGCATGATGGAAGGCGTGCTGGAACATGTGCCAAGCGCACGTATCAGTGTCGTTGGCGTGTACCGCGACGAAGAAACGCTGGAGCCGGTACCCTATTTCCAGAAGCTGGTGTCCAACATCGAAGAGCGCCTGGCACTGGTCGTTGACCCGATGCTGGCAACCGGTGGTTCGATGATTGCTACAATCGACCTGCTGAAAAAAGCGGGCTGTAACAGCATTAAAGTGCTGGTGCTGGTCGCTGCCCCGGAAGGTATTGCTGCGCTGGAAAAAGCGCACCCGGATGTTGAGCTGTACACTGCCTCAGTCGATCAGGGACTGAACGAGAAGGGGTATATTATCCCTGGCCTCGGCGATGCAGGCGATAAGATCTTCGGTACAAAATAAGCCGGCTGCGGGGGGGGCGGGCCGCGCCCCCACGAAACCCGTAGGGGCCGGGCATGCCCGGCCCGGCAAGCGCCGAATCCGCGAATAATCCGTAGGGGGGGCATGCCCGGCCCGGCAAGCGCCGAATCCGCGAATAATCCGTAGGGGGGGCATGCCCGGCCCGGCAAGCGCCGAATCCGCGAATAATCCGTAGGGGGGGCATGCCCGGCCCGGCAAGCGTCGAATCCGCGAATAATCCGTAGGGGGGGGGGGGGGCCGCCCCCCGAAAC
>NZ_JBBGZS010000023.1:1582275-1799474 GCF_037479175.1 Erwinia sp. MYb375 | reverse complement strand
AAACTCCGTGGGGGGGGGCCCCCCCCGCCCCGATAAGCATCAAACCGACCAGAGAGTCGGTTTTTTTATAGCAAAAGCAAACTCAAGGGGTAATAACATCATGACGCGTCGCGCAATTGGCGTACACGAGCGGCCACCGCTGCTGCAAACCATTCCACTCAGCTTCCAGCATCTGTTCGCCATGTTTGGCGCGACGGTCCTGGTACCCATCCTGTTTCATATCAACCCGGCTACGGTGCTGCTGTTCAACGGCATCGGCACGCTGCTGTACCTGTTTATCTGTAAAGGTAAAATCCCGGCTTATCTGGGCTCCAGCTTTGCCTTTATCTCCCCTGTACTGCTGCTGTTACCGCTGGGCTATGAAGTGGCGCTGGGCGGGTTCATCATGTGTGGTGTGCTGTTCTGCCTGGTGGCGCTGATCGTCAAAAAAGCCGGTACGGGCTGGCTGGATGTGATGTTTCCGCCAGCGGCGATGGGCGCGATTGTGGCGGTGATTGGCCTGGAACTGGCGGGCGTGGCGGCGAATATGTCCGGTCTGTTACCTGCCGATGGCAGCATGGCTGACAGCAAAACCATCATTATCTCGATGGTCACCCTGGGCGTAACGGTGTTTGGCTCCGTGCTGTTCCGTGGTTTCCTGGCAATTATCCCGATTCTGATCGGTGTTCTGGTGGGCTACGCACTGTCCTATGGCATGGGCATTGTCGACTGGACGCCGGTGGCGAAAGCCCACTGGTTTGCCCTGCCAACCTTCTACACCCCGCGGTTTGAGTGGTATGCCATTTTCACGATTCTGCCTGCGGCACTGGTGGTGATTGCCGAACATATCGGCCACCTGGTGGTAACGGCGAATATTGTGAAGAAAGACCTGCTGAAAGACCCGGGTCTGCATCGTTCAATGTTTGCCAATGGTATCTCGACCATTTTCTCCGGCTTCTTTGGCTCAACGCCCAATACCACTTACGGCGAAAATATCGGCGTGATGGCGATTACCCGCGTGTACAGCACCTGGGTGATTGGCGGCGCAGCGATTCTGGCCATCATGCTCTCCTGCGTGGGTAAGCTGGCTGCGGCAATCCAGGCCGTGCCGGTCCCGGTGATGGGCGGCGTATCGCTGTTGCTGTACGGTGTGATTGCGGCATCGGGTATTCGCGTACTAATTGAATCGAAAGTGGATTACAACAAAGCGCAGAACCTGATCCTGACCTCCGTGATCCTGATCATCGGCGTCAGTGGGGCGAAAGTACACATTGGTGCCGCTGAGCTGAAAGGCATGGCACTTGCCACCGTGGTGGGTGTGACGCTCAGCCTGATATTCAAAGCGATCAGTCTGTTGAGCAAGGAAGAAGAGGTGATTGAGGTGCAGGACGAACGTCGCGACGCACAGTAAATCGCAGGGGCAGCTCTGGCTGCCCCTGCCTCATTGCATCTCCCGACCTTAGCGTTTCATGATCCTGAACGACTTGTGGTAGAATTTTCCCGTTTTCTGCCTGCTCAAACCCTGAGGTGAATCTGAACACGCCGGCACAGCTCTCACTGCCACTTTACCTGCCCGACGATGAAACCTTTGCCAGCTTCTGGCCGGGGGAAAATCCGTCGCTGCTGGCTGCGCTTCAGGGCGCACTGCATCAGCAACACGGGAGTTACTTCTACTTCTGGTCCCGCGAGGGCGGAGGACGCAGCCACCTGTTGCATGCCGCCTGTGCCGAACTGTCGGCTAAAGGTGAAGCGGTGGGCTATGTTCCTCTCGATAAACGCACCTGGTTTGTGCCTGAAGTGCTCGATGGCATGGAGCAGCTCGCGCTGATCTGCATCGACAATATCGAGTGCATTGCCGGGGATGAACCCTGGGAAATGGCGATCTTCGATCTGTATAATCGCATTCTGGAAACCGGTAAAACGCGACTGCTGATCACCGGAGATCGCCCACCGCGTCAGCTCAACCTGAAGCTGGCGGATCTGGCCTCACGTCTCGACTGGGGGCAGATCTATAAGCTGCAACCGCTTTCCGATGAAGATAAATTGCAGGCCTTACAGCTGCGTGCAAAATTACGCGGTTTTGAACTACCCGAAGATGTGGGCCGCTTCCTGCTGAAACGGCTCGATCGTGAAATGCGTACGTTGTTTGTGACGCTGGATCAGCTCGATCAGGCCTCCATCAGCGCCCAGCGCAAACTGACTATCCCCTTCGTGAAAGAGACACTGGCGCTGTAGTCCCTCTGCGCCAGGCTTTCCCTTTAAAGAATCTCCAGCACCTGTTCCGGTGGTCTGCCGATGCGTGCTTTACCTCCATTGGTAACAATCGGGCGTTCAATCAGCTTCGGCTCAGCGACCAGTGCGGCCAGCAACTGCGCTTCCGTTAACGTTAAATCGTCCAGACCGGCAGCTTTATACTGCGCTTCTTTAGTCCGCATCAACTGACGCGCGCTGGTGAATCCCAACTGCTGCAACAGCGTTTTCAGCGTAGCGACATCGGGTGGGGTCTCCAGATAAAGGATGACCTCAGGCGTTATTCCCTGGCCTGTCAGCAGCGCGAGCGTTTCGCGGCTCTTGGAGCAGCGCGGGTTGTGGTAAATCTGTACCTCTGACATGGTTATCCTCAGGATTTGTTATGATTTCTGGTACTGACGGAAACGTTCCTGCAAATGGCGCAGCTGGTCGATGCGTGCGTCATAACGCGCCTGCTTCAGGCTGCCCAGTTTCACGGCTGCACTGGCGCTGCTCAGGCTGCGGATGGCCTGGTCGAGCTGGCCGCTTAACGCCAGGCCTTCAGCTCGCGCCGCCTCTTCTTCATCCGTCAGCCCCTGAGCCGCCGAGGCCTGAGCCAGCAAGTCCCAGCCGTTGGGGTCGTCCTTGTTCGCCCAGGTGTAGCGGTAGAGCACTTTGCTGGCATTGGCCGGTTGTTTGGCCTCTACATAGGCGTTGGCCAGGTTAATCTGCAATACCGGATTGCTGTTCACCGATTTAACCGCCAGCAGGCGGTTAATCGCCTGTTGAGGCTGCTTCAGCCCGATATCGATGTCGGTCATGATATCGAGGTACCACAGGTTGTCCGGTTGCTTCGCCAGCAGGGGCGCAATGAGGGTACGCGCCTCCGTAAACTTACTTTCCCCCAGCAGCAACACTGCTTTACCGTACAGCGCGGCAGACTGTTCACGGCTGTTACCGTGCGCCAGGGTCGTCAGCAGATCGGTGCCCAACTGGTTCTGTCCGGTTGAGAACATCCCCAGCGCCCTGACTTTGGCCATGTAGTAATCCTGCGAGGACTGTACCACCACCGGTTTCATCTGATTGGCGCGGTTACGCGCATCGGCCAGGCGACTGTCAGGCAGTGGGTGCGTCAGCAACATTTCCGGTGGTTTTGACGCAAAGCGGGAGCCGTCCGCCAGCTTCTGCAAGAAGTTGGGCATCGCTTCCGGGTCAAAACCGGCGCGTTGCAGCACCTGAATGCCGATACGGTCCGCTTCCTGTTCATTTTGCTGGGTAAAACTGATGATGCCCTGTTGAGCCCCTGCCAGGGTGCCGCTCAATGCCGCCATCCCCGCCTGCGGGCTGGCCATTGCCAGCAGAATGGACCCCAGCGCGCCCACCCAGGTCAGTGGCGCATTACGCTGCTGTTCTTCCATCGCGCGCGCCAGGTGACGCTGAGTCACGTGAGAGATTTCATGCGCCATGACGGAGGCCAGCTGGCTTTCATTATCGCTGTAGCGGAACAGGGCGGAATGCAGGACAACGTTGCCGCCAAAGAAAGCAAAGGCGTTAATTTCATCGTTACGGATCAGGTAAAAATGGAACGGGGTTTTTACCGACCAGGCGTGGGTCACCAGGCGCTGCCCTAACTGATTGATATATTGATTCAGCAGCGGGTCGTTGATGATAGGGGCACTGGCACGCAGCTGGCGCACATAAAAATCGCCCATCGCCAGTTCCTGATTAATCGACAGTGTGCCGCCTGCGGTGGTACCGATATCCGGTAGGTTATCGCTGATATCGGCGCGAGCCGGAAGTACGCTACCCGCCAACAGTGTCACCATCAGGGAAGCCAGCAGGCTTTTCTTTAATCGGATGAACATACGTAAACCCTAACAAGGAAGTCCAGTTTTTGACCGGCAACGTGCCGAAATGTTCTGCTTGTACGTAGAAAAAGACGCACTAATTCCACATCTTAAACCACAGCCCGGGGCGAATGAAATGGCTAAAATAGTGACGTCTGTGGGAACGCGTCGATTACGCACACGATGTTGCGGTAAAAAACTGAACAGGGCCGGGTGGGATTGCTCCCCGACAGAGCGCGTGGATGTCGCCATCATGACTGAAATGGGTTGGTTACGACTTTAAAGTTAGGTAAATTTAATCAGTTTTATTGAAAGTGGCATGCTAATTGACCAGGTTAATTCCTAAAAACTCCCTTGTCGGGGGGGAGGGCAACGTAAGACAACATAAGCGAAATTTTCATTGTGCAGGCCGCCCGGTGAACAATGGCGATCCAGTAAAAAACATGACGTTATTCAGGCCGTCACGGTAATAACAATGCTCGGAATGCGAGCGGGACCCGTGACTGTGGTTTGGCATGGACCTGCCTGGTAACGTTTGTTTACGGGGATTGTTAGCTGATGCTGCACAGTGACGTTCCGGCACTGTTTTAGAGGGGGACTATCCAGCCTGTATGATGAAAAACGCCGGTAAGCGTTTGTGATGAGGCTGTGTAATATCGCAGTCACAACGGTGTTTTGCGGAGAGTTTCTTATGCGTTCTGTGGTGTCTTATGTTCTGATTGCGGCTGTGGCCGGTTTTGTTGGGGCCAGTTTTACTAAAGCGCCTGAGCTTATTGATAAGATCAGCAATCGTGTTGCACCGGTCAGCGATCCTGAAGGATTTTGGTCAACGCCGGCCATTGAAGGCTATGGGAAAATACACTACGAGTCAGATGTTGCTTACAAACCCAACATCAATGACAGTAATAAAATTGTTTTCCAGATTACCCGGGCCGAAAACGCACCACAGGATCCGAACCTGGGGCTGGAACGTGTGGCGCGTGTGGTGAATCTGTATGTGGCCTCCGGCGTTCCGGCAGACAAACTGAAGTTTGTGGTGTCAGTAACGGGTGAGGGCACGCCCGCCATGCTGAACAATGAGCAGTATCACCGGATTTATGGCATCGATAATCCTAACCTGAAACTGATTGGTGCCCTGCGTGCCAAAGGGGTGGATGTGTCCGTGTGCGATCAGTCTGTGGCCTTCCATCATTTCCAGAGCAACTGGATTGACCCGTCGGTCACCCATGCACTGTCCAGCCCAACGACCGTATCGACCCTTGAAAACCAGGGATATGCTTTCCTGGCGATGTAAACGGCTGTTCCGTGGGGGGGGGCGGGCCCCCCCCCCCCCCCACCCCCCCCCCCCCCCCCCCCCCCCCCCCCCCCCCCCCCCCCCCCCCCCCCCCCCCCCCCCCCCCCCCCCCCCCCCCCCCCCCCCCCCCCCCCCCCCCCCCCCCCCCCCCCCCCCCACCCCGATTTCCCTGCTCTTCTCCGCGTGGCTGCGCCGTGCGAATACCTCACTTTAAGTAAAATATTATTGGCTCTGTACGCTTCAGAATATTCCCAAATCGGCTGAGAGGTGTACAATTGGCACGTGCTTTACCAGGGCATAACTCGCACTCAAAGACATACTCCGCATTCTTAACACTTAACGTGTGAAGCCGATGGGGTGTATTAACGCGCATAATAAAATATAAGGCGCAAATGATGATGTTTCTCACCAGGGTGAGTCCATGTTGAGGCTATTGCGGCCAAAAACGGACTTGCGCACTCTTATTACGTTGCTGGCTGTCGCCAGTATCGTGATCACTCTCGCTAATTCTCTGTACGCCAGCTGGCGTGTGCAGCGCGATGTGCTGATCGGTAACACACTGGAATCAAACCGGGTTTATGCCACTAAGCTGGCATCTACTACCGAAGTATTTTTCCAGCTGGCTGAGTCACAGCTCTCTTACAGCGCTAAAGTGCTGGGTAATGGCCTGGGTAACGATGCCACTCTGCAGGATGAAGTCGATCGCCTGCGCGAACAAACCAACAGTTTTAATTCTGTGGTGATTGTTGATGCCAACGGCTGGGTGCGCGCGATCTCGCCGGAGTCGTTGATGCTGAAAGGCATGCATCTCAGCTCCAGCGCCTCAAAACAGGCGCTCACAGAGCGCAAGCCGCTGGTCAGCCCGCCAACGATGTCTGCTGCCAATAATCTGCTGGTGTTTATCTCCTGGCCGATCTGGTCGAAAACCGGTAGCTTCCTCGGCTACGTCGGTGGCTCTATTTACCTGAAGAAAAAAAGCATCCTTAACATTCTGCTGGGCGAGCAGTTCTATCGCGACGGTTCGTCATTGTATGTGATCGATGAAAAGAACCAGGTGTTGTATCACCAGGATCGCCAGCTGATCGGGAAAACCATTGATCCGTTAATCGGTAACGAACAGCGTAAAAAATCCAGTAATGGCCACCAGCAGGTGACCGCCGAAAGCGGTGATCCGATGCTGGCGGGCTATGCCAATGTACCGACGGCAGGCTGGACCATCGTGGCGCTTAAACCCACGGAGGCAACGCTGGCCCCGCTCAACAGCCTGTTGCTGAAAGTGCTGAAACATTCGGTGCCGTTTGCTCTGCTGACGCTGATTATTGCGCTGATCCTTGCACAACGCATTGCACTGCCGCTGTGGCAGCTGGCGCGCAAGGCCAGCCAGATGGATACGCAGAATGTCTCTAAAGAGATCAACAGCATCCGTTCCTGGTATTACGAGGCTTCGCAGATCAAACGCGCGTTGCTGGTCGGGATTTCACTGATGCAGGATAAAATTGGCCGCCTGAAAAGTGAAGTACAGACCGACCCGATGACCAGCCTGCTCAATCGCCGTGGCCTGAATGCGGTACTGGACTATTTTCTGGCGACCAGCCAGCCTTTTGCCGTGCTGGCACTGGATATCGACTACTTTAAACGGGTGAACGATACGTTCGGCCATGATGCCGGTGACACGGTGATCAAAACCGTGGCACATCAACTGGAGCAGAGTGCCAGGCAGACCGATGTGATCTGCCGCAATGGCGGTGAAGAGTTCCTGATGATTCTGCCGGGCGCCGATCGCGATGTGGCAATGATGATTGCTGAACGTGTACGTAAGCGCATTGAAGCGCTATCGCTGGATCCTGTCGGCCATATTACCATTTCAGTGGGCGTGGCTTTCTGGTCACCGGAAAGTGGCAATACGATGGATCAGACCTTCAAGCTGGCGGATGATGCCCTGTACCAGGCA
Source organism: Erwinia sp. MYb375 (assembly GCF_037479175.1). NCBI lineage: Bacteria > Pseudomonadati > Pseudomonadota > Gammaproteobacteria > Enterobacterales > Erwiniaceae > Erwinia > Erwinia sp. MYb375. The sequence continues at coordinate 1,792,174 of NZ_JBBGZS010000023.1, read as the reverse complement.
AAAAATGCCGGACGTAACCGGGTGATTGTCGCGAAAAATATCAATGAACCGCCTGCCGCTGTGCAGGTGCTACCGCAGTAGTTTTTACGCCCGCTCTTGTCCTCACAAGGGCGGGCCGTATCAGGTACACTCTTTTCTATTCTTTTTCAGGCAAGGACTCCCATGCTGGAACTTCTTACGCAATGGTATCGCCGCCGCTTCAGCGATCCCCAGGCGATTGCGCTGCTGGTGATTTTAATCGCTGCATTTTGCATTCTGTTTTTCTTTAATGGCCTGCTGGCCCCACTCTTAGTGGCGCTGGTGCTGGCTTATCTGCTGGAATGGCCAACGGTGCGGCTGGAGCGGCTTGGCTGTTCGCGCACCTGGGCAGTAACGCTGGTGCTGATCGTTTTCGCAACGCTGCTGCTGGTTCTGATGCTGGTGGTGGCCCCCGTAGCCTGGCAGCAGGGCATTAATCTGACCCATGAGCTGCCCACCATGCTGACCCGCCTGTATCAGTTTGCCATGCGTCTGCCGGAGCGTTTCCCTACGCTGATGGATGTGGGGATTATCGATATCGTGGTGGAAAACCTGCGCAGCCGTCTTAGTGGCGTAGGTGACCAGTTGGTGAAATATTCTCTCGCCTCGCTGGTGGGGTTGATGACACTGGCGATCTATCTGGTGCTGGTGCCGCTGATGGTGTTCTTCCTGCTAAAGGACAAAGAACAAATGCTGAGCGCCATTCGCCGCGTGCTGCCGCGTAACCGTGGGCTGGCCGGTCAGGTATGGGTTGAGATGAACCAGCAGGTGTCTAACTATATTCGCGGAAAAGTGCTGGAGATGGTCGTGGTCGGGGTGGTGAGTTGGCTCGGCTTCCTCGCGATTGGCATGAACTATGCCCTTTTACTGGCCGTGCTGGTCGGTGTTTCCGTGCTGATCCCCTACATTGGTGCGATGGTGGTGACGATTCCTGTCGTGGGGGTTGGGCTGGGGCAGTGGGGATTGTCCGGCGACTTCTGGACCATGATGATTGTGTATCTGGTGATCCAGGCGCTGGATGGCAATATTCTGGTGCCTGTGCTGTTCTCAGAAGCCGTGAACCTGCATCCGCTGGTGATTATCCTCTCGGTGGTTATTTTTGGCGGGTTATGGGGGTTCTGGGGCGTGTTCTTTGCCATCCCGCTGGCGACGCTGGTCAAAGCGGTGGTGCACGCCTGGCCTGATGAGTTGGCCAAATAATCACGGGGTAAATCGTTACGGGTCGACCGGAAAAGGCCGACCCGCACGTTCAAATCATGCTGACTTGAGGTAATCCATCACAATATCGTGGTGGTTGCTGGTTTTGAAATCATCAAAGACTTTCTCGACTTTTCCATCCGCACCGATCAGGAAGCTGGTACGGTGAATCCCATCATAGGTTTTCCCCATAAAGGTTTTCTCGCCCCAGATACCAAACTGTTCAGAAACCTGGTGGTCTTCATCGGAGAGCAGGGTGAAGTTCAGCAGCTCTTTCTCAACGAAGCGCGACAGTTTTTCCGGCTTATCGGTGCTAATGCCCAGGACGTCAACGCCAGCATTTTTCAGCTCATCCATGCTGTCACGCAGACCGCATGCCTGTACGGTGCAGCCTGGTGTCATCGCTTTCGGGTAGAAATACACCAGAACGCGCTGTCCCTGGAAGTCGGCTAAATTTACTTGTTCGCCATCCTGATCGGGCAAGCTAAATTTCGGTGCGGTATCACCGGCTTTCAGTGGATTCATCACAACTCTCCGTTTTTTATCATCATGCTATGGGTAAATGTGCGCACTTTCTCTCTCGCGGTTGGCCAGATTTACGCTCCGTGATGAGAAACCGCCTTAATAGTGCCTTGAGCATTGAGTTCTGTACAGAGTCGGTTAAAAGCTTGCTCAATAAATGAAGCATCCTGACTGGCCGGACTGTGGGCGGTTATCTGAATATAGAGCAGTGGAGGCTGATTTTCATCTGCTGGCTGCGTGCGTGAGACGAGCTCTGCGATATTCATTTGATGCGAATCAAACAGGTCGGTAAAGCGTTCAATGATATGCGGGGAGTCGGTCACATCCACCTGGACCCACACCGTGACGGGCATCGGAGGACGTGTGCTGGCGCTGGTGCGTTTCATCACGATCAGCAGTTCCAGTTCGGCTCCTTTTAATGGCAGAGTCGATTCAATCAGGGTGATCGCATTCCAGCTACCGGATAACAGCATGATAAAGGTGAATTCGTCGCCCAGCATAGCAAGCCGGCTATCTTCAATGTTACATCCGCAACTGCTGACATGACGGGTGATGGCATTGACGATCCCTGGGCGGTCTACCCCAAGGGCAGTGATAACCAAATGGTGTTGCGATGACTGTGGCAAAATCAAGCTTCCTGTCCAAATACTAATAACTATAAGGTAAACATAAAAAAAACTGCTGACAAGCGCTTGAGCCGCCCTGCGCGCTTGCTTTTACTGCTCGTACAAACGTACCATGAAGCACTTGTTTGTCGAGGGGATGGCTAATGTTCACGGGAAGTATTGTTGCACTCGTTACGCCGATGGATGACAAAGGTAATGTCTGCCGTGCGAGTCTGAAAAAACTGATTGATTACCATATTGCCAGCGGCACCGCGGCAATTGTTTCTGTAGGAACGACAGGCGAATCTGCCACCCTCAGCCATGATGAACATGGTGATGTGGTGATGCTGACGCTGGAACTGGCAGATGGCCGTATTCCGATTATTGCCGGGACCGGTGCAAATGCCACGGCTGAAGGCGTCTCTCTGACCAAACGTTTCGAAAATTCCGGCGTTGTCGGTTGCCTGACTGTCACCCCTTATTACAATCGTCCTACTCAGGAAGGGTTGTATCAGCATTTCAAAACCATCGCAGAAAGCACCGATCTTCCGCAGATGCTGTATAACGTACCGTCACGTACCGGCACCGATTTACTGCCGGAAACCGTCGGTCGGCTGGCCAAAATTAAAAATATTATCGGAATCAAAGAGGCCACCGGGAACTTATCGCGGGTAAGTCAGATCCAAGAGCGTGTAAATGAAGATTTTGTTCTGGTGAGCGGCGATGACGCCACCTCGCTGGACTTTATGCACCTGGGCGGGCACGGCGTTATTTCCGTCACGGCGAACATTGCCGCGCGTGAAATGGTAGAACTCTGTGCTCTGGCACAGCAGGGCAACTTTGCTGAAGCACGTCTTCTGAACCAGCGCCTGATGCACCTGCATCAGAAACTGTTTGTTGAACCGAATCCTATCCCGGTGAAATGGGCTGCGAAACGATTAGGATTAATAGCAACCGATACGCTGCGTCTGCCTATGACGCCGCTGACCGATGCCGGTCGTCCGGTTGTTGAGCAGGCACTGAAAAACGCTGGCCTGCTTTAAATTTAGGGAGAATTAATGGCTTACTCAGTACAAAAGTCCACGGTAGCGAAAGTGGTGGGACTGTCGTTGGTGATGCTGCTTGCAGCATGTTCTAACGACCAACGTTACAAGCGTCAGGTGAGCGGTGACGAATCCTACCTGCAGGCAGCCGATCTTAGCGATCTGCGCGCACCTGCTGGCATGATCCTGCCGCTGCAAAATGGCGACTTTGAAATACCAAACGTCAGCAGTAAAGGGCAGGTGGGTAAGCAGTTGGATATTCGTCCACCCGCTCAGACGCTGGCGCTGATGAACGGTACGCGTAGCCAGTTTGCCGGCAATACCGGTACGCTGCTGGTCGATACCCGCAGTGCACTCTGGCCGCAGGTGGTTGATGTGGTGCAGGCCGCCAAGTTCCCGATCGCTGACCGTCAGGATGCTCGTCAGTCGCTGACCACCGATTGGGTGCAGTGGAACCGTGCTGATGAAGACAACCAATATCGTGGTCGTTATCAGTTAAGCGTTCAGCAGCAGGGCGGTCAGCAGGCGCTGACGGTGAAACTGCTGGAATTGCAGCAGCAGGACAACGTTGTGACGTCCCCGGTGCAGATCCAGCGTTACACTGCGCAGATGTTGAACGAGATCAGCACCGGCCTGGATAAGATTGAAACCGGCCGTGAAGATGCCGCCGCCAGCCGCAGCCCAACGCAGATTGATGTGCAGAGTGGGGCGGATGATACCGGCCTGCCTAACCTGATCCTGCGTGCGCCATTCAACGTTGTCTGGCAGCGTCTGCCAGCGACCCTGAACCGCATGGGTATGGAAGTCACGGATAACAACCGTTCACAGGGCAGCCTGAACGTGACGTACAAAGCGCCGGGCAGCAGCACCTTTGATGAACTGGGTGCCAAAGATCCTGAACTGAAAAATGGTGACTACAAACTTCAGGTCGGTGACCTGGATAACCGTAGTAGCCTGCAGTTCCTTGATCCGAAGGGGCATCCGCTCACCCAGTCGCAGAATGATGCGCTGGTGGCGGTGTTCCAGGCCGCATTCAGCAAGTAAGCCAGGAAGGCCAGAGATTCTCTGGCCTTTTTTATTTGGTATTACGTAAACGATTGCTTCGGTTTTTTACCCGTGGAACATATAATTCCGCCAGGAAAAATTTTAACGGGACGGCACCGCCGCCCTGATAGTGTCACTTATATCGTTTGGAGTTAAACAAGATGCAGAAAAAAGCTGAGTTGTATCGCGGCAAAGCGAAAACCGTTTACAGCACCGAAAACCCGGATCTGTTGGTACTCGAATTCCGTAACGATACGTCAGCGCTGGACGGTGAGCGTATCGAACAGTTTGACCGTAAAGGAATGATTAACAACAAGTTCAATTATTTCATTATGACAAAACTGCAGGAAGCCGGGATCCCAACACAGATGGAAGCCCTGCTCTCTGATAACGAAGCGCTGGTGAAGAAGCTGGATATGGTGCCGGTGGAATGCGTAGTGCGTAACCGTGCGGCCGGATCTCTGGTAAAACGTCTGGGCGTGGAAGAGGGCCTGGTGCTCAATCCACCGTTGTTTGACCTGTTCCTGAAAGACGATGCGAAACATGACCCAATGGTCAACGAGTCTTACTGTGAGACCTTCGGCTGGGTCAACAGAGAAAATCTGGCCCGTATGCGTGAGCTGACCTACAAAGCGAACGACGTCCTGACTAAGCTGTTCTCGGATGCTGGTCTGATCCTCGTCGACTTCAAGCTGGAGTTTGGTCTGTTCAAAGGCGAAGTGGTGCTGGGTGATGAGTTCTCCCCGGACGGTGCGCGCCTGTGGGATAAAGAAACCCTGAACAAGATGGATAAAGATCGCTACCGACAGAGCCTGGGTGGTCTGATCGAAGCGTACGAAGAAGTGGCGAATCGTCTGGGTGTGAAGCTGGACTGATTGCCGGGCGCGGTTTATCCGCCCCATGACACTTCATGACTGAAAGGTCAGGCTTGCCTGGCCTTTTTTTGTTATATCCTTCCTGCTCCCCGCGTTTTCTGGTGTTCCCCGCTGCGTCAGACTAAAATCGACTGATATGTTGTTGTGATGATCACGAGGGAAAATCTATGCGCTGGCAAGGGCGTCGCGAAAGCGACAATGTGGAAGATCGCCGTAACGAATCCGGGACGGTTGGCGGTGGGCGTATACGTATTCCCCGTGGCAAAGGGGGCATTGTTCTGCTGATTCTGGTGGCGATCGCCAGCTACTATGGCTACGATCTGACGCCATTGCTAACCGGGGACACCACCTCCATGTCACAAACGACTCAGCAGCAGCGCCGGGTCACGCCGAAAGAAGATGAAGCGGCGCAGTTTACCCGTACCGTTTTCGCGCTGACGGAAGATACCTGGCAGAAGCTGTTCCAGCAAATGAATAAGACCTGGCAGCCGCCCACGCTGGTGATGTATCGCGGCCAGACCTCAACCGCCTGTGGCAGCGGACAGTCGGCAATGGGGCCGTTCTACTGCCCGGCAGACAGCAAAGTGTATATCGACCTCTCTTTCTATGACGAAATGACCAACAAACTGGGTGCTGGCGGAGAGTTTGCTCAGGGCTATGTTATCGCTCATGAAGTGGGCCACCATGTGCAGCACCTGTTGGGCATTGATAAAAACGTTCGTCAGTTGCAACAGAACGCCGGACGCGCCGAAGTGAATCAGCTGTCAGTGAAAATGGAATTGCAGGCCGACTGTTTTGCCGGCGTCTGGGGCCACTACATGCAGCAGGAAAATATCCTGGAAACAGGTGATCTTGAGTCGGCGCTCAATGCTGCCCAGGCCATTGGTGATGACCGTCTGCAACAGCGCAGCCAGGGGAGAGTGGTGCCGGACAGCTTTACGCACGGCACTTCGCAGCAGCGTTACACCTGGTTTAAGAAAGGTTTCGACAGCGGCAATCCTGGCCAGTGTAATACCTTTGCGGGTTAACGCGGGTGTATGACCTGATAACGGCAACGGCGCAGATTGAACGACAGGGCTGGCGCCGTCTGCTGGTGATCAGCGGTGAGCCTGTGTGGTGCGCACAGCAGGCCGCTGATGTGATGGCACAATTGCCCGGCGACTGGCTGTGGGCGGGGAAACCCGAAGGCACCGGGCTTTGCTGTGAGCCGCAGGCCATCCGCACGCTGCTGGGGCGGGAGTTCCACCATGCCGTGTTTGATGCCCGTGACGGCTTTCATGCTGAGGCTTTTGCCGCGCTGGCGGGTACCCTGCGTGCCGGCAGCTGGCTGCTGCTGCTGGTACCCGAATGGGACGGCTGGGCGCAGCGCCAGGATGCCGACTCACTGCGCTGGAGTGAGGGAGACACGCCCTGTGCCAGCACACACTTTGTGCATCATGTTCAACAGTCGATACTGGCCGACCCGCGCGTTGTGCTGTGGCGTCAGCCTTTTCCCCAAACGCTTTCCCCTGTTGCTATCCGGCCCGACTGGCAGGCGGATCATCGCGCGCAGCAGGACATTCTCACCGAGCTTCTCAATGCCACCCCCGGGATTTATGCACTGACCGCTGCCCGCGGGCGTGGAAAATCTGCACTGGCGGGGATGCTGGCGGCTCACTGGCCGGGGCGTTGTCGGGTGACCGCGCCTGGCCGGGTGTCGACGGATGTGCTGGCGCAGTTTGCCGGAGAATGCTTCCAGTTTGTGGCACCAGACCGGCTGCTGGCAGACGCAGAACAGCTTGTACCCGGCGTTGACTGGTTGCTGATTGACGAGGCTGCCGCCATTCCGGCACCGCTGTTGCAGCGGCTGGTGACATTATTCCCCCGGGTGCTGCTGACCACCACCGTGCAGGGCTACGAGGGCACCGGGCGTGGCTTTATGCTGAAGTTCTGCGCCTCACTGCCCGCGGTGACGCACTACCAGCTTGATGAGCCGCTGCGCTGGGCGGCTAACGATCCTCTGGAGCAGATTGTCGCCGGGATGCTGCTGTTCGAGGATGGCAGCGCTGAGCCGCAGCAGGGAGCAATACACTACAGCGCGCTGGAGCAGGATGACTGGTTGCGGCAGCCGGCGCGTATGGCGGCGATCTATCAACTGCTGACCAGTGCCCACTATCGCACTTCGCCGCTGGACCTGCGCCGCATGATGGATGCACCGGGCATGCATTTTCTGGTGGCCACGCAGGCAGAGAGCGTGCAGGGCGCGCTATGGCTGGTCGATGAAGGCGGATTATCCTCGGAGCTGGCGGCGGCGGTATGGGCAGGCAAACGGCGTCCGCGCGGTAATCTTGTTGCTCAGTCGCTGGCAGCCCATGGCGGCTCACTGGTTGCGCCGCAGCTACGTTCACGGCGTATCAGCCGCATTGCCGTCTCAGCGCGGCTGCGCGGACGCGGCATCGGACAGCAGCTGATCGCCCATGCGCTTGAGCATGCACAAGGGCTGGACTATCTCTCCGTCAGCTTTGGTTTTACCGTACCGCTGTGGCGTTTCTGGCAGCGCTGTGGTTTTAAGCTGGTGCGTATTGGCAGCCAGCGTGAAGCCAGCAGCGGCTGTTACGCGGTGATGGCGGTGCTGCCGCTTAGTTCTGCGGGGCAGCGCCTGACCGCCGCTCTGGTACAGCAGCTGGCGCGGGACGGTTACTGGCTGCGCCAGCAGGTCGATGATCAGGACCTGCCGCTGGCAGACCAGAGGGATATGACGCTGACGGAGGATGACTGGCAGGTGTTGTCCGGTTTCGCCTGGGCACAGCGGCCCTTTGAGGCCAGTTTTGCTGCGCTGGGGCGTCTGGTCAGCCAGCATGTCGGTACACTGCCGCTTCTGCATGCTGCATTGCTGGAGGGACAGTCAGCGGCCGACATTTGTGCGCGATTCACTCTGAGCGGACGTAAAGCATTGCTGGTGGCGTGGCGACAGGAGGTACAGCAGGCACTGATCGGGCTGGATGCCTCCCGGGCGCAACAGTGCGAGCAGTGGATCAACTCGTTGCAATAAATCCAACATCATCGTCAAAAATACCCCATTTTCATTATCGTTGAGGGGCGTATGATCGTCTTATCGCATTAAGGAGATCCTGATGAAATATGACCATGTTGTCGTCCAGAACCCCTCGTTACCCCCGAGCCAACTGTTTTTGCTGTATCACGCTGCGGGCGATAATCCGGTCGCCATGAGTGAAATTGGCCGCTGGTTTACCGGCGCATTTCCCCGTGCGTTGGTGGTGAGCATCGGCGGGCCGGAGCAGAATGCGGAAGGGGGATTCCAGTGGTTTGATCCCTCTGCGGCCGAACCCCAGCAGGCGGTGGCGGAGGTGATGGACGGGTTTATCGCTAGCGTTCGCCACTGGCAGCAGCAAAGCGGTGTCAAAGCAGATGCTACGGCGCTGATTGGCTTTTCTCAGGGGGCAACGATGGTGCTGGAAGCGGTGAAGTCACAGAGCGGGCTGGCTGGGCGGGTGGTGGCGTTTAGCGGCCGCTATGTCACGTTGCCACAGCAGGCGGGCACACGCACCACCATCCATCTGATCCACGGCGATAATGATACTGTGCTGCCGTTGACCCATGCGCTGGACGCGGAGGAGCGGTTAACGGCGCTCGGGGGCGATGTCACACTGGATATCGTCCCCGACCTTCCCCATGCCATTGATGACCGCGCGATGCAGTTTGCGCTCGATCGCCTGCAATTTACCGTGCCGCGTCGCTACTTTGATGAAGCGTTTAGCGGCAGTAAACCGGGCGATGAGGATGTTGTGGCGTTGATGTGATGTGAGGGATCTGGGCGGACCGCAAAAGAAAGTCCGCCCCTGCAATGAACGCACAAAGGCCGATCATCTGTTTCGATCGGCCTTTGTGTTTCATGGTGCTATTTCTTTTTCGGCCAGTCGTCTTCGTCATCCCACTTATCGTTGAAATCACGATGCGGAGGCAGTTCAGGTTTGTTATCGAGAAACTTTTTGTGATCGATACGCTTCAGGTCTTTGTAGACGTTCATCAGAATACCAATCATCAGCAGGATCACCAGGATCCACCAGTAATGTTTTATAAATTCCATCATCTCACCTTTATGCGATCAGCTGTTCCATGATCCGCTGGTACATGCGGCTAAGGAGCTGCAGGTCGGCGGCTTTGACGCACTCATTGATTTTATGAATGGTGGCATTCACCGGGCCGAGTTCCACAACCTGTGCGCCCATACGGGCAATAAAGCGTCCGTCAGAGGTGCCGCCAGTGGTTAACAGTTGCGGCTTGATCTCATTATAGTGCTCAACCGCGTTGACCACCGCATCCACCAGTTTCCCGCGTGACGTCAGGAAAGGTTGCCCGGAGAGTGTCCACTCAATGCTGTAACGCAACTGGTGGCGGTCGAGCAGCTCCTGCACTTTCTGCTGAATCAGTACATCGGTCAGCTCGGTACTGAAACGGAAATTGAACTGCACAAAACAGTCGCCGGGAATGACATTGTTGCTCCCGGTGCCAGCCTGGACGTTGGCAATCTGCATGCTGGTCGGCGGGAAGAATTCATTACCGCGATCCCACTCGGTAGCGACCAGCTCGTTCAGCGCAGGCATCGCCCGATGTATCGGGTTATCAGCCAGGTGCGGATAAGCCACATGGCCCTGAACGCCGTGGATAGTCAGATTGGCGGTAATCGAGCCGCGACGACCATTTTTGACCACATCGCCCACCACTTCGGTGCTGGAGGGTTCGCCCACCAGGCAGTAGTCCATACGTTCGTTGCGCGCCATCAGCGCTTCCACCACCTTAACGGTGCCATGAGTCCCGCTGGCCTCTTCATCGGAAGTGATCAGGAAAGCCAGACGCCCTTTATGATTCGGGTGTGCTGTGACAAAGCGTTCAGCGGCAACGGTCATCGCGGCCAGCGACCCTTTCATATCAGCCGCGCCACGGCCAAATAACATGCCGTCGCGGATCGTCGGTTCAAACGGGGGATTGATCCACAGATTTGCATCGCCGGTGGGCACCACGTCAGTGTGGCCGGCAAACGCCAGCGTTTCGCCTTCGCCGCGCCATGCCCAGAAGTTCAGCGTGTCGCCCATATTCATCGGTTCGATAGTGAAACCCAGCGCCTGGAGACGGGCAATCAGAATCGCCTGGCAACCCGCATCGTCAGGGCTGAGGGAAGGGCGACGAATAAGCTGCTGCGTCAGCTCAATGACCGGACAGTGCATAATTATGACTTCTCCTGGATAAACGGCGTATAGGTGGTTTCACTAAAGCCCAGCAGCATAGAGCCGTCTGGCGCACAGAGCAACGGGCGTTTAATGATTGCAGGCTGTACCAGCATCAACTTCAGCGCAGTTGCTGGATTATCCACCGCATTACGCTCCGACTCTTCCAGTTTCCGCCAGGTAGTACCCCGGGTATTGAGCAGCGCCTGCCAGCCGAGCGCATCGATAAATTGCTGAAGCAAAGCGGCATCCAGCCCGTCTGCGCGGTAGTCATGGAACTGATAGTCCACGCCCTGGCTTTCCAGGTATTTTCGGGCTTTTTTGATGGTGTCACAGTTTTTAATGCCATACATCGTTAACGTGTTTTTTGCGGTGTTGTCTGTCATGAAAAAGGGATTCCTGCGCCAGTGAATATGTGTCTGACATTCAGTCTACAGCGGATGGCACCAACAGGCAGCCCTTAGGGTGAGGAAAGGCGGAGACATCTTAAGAACGTTTGATGCGCAGTCAGTAAAAGTCAGACTTCTGTACCCTTCTGTTTTTTGTGGGATTCATCTATATTCGGGAGAGCTCAACGTAGCATCATGGCTATGAGCACCGTTTACCGGGGCAGAAAGCCCGCGATCGAGAGGAGGGGAGCGATGAACTACATGAAAGAGTCTGCCGCACATACGGTAGAAGAGACCCAGTCGACTATTGTGCTGAAGCGTAAAAAGAAAACCCGCTGTGAAGAGTTCGCACATGTTGTTGACGCGGTGATGCGTGAGCATCCCGATGCTAAAACGCATATTGACAGTGAGAGTGGTGGTTATGACAAAGTGATCATTCTCAAGTAATGATGCAGCCGGCCCCGCCAGGGGTCGATGTTTTATCTTGCTGGCAAGGCAGTGACAGGTAGTGCCCCCCGATGGCTGATTTATTTTTGGTCAACAGCGCAAAAGCCCATTCTGTGCTACTGCTAATAATTTCCTGCGAAATCATTACCTACGAACTGTGCGTTGCCGCACAAATCCATCACGTGCCCTTTAAAGGGTTTCCGCCGATAGCAGCAATTGTGATCCCCGTCTTTCTTTTGCTTAGGAATGCTCTTAAAATGAACCTACAAAAAAAGAGAGGATATTATGATTGATTTAGAACTGGGGAACTGGAAAGACTTTATCGAAACGATGTTACGTAAGTAATGAATTTGAGAAAAGAAAAGCACGGCGACCGCATCAAAATGCTTTACCTTCAGTTACCGAAATTATAAAAGGCAGCCCTTCACCGGCTGCCTTTTTACTTTATTTACTGAGACTTATCTTTCAGCGGGAAACGTCGGCGAACCAGCACAAAGAACAGCGGGACGAAGAATATCGCCAGCACAGTAGCCGAGATCATCCCGCCCATTACCCCTGTTCCCACCGCATGCTGGCTGCTGGAACCTGCTCCATTGCTAATCACCATCGGCAGCACACCGAAGATAAAGGCCAGAGAGGTCATCAGAATCGGCCGCAGACGCTGGCGCGAGGCTTCCAGTGTCGCTTCGACCAGATCGCGCCCGCGCGTATTAATCTCATTGGCAAACTCGACAATCAAAATGGCGTTCTTGGCTGACAGGCCGATCACCGTCAGTAAACCAACCTGGAAGTAAACATCGTTTTCCAGCCCGCGTAACCAGGTGGCGACCAGCGCCCCAATCACGCCTAATGGAACTACCAGCATCACCGAGAACGGGATTGACCAGCTCTCGTATAACGCGGCCAGACAAAGGAACACCACCAGTAACGACAGCGCATACAGGGCAGGTGCCTGGGCACCGGTCATACGCTCCTGAAGCGATGCCCCGGTCCACTGCAGGCCAATCCCGGCGGGCAGTTGGCTGACCAGCTTCTCCATCACCTCCATTGCAGCCCCGTTACTGACGCCCGCGGCGGATTCACCCACAATCTCGACCGCAGAATAACCGTTGTAACGTTCCAGACGTGGGGAGCCACTCTCCCAGTGTGAACGGGCAAAGGCGGTAAAGGGCACCATCTGACCGCTGCTGTTGCGTACATACCATTTGCTGATGTCGTCTGGCAGCATACGGAATTTTGCATCGGCCTGAACATAGACCTTTTTCACACGCCCGCGGTCGAGGAAGTCATTCACATAGGTTGAGCCCCAGCCCGTTTGCAGCGTGGCATTAATATCATCAAGCGATACGCCCAGCGCCTGGGCTTTACGCTGGTCAATATCAATACGCAGCTGCGGGCTGTCATCCAGACCGTTGTGGCGTACCCGGGTCAGCTGCGGATTTTTCTGTGTCATCTCCAGCAGCGTATTACGCGCGTTCATTAGAGCGTTATGGCCCAGCCCTGCGTGATCCTGCAACTCCATATCAAACCCGGCGGAGTTACCCAGGCCGGTGATCGCTGGCGGGCTGCTGGCGATCACTTTTGCCTCGTTGATTTTTTCGAAGGCTTTGGTGGCGCGTTCGATAATGGCGAAGGCGGTGTTGTGGCTGTCGGTACGATCCTGCCAGTCTTTCAGTCGCACAAACATACGCGCCACGTTTTGCCCGTTACCGCCCGGCCCGGCACCGACCGTGGCAAACACCGACAGCACGTTGTCTTTCTCTTCTGTCAGATAATATTTCTCCACCTTTTCCACCACTTTCATGGTCTGTTGCAGGGTGGAACCTGGTGGCAGCTGGACCTGAGTCGTGAAGATGCCGCGATCTTCCAGCGGCAGGAATGACGTCGGCAGGCGGAGAAACAGGAAGGCCATAATGCCAATCAGCGCCAGATAGAGCAGCAGCCAGCGGCCGCCTTTGGCGAGAATTTTCCCCACGCCACGCTCGTAGCGATCGGCGCTACGGTTGAACATGCGGTTAAACCAGCCAAAGAAACCGCGCCGCCCGTGATGATGGCCCTTCGCCAGCGGTTTAAGCAGTGTGGCGCAGAGGGCCGGGGTGAGGATCATTGCCACCAGCACCGACAGCACCATGGCGGATACAATGGTCACAGAAAATTGACGATAGATCGCACCGGTGGTGCCGCCAAAGAACGCCATCGGAATAAATACCGCCGACAGTACCAGGGCAATACCCACCAGCGCCCCCTGTATCTGTCCCATCGATTTACGCGTGGCTTCCCGCGGGGATAACCCCTCTTCACTCATTATTCGTTCGACGTTTTCCACCACCACGATGGCATCATCCACCAGCAGGCCGATGGCCAGCACCATCGCAAACATCGTCAGGGTATTAATGCTGTAGCCAAAGGTGTAAAGCACGCCGAAGGTGCCCAGCAGTACCACCGGAACGGCAATCGTCGGGATCAGCGTGGCACGGAAATTTTGCAGGAACAGGTACATGACAAGGAAGACCAGCAGCACCGCTTCAAACAGCGTTTTCACCACATCCTCGATGGAGGCTTTGACAAACGGCGTGGTTTCATAGGCAATTTCGGCTTTGAGTCCGTGCGGGAAGTAGTGGGACAGTTCGTCAAGGCGGGCGCGTACCAGCGTATCCGTCTGCAGCTCGTTGGCACCGGATGCCAGCTTAATCCCCAGCCCTGACGCCGCCATGCCGTTATAGCGGCTGAGGTAGTCATATTTCTCCGCGCCCAGTTCAATCTGCGCCACGTCACCCAGCGTGACGACCGAGCCATCCGAATTGACCTTGAGCGTAATAGCGCGGAACTGTTCCGGTGTCTGCAACAGCGACTGGGAGTTAATGGTGGCATTCAGTGCCTGGCGGTCAACGGAGGGCAGCCCACCGAGCTGGCCCACAGCGACCTGACTGTTTTGTGATTCGATGGCGCTGACGACATCGCCCGTGGTCATGGCATAGTTAATCAGCTTGTCAGGATCGAGCCAGATGCGCATCGCATATTGTGAACCGTAAGCATCGACCTGGCCCACTCCGTCAATCCGGCTGAGAGGATCCTGAATATTACTGGCCACATAGTCAGAAATATCCTGCTTATCCATGCTGCCGTCGGTGGAAACGAAAGCCACCATCAGAATATTGGTGTCGCCGGTTTTATTGACCGTCACCCCCTGAGACTGCACATCCTGCGGCAGTTTACGCAGCGCGGTCTGCAGCTGATTCTGCACCTGCTGGCGCGCTTCGTCAGGGTTAGTCCCGGCTTCGAAGGTCAGCGTGATGGTTGCCTGGCCGGTATTGCTGCTCTGCGACGACATGTACATCAGGTTATCGATGCCCGTCATGTTCTGCTCAATCACCTGGGTCACGGTGTTTTCAAGTGTTTCAGCAGAGGCACCAGGATAATTCGCGGTGATGCGGACGTTGGGGGGAGCCAGGTCAGGATATTGTTCAATGGGCAGGGAAACAATCGCCAGCCCACCCGTCAGGCACATAAGGATCGCCAGTACCCAGGCAAATATCGGGCGGTCGATAAAGAAATTCGCCATCTCAAGCTCCGCAGCATGTTGTCTGAAAAAGAAGAAAAGAATGCCTGTGTTCCCTGCGGCGTTTGAGCGTTCACTGCGGAGCAAATTTCTCTAATTATTCAACGCGCTCCGGCAGTGAATCACTTTACTCGTGGTTGCGCGAACAATCGTGGAGAAATTGAGGAGAATATGTAAATTATCGTGCTGACCCGACGCGTTTTCGTTACACACCGGCGTGATGCGACGCCAGCCACAGCACGGTAGCCGCTACCCTGGAGCGTACATTTAGTTTGCGTGTGACGTTGCGCATATGCACTTTGACCGTTTGATCTGAAATCTCCAGCTTCTCTGCCACCTCTTTATTGGAAAGACCCAACGCCACCGCTTTCATCACATCCCGTTCACGAAGCGTCAGGTTGATGAACGGGTCGGCCTTTCCGTTATCGTGGTAACGCAATGCCTCTAATGGCGCACTGAAGGCGCTACCGCCTTTGGCCACCAAAATAATGTGATGCAGTAACGTTTCCGGTTCGCTGTCTTTCAGGAGGTAACCATTGACGCCAGCCTCCAGCAGGGCGGCAATGTCGCGGCGATGGTCAGAGACGGTCAGCACGATGACACGTGAAAGGATATTCTCGGCTCTCAGTGCATGCAGTGTCTCCAGCCCGGATAACCCCTTCATATTCAGGTCTAACAGGATTAACGCCGGGTGCAGTTCCCGTGCGCTGATCAGGGCGTCTTCACCGTTACTGACGTCAGCCACAATGTTAAAAAGGGGTTCCAGCGCCAGTAGCTGGCGAATGCCCTGACGCATCAACGGATGATCGTCGACAATCATCACACTGATTTTTTTATGCTCTTCCATGATCATTATTCCTTTCCCGGTCCGCTTTCAGTGAGCGGTTTAAAGTGCAAAGACACGCAGGTGCCTCCGTTCGCATGACGCGCAATCGTTAATTCGCCGTTCAGCAGGGCAGCGCGTTCATGCATAATATTCAGGCCGTAATGTCCTTCCGGCTCTTCGATTGTGGCCATACCCACGCCGTTATCGCAGATGGTGAGGGTTATCCCTTCTGTGGGATGGTTATCGCCACTGACACAGATTTCCGTTGCATGAGCATGACGTACCGCATTGAGCAGGGCTTCACGTACGATCTGTAATACATGGATATGCTGTTGGGCCACCAGCTGGACATCCATCTGGCACGCTAGTGTGATGGCGGCCGTGCTTTGTGGGCGCAGTGGGGCGATCACCTGTTCCAGCGCCCGCGCCAGGCTGGCAGGCTCAATGCTCAGACGGAAAGTGGTTAACAACTCACGTAGCTGACGGTTAGCCGTGGATAGCGCCTGCTCAAACTCTTCCACGATAGCCCGCTCGGTTGCTGCATCAGCGTTGAGTGCGCGCTTTAACCTGACCAGTTGAATTCGTAAAAAGGTCAGGGATTGTGCCAGCGAGTCATGCAGTTCACGGGCAATCGCCGCCCGCTCTTGCAGCAGCAGCAGGCTTTGTACCTGCTGCTGGGCCTGCCACAGTTCCAGCGCATGGACCAGCAGCGAAGCCACACTGTTCATCAGCGGCGACTCGTTATGATCGGCCTGCCAGCGCAGTTCTCCGCAGACAGGCTGCTGCGGGTGCCGGCGTAACGGCAGCATTTGCCACTGTCTGTCGGCCAGAATGTGACCGACAGACAGTGAGCCAAACTCGGGCGTAGACAAGGCAATGAAACTGAGCTTTTCATGCTCAGACACCAGCTGCAGCGTCTGCAAAAACGCCTCCTGCCCTTTCATGCTATGGCTGAGCTGCTGCGAACAGGCATACAGCAGGCTGAGACGGCGGTTAGCGCGTGTTAAATCAGCGGTTTTTTCCTCAACGTTCAACGACATTGCCCGCCATGACTTTTCCAGCTCGCCTGACATCCGGGTAAACGCCCGCGCCAGCACGCCAAGCTCATTGGGCAGGTGGGTACTGAGCGGGGGCAGATGAAAATCGGTCTGTTCAATCGCTTCGCTGGCGCTGACCAATTGCTGCAACGGCCCAACCACGCTCTGCCGTATACGGCGCAGAATGAGATACACCAGCAGCGCGATCGCCACAAATCCCAGCAAACAGGTCAGGGCAGCCAGGCGCATCTTGCGTTCCGCCCAGTGCTGCAACGCCAGCACGAACCGATCGATTTGCGCGACCTGATGGATTACCTGACCCGGGTTCCCGGCCATCTGAGAGGCGGGGTGTTGTGCCGCCATCAGCAGTTCCCGATAGCGCTGACGCACGGTAGCAGGCACATAGAAACGATCCAGCGCCGTGAGGGCAGGTGAGTGTAAGGTGCGCTGATAGTCCGCCATATGCTGCGCATAAAGCGGAGAGTGGGCGGTGACGTCCCAGTTCAGTCGCCAGACCTGCATACGCAGTGACCCCGCCAGATTGACCGCTTCCGCATCGCGCAGGCTGCCGGACAGCATTAATAGCGCCAGGCCGCTTGAGATAACGGAGAGCACGACTATCGCAAACAAGGCGCGGGCGAGGCTGGAGGTCAGTGAGCGTGTGAGGGGCAAAGTAATTATCCTTAGTTTAATAAGGGTGATTATAACGTCATGTCATCGTTTACAGAAGGGCCAGGCCGGGCCTGTCATGGGCGGTTACATCCCCGGGGTTTTGACATACTCCTTTACGTTTCTTGGCGCGTAAACGCTCTACGTCAACAATGTTTTAATGCCTTTACTGAATGCTCACTCTGCTTTTCATTGAATCGGTAATAATCAATCCCGTCACTACATCATTAATTAACGCATTGAGGAGCATCATGATGAACAAGACTTTCCCCGCTTTGATTGTGGCGACCTTGCTCGCTGCGACCTCATTTTCTACCCTGGCGGCCACGCAGGTCGATAAAAGCCAGGCGACCAGCTTACAAAGCATTGGCACCGTTTCCGTTTCAGGCGTCAGAGGCTCGCTGGATGATGCCACTCACCAGCTAGCGAAAAAAGCCGATGCGATGGGTGCCAGCAGTTATCGCGTGATTGGTGTTGACACTCCCGGCGACTCCAGCCAGTGGAGCGGAAACGCCGAGATTTATCGTTAAGACCCGTTTTACCCCAGCCCAGTAATCCCTGTGTAGTCCCCTGTATGTCCCTGTGTAGTTCTTAGTGTTTTCACTGACCGACCGCAAATTGTGGTCGGTTTTTTTATGCGCCATCCGACAAAAATTACAAAAGCTCACGATTTCCAGCGTGGATTTTTTGCGTCGATTAATCAGAACGGTTAGGATGCATCGCCACGATTTCCCTGCTTGCGTCATCAATAAAACTACAGCAGGCAGGCGGATCGACCAGCGATGCATCACGCTACGCAATCGTTTGGTTGGCCTATAAGAAAACAGGATACCCGGGACAGGGTGCCGCATCACATTGTGGACAGGACAACAGGATAGAAAATGAACGCTGAAAAAAAATCTGGCGCTGAAAAACGCGCAGCAAAAAGACGTTGGTTAAACTCGCATGATTCTGGCTACCATAAAGCGATGGACAATCGCCACGTTCAGATGATTGCCATCGGTGGTGCGATTGGTACAGGGCTGTTCCTGGGCGCCGGTTCCCGCCTGCAAGCCGCCGGGCCTGCACTGGCCATCGTCTATCTGGTCTGTGGTATTTTCTCTTTCTTCATTCTCCGTGCGCTGGGTGAACTGGTGTTACACCGCCCATCAAGCGGCAGTTTCGTATCTTACTCCCGTGAATTCCTCGGTGAAAAAGCCTCTTATGTTGCGGGCTGGATGTATTTCGTCAACTGGGCAATGACCGGTATTGTCGATATCACCGCCGTTGCACTGTATATGCACTACTGGGGCGCATTTGGTGATGTGCCACAGTGGGTGTTTGCCCTCGGTGCGTTAGCCATTGTGGGTACCATGAACATGATCGGTGTGAAGTGGTTTGCCGAGATGGAGTTCTGGTTTGCGTTGATTAAAGTGCTGGCGATTGTGATCTTCCTGGTCGTCGGTGTGGTGTTCCTCGGCAGCGGTAAGCCGCTGGATGGTAACGCGACCGGTTTCCACCTGATCAGCGATAACGGCGGCTTCTTCCCGAATGGCCTGATGCCGGCACTGGTATTAGTTCAGGGCGTGGTCTTTGCTTTCGCCTCCATTGAACTGGTGGGAACGGCGGCAGGGGAATGTAAAGACCCGAAAACCATGCTGCCAAAAGCGATCAACAGCGTGATCTGGCGTATTGGTTTGTTCTACGTCGGTTCCGTGGTGCTGCTGGTGCTGTTGCTGCCGTGGAATGCCTACCAGGCAGGGCAGAGCCCGTTTGTTACCTTCTTCTCTAAGCTGGGTGTGCCTTACGTAGGCAGCATCATGAATATCGTGGTGCTGAGTGCGGCGCTGTCCAGTCTGAACTCGGGTCTCTATTCAACAGGGCGTATCTTGCGCTCGATGTCGATGGGCGGATCTGCACCGAAGTTCATGTCTAAAATGAGCGGCCAGCAGGTGCCTTATATGGGTATTCTGGTGACCATCGGTGTTTACATCATTGGTGTTTACCTGAACTACGTGGTGCCTTCACGCGTCTTTGAAATCGTGCTGAACGTGGCGGCGCTGGGTATCCTGTCCTCCTGGGCCTTTATCGTGGTGTGTCAGATGCGTCTGCGCAAAGCGATCAAAGAAGGCAAGGCAGAAGATGTCAGCTTCAAGCTGCCGTGGGCACCGTTTACCTCCTGGTTAACGCTGTTGTTCCTGTTCAGCGTGCTGGTGCTGATGGCGTTCGACTACCCGAACGGTACTTACACTATCGCGGCGATCCCCCTGATTGCAGTGGTGTTAGTTCTCGGCTGGTTTGGCGCGCGTAAGCGTGTTCATGCTCTGGCTCAGGAAGAACAAAACCACTAATCTTGACGGGCGCGGCATGCCACCCCCCTTCATTCTCAACGCGCGTAGGGGTCAGGCATGCCACGGCCCCTACAATATCAACGCACGTAGGGGGCAGGCATGCCACGGCCCCTACAATATCAACGCACGTAGGGGGCAGGCATACCACGGCCCCACAATCTCAACGCACGTAGGGGTCAGGCATGCCTGACCCGTTTCAGATAGTTTTCCAGGTTATTGCGATCTAAGATAGCAGGCTCCTGAAGTATCACCACGGAGCCTGTATGTCAGCTAAGATCGACCTCATCAAGAATAAAGTTCTGTCCGAGAACTGGTTCGTTCTGCGTAATTTCACCTACGATCTCACCGCCAAAGATGGCACCACCCTGCGTCACAAACGCGAAGTTTACGATCGCGGTAATGGCGCGACTATCCTGTTGTATAACCGCGATAAAAACAGCGTGGTGCTGACGCGTCAGTTTCGTATTGCCACCTGGGTGAATGGCAATCCCAGCGGGATGCTGATTGAGACCTGTGCGGGATTGCTGGACGATGATTCACCGGAAGACTGCATTCGTCGCGAAGCGATTGAGGAAACCGGCTATGTTGTGGGTGACGTGGAAAAGCTGTTCGAGCTGTATATGTCGCCGGGCGGCGTCACCGAGATGGTGCATTTCTTTGCCGCTGAGTACAGCGAGGCACGGCGCGAAAACGCGGGCGGCGGAATTGATGACGAAGACATTGATGTCCTTGAGGTAACCTTCCCGGAGGCCTGGGCCATGGTGAAAGATGGCCGCATTAAAGACGGGAAAACCGTCACCCTGTTGCAGCATGCGCTGCTGGTGGGCTGGTTACATCTCAATTGAGTCTGCATGCTATCCGACAACGGTGACTGTCCGATAAATCCGATTGAGACGCTGGCAGGATCTGCGCATGATGAATGCTGTACACGGATTGTCCGTGATGGTGTTTATTTTGCTGCATGACCTAACAGGGACCTCATCGATCAATGTCTTACTGGACGAAATGGTTATGGCTACTCTCTCTCTCTTGTACGGCTTCTGTGCAGGCACAGCCGTTACAGAAGACCTTTTCTGACTGGCAGATCACCTGCAATAACCTCAACAGCTGCGAAGTGCGCAGTATTCCGGGAAACAATGGCCTGGCAATGACGCTACAGCGGGATGCGGGCAGCGATGCCCCGGCACAGTTGCGCATTGATTACGGCAACCGTTTCAGCGGCAAGCTGCCCGGCGGCGCATTGCAGGATAACCTGTTGCTGGACGGACAGCGGTTAAAGCTCGACCTCAAACACTGGGAGGTTGAGCCGCACCATCTGCGCACCACCCACAGCATCTCAATTGATGAATTCCTCGCCCAGGTGATGGATGCAGATACCATTCAACTGCTCTACCGGGCGGATGCGACGATTGGGCTTCACGGACTGAAAGCGGCGCTGCTGTTAATGGATGAAGTGCAGGGAAGAATTAACAGCACCAGTGCCTGGATCCAGCGCGGTGACCGTGCGGCCAGCAACGTCCCTCCTGCCCCGATAGTGCCGCAAGTCAGCGCGCCGCCGCATGCACCCCAGGCGTTAACACAGGAAGAGTCCACCGGGCTGATTGATTTTGCGACCTGGCGGATTAACAACGACAGCTGCTCGCTCAACCCACTGCGGCGCGAAGTCAGTGTTTCACCGCTCAGTGATGACAAGGCACTGCTGCTGGTCAGCTGTGAAATGGGGGCTTACAACATTATTGACCTGGCGTTTGAAGTCTCGCGCAGTCAGCCTTATGTGTCGAAAAGCATTACCCTGACGCTGCCGTTTTCTCCGCCGGAACGCACGGATAATCAACTGGAGCTGGTGAATGCCGATTTTGATGCAGCACGCGGTGAACTGCTGACCTTCAGTAAAGATCGTGGACTGGGCGACTGCGGTGTGGCCACGCGCTGGCAGTATAATGGCCGCCAGTTTGTGCTGGCAGAATATGCGCAGGAAAGTACCTGTGATGCCTGGCACAGCAGCGACCAGTGGCCGATACTGTATGAGAGTCAAAGCGTTCCGCCACAGCAGAACGCCTCGGTGGAGATGCAGCAGGAGTGATGACAGAAGCGAACTCCCTGTGCGGCCATTACCTGACACAATAGGCTATCAAGTAATAAACGATGAGATGAACGACAACAATGCCCCCCACAATACACGCCACAAAGCGGATGTCGTAATCGGTCAGAAAATTTTCAAACCGTGAGGGGCTGCGTTTCGTTCTCTTCATCGTCACTAAAACGTGTAAGTTATAGCAGCCGTCGCGGTGGCTTCATTACGGCGGAACACAATCGGGCTGTCGGCGGCATGGTCACTGAGCCAGGTATAGCCCGCCACCAGCGTGGTGCCCCACTGCGGGGTAAACTGGTGTCCCCACGTCAGACTGTTTTGTACGCCATACAGCCCGCCGGGTGCAGCGTAGCGACGGTAACCACTGCGTGAACTCTGCTGTGTATTGACGCCGTAAAACGTATTCATAGAGCGACTGTCGCCAAACAGCGCGGCGGACTGAAAGGCGAGGGTGTCGCTTTCATTTTGCAGCGGGATCAGGTTTACGGATGTCTGATACTGCACGCCCTGACTGTCACTTAACGGCAGCGTTGCTTTGCCTTCCACAGAGAGCCACGGCGCAATCGTCCAGCCGACGGCCAATGCCGTATTCAGCGTGGCGTCAATATTTCCCATCCCTTTGAGTTTGTCAGACCCGTCGCGCCATGAGGCATTTTTATCCGAACGCCCCAGGCTGTAGCCCAGCGTATGCTCCAGATACAGCCCCGAGTCGGCCTGCAGGTCGTAGCCCAGCCCTTTTTGCGAGTCGAAAAACACCGCGCCATCGCGGGCCTGAATCACCGGCACAAACTGCCACTGGCGCTGGTCGGAACCACTGTAACGCGGCGCACTGGTTGCCCCGATACCCAGAGTCAGGCTTTTCGGGTCCGGCTCGGCGGCGCGGGCGATAAGACTGATGTTCATGACGGCAAGACAGCTAATGCACAGGGTAAATTTTCTGGTTATCATCGTCGCTCCTCAGCACCGAATCATCACGGCTCATAAGTGGCCGCACATCTGATACCGAATGATGAACAGGCAGTGTCAATTTACTGCCAGGGTTTTATGAAGAAACAGTCAAGGTGATGTCATGCAGATGAAACGCGTACTGATTATTGAGGATGATGCGGATGCGGCTAACGTGCTGGAAGCCTATTTACGCCGGGAGAATTACCATGTCGCTATCGCCAGCGACGGAGTCACCGGGCTGGATTTGTCGCAGAGCTGGAAGCCGGACCTGATCTTGCTTGATATCATGCTGCCAGGCATGAATGGCACAGAGGTGCTGGCCGCCGTGCGCCGTAAAGGGGATATTCCGGTGATCATGGTCTCCGCGATGGGGGATACGCCGGATAAAATTGGCGCACTGCGCTATGGGGCCGATGACTACGTGGTAAAACCGTATAACCCGGGTGAGGTAGTTGCGCGCGTTCAGGCGGTGCTGCGCCGTACATCAAACCTTACCCCGCGCAAAGAGATCCTGCGCTGGCAGGGGCTGGAGGTTGATGCTGAATCGCTCACCGCCGTTGTCAGAGACGGGGCGGGTAAGGTGACGGGGCTGGAACTTACCCCGACCGAACTCTCATTGCTCACCACACTGATGCAGTCCCAGACCTATCCCTTTTCTCGCCAACTGCTGCTGGAACGCTGTCTTCCCGAGAGCGAAGCACTGGAGCGCGTGGTCGATACGCATATGTATAACCTGCGTAAAAAGCTGGAAAATGCGGGCATTGCGGATGTCCTGCATAACGTGCGCGGCGTGGGTTACCGGTTCAGACAGCCATGAGTCAGCAAAAAAAACAGAGCCTGTGGCGCTGGATTTGCATGAGGATCCTGGCGCTGGCGATGGGATCCGTTGTCTTAATCGCCTTCTGCATGTGGCTGCGTTTTGTTATCCAGAAATACTGGGTGCTCAACCATATGACGGCCTCTCAACGCGCGGAGCTGACCGTCCTGTTGAAACATCCGGAACGGGATATTGCCCGTTTTCACCAACTGATCGATGCCGGCTGGGGCATCGGTTATTCGATGCCCGACATCGCCTCATCCGACTGGCTGACGCTGGCGACGTTAATTGTGATTGCGCTGCCGGTCATTATTATCTTCGGGCTGCGCGCCGCGCGGCCGCTGTCCGAACAGTTCAGTCGCCTGGCGGCCGCAGCACGATCGGTGGCACGCGGTGAGTTTGGTACGCGGGCAGGGACGGTGGAACACGCCCCCGCGGAACTCGCGCAGTTTACCCACGATTTTAATCTTATGTCTCAGCAGCTTGAACGTTACGATCGTGAGTTACGCACCTCCCACGTTGCGATGGCGCACGAGCTGCGTTCGCCGCTGACAGCTGCGATAGGGCGCCTTCAGGGCATGATAGACGGCGTATTTGAGCCGGACCCGGGCCAGTTGAACATGGTGATGAAACAGCTCCAGCACCTGAACCGTCTGACGGATGAGCTGCATCTGTTATCGCTTGCCGATGCCGGACAACTGTCGTTCAGCCTGAGTACCTTCGATTTGACCGAACTGCTGCGCGAGCGCGTGATATGGATGAAACCACAGGCGGAAGCGGCTGGGATGAATATGCCTGTCAGAGCGGCCGCACCTGCGCCTTTTCGCGGAGATCCGTTTCGTCTGGGGCAGGTCTTTACCATTCTGATGGAAAATGCCCTGCGCTATGCGGGCGAAGGCAAGGTGCTGAATATCGATGTTCAGCGCCAGCCAAAGGGCTATCTGATCACCTTCCGCGATCGCGGGCCGGGCGTGGAGGCGGAATTTCTGCCGCTGATGTTCGAACGATTTGCCCGGGCTGACTCGTCGCGTGCACGCCACTCAGGCGGCAGTGGGCTGGGTCTGTCGATAGCCCGGGCAATTTGTGAAGCTTGTGGCGGGCAGCTGGTGGCCTCATTACCAGCGGAAGGCGGGCTGATGATCAGCCTGCATTTGCCCTTTGCCACGCCGGAGGTGGGAATAAAAATCGCCTGAATTGACGATTTCTTGATAATACGTGCAGCAAATCTGGACAGTCGCGCGATTGAATAAGGCGATTACCGTTCAGGAATAGTGCTATGACCGATACCTTCACCGATTACGCCCGTCAGATACTGCATCATCTCAACCTCCCGGGGCGGTTATCCCTCTTCTGGCTGTGGCTCATGGCACTGCCCGTCGTGTTTCTCCTTGTTGCCTGTGGCGACAAGGAGAAAACCCCTGCGCCTCTGGCACGTCCGGTGCGCTATGTGGTGGCACCGGCGTCGCTTTCCGGCAGCGTGCAGTTGCAGACCGGGGAGATCCGCGCGCACGATGAAACGACCCTGGCGTTTCGCCTGGATGGACGCATGTTGTCGCACGCTGTGGATGTGGGGGACAAGGTGAAGGCAGGACAGCTGCTGGCGATGCAGGATAACAGCACGGGTCTGAATCAGCTGGGTAGTGCGCGCGCCGATCTCGCCAGCGCCCAGGCGGCGGAGCGGGTGGCAGCACTGAATGTGCAGCGGATGACCACGCTGACGCGAACCGGGGCTATCGCCCGGGTTCAGCTGGATACGGCGCGTTCAGACTGGCAGGCAGCCTTATCCAAACGTCAGAGCAGCGAAGCGGCGCTTAAAAATGCCCAGGACAGCCTGAGCTGGACGCGCCTGACGGCACCCTCGGACGGCATTATCACCGCGGTCAGCGCCCAGCCGGGGCAGGTCGTCAGTGCCGGACAGGCGGTGTTCACCCTCGCTGCGGGCAATGATCGCGATGCGATCTTTGATGTCAGCGATCCGCATGCGCTGACGCAAAACAGCGCACTGCCTGTACAGATCTCACTGCTTGCCGATCCCGCTGTGACAACCCAGGGACATCTGCGTGATGTCAGCCCACAGGCCGACCCGCAAACGCGTACCTGGCGCGTGCGCGTGACGCTGGTGAATCCACCGGAAAGCATGGCGCTGGGGGCCAGTGTGCAGGCAGCGTGGCGGCAGGAGGGGCAACGCAGCATCGCACTGCCAGCGTCAGCCTTGACCCGTCTGGGGGATAAGCCCGCCGTTTTCGTGGTGGACAGTACCCACCTCCGCGTGCTGCTACGTCCGGTCACCCTGGGGAACTCTGACGTGAACAGCATTGCGGTAACGGCGGGCATCCTGCCGGGAGAACGGGTGGTGACGGCAGGCGTCAGTAAACTGCGTGACGGTGAAAAAGTGACGCTGCTGGAGGAGGGCCAATGATCCCGCACATTCCGACATCGCGTTTCAATCTCTCCACCTGGGCCTTACAGCATCAGCCGCTGATCGTCTTTTTCATGCTACTGGTGATGGCGGCCGGTATCTTCAGCTATGAACAACTGCCGCGCAATGAAGACCCGGCGTTTACCATCAAAACCGCCGTGGTATCGGCGTCCTGGCCGGGTGCGGATGTGAAAGATACGGTCAATCTGGTCACGGATACCCTGGAGAAGAAACTTCAGGAAATTCCTTATCTCGATTATGTCGAGAGTGAAACCCGTGCCGGGCAGTCCGTGATTTTTGTTAACCTGCGCGATGATACGCCCCCTGCCTCAGTGCCTGAGATCTGGTATCAGGTGCGCAAAAAAGTGCAGGATATTACGCCTTCACTTCCCCAGGGCGTGCAGACGCCCCAGGTGAACGACGAGTTTGATGACACGTTTGGCACGATTTACGGTTTCACCGCGGAAGGCTTCTCCCTGCGCGAACTGCGCGACCGGGTTGAAGACATTCGTCGTAACCTGATGTCGCTGCCGGATATCGGCAAAATCACGCTGACGGGTGTGCAGGAAGAGCAAATGGTGATTGCCTTCTCGCCGCGTAAAATGGCGGGGCTGGGGATTGACCTTCAGCAGGTCACCGAGGCCATCCGCGCGCAGAATGCGGTGGTACCCGCCGGGGAAATACGCAGCGACAGGGAGAATATCGCGCTGAGCGTGACGGGGGCACTGGGGTCTGCGCAGAGTCTGCAGGCTGTCGTGCTGCATATCGGCGATCGTTATATTCCCCTTAGCGCGATAGCCACCGTCACCCGACAGGTGGCAGAGCCGCCCGCTGCTGCCTTTCGGGTCAATGGCCAACCTGCCATCGGTCTGGCGATATCCATGGCGGCTACCGGCAACATGATTCGTTTTGGTGAGGCGGTGAACCAGCGTATGGCGGCGATTCAGGCCGGGCTGCCGCACGGGATTGAGATGGTCAGGGTGGCTGACCAGAGCGCCGTGGTACAGCAGGCCGTCAGTGGATTTACCCGGGTGCTGACGGAAGCGGTGGTTATCGTGATGGCGGTTTCTTTTCTCTCGCTCGGTATGCGTGCCGGCCTGGTGGTGGCCGCCGCGATCCCGCTGGTGCTGGCGATGACCTTTGTGGGCATGATGCTGGCGGGGATCGGGTTACAGCGCATTTCACTGGGGGCGCTGATTATCGCGCTCGGCCTGCTGGTGGATGATGCGATGATCACCGTGGAAAGCATGGTGTCGCGGCTGGAAGCGGGAGACAGCCGCTGGAAGGCCGCCAGCTACGCGTTTCAAACTACTGCCTTCCCGATGTTGACGGGTACGCTGGTGATGATTGCCGGTTTTATCCCGGTCGGGTTTGCCGCCTCCAGCGCGGGAGAATACTGTTTTTCTCTGTTCGTTGTGGTGACGATCGCGCTGCTCTCTTCCTGGGTCGTGGCTATCCTGTTTTCTCCGCTGATCGGCACCTGGCTGCTGCCCGCCACCCTTAAGTCACATCAGGCCGGGTCGGGTCGGCTGGCGCGCGGGTATCATCGCTTACTGACGCTGGCACTGGGGCACCGGCTGAAAACCGTGGCCGCCGCGCTGACGTTACTGGTGCTGGCTGCCTGGGGAACCACCTTTATGCAGGGAGAGTTTTTTCCGGCGTCCGACCGTCCTGAGCTGCTGGTGAGCCTGACATTACCCGGCAACGCCTCACAGACAGAAACCGAACGGCAGACCGAGCGGCTTGAGCGTGCGCTGCGCGGCAATCCTCACATCGATCGCCTGTCCAGCTATATCGGCACCGGGGCGATCCGTTTTTATCTGCCAATGGATGTATTACTCGATAATGAAAACACTGCCCAACTGGTGGTGGTGGCGAAGAGTCTCGAAGATCGTGAAGTGCTGCAACAGCAGTTAGAGACGATTCTGTCGGAGGGTTTCAGTGATATCGCCACGCGCGTGTCGCCGCTCGAACTGGGGCCGCCGGTCGGCTGGCCGATAAAATACCGCGTCAGCGGGCCGGATTATCATCAGGTTCAGTCCATTGCCCGGCAGCTGGCGGCGATCCTTGGCGACAGTACGCTCACCCGTGAAGTGAATCTGACCGCCGGGGAACCGGAGCGCGTCATTACTCTGATTATCAATCAGACGGCGGCACGGGCAGCGGGTGTCTCCTCGGAAAGCGTTGCCACGGCACTGAATACCCTCTGGTCAGGTAGCGTGGTGACGACAGTCCGTGACGGTAACCGACAGGTGGATGTGATGCTGCGAGCCAATGACCGGGAACGTCAGGACCTGACAACGCTCTCCTCCCTGCAACTGACCACCAGCGGCGGCATGAAGGTGCCCTTAAGTCAGGTGGCAACGCTTCGCTGGGGCATCCAGGATCCGGTGATCTGGCGCCATCAGCGTATGCCGTTCATCACCGTGCAGACTGACCTGGCACCGGGCCTGCGTGCGGAGGGGGTATCACAACAGTTGGCGCCCTCGGTCACGCAACTGCGGGCGTCGTTACCTCCTGATTACCGGATTGACGAAGGCGGATCGGTGGCTGAATCGGATAAGGGGAACACCTCGGTGTTTGCCGTTTTGCCGGTGACGCTGTTTGTGATGCTGATCCTGCTGATGATTCAGCTACAGCGTTTCTCGCGAATGCTGCTGGCGCTGCTGATGGCGCCCTTTGGGCTGATTGGTATTGTGCTGGCGATGTTACCGACCGGCACGCCGATGGGCTTTGTGGCGCTGCTCGGCATGATTGCGCTGGCCGGGATGATTATCCGTAATGCGGTGATTCTGATCGGTGAGGTGGACAGTAACCTTGGGCGGGGGATGGAAAAACAGCCGGCGATTATTGCTGCTGCGCAGCATCGATCTCGCCCGATCATGCTGACCGCCTGTGCAGCCATTCTGGGGATGATCCCGATAGCCGAACAGGTGTTCTGGGGGCCGATGGCCTATGCCATCATTGGCGGGTTGCTGGTGGCAACGCTGGTCACACTGACGGTGCTGCCCGCCTGTCTCAGCCTGGTGATCAAAGACGATAGGGTGCCGAAAGCATAAAAAAACCGCCTTGCGGCGGTTTTGTCTTTTTGGCTAAAAGGAATTAATGCGGTTTGAGCAGCGCCTCGGCATGGCTGACGATGTTTTCCACCGTAAAGCCAAATTCCGGGAACAGCTTCTCGGCCGGGGCCGATTCACCGAAGCCGGTCATCCCGACGATGGCACCGTTCAGGCCAACATATTTGTACCAGTAATCAGCGATACCGGCTTCAACAGCGACACGCGCCGTGACGCCAGAAGGCAGCACGGATTCGCGGTAGGCCGCATCCTGTGCATCGAACAGATCGGTAGACGGCAGTGATACCACGCGCACCTTGTGGCCGCTGGCGGTCAGCTTGTCGGCTGCGCCCAGGGTGATTTCCACTTCGGAACCGGTGGCAATCAGGATCACCTCCGGCGTGCCGTCACTGTCTTTCAGCACGTAACCGCCGCGTGAAATATTGGCCAACTGCTCTTTAGTACGATCCGGCTGTGCCAGGTTCTGACGCGACAGGATCAGCGCGGTCGGACCATGATGACGCTCGACGGCATGTTTCCACGCCACGGCGGTTTCCACCTGGTCGCACGGACGCCAGACGCTCATGTTCGGCGTCACGCGCAGGCTGGCAATCTGCTCGACAGGCTGGTGCGTCGGGCCATCTTCGCCCAGACCGATGGAGTCATGGGTATAGACCATAATCTGACGCGCCTTCATCAGCGCGGCCATACGCACCGCATTACGCGCATACTCGACGAACATCAGGAAGGTGGCGGTGTAAGGGATAAAGCCACCGTGATGCGCCAGGCCATTAGCAATCGCCGTCATCCCGAATTCGCGTACGCCGTAGTGAATATAGTTTCCGGCTTCATCCTCTTTGATCGACTTCGAGCCGGACCAGATGGTCAGGTTACTCGGCGCGAGGTCAGCAGAACCGCCAAGGAACTCTTTCAGCAGCGGACCGTAGGCTTCCAGCGCGTTTTGCGAGGCTTTACGGCTGGCGATTTTCTGCGGATTAGCCTGTAACTGTTCAATGTATTTCTGGGTTTCGGCCTGCCAGTTTTCCGGCATGCCCCCGGTCATACGGCGGGTATATTCGGCGGCCAGCTCAGGGTGGGCCGCTTTATAGGCAGCAAATTTCTCATCCCAGGCTTTTTCCGCTTTGGCTCCGGCATCTTTCGCATCCCACTGAGCGTAAATCTCTTTCGGAATTTCAAACGGCGGATAATTCCAGCCCAGCGCTTTACGCGTCAGTGCCACTTCTTCATCGCCCAGCGCCGCGCCGTGGGCTTCTTCTTTACCGGCTTTGTTCGGCGAACCGAAACCAATCACGGTTTTACAAATCAGCAGCGACGGTTTGTCGGTGACGCTTTGCGCTTCTTTGATGGCGTTGGCAATCGCAACCGGGTTATGGCCATCGATATCGCGGATCACATGCCAGTGATAGGCTTCAAAGCGTTGTGCGGTATCGTCGGTGAACCAGCCTTCCACTTCACCATCAATCGAAATGCCGTTGTGATCGTAAAAGCCGATCAGTTTACCCAGCCCCAGCGTTCCCGCCAGTGAGCAGACTTCATGGGAGATACCTTCCATCAGGCAGCCATCGCCCATAAACACGTAGGTGTGGTGATCGACAATCTCATGGTCAGGGCGGTTAAACTGTGCGCCCAGCGTCCGTTCCGCAATCGCCAGACCGACCGCATTCGCCAGGCCCTGGCCCAGCGGTCCGGTGGTGGTTTCCACACCTGGCGTGTAGCCCAACTCCGGGTGACCCGGGGTTTTTGAATGCAGCTGGCGGAAGTTTTTCAGCTCGGACATTGGCAGATCGTAGCCGCTGAGGTGCAGCAGGCTGTAAAGCAGCATTGAGGCGTGGCCGTTAGACAAAATAAAGCGGTCGCGGTCAGCCCAGGCCGGGTTGTTCGGGTTGTGATGCAGGAAATCACGCCACAGGACTTCAGCGATATCGGCCATACCCATTGGCGCACCCGGATGACCAGATTTGGCTTTTTGCACCGCATCCATACTGAGCGCGCGGATGGCATTTGCCAGTTCTTTACGTGAAGACATTGCTTCCTCCTGATTGCATGAGGGCGGATCGTCGATCCGCCCGGGGAGACAGAGATAAGAGGGGAATTACAGACGTGCAGCCAGCACGTCTTCCAGTTTCTGCTGGTCAATGGCGAACTGGCGGATACCTTCGGCCAGTTTTTCTACCGCCATCGGATCCTGATTATGTTCCCAGCGGAATTCCGCTTCAGACAGCGGCGCTGGCTGGTGGAAGCCCTGAGTGGACGGCGTCAGTTTACGTTCGACCGGCGCATTGCTGGCCTGAAGTTCTTCCAGCAGATTCGGTGCGATGGTCAGACGATCGCAGCCCGCCAGGGCCAGGATCTGCTCAACTTTACGGAAGCTGGCACCCATGATGACGGTGTTATAGCGATGCTGCTTATAGTAGTCGTAGATATTGCGTACGGATTTCACACCCGGATCTTCATCCACCACATACGGGTCGAGCGGTTTACGGCTGTTGTACCAGTCGTAGATGCGGCCAACAAATGGCGAGATCAGGAACACATCGGCTTCGGCGCAGGCACGAGCCTGGGCGAAGGAGAACAGCAGGGTCAGGTTGCACTGAATACCGTTTTTCTCCAGCTCTTCAGCCGCTTTGATGCCTTCCCAGGTGGAAGCCAGTTTGATGAGGATGCGTGAACGGTCGATACCGTGTTCTTCATACATTCTCACCAGCTTTTCAGCTTTGGTCACGCACATCCCGCGATCGAAAGAGAGGCGTGCATCCACTTCGGTAGACACGCGGCCAGGAACACTTTTCAGGATCTCCAGACCGAGGTTAATCGCCACTTTATCGCTGGCATTAATAATCTGGGTTTCTTTACTGCCGCCCTGTTTTTTGGCGTACTCGATGGCGTCAGTAATCAGATGTTTGTAGGCGTCGAGGCCGGAGGCTTTCAGGATCAGAGACGGGTTGGTTGTGGCATCTTCCGGATGGTAGTTACGGATGGATTCAATATCGCCACTATCAGCCACCACGGTGGTGAATTGTTTCAGTGCGTCTAGCTGGTTCATCTAAAGCTCCTTGATAAGCAATCTGTGATGCAAGTTTAACCGTGACGCAGTGTTGCGGCTGTTTCACACAGGCAAGACGCAACAACTGTACCCGACACGGCTGAGTATACTTAGGCGAAACATTGCATCAGACCCGCGACAATGGGAATGCGTTTTCTCTGATTGTTGCGATGGGTTCGCCCAATGGGCCAGTCTGCTGGCAGCAAAAATAGCACAACGGTTAAGTGTAGCAGCTCAGGGAAAACGCGACGGCGCAGAGGGAGTGCGCCGCACTTAAGGATTACTTTTCGCCGACTTTCTGCTCGTAATAGCTGATTTTCTCGACTTTTTCCGTTGAGCCACCCCCTTCAAATTCAGCATTTAGCCAGCTATTCACAATGCTTCGGGCCAGCTCCGGGCCGATAACGCGTGCGCCCAGTGTCATCACCTGCGCATTGTTACTTTTGCGAGCACGCTCGGCAGAGTAAGTATCGTGACACTGTGCAGCCCGGATGCCCGGCACTTTGTTCGCCACAATGGCCATGCCGATCCCGGTTCCGCAAATCAAAATCCCGCGCTGATGTTTGCCTTCTCGAATGGCGTTGGCCACCGTCCAGGCGACATCCGGATAAAGGGGTCTGCTGGACTGTGCATCGTTGCTGTAGTCGCTGACGTCGATATTTTTTTCCTGCAAAAGCTGCTTGATCAGGTTTTTTAATTCCAGTGCCGCATCGTCGGCGCCAATTGCGATAGAAGACATAGGGTTACTCCCGCTGAGATGACAGGGCCGCCGGATCCACGTGAATCATCAGGATCGCCGGCAACGATTCACTTTTACCCTAACGCACTTTTGTTCATATGTTCAATAGATGTTCTTTTGTTTTATTCAATATACCGACTCCTCCGTTGAATTTTTCCTTACACCGCCTGCTTTTGCCTGTTATTGCCGCTAAATGGCAAAATTAAAGGTTTTGAGATCCATCACAGTTTTCGTTTTGCGTGCTGGGAAATGAACATTAATACGGATAGTGTTCATTTGTTCACGCATTGATGCAATGCACAAGAAGACCCACTGAGGACTCAACCATGCGTCAAATTTGCCATCTGCCTACCCCTGATCTGGTGCGTCATTGCCAGCGTCATTTCACCAGTATTCTGTTCCAGTCTGTCGGAGGTGCCGTATGACTGCCCTTAATCCACAGGCGATTGAAAAATCCGCTATCCGTAAAGTCTCACTGCGCCTGGTGCCCTTTGTGGCACTGATGTTCTTCATCAACTTTCTTGACCGTACGGCGATCTCCTTTGCCGGACCGAACGGCATGACACAGGATCTCGGGCTGAGTGCGGTGCAGTTTGGCCTGGCGTCCGGCATCTTTTTCATTGGTTACATCCTGCTGGAAGTGCCAAGCAACCTGGCTTTACATCGCTATGGCGCACGTAAATGGCTGGCGCGTATCATGGTCAGCTGGGGCATCGTTTCGCTGCTGTTTACCTGGGTGAGCAGTGTGGAAGGGTTGTACACCCTGCGCCTGCTGCTGGGGATTGCCGAAGCGGGTTTCTTCCCGGGGGCGATCCTGTTCCTCAGCATGTGGGTTCCGGCTAAACACCGCAGTAAGGTGTTGTCCCTGTTTTACCTCGCACAGCCGCTGACGGTGGTGCTGGGTGCGCCGCTGGCTGCTGCACTGATTGAACAGCACGGACTGTTTGGCCTCTCCGGCTGGAGGGTGATGTTCCTCGGTGTCTCCATTCCGGCGATTATTATCGGCATCGTGGCCTGGTTCTATCTGGTGGACTCCCCGCGTGATGCAAAATGGCTGAATAAAGAAGAGAAAGAGTGGCTGACTACGGCGCTGGAAAAAGAGCAGCGTGAAAAAGGCTCCACCGCACATGCCAGCCTGCGTAGCGTGATGACCAACGGCCGCGTCTGGCTGCTGTGCCTGATCTACTTCGGCTTTATCTACGGTCTGTATGCGCTGGCTTTCTTCCTGCCGACCATTATTTCTGGCTTCCAGCAGCAGTTCGGCACCTCGTTTAACGTCATCGAGAAGGGGCTGATTACCGGAGCGCCGTATCTGGTGGCGGCCATCGTGATGTTCTTCTGGTCACGCGATGCAACCCGTCGCGGCTGCAAAACCTGGCATATCGCACTGCCTGCGTTGACCGGGGCTATCAGCGTACCGCTGGCGCTCTATATGGACTCTCCGCTGGCCACCATGCTGGTGATTGCAGTGACGGCCAGCTCGATTTTTGCCGCACTGCCGAACTTCTGGACGCTGCCAACGCAGTTCCTGACCGGCGCATCTGCGGCGGCAGCCATCGCGCTGATTAACACCCTCGGTAACGTTGCGGGCTTCTCGGCGGGCTACCTCACCGGAATGCTGCATGACGCCACCGGAGCCTACACCGTTCCCATGATGGTCGTGGGCGGCTTCATGCTGCTCTCTGCACTGCTGATGTTGTTACTTAACGCCAAACGTTCTGGATTTCAGTCTGCCCCCATTACACAGGAGCCTTCCCAATGACCTATCTGTTTAATCAACCCTCTGCTTTCGCCAGTGAGCTGATTGAGGGTTTCGTCGCGGCCAATGCCGATAAAGTCCGCCAGGTTCCGGGGGGTGTGGTGCGCAGCACCCGCAGCCCTGCGGGATGTGTGGCGGTGGTGATTGGCGGCGGGTCCGGCCACTATCCGGCGGTTTCCGGCCTGGTCGGGCAGGGCATGGCGCACGGGGCGGCGATGGGTAACCTGTTTGCTTCCCCGTCCGCCCAGCAGATCTACAGCGTGGCGCGTGCGGCGGACAATGGCGGGGGCGTTCTGCTGGCCTTTGGTAACTATGCCGGGGACGTGCTGCATTTTGGTCAGGCCAGCGAACGTCTGAAAGCCGAAGGCATTGATTGCGAACTGCTGGCAGTGACAGACGATATTTCCAGTGCGGCGCTGTCCGAGCGCGAAAAACGTCGTGGTGTGGCGGGCGATCTGGCGGTGTTTAAGGCCGCAGCCGCGGCGGCTGAGGCAGGATACTCGCTTGCCGAGGTCACGCGTCTGGCACGCCATGCGAATCATCGCACGCGCTCTCTGGGTGTGGCGTTCTCTGGTTGTACCCTGCCGGGGGCCACACAGCCACTGTTCAGCGTGGCGCACGGCACCATGGCGCTGGGAATGGGGATACACGGTGAGCCGGGCATCCGCGAATGCGATATTCCTGCGGCAGATACGCTGGCAGAACTGTTTGTCAGCAGTCTGCTGAAGGAGTGCCCGGAAGAGATTACGCAGCGTAAAGGGCAGCGGGTGGCGGCGATCCTCAACGGTCTCGGCTCGGTAAAATATGAAGAGCTGTTTGTCGTTTATCGCCGCGTGGCACAACTGCTGGCGGCGGAAGGGTTGCAGGTGGTGGAGCCGGAAGTGGGTGAGTTTGTGACCAGCTTTAATATGGCCGGTGCTTCACTGACGCTGATGTGGCTGGACGATGAACTGGAAACCTTGTGGCGTGCCCCGGCCAATGCGCCGGCGTTCCGTAAAGGCAGTGTGCTGATGGCGGAACCGCTGGATGCTGCTGAGCAGATCCTCGCCGAGGTAGATGTGGTGCCCACTGCCAGCGCGGCCTCGCAGCAGGCGGCCACCTGTGTCCTGTCGGTGGTCACTACGATAGCTGAAGTGATTGAAGAACATGCCACTGAACTGGGGCGTATTGATGCGGTTGCCGGAGACGGTGACCACGGGATCGGTATGGAACGCGGATCGCGGGGGGCGCTGGAAAAAGCACGTGAGATGCAGCAGCGCCAGGCGGGTGCCGGAACGCTGCTGTGCCGCGCCGCCGATGCCTGGGCGGACAAAGCCGGAGGCACTTCAGGTGCGCTCTGGGGCGTGCTGCTGACGGCGATTGGCACGGCGCTGGGGGATGTTAAAACCCCGAATGCCCGGCGCGTTGCGTTGGGGGTGCAGCATGCCAAAGAGGGGATTATGCACTTTGGTAAAGCGAAGCCGGGCGATAAAACCATGGTCGATGTGCTGGTGCCTTTCAGCGAGTGCCTGAGTGCCCGCGTTGCCGCAGGTGACACGCTGATTGATGCCTGGGCGGCGGCAGCACAGCAGGCAACCAAAAGCGCCAAAGAGACGGCGCAGCTGTTACCGAAAATGGGCCGCGCCCGTCCACTGGCTGAGAAGAGCCTGGGCACGCCAGATGCCGGGGCCGTTTCGCTGGCGCTGATCGTCAATAAAGTGCTGGTGCAGCTACAGGCCAGTGCCCCTGCGACACTCTCCCTTCAGGAGGTCAGCCAGTGAGCGCGCGCATCACACTGGGCGTCAGCCTGAAAATGTATTTCAGCTATCAACAAACCCTGACCTGGAGCCAGCAGGTGGCAGAGCTGGCTCGTCAGCATCCGGCGATCGTCAGCGGCGAGGTGGGGCTGTTCGTTCTGCCTGCATTCCCTGCGATCCCGGCGGTGAAGCAGATTTTTGCTGACACGGCTGTCAGCGTGGGGGCACAGGATCTGGCCTGGGAAGACAGCGGGGCCTGGACCGGTGAGGTCAGTGGCCCAATGCTGGCTGAAATCGGCTGTCGCTATGTGGAAGTGGGCCATGCGGAACGTCGTCACCATTTTGCCGAAGATGACCGTCAGGTGGCGGGAAAACTGGCGGCGGCGCTGCGTAACGGGTTAACCCCGGTATTGTGCCTGGGGGAAGAACAACGTCTGAGCAGTGAGCAGGCGATAGCGTTCTGCCGTCATCAGTTAAACGCGGCACTGAGTCAGGCGCGTCAGCAACAGCTGAGCGGAGATGTGGTACTGGCCTGGGAACCGCAGTGGGCAATTGGTGCGCCTGCGCCTGCACCGGATGCCTTTATCGGTGAGGTGTGTACCGGGTTGCGCCAGCATGATCTGGCGGGCGATATCAACATTCGCGTGATTTACGGTGGCAGCGCCGGGCCGGGGCTGTTGAGTCGTCTTGGCCATCAGGTCAGCGGACTGTTTCTCGGGCGCTTCGCCCACAAACCCGATGCGCTGGCACAGATTATTGATGAAGCCGCCGCACTGGCCCACAGCGCTCAGCGGCAGGAGGCATAAATGGCGATTGGCCTGAGTACCTATGCCTTTTTCTGGCGTGCCTCGGCGCGCGTATCGGTTCCGATGACGCTGGCGCAGATGCTGGAAAAGACCGCCGATATGGGCGTGACGCTGTTTCAAATCTGTGATTATCCGCAGATCGAAAGCTGGAGCGATGCCGAGCTGGTCACACTGCGTCAGCAGGCCGATACGCTGGGCATCCAGCTGGAGCTGGGAACGCGCGGTCTGCAAACCGCCCACTTACAGCGTTATCTGCACCTGGCACGGGTGTTACAGGTGACGGTGATCCGTTCGATGTTTAACAGTGCCAGCCATCGTCCAACGCTGCCGGAAGCCGCCGCGCTGATTGAAAGCATTCTGCCCGCGTTTGAACGCCAGCAGGTTCGGCTGTGTCTGGAGACTTACGAGCAGGTCAACAGCGCGCAGATGATGTCGGTGATCGATCGTTTCCTTTCCGATTACCTGGGCGTGTGCCTGGACCCGGCAAACTGCGTCGCCGCTCTCGAACTCCCCCAGCAGGTGGTGGCAAACACCGCGCACCGGGTGCTCAATCTGCATATTAAAGATTTTGCTTTCAGCCGCCAGGAGGGCTGGGTCGGTTTTACGCTGACCGGCTGCCCGCTGGGCGAAGGGCTGCTTGATTACGATCGGCTGATAGACCAGGTGCGTCCGGCAGAGCGTGGCATTAATCAGATCGTCGAACACTGGCTGCCGTGGCAGCAGGATGCGGAAAGCACCTGCCAGCGGGAAGCCGAGTGGACGCAACAGAGCGTTGATTTTTTACGTCACAAACAACTTCAGGAGTCAGTATGAGCACACAATTAACCACCATCACCGTGATTGGCGCGGGCGGCAAAATGGGCATGCGCATTTCGGCGAATTTGCAGCGCAGCGACTATCAGGTGTTTTACTGTGAGAGTGCGCCGAAGGCCCAGGAGCAGGTCACCGGGCAGGGACGTGAGCTGTCCAGCGCGGAATCCGTGGTGCCGCACAGTGATGTGGTGATCCTCGCGGTGCCGGATATTGTGCTGGGCAAAGTCTCTGAAGGCGTGGTGCCGTTGATGAAAAACGGTGCGACGCTGTTAACGCTGGACCCGGCAGCGGCTTATGCCAATCTGATTGCGCTGCGCGAGGGCATTCACTACGCCGTGGCTCATCCGTGCCATCCTTCCGTATTCCTTGACCGTTATACCAAACAAGAACACGCCGATGCCTTCGGTGGCGTGGCTGCCATTCAGCATGTGGCGGCGTCGTTTGAAAGCGGCAGCGATGCGCAGAAAAGTGAACTGAGCAAGGTGATCAGCGTGATGTATGGCCCGGTTGAGCAGGTGCACTGGGTGACGGTTAAACAGCTGGCTTATCTTGAGCCCACGCTGGTGGAAACCGTGGCCTGTATGGTCGGTGCTTTTATGAAAGAGGCGCTGGATGAGACGGTTAAACATTCCGGCGTGCCGGAAGAGGCGGCAAAGGCAATGCTGTACGGCCATATTCAGATTGCGCTGGCAGTGGCATTCCGCGCCACCAACCCGTTCTCTGATGCCTGCATGATTGCGATGGAGTATGGCCGCGAGAAGATCGTTAAACCGGACTGGAAACAGATTTTCGAGGAGAAAGAACTGGATATCGTGATTGCGCGCATGCTCAAAATTGACGCGATCCGTCGTTAATCCTCTGTCGGATAGCGTAAAATGGTATAAATTGTTGCCTGAGGCGCGGCACTGGCTGCCGCGCTCGCTACCGAAACCGATGAGAAGAGACGACTGCCCGGATGGAAAAAAACACGCTATCTCAGGACACTGAACTGCTGACGGAAATTGCCGTTGCATACTATCAGGACGAAATTACCCAGGAAGAGATTGCGCGTAAATTTGGTATCTCCCGCATTAAAGTGGGGCGCTTGTTAAAGCGAGCCAAAGAAGAGGGCATTGTTGAAATCAACGTGCGCTATCACCCGGTCTTCAGTACCCGGCTGGAGCAGCAGTTACTGGAACGTTTCCCATTACAACGTGCGCTGATTGCCCTCGATCATCATGACGAGGATGAGCAGCGCCGTCAGGTGGCGGCGCTGGTCGCGATGCACCTGTCACAGTCACTGAAAGATAATGCGGTGGTGGCGGTCGGGCAGGGGCGTAACGTGGCAGCGGTTGCTGACCATCCCGGCAGTGTTCCCACGCGTAACTGCCACTTTATTAGCGGTATTGGCGGGACGCACCGCCCCGGTGATGCCATCAATGCTGACCACATCAGTCGCCGTCTGGCGAAAAAGTTCGGCGGTATCAGTGAAACGCTCTATGCCCCGGCCTATGTTGAAGACCGTGCGCTGAAAGAGGCATTCATGCAGAACGGCACCATCAAAGAGACGCTGGATCGCGCGCGTAAAGCCGATGTAGCGCTGGTGGGGATCGGTGACATGAATGAAAACAGTTATATGGTCAAACTCGGCTGGTTTACCCCCCATGAGATTATCGATGCCAGCCTGAATCAGGGCGTGATTGGTGATGTGGCGGGTTATGATTTCTTTAACGCTCAGGGGCTGCATGTGGATACGGTGATGAATGACCGGGTCATCGGTCTCAGCATCGAAGAGCTGCGTAAAATCCCCTGTGTGATAGCTATCGCATCGGAGAACACCAAAGCGATGGCGTTGCTGGGTGCACTGCGTACCGGGGCGATTGATATTATTGCCACTACAGCGCAGAACATTCGCACATTGTTGAATATGACGAAATAGTTTTCCACGGGTCAGGCATGCCTGACCCCTACGACCGGCTGGAATATTTGACCATTGCGGCGGGTTGGAATACCTGACCCCTGCGCCGGGCATCGTAGGGGCGAGGCATGCCGCGCCCGGTCCTACAAATGCCTCGCCCGATCCGTTGAATGCCAATTCTATGCACTCCCTCAAGTTTTTCTCCCGTCCGGCACTCCTATACTGAGCAGTTGTACCCCACCATAAAAAAGGATCCTGCTAATGGACGATCAGTTAAAACAGAGTGCCCTCGATTTTCACCAATTCCCGGTTCCCGGAAAAATTCAGGTTTCCCCGACCAAGCCCCTTGCCACGCAGCGTGATCTGGCGCTGGCCTACTCACCGGGTGTGGCCGCGCCATGCCTGGCGATCGCCGCCGATCCTGAGGCGGCAGACAAGTACACTGCCCGCGCTAACCTGGTGGCGGTGATTTCTAACGGCACAGCAGTGCTGGGCTTAGGGAATATCGGCGCGCTGGCCAGCAAGCCGGTGATGGAAGGGAAAGGCGTACTGTTCAAGAAATTTGCCGGTATCGATGTTTTTGATATCGAAGTGGACGAGCTGGACCCGGACAGACTGATTGATGTGATCGCTGCGCTGGAACCCACCTTTGGTGGCATCAACCTTGAAGACATTAAAGCACCCGAGTGCTTCTACATTGAAAAGAAACTGCGCGAGCGCATGAACATCCCGGTGTTCCACGACGATCAGCACGGGACGGCGATCATCTGTACGGCAGCGGTGCTGAACGGCCTGCGGGTAGTGAAAAAGAATATTTCGGACGTGCGGCTGGTGGTCTCCGGGGCGGGGGCATCTGCCATTGCCTGCCTTAACCTGCTGGTGGCACTGGGGATGCAGAAACACAATATTGTGGTCTGCGACTCAAAAGGGGTGATCTACCAAGGGCGCGAAACGCCGATGGCGGAAACCAAAGCGGCGTATGCCGTGGCGGACAGCGGCAAACGCACGCTGCTGGAGGTGATTGACGGTGCGGATATTTTCCTTGGCTGCTCCGGCCCAAAAGTGATGACCCAGGAGATGGTCAAAGGGATGGCGCGTGACCCGCTGATCCTCGCGCTGGCCAACCCGGAACCGGAAATCCTGCCACCGCTGGCGAAAGCCGTGCGCCCGGACGCTATCATCTGTACTGGCCGCTCGGACTTCCCCAATCAGGTGAACAACGTCCTGTGCTTCCCGTTTATCTTCCGTGGGGCGCTGGATGTGGGCGCGACCGCCATCAACGAAGAGATGAAGCTGGCGGCGGTGCATGCCATTGCCGAACTGGCGCTGGCAGAGCAGAGCGATGTGGTGGCCTCCGCTTACGGCGACCAGGAGCTGTCGTTTGGCCCGGAGTATCTGATCCCGAAACCCTTCGACCCGCGCCTGATTGTGCAGATCGCCCCGGCGGTGGCAAAAGCGGCGATGGATTCCGGCGTGGCGCGGCGGCCGATTGCTGACTTTGATGCCTACCGCGAAAAGCTGATGGAGTTTGTCTACAAAACCAATCTGTTTATGAAACCGGTGTTCTCACAGGCGCGTAAAGATCCAAAACGCGTGGTGCTGGCCGAAGGGGAAGAGGCGCGGGTACTGCATGCGACCCAGGAGCTGGTCACCCTCGGACTGGCGAAACCGATCCTGATTGGCCGACCGAGCGTGATCGAGATGCGCCTGCAAAAGCTGGGGCTGAAAATCGAAGCGGGCAAAGATTTCGACGTGGTGAACAACGAATCCGATCCACGCTTTAAGGAGTACTGGAACGAGTATTATCAGATCATGAAGCGCCGTGGCGTGTCGCCGCAGCAGGCGCAACGTGATGTGATCGGTAATCCAACGCTGATCGGTGCCATTATGGTTCACCGGGGGGAAGCCGATGCGCTGATCTGCGGCACCGTGGGGGATTACCGGCAGCATTACGACATCGTCGAGAAGCTGTTTGGCTTCCGTCCTGACGTGAAAGTGGCCGGGGCGATGAATGCGCTGGAGCTGCCGAGCGGTAATACCTTTATTGCCGATACGTACGTTAATGAAGACCCGACGCCGGAACAGCTGGCTGAGCTGACGCTGATGGCGGCGGAAACGGTGCGTCGCTTTGGTATCGAACCGAAGGTGGCGCTGCTGTCACACTCCAGCTTTGGGGCCTCGGATGCGCCTGCCGCGCGTAAGATGCGTGACACGCTGGCGCTGGTAAAAGCCCGTGCGCCTGAGCTGGAAATTGATGGCGAAATGCACGGCGATGCGGCACTGGTAGAGAGCATTCGTCAGGATCTGATGCCGGACAGCCCGCTAAAAGGCTCAGCGAATATCCTGATTATGCCGAATGTTGAAGCGGCGCGTATCAGCTATAACCTGCTGCGTGTTTCCTGCTCTGACGGCGTTACGGTGGGGCCGGTGCTGATGGGGATGGCGAAACCGGTCCATGTGTTGACGCCGATTTCATCGGTGCGGCGCATTGTGAATATGGTGGCGCTGGCGGTGGTGGAGGCGCAGACCGCGCCGCTATAACGCGCAGGCCCGCCTGGGCCAGGTCAACGTCTACGGCCAGGTCAAGGTCTCAAGGTCAAGGCCAGGTCAAGGGCGTTTCGCTTTCCCGCTGCGCGGGCTGAGCGACCCAGGGCGGCCAGTCGCCGCCGCCCTGGGGACCCGGGCTTGCGGCAGGCGCATCGCCCGCTAAAGCGGGTTCCCTCAGTCGGTCGGTTTTCCCGCCGGACCGGGCGTGACGGGACATCCCTGTCCCGGCACACCCTCTCGCCGACGTCCTGTCGGCTCGTCCTGGAAATCCGCTCTCCTTCGGCGAGGCTTAATTGCCGCTCAAAAGGTCAACATCCACGTCAAAAGAACAATCAAAGACAGGTCAGACAGACCAGATACAAAAAGCCTTTCTGGGCTTTTGGTCATTTTGGTTTTTTAATATTTGGGGTTTGACCTGGGTTTTGATGTTAAGGCGGCAATTAAGCTGCGCTGAGTAAGTGATGTGAACCAGGATGAACCGCCAGGACGGCGGTGAAAGCTCGGGCCGGCACAGGGAAGTGCCGTCACGAGTGGTCCGTCGGTGAGCAACGCTTGCGAAGGTACCCGCTGAAAGCGGGCGCGGCGCCTGCCGCAAGCCCGGGGTCAAGGGGCGGCGGCGACTGGCCGCCCCTTGTCGCTTCGCCCGCGCAGCGGGAAAGCGAAACGCCCTTGACCTTAAGACGTTGACCTTGACCTTAAGCCGTTGACCTTAGCCCTGCAACAGCATGAAAAAAATCAAATCCACGCCTTAACCGGCAGAAAATCACTGTACAGCGCCGCCTCCGGGCTGCCTGCTTCCGGTTGATAATCATATTCCCAGCGCACCAGCGGCGGCATCGACATCAGAATTGATTCCGTACGGCCGCCCGTTTGCAGGCCAAACAGCGTGCCGCGATCCCACACCAGATTAAACTCCACGTAGCGCCCACGGCGGTAGAGCTGGAAATCGCGTTCGCGCTCGCCCCACGGCAGCGTTTTACGGCGTTCAACAATCGGTAAATAGGCATCGGTAAAACCGTTACCCACCGCCTGCATAAAGCGGAAGCTCTGATCGAAATCCGGGGTGTTCAGATCGTCAAAGAACAGCCCGCCAATGCCGCGCTGCTCGTTACGGTGCTTCAGATGGAAGTAGTCATCGCACC
The DNA here is from genome assembly GCF_037479175.1 of Erwinia sp. MYb375. Taxonomy (NCBI): domain Bacteria; kingdom Pseudomonadati; phylum Pseudomonadota; class Gammaproteobacteria; order Enterobacterales; family Erwiniaceae; genus Erwinia; species Erwinia sp. MYb375. The sequence goes on along the minus strand of NZ_JBBGZS010000023.1, from coordinate 1,748,553 downwards.
ACTTTTTATAGCGCGGGTAGACCTCTTCACCAAACGGCTGACACAGGTTGGCAGCGGTCTGATGCCAGTGCACGGCATCTTCCTCGAAGCCGTAGAACGGCGTCATATCGAAGCCACCGCCAAACCACCAGACCGGATCGGCACCCGGTTTTTCGGCGATAAAGAAACGCACGTTAGCATGACTGGTCGGCACATAGGGGTTCTCCGGGTGGATCACCAGTGACACGCCCAGCGCCTCGAAGCTGCGCCCGGCCAGTTCAGGACGGTGCGCGGTGGCAGAGGCGGGCATCGCATCACCGTGGACATGGGAGAAGTTGACGCCCGCCTGTTCGAACACCCGGCCCTGACGCAGAACGCGGCTGCGCCCGCCACCGCCACCGGGACGCTGCCAGCTGTCTTCGGCAAACCGGGCTTCGCCATCTGCCTGTGCCAGCTTGCGACAAATTTCATCCTGAAGGTTGAGCAAAAACTGTTTTACCTGGGCAATATCCGGAGTGTTCATAACAAATCCTGTGCAAAAAAAGACGCGTGGATTATACGTCAGCCTGTGCGCCTGGTCGCCTCATACTCGTCAAAAAAGCTGACGATGCCGTTAGCGATGGCCCCGGCAATTTTCTGACGAAATGCGGTGGTGCCCAGTAATTTCTCCTCGTCAGGGTTGGTGATAAAGGAGGTTTCGACCAGCACGGACGGAATAGAGGGCGACTTGAGCACGGCAAACGCCGCCTGCTCGGTATGCTGGCTGTGCAGGTGATGGACCGGGCGGATTTGCCCCAGAACGTGTTTGCCGAGGATCAGACTGTTCTTGATGGTATCCGTCTGCACCAGATCAAACAGCACCTGCTGGAGGTAGTGATCTTTATCCGCTGCTTTCACGCCACCGACGTCATCAGCCGCATTCTCTCGCTGAGAAAGATAGCGTGCCATGGTGCTGCTGGCACCGCGATTCGACAGGGCGAAGACCGACGCGCCGTTTGCGGACGGGCTGGTGAAACCGTCGGCATGGACAGACATAAACAGATCGGCACCGTGCTGATGGGCGATTTCAACCCGCTCACCGAGGGGAATAAAGTGGTCGCTTTCGCGCGTCAGGCGCACCTCGATATGAGGATGTTCACTCAGCAGATGGCGGATATGCTGGGCAATCTCCAGTACCACATGCTTCTCTTCAGAACCTTCATGCCCCACCGCACCAGAATCGATGCCGCCGTGGCCCGGATCAATCATCACAATGCGTTTGCTGTTTGCCGGGCGTGCAGGGGGTGGTGAGCTGACCACGTTGTGCGCGCGTGGGCTGACGCGCAGGGTCGCCTCTTCCTGTGCAGCACGAACGGGACGGCGGGCCAGCAGAGCCAATGCCAGGCCGGAGAGGAGCAGCTGGCGGCGGGTGGTGAGCGGCGTCAACAGGTTTATCTTTTTCATGGTACATCCTGGAGCAAAAAGTGCTTATTGTTATATCGTAACAATGAGGTCGCGGCGAGAAGGGAACTATTTCAGGCTTTTGCTATATATTTCAGACGCTGGGTTCGCCGGGGGGGGCTTTTTTTTACATGTGTCGGACCAACACACTTGCACCGACAGAAGAATACGTGATAATCAGCAAATTATGCTTAACCACAGGCCAAATCTCATGGAAATCCGCGCATTCCGGCAAGATGATTTTGAAGAAGTAATTACCCTCTGGGAGCGTTGCGATCTGTTACGTCCCTGGAACGATCCTGAGATGGATATTGAGCGTAAGCTGAACCACGACCCGGATCTGTTTATGGTCGCGGTGGTGGGCGGTGAAATTGTCGGTACGCTGATGGGTGGCTACGACGGGCATCGCGGCTCGGCCTATTATCTTGGTGTTCATCCTGATTATCAGGGACGCGGCTTTGCCAACGCGCTGATTAATCGCCTGGAGAAAAAGCTGATTGCCCGCGGCTGCCCGAAAATCAATGTGATGGTCCGTGAAGAGAACGATGCCGTGACCGGGTTTTATGAAAAGCTGGACTACGAAACGGTGGACAGCCTGCTGTTGGGCAAACGTCTGATTGAAGATCGCGAGTATTGATTCACTATTTTGAAATATTCCCCCGACGATTACGACACGAAAGGTCAGCTCCGTCTGCCCCTCTCTTTCTGGGCGATTTTGCTGTTGCAGGCACGCACATGGGTGTTGTTTGTGGCGGCCGGTGCGTCACGCCAGCAGGGCGAGAGCCTGCTTGAGCTGTTTTATCCGGATAACCACGTCTTCTGGCTGGGGCTGGCGTCAGGCGTTCCTGCTGCCCTCGGGCTGCTGCTGACCGGTTATCGCCAGCGTTTGCCGCGCCTGTGGCAGGCATGGCGTTGGGTGCTGGTGCTGACGCTGGTTTTAACGCTCGGTGTTCAGCTGGTGGCGCTGTGGCAGAACGATGAAGCGGCATCCTCACTGGTGCTGATGGTCACGCTGCTGGATGGCCTCGCCATTCTGGCACTGCTGGGATATCGGCGGTTACGTGACTGCTTTGACCCGGCTGAAAATCACTGAATTAAACTTTTAGGTCAATTCACACTCCAAGCAGTACGGAAGCCCCTGACAATGAATACTGGAGTTGCAATGAAAACTTTTCGCCCGGCGATACTGCTGGCTGCCCTGATACTGGCGGGCTGCGCAGGCTCATCTTCTCAGCCCGATAGCGCGTCTTCGTCCACCTGGTGGAATCCCGTCTCCTGGTCTTGGTCCAGCCTGTCACCGATGCACTGGTTTGGTTCCTCGTTGAAGGTGACCGAGCAGGGGCTGGGTGAGGTGAAGAGCAGCACGCTGATGCAGCGTGACGTGCTGAATGATGCCCTGAACGGCAACTATCATCTGCGCCAGGGGATGCGCACCACCGATGGGAATATCGTTCACTTCTGGCAGGGCGTCGACAGCGATAAGCAGGTCAAAGTGGAGCTGGTCGGTGATACCACGGTCAACCGCATTGATATCATGGATCACGACGTGACTACCGAAAGCGGTGTGAAGTTTGGCACGGCATTCAGCGATCTCTACAGCAAAGCCTATGGAGCCTGCCAGAAAGCCAGCGGCGTGGACAGCGCCAGCGTCGAGTGTAAAGCCCCTGGCAGCCAGCATATCAGCTATGTTTTCAGCGGCGACTGGCATGGCCCGGAAGGTCTGATGCCTTCTGACGATACGCTGAAAAACTGGACCTTAAGCAAAATTATCTGGCGCCGTTAATGCGGTTGGCATAAAGACCCCATAAATATTGCGTTTGAACACTCTCCTGGCATGCACTTGGGTTATCATATTCTGAAAAACTGACCAGAATTAACCTGAGAGCCAGGAGAGCAACATGTCCCATTTTCAGAGCGGCATTTTATTAGAGCATCGCCGTTTTGCTATTTATCTTGAAGCGATGGTGGAAGGCGATGTTGACGCTGTTCGCCGTGGCAGCCAGCAGTTTCTTCAGCAGCTATCCCTGCTGCAACAACGCTATCCCGATGCCGGGCTGGGGGCAGTCATTGCCTTTGGCAACGGTCTGTGGAGCGATCTCTGCGCGGGTAACAGCAGCGCTGAACTCAAAGACTTCCAGCCGCTGGGGAAAGGTATGGCACCGGCCACCCAGCGTGATATGTTGATCCATATTCAGTCCCTGCGTCACGATGTGAATTTCAGTCTGGCACAAGCGGCGCTGGCGGCATTTGGCAGTGCTATTCGCATCGCCGAAGAGACACACGGGTTCCGCTGGACGGAAGATCGCGATCTCAGCGGGTTTGTCGACGGTACTGAAAACCCACAGGGTGAACAGCGCGAAGCGGTAGCGATTATTCGCCAGGGGGACAATGCGGGCGGGAGCTACGTCTTCAGCCAGCGCTGGCAGCATAATTTGCCGATGTTTCATCGCCTGGCGGTGAATAAGCAGGAGCAGATTATGGGCCGCACCAAAGAGAGTAACGAAGAGCTGGAGGGCGATGCGCGCCCGGCCACGTCTCATGTGGCGCGTGTGGACCTGAAAGAAAACGGCAAAGGACTGAAAATCTTACGTCAGAGCCTGCCATACGGCACGGCCAGCGGGACCCATGGCCTGTTCTTCCTGGCCTACTGCGCTACGCTGTATAACATTGAGCAGCAGCTGTTAAGCATGTTTGGTGAAACCGATGGCAAGTTCGATGCGATGCTACGTTTCACCAAACCGGTCAGTGGCAGCTATTTCTATGCGCCGTCTCTTGAGCAGTTGGCAGCATTGTAGGGGCCAGGCATGCCAGGACCGGGCGGGTCATGACCCGCCCCTCGTTTATCCACCAACTATCCACCAACGTCGTTTTCATTCCCACTCGCTGCATAATCAATTCCACACGCTTATAGCGTTTTCTGCTTGCAAAGCACTAAACGGTATATAAAACCGTTACAGCTTTTACCCTGGTTATAAATAAACTGAATGCACTTCAGGTCGGTCGACCGGTGAATCTCACAGGGTGCATAATGACGTTACCAACGGTAAAAAAATACGTAACAGCCTCCGCGCTGGCGTTATTGCTGAGTACGGGCGCACAGGCGACCGAGCTGCTCAACAGCTCTTATGATGTCTCGCGTGAGTTGTTCAGCGCCCTGAACGCACCGTTTGAAAAACAGTGGGCGCAGCAGCATCCTGGCGACACGCTGACCATCAAACAATCTCATGCGGGTTCTTCCAAGCAGGCGCTGGCGATTTTGCAGGGCCTGAAAGCCGATGTGGTGACCTACAATCAGGTGACCGATGTGCAGATCCTGCACGACAAAGGCAAACTGATCCCCGCTGACTGGCAGCAGCGTTTACCGAATGCCAGCTCGCCGTTCTACTCCACCATGGCGTTTCTGGTGCGCAAGGGTAACCCGAAGCATATCCGCGACTGGAACGACCTGGTGCGTAACGATGTAAAACTGATTTTCCCGAATCCAAAAACCTCCGGCAACGCCCGTTACACCTATCTGGCTGCCTGGGGCGCTTTTGATCGCACCGACGGTAAAGATAAAGCGAAGACGGAAGCGTTAATGACGCAGTTTCTGAAAAACGTCGAAGTGTTTGATACCGGCGGGCGTGGCGCCACCACCACCTTTGTGGAGCGCGGTCTGGGCGATGTGCTGATCAGTTTCGAATCGGAGGTGAACACTATCCGCAATCAGTACGCCAAAGATGGCTATGAAGTCATCGTGCCGAAAACCAATATTCTGGCTGAATTCCCGGTCGCGTGGGTCGATAAAAATGTCGAACATAACCACACAGAAGCGGCAGCCAAAGCCTATCTGAACTATCTGTATACCCCGGCGGCCCAGCAAATTATTACGCAGTTTTATTATCGCGTGAATAATCCTCAGTTGATGGCGCAACAAAAAGATCGTTTCCCACAGACGGATTTATTCCGCGTGGCCGATGATTTTGGTAGCTGGGATCAGGTGATGAAAACCCATTTCGTCAGTGGTGGCGAACTGGATAAGTTGTTAGCGGCGGGGCGGTAGTCAATGTTTTCAGCAAGCAGTAAACGCGTCCTGCCCGGGTTTGGTATCAGCCTGGGCAGTAGCCTTTTTTTCACCTGTCTGATTCTGCTGCTACCGATCAGCGCACTGCTGATGCAGTTGTCGCAAATGACGCTGGCGCAGTACTGGGAAGTGATTACCAACCCGCAGGTCATGGCAGCCTATGAAGTCACGCTGCTGGCCGCCGGGGTGGCTTCTATTTTTAACGCGGTCTTTGGCATGCTGATGGCGTGGATCCTGACCCGTTACCGTTTCCCCGGGCGTGCGCTGCTGGATGGTCTGATGGACCTGCCGTTTGCGCTGCCGACGGCAGTGGCCGGTCTGACGCTGGCCGGGCTGTTCTCCGTCAATGGCTGGTACGGCGAGTGGCTGGCGCAGTTTGACATCAAAGTGTCCTATACCTGGCTCGGCATCGCCGTGGCGATGGCTTTTACCAGCATCCCGTTTGTGGTGCGTACCGTTCAGCCGGTGTTGGAAGAGCTGGGGCCGGAATATGAAGAGGCGGCGGAAACACTCGGCGCGACGCCGTGGCAAAGTTTTCGCCGCGTGGTGCTGCCGGAAGTCGGCCCGGCGCTGCTGGCCGGTACGGCACTGTCATTCACCCGCAGCCTGGGCGAGTTTGGCGCGGTGATTTTTATTGCCGGCAACATTGCGTGGAAAACCGAAGTGACCTCGCTGATTATCTTTGTGCGTTTACAGGAGTTTGACTATCCGGCTGCCAGCGCCATCGCCTCGGTGATTCTGGCGGCGTCATTGCTGCTTCTGTTTGCGATTAACACCTTACAGAGCCGCTTTGGCCGTCGTATTGGAGGTCACTAATGGCTGACGTTACCGATTTTAAGGGCGTGGGGCGCGCACGCATTCAGTGGGGAAAATGGGTGCTGATTGGCCTTGGCATGCTGATCTCGCTGATGCTGTTGGTGATCCCGCTGGTGGCGATTTTTACCGCCGCGTTGTCAGAGGGCCTGATGGCCTCTCTCGACAACCTTAGTGATTCCGACATGCTGCACTCCATCTGGCTGACGGTGCTGATTGCGCTGATTACCGTCCCGGTGAATCTGGTGTTTGGCACGCTGCTGGCCTGGCTGGTGACGCGCTTTACCTTCCCGGGCCGCCAGCTGTTGCTGACATTATTTGATATTCCATTTGCCGTATCACCGGTGGTGGCAGGGCTGATGTACCTGCTGTTCTGGGGCGTCAACGGGTCGGCGGGCGGCTGGCTGGATGCGCATAATATCCAGCTGATGTTCTCCTGGCAGGGGATGGCGATGGTGACCATTTTCGTTACCTGCCCGTTTGTGGTACGTGAACTGGTGCCGGTGATGTTGAGCCAGGGCAGTCATGAAGATGAAGCCGCCGTGTTACTGGGCGCATCGGGCTGGAAGATGTTCTGGCGCGTGACCTTACCGAATATTCGCTGGGCGCTGCTGTACGGTGTGGTGCTGACCAACGCCCGCGCCATCGGTGAGTTTGGTGCCGTATCGGTGGTCTCCGGCTCGATTCGCGGTGAGACCTATACTCTGCCACTACAGGTTGAATTACTGCATCAGGATTACAACACCGTCGGGGCCTTTACCGCCGCCGCGCTGCTGACCCTGATGGCGATAGTGACGTTGTTTTTAAAAAGCGCGGTGCAGTGGCGGTTAGAAAGCCAGAGCAAGCGTCTGGAACTGGAGGGGAAGCATGAGCATTGAAATCGATAGCATTAATAAATACTTCGGCAAGACGAAAGTCCTGAACGATATTTCGCTGGATATCCCTTCCGGTCAAATGGTGGCATTGCTGGGGCCTTCTGGCTCCGGGAAAACCACGCTCCTGCGTATTATCGCCGGGCTGGAAAACCAGAACAGCGGGCGCCTGAGCTTCCACGGTAAAGACGTCAGCCGGGTCCATGCCCGCGACCGTCAGGTGGGCTTTGTGTTCCAGCACTATGCACTGTTCCGTCATATGACCGTGTTCGAGAATATTGCGTTTGGCCTGACGGTACTGCCGCGTCGTGAGCGCCCCTCGGCCGCGGACATTAAGCAGAAAGTCACTCGCTTACTGGAGATGGTTCAGCTTGGGCATCTTGCTGGCCGTTTCCCGGCACAGCTTTCCGGTGGTCAGAAGCAGCGTGTCGCCCTGGCGCGTGCGCTGGCAGTGGAACCTCAAATCCTGCTGTTGGATGAACCTTTCGGTGCGCTGGACGCTCAGGTGCGTAAAGAACTGCGCCGCTGGATGCGTCAGCTGCATGAAGAGCTGAAATTCACCAGCGTGTTCGTGACCCACGATCAGGAAGAAGCCATGGAAGTGGCCGATCGCGTGGTGGTGATGAGCCAGGGTAACATTGAGCAGGTTGGCACACCGGATGATGTCTGGCGTGATCCGGCCACCCGCTTTGTGCTGGAGTTCCTCGGCGAAGTGAACCGCTTCGATGGGGCGGTGCAGGGTTCTCAGTTCCATGTTGGCGCCCATCACTGGCCGCTGGGCTATGCGCCTGCGCACCAGGGTCCGGTAGAACTGTTCCTGCGCCCGTGGGAAATTGACGTCAGCCGTCAGAGCAGCCTGGAAACACCGTTGCCGGCCCAGGTGCTGGAAGTCAGCCCACGCGGACACTTCTGGCAGCTGGTCGTGGTGCCTGCTGACTGGAGCGGTGAACCGATTACCGTGGTGATGGACGGTGACCAGGTGGCTCCTGTTCGCGGTGAACGTCTGTTCGTTGGCTTGCAACACGCACGCCTGTACCACGGTGATACCGCGTTACGGCCTGTTGCCTTTGCACAAAGCGCCTGATATTTTTCTCTGATGTCATTTTAAGTACAGAGGGTCGGTTTTTCCGGCCCTTTGCCATTTCATGCGGGAACCCACAGACCTTGACCACACTCGAACATACCATCGGCAATACGCCGCTGATTCAACTCCAGCGCCTGACGCCCATGAACGGCAGTGAAATCTGGCTCAAGCTGGAGGGGAATAATCCCGCCGGTTCGGTGAAAGATCGCGCCGCATTCTCGATGATTCACCACGCGGAACGGCGCGGTGAAATTCACCCCGGTGATGTGCTGATTGAAGCCACCAGTGGCAATACCGGGATTGCGCTGGCGATGATCGCCGCGATGAAAGGTTACCGCTTAAAATTGCTGATGCCGGACAATATGAGCGTTGAGCGGCAGGCGGCAATGCGCGCTTACGGGGCTGAACTGATTCTGGTGAGCCGCGAACAGGGGATGGAAGGGGCGCGTGATCTTGCTGATGCAATGGCGGCACGCGGTGAAGGCAAGGTGCTGGACCAGTTTAACAATCCGGATAACCCCCTCGGGCATTATCTCACCACCGGGCCGGAGATCTGGCAACAGACGGCGGGGCGCTTAACTCACTTTGTGTCCAGCATGGGCACCACCGGCACCATTACCGGCGTGGGGCGTTATCTGAAAGAGCAGAGCCAGAGCGTAGAAATCGTCGGCCTGCAACCTTCTGAAGGCAGCAGCATTCCGGGTATTCGCCGCTGGCCTGCCGCATATCTGCCGGGGATTTTCCGCCCGGAGCTGGTGGATCGCGTCATGGATATGTCGCAACAGGAAGCCGAAGAGACGATGCGCCTGCTGGCACAGCGTGAAGGGGTATTCTGTGGTGTCAGTTCCGGCGGCGCCGTTGCGGGTGCAATACGCCTCGCCCACGCCCATCCTGGTAGCGTGATTGTGGCGATCGTCTGCGATCGCGGCGATCGCTATCTCTCCACCGGCGTTTACTAACCTGCCATTATTTCTTCGCAGCGGCCGAACCTTCTGCCGCTGCGCGCATCAAATCCTTCCTGACACTTCCCCCACCTTTGATTAGACTGTAAGGATTGGGTAAAAGCGGCTGCGAAGCCGTCGATAACAGGCGAAAATAGCGGCTGTATCATTGAGAGATCCCGTATGAAAATTTTACTGGTTGATGACGACCTTGAACTGGGCACCATGCTCAGTCAGTACCTGATTGCCGAAGGTTTTGATGCTTCGCTGGTGTTAACGGGGAAAGCCGGTGTGGAAGGCGCGCTCTCCGGCGACTACAGCGCTATGATCCTCGATATTATGCTGCCTGATATGAGCGGTATCGATGTGCTGCGCCAGGTGCGTCAGAATGGCCGCCTGCCGGTGATTATGCTGACCGCTAAGGGCGACAACATCGACCGGGTGATTGGCCTGGAGATGGGGGCGGATGATTATATGCCGAAGCCGTGCTACCCGCGTGAGCTGGTGGCGCGTCTGCGTGCAGTGCTGCGGCGCGTAGAAGAGCAGCCCGTGGTGCTGGAAAACAAAGAGGTGATTGGCTGGGGGGAGTTGACGCTGAACCCGGCAACGCGAATTAGCGAGTGGCAGAAAAAGCCGTTCGACCTGACCGCCTCAGAATTCAACCTGTTAGATTTGCTGCTGCGCTCCCCCGATCGCGTGGTATCAAAGGACGAGCTGTCTGAAAAAGGGCTGGGACGTCCGCGTGAAGCCTACGACCGCAGCGTGGATGTGCATATCAGCAATATCCGCCAGAAGCTGGCGGCACTGACGCAAGACACTATCAATATCGAAACGGTGCGCAGCATCGGTTACCGTATCCGATGAAATCCTGGTTCCGTGGTTTTCTGTTCTGGAAAATCCTGCTGGGCTTCTGGCTAACCTATATTGCGATTACCCAGCTGCTTTGGCTGGGTTTTAGTCTGTATGGCAAACATCATGAACCCCCGGAAAACATGGCCACCAAGCGTATCGTCAATTTGCAGATGACCTCTGCGGTGTCGGTGCTGCAACGGGGTGGGCTGGAAGCGCTGAACGACATGATGGTTGACTGGCCGCCCAACGATCGACGTTTTTTCTCCGTGCGGCTGATGGATAAACCGCCACAGCAGGTGATACCGCGTGATGAGTTAAACCGCGATCTTGCCCCTGGCGAATTCCCGAAAGAGGTGACGGAATGGGTCACCGGGGCTGACGGCCGCCAGTATCAGCTAAGGTATGATGTGGCAGGCCTGCGTGCCGACAGTACGATGGGCAGACGTCCGCGCAGTATTCTCAATATGCCAGAGCCGCTATTTATTGTCGGCGGCATCTGCGGGTTGCTGTTCAGCCTGTTCCTGGCATGGAACCTGACGCGCCCGATGCGCCAGCTGCGTGCGGGATTTGGCCGCGTCTCGAAAGGCGATCTGTCGGTCCGTCTGTTCCCTCAGATGCGCCGTCGCCACGATGAGTTTTCGGTTGTGGCACAGGACTTCGATGCGATGGTTGAGCGCCTGTCGGTGCTGGTCAGAGCGCGTGAGGAGCTGCTGCACGATGTCTCTCACGAACTGCGTTCGCCACTGGCACGCTTGCAGCTGGCAACCGGGCTGGCAAGGCAGACGCCGGAAAGTGTTAATGCCTCGCTCGATCGTATTGATGAAGAGGCGCGTCGTCTGGATAAAATGATTGGTGAACTGCTGACGTTGTCGCGGGCAGAACATCAGAGCCTGCCCGATGAGCAGTATTTTGATCTACTGGGGTTACTGAACGCCGTCACCAACGATGCGCGCTATGAAGCGCAGATCCCCGGTGTCGAGATTCTGTTGAATGCGGATGAGCAACAGGATTATACGGTCAAAGGGGATGCGAACCTGATCCGTTCGGCAGTCGAAAATGTGGTGCGCAACGCGCTGCGTTTTTCCCTGCACGGCCAGCAGGTGATCATTAGCCTGCACAAGGAACATGACTGGCTGGTGATCAGCGTACGCGATCGCGGGCCCGGGGTGGAGGCTGACAAGCTTTCGAGTATTTTTGACCCCTTTGTACGTGTTAATTCACCCTTATCAGGTAAAGGCTATGGGCTTGGGCTGTCAATTGTGCGTAAAGTGGTGATTGCCCATCAAGGGGAAGTCAGTGCGGTGAACGCCCGTGATGGCGGACTGGAACTCACTATTCGCTTGCCGCATTGGGCAGTGTAGCAACGGCTATCAGCGCCATTTTTTTATTTCGTTGAGGTAAGACATGAGCGTTGTGGCCAGCGCCAGACAGCAGGAAGTACAGCGCATCGTCGATTCTCTGTCGATGGCTATCGCGCAGCATCGGTTAAAGCCCGGTATGCGGCTGGTAGAAGCACAAATCGTTGACGTGCTGTCAGCCAATCGCAATCACGTGCAGGCGGCCTTACAGAGGCTGGCGTTGCAGCATATCGTCACGATTGCCCCGAATCGCGGAGCGAAGGTCGCACAGCCCGAAGCCCGTGAGGCGCGGGAAGTGTTTATCGCCCGCCGGGCGATTGAGCATGCCGTGCTTGCCGGGATTAGCACCGGGAAAATGGCGTTGCATTATGATGAGATAGAAGCTCATTTACAGGCGGGGGAAGCGGCGGCTGCCCGTGAAGACCGCCGCGATATTATCCGTGAACTGAGCCAGTTTCATTTGCTGCTGGCGAAAATCAGTGATAACCAGGTGCTGAGTGAGATGCTCTCTACTCTGATGGTGCGTAGCTCGCTGATTGTCGCGTTATATCAGCGTATTGACACACCTGATTGCCAGTGCCGGGAACACCGCGAGGTGATTACTGCTCTGCGGGCAGGGGAGGTGGCTCGGGCGCAGAGCATTATGGATGAACATCTTCACCATATTGAGCAGCAGCTGGAGCTGGACGATGTTCCCGTACCGTCCCTCACCCTGCGAGATGCGTTGCTGACCAGTTGGTAATTTCCCCAATAAAAAAGCCCCCTGACCGAAATCAGGGGGCTTATCTACGATGACCGCTGTTATTTTCTGATGCGGATAACCGGGGTTTCACCCACGACAACGTTACCCGTCAGCTTAACCAGTTCTTTGATCTCATCCATATTAGAGATCACCACTGGGGTCAGCGTTGATTTTGCTTTTTCTTCCAGCAGCGCCAGATCAAACTCGATCACCACGTCGCCTTTTTTAACCTTCTGACCTTCTTCAGCGATGCGTTTGAAGCCTTCGCCTTTCAGTTCAACCGTATCAATCCCGAAGTGGACAAACAGCTCAATGCCGTTGTCTGATTCGATGGAAAAAGCATGATTGGTTTCGAAGATTTTACCGATGGTGCCATCGACCGGCGCAACCATTTTATTGCCAGTCGGTTTGATAGCGATGCCGTCGCCAACAATCTTCTCCGCAAACACCACGTCTGGAACGTCTTCGATATTGACGATTTCACCCGACAGAGGCGCTACGATCTCGATGGTGCCCGATGCGGAATCAGACTTATCGCCAAAAAGTTTTGAAAACAAACCCATGTTCTTCTCCTAAGCAGTAATATTGGGCCAGCGTGTCCAGGTCTCAGCAGAGTGTTTTTTCTTCAATGAACTTGTTGACCAGGTTCATCAACTCGTCCGCTGTAGGTTGAGCCAGAGCCTGCTCTGCCAATGCCTTCGCATCTTCAAAATTCGTATTACGAATAATTTTCTTAATGCGTGGAATAGAAATGGCACTCATGCTGAATTCGTCCAGCCCCATTCCCAATAACAGTAGTGTAGCACGTTCGTCGCCTGCCAGCTCACCACACATGCCAGTCCATTTACCTTCGGCATGAGAAGCGTCAATAACCTGCTTAATCAGCGTCAGAACAGAAGGAGACATTGGGTTGTAGAGATGGGAGATCAGGTCGTTACCACGATCCACTGCCAGAGTATACTGCGTCAGGTCGTTTGTCCCAATACTGAAGAAATCGACTTCTTTTGCCAGATGATGAGCAATGACGGCTGAAGCAGGAGTTTCCACCATAATACCCACTTCAATACTTTCGTCGAAGGCTTTGCCTTCTTCGCGCAGCTGAGCTTTCAGGGTTTCCAGTTCAGCTTTCAGGAAGCGAACTTCCTCAACGGCGATGATCATGGGGAACATGATACGCAGTTTGCCAAACGCAGAGGCACGCAGGATAGCGCGCAGCTGAGCATGCAGAATTTCAGGACGGTCCATCGCGATGCGAATCGCACGCCAGCCGAGGAAGGGGTTGTCTTCTTTCGGCAGGTTCATGTACGGCAGGTCTTTATCCCCGCCGATGTCCATGGTACGTACAATCACAGCCTGAGCACCGACGGCTTCAGCAACGGCTTTATATGCCTGGAACTGTTCGTCTTCCGTTGGCAGTGATTCACGGTCCATAAACAGGAATTCGGTGCGGTACAAGCCAACACCTTCTGCGCCATTACGTTCAGCACCGGCGACATCACGCACAGTACCGATGTTAGCGCACACTTCTACCTGATGGCCATCAAGCGTAATTGCCGGCAGATCTTTCAGTTTCGCCAGCTCGGTTTTCTCGCTGAGGTACTGATGGGCTACAGCTTTCAGCTCTTCGATTTTTTCAGATGTCGGGTTAACGTACACCTGATTGTTGACGCCATCGAGGATCAGGAAATCGTCATTTTTTACCTGGCTGGTCACATTACCGGTGCCGACGATGGCGGGAAGTTCCAGAGAACGCGCCATGATCGAGGTGTGTGACGTGCGGCCACCGATATCGGTGATAAAGCCCAGCACTTTGTTCAGGTTGAGCTGTGCAGTTTCTGACGGGGTCAGATCTTTCGCGATCAGCAGCACTTCTTCATTGATGGCGCTGAGGTCAACGATATGCAGGCCAAGAATATTTTGCAGCAGGCGTTTACCGATGTCACGAACGTCGGCAGCACGTTCTTTCAGATACTCGTCATCGAGCTCTTCCAGTGCTTTCGCCTGGCCTTCAATCACAGAAAAGGCAGCAGCATCCGCAGTGGCGTGCTCGTCTTTAATCAGGGCGATGATTTCTTGCTCAAGTTCTTCATCTTCGAGCAGCATGATGTGCCCTTCGAAGATCGCTTCTTTCTCTTCACCGAAGGTTTCCCCGGCTTTGATTTTGATCGCTTCCAGCTGCACGGCAGCTTTTTTACGACCATCAAGAAAACGTTGAATTTCCTGGTCGACCTGGTCGGCAGAAATCTTTTTCCGGTTGATGATAATCTCATCTTCTTTCAGCAGAAGCGCCTTGCCGAAAGCGATACCCGGTGATGCTAAAATGCCTGAAATCATAACCCTACCTTTTCTTTCTCTGATAATCATCTGAGGCGGAGAACCGCGGATGACTGCACATCGGTTAATCCACTCAGCGAGCCAGACCGAGAACACAACCTGTTTCGTCAGCTTTGGGTAACTTTACGGAAACAATATCGCGAACGTACTGTTCGCGATCAATATTGCATAACTCAGTCTGGAAACACTTCGCTATCGAAGCTGAAAGCGAACGGATTACTCCAGTTCTGCCATCAGTTTAACCAGGTGCTCAACGGCTTTCTGCTCATCTTCGCCTTCCGCTGACAGGGTAACCACGGTGCCCTGAGTCAGACCCAGAGTCTGTAACTTGAACAGGCTTTTCGCGCTGGCAGACTTACCGTTAGAGGTCACGGTGATTTCTGAAGCGAAAGCTTTAGCTTCTTTAACGAACTGAGCTGCTGGACGAGTGTGCAGGCCGTTTGGTGCGGTGATGGTAACTTCTTGCTGGAACATTATATTTCCCCAACTTAATTTGGTTTGGTGTTGTTGATCTAAAGTCTAGCCTGGTGGCTGAACTTTAGCCTGTAGTGAGTCGCGCTGGCATGGTACAAAGACTGGCCAAAAAATGCGCTGGTAAGGTGGAGTGAAGAGTGAGAAAGAACGCGGTGTTTCCCAGTACTTTTCCATTTACCATTATGCCGCTATTTCGCTTTGTGCGCCAAACCAGTAAATCGATTCAGCTTGATCCAGTTCACGCGGCGATTAATTTTACGGATCGAAATAATTGGCAGCTTAAATACCAGACACTGGTGGGTAAAATCAATCTGCAGGGTGGTAAAAGTTTGATGTACTCCACAAAAAAGCACCCGATCGGGTGCTTTTTCAGACAATATCGCTCTTCTGGTACTACTGTTGCAGTTCTTTCTCTGTAAAGAGATCGGCAAACAGGGCAGTTGACAGGTAGCGTTCGCCAGAAGAGGGTAGAATCACCACGATATTTTTGTTGGCGAACGCTTCTTCTTGCTGCAGTTTCAGTGCAGCAGCGACGGCAGCGCCGGAGGAGATGCCCGCCAGAATACCTTCTTCTTCCATCAGGAGTCGTGCCGTCGAGATAGCTTCTTCGTTGGAGATGGAAATCACGCGGTCAACCAGATTCAGATCGAGGTTGCCCGGAATGAAACCGGCACCGATACCCTGAATTTTGTGGGGGCCTGGTTTAATTTCTTCGCCTGCGATGGCCTGAGCAATCACCGGAGAGTCCGTGGGTTCAACGGCGACGGTAATCAGCTCTTTTTTGCCTTTGGTGTTTTTAATGTAGCGGCTGACACCCGTCAGCGTACCGCCGGTACCAACGCCGGCAATAAACACGTCAACTTCGCCATCGGTGTCTTCCCAGATTTCCGGGCCGGTCGTTTTTTCATGAATTTCCGGGTTAGCCGGGTTGCTGAACTGCTGTAACAGAACAAATTTGTCCGGGTCGGCAGCCACAATCTCTTCCGCTTTGCTAATGGCACCTTTCATGCCCTTCGCGCCTTCGGTCAGCACCAGATTCGCACCCAGCGCTTTCAGCAGTTTACGGCGCTCAACGCTCATGGTTTCCGGCATGGTCAGCGTCAGTTTGTAACCGCGGGCGGCGGCAACATACGCCAGGGCAATACCGGTATTACCACTGGTCGGTTCAACCAGTTCAATGCCTGGCTTCAGAATTCCGCGTTTCTCTGCGTCCCAAATCATATTGGCACCGATACGGCATTTGACACTGAAGCTAGGGTTACGCGACTCTACTTTTGCCAGAATGCGTCCATTACCGATGCGGTTCAGTCGAACCAGCGGCGTATGACCGATTGTTAAAGAGTTGTCTTCATAGATCTTACTCATAGCCCGTCCTTAACTGTATGAAATATTGGGAACGCTTAGAGCATACCTTGTTCATTTAGCCAGTGAAGTGAAGAAATCGAATATAGATATGTTCTGCAGAAATAAGCCCTACAAAAATGGCATAAGTCGCTTTTTTTGCTTAAGCCACCTCGTTGGGCAAGGGCCGAGCACGCGTTGCGGCCGGCCCGTGATGGTCTATCGATTCAGTGCCAGATGTGGGCGATATTTATCCACCCACATGGCGGTGGCCCCGCAGACCGCTACCGGCATAATCACCAGATTCAGTAGTGGGATCATGGTGAATAAACTCACCAGTGCCCCGAACTGCATATTCTCCGTTTTATTCTGCCGCAGCGCGGAACGCATCTGGCGGAAGCTCACTTTGTGATTATCGAAGGGAAAATCGCAGTACTGAATAGACAGCATCCAGGCGCTGAACAGGAACCACAATACCGGGGCGGCGGTCTGACCGAATACCGGTACAAAATAAAGCAAAAACAGTACCAGGGCGCGGGGCAGATAATAAGCCAGTTTTTGCCATTCACGCTTCATGATGCGCGGCAGATCTTTCACCAGTCCGCTCCAGCCATTGTCCGGCAAGGGTTTACCGGTCAGGCGACCTTCCAGTTGTTCGGCAAGCAGGCCACAGAAAGGGGCGGCAATCCAGTTGGCGATGGTGGAGAAAAAGTAACTAAAGACTAAAATAATCGACAGGACAATGAGCGGCCAGAGCAGGTAGCTTAACCACTGCAACCAACTGGGGATCATCGCCATCAATTCAGGGATCCAGTGGCCGAGACGACCAAACAACCAGACGAAAGCGCCCCCCATTAACAGGATGTTGACCAGCAGTGGAAGAATGACGAAACGACGGATACCCGGCAGAAGGATCAGCTTCCACCCCTGGGCAAAATAGTGGACGCCACTGTGTGTCGGGTCAGAATTGTGAGGTGACATGTACTGCTTTTCTCCTTTCAATGGGCAGGCGACGGTTATCATAACTCAGCTTTTTTCCCTTTACAGAGGGACTTTGAGCGAAAAATCAGCAAAAAAGCGACCTCAGACTGGGATATTTGTCAGAAAATACTGCACAGACTTGCACTTGTGTACCTGGGCAAATACAGTTAGAGGATAAAGTTTGCCGCGGTGGCAAGGTATTGGAACAACAGAGAATACAATGATGCAGGATTTGCGTCTGATATTAATCGTTGTTGGCGCGATCGCCATAATAGCGCTTCTCCTTCACGGCCTGTGGACCAGCCGTAAAGAGCGCTCATCCGTTTTTCGTGATCGCCCACATAAACGTTTAAAGCAGGATAGAGAAGAAGCGTTCGAAGACGAAGATGAGAGCGTGGGCGAAGTGCGGGTACAACGCAGCCAGCCTGAGCCGTCGGAGCCTTCCCTGAGTGGCTTTACTGCCGGGGATGAGCCGCCGCGTCAACCCAAACCTCGTCCGCAACCTGAACCGGTTCCTCATCAGCCGGTGGTTAATGAACAACCTGAGTCGGATCCGCTGTTCGGTGGTGCGCTCCAGCATGCCCCTGAACCAGACCGGGAAACCGCTGAACCTGTGCGTCAACCTGAGCCGATCCGTCAGGTGGCGCCTGCCGCTCCTGTGCAACCTCAGCCTGAACCCGAGGCCGTGCCGCCATCAGCCGCAGAGATTGCCGAAGCGAAGCGCGAAGAAGCACGTCGGAAAGAGACGGTGCTGGTGCTGCATGTTTCTGCCCACGCGGGTGGCAGCATCAACGGTGAAGCCCTGTTACAGGGTGTGCTGCAAGCCGGTTTCCAGTTTGGTGAAATGAATATCTTCCATCGTCATCTGAACCCGGCGGGCAGCGGCCCGGTCCTGTTCAGTCTGGCGAATATGGTAAAACCGGGGTCGTTTAATCCAGACAACATGTCTGATTTACCACGCCGGGCGTGTCGATCTTTATGATGGTGCCGTCCTACGGCGATGCGCATCAGAACTTTAAGCTGATGCTGCAATCTGCCCAGCGTATCGCCGACGATGTCGGTGGGGTTGTACTGGATGATGAACGCCGCATGATGACACCGCAAAAGCTGGAAACCTATAAAGCACGCATTCGCGATGTGATTGACGCTAACAGCAACTAATTCTATCTTTATCCGCAATCTCTTCCTGAACCCCCGGTCTCCGGGGGTTTTTTATCTCTGATGGTGCCGCTATGGAATCCGTACAAGACAACATTAACCATTTGCGAACCCTGCTTCGCCACCATGAACATCAGTATCACGTACTGGATGCACCGGAAGTGCCGGATGCGGAGTACGATCGCCTGATGGGTGAACTGCGTGAGCTGGAAACGGCTCATCCGGAACTGATAACCGCTGATTCACCCACCCAGCGCGTTGGCGCTGCACCGCTGGCGGCTTTTGATCAGGTGCGCCACGAAGTGCCGATGTTGTCGCTGGATAATGCCTTCGATGAAGAGAGCTACCTGGCGTTTAACAAACGTGTTCAGGACCGTCTGAAAAACAGCGATGACATCACCTTCTGCTGTGAGCTGAAACTGGATGGGCTGGCGGTCAGCCTGTTGTATGAAAACGGTGAGCTGGTGCGTGCAGCAACGCGAGGCGATGGCACCACGGGTGAAAATATCACGGCTAACGTGCGCACTATTCGCGCCATCCCGTTGCGTCTGAGCGGGGACAATATACCGGCGCGTATGGAAGTGCGCGGTGAAGTGTTTATGCCGCTGCCCGGTTTTGAAAAAATGAACGACGAAGCGCGCCGTACCGGGAGCAAGGTATTTGCTAATCCGCGTAACGCTGCTGCGGGCTCTCTGCGTCAGCTCGATCCACGCATCACCGCCAAACGACCGCTGACGTTCTTCTGTTACGGCCTGGGGCTGCTGGAAGGGGGCGAGATGCCGCGCAGTCATATGGGGCGCCTGCAACAGTTTAAAGCCTGGGGCTTACCGGTCAGTGACCGCGTGCGGCTGTGTCATAACGCCGATGAAGTGCTGGCCTTTTACCGTGAAGTAGAAACCGCTCGCCCGACGTTGGGTTTTGATATTGATGGCGTGGTGATCAAAGTGGATTCGCTGGATCTCCAGGAACAGCTGGGCTTTGTTGCCCGCGCACCTCGCTGGGCGATCGCGTTTAAATTCCCGGCCCAGGAGCAGATGACGGTCGTGCGTGACGTTGAGTTCCAGGTGGGGCGTACCGGCGCGATAACCCCGGTAGCACGGCTGGAGCCGGTGCTGGTGGCCGGGGTTATCGTCAGCAATGCCACGTTGCACAACGCCGACGAGATTGAACGGCTGGGGCTGAAGATCGGCGATCGCGTAGTGATCCGCCGCGCGGGCGATGTCATCCCGAAAGTGGTCAGCGTGGTCGATCACGCGGAAGATGCCCGTGACGTGGTGTTTCCTACCCAATGTCCGGTTTGTGGTTCCGACGTTGAACGCGTGGAGGGCGAGGTGGTTGCTCGCTGCACGGGCGGCCTGATCTGTGGCGCACAGCGCAAAGGCGCGTTAAAACACTTTGTCTCGCGTCGGGCACTGGATATCGACGGGATGGGCGAAAAGATTATCGACCAGCTGGTAGATAAAGAGTACGTCCTGAATCCGGCCGACCTGTTCGATCTGACGGCGGGTAAATTGACCGGGCTGGATCGTATGGGGCCGAAATCGGCACAGAATGTGGTGGATGCGCTGGCGAAAGCGAAGCAGACCACCTTTGCCCGTTTCCTGTATGCCCTGGGCATTAGTGAAGTCGGTGAGGCGACGGCGGCTAACCTGGCGGCGCATTTCGGTACGCTGGAGGCACTGATGGCGGCGGATCTGGAGTCACTGATTGCCGTACCGGATGTCGGCAAAGTGGTGGCCAGCCATGTGCGGAACTTCCTGGATGAAGAAAGTAACCGTGAAGTGATCCGCCTGCTGGTAGAAAAGGCCGGTATTCACTGGCCTGACGTCGTGGTCGTGAAAGCGGAAGAGATTGATAGCCCGTTTGCCGGGAAAACCGTGGTACTGACCGGTTCACTGACCGTTCTCTCGCGTGATGAAGCCAAAGACCGGCTGGCGGCGCTCGGCGCGAAAGTGAGTGGCAGCGTGTCGAAGAAGACGGATCTGGTGATTGCCGGAGAGGCTGCAGGTTCCAAGCTGGCTAAAGCGCAGGAACTGGGTATCCCGGTGATCGACGAAGCGGAAATGATACGTTTACTGGGTGAATGACATGGAAAAACAGCACCTGATTGAGATCGCCAATACCGAAATGCCGTTTGGCAAATACAAAGGCCGGGCGTTGATTGACCTGCCGGAAGAGTATTTGCTGTGGTTTGCCCGCAAAGATGAGTTTCCTCAGGGCCACCTGGGGGAGCTGATGCAGATCACGCTGGCCATCAAAATAGAAGGGCTGGAAGGCCTGGTGAAACCACTAAAACGGGGCCACCAGGCCCCGTAATCTCATTTACTTCTGCGACTCCATCACGGCAGGTTTCGAATGGCTCGCCTTATGCTGCGCAGCCAGTTTTTCGCCTGCTTTTTTGTAGCGCTGGGCCAGCATTGAACACACCATTAACTGTACCTGATGGAAGATCATCAGCGGCAGCACGATAATCCCAACGGCGGCTGATGGGAACAGAATATTGGCCATCGGTACGCCGTTTGCCAGGCTCTTTTTCGATCCGCAGAACAGAATGGTGATCTCATCCGCACGGTTAAAGCCAAACAGCCGCGCGGCCGCGAGGTTAATCGCCAGCACCACGAACAACAGACCCAGGCTACCCACCACAATCCACACCAGCGTCATCACGCCGACACGGTGCCAGATGCCGTTCACCACTGCTTCACTGAAGGCCGAGTAAACCACCAGCAGGATTGAGGCCTGATCGGTTTTGCCAATCAGACCACGATTTCTTTCCACCCAGTCAGCAATCCAGCGACGGCAAAGGTGCCCGACAACAAACGGCACCAGCAGTTGCAGCATGATTTTACCAATCTGCTCCAGGCTGCCGCCCACGGCATCACTGTGGACATTCATCAGCAGGCTGACCAGCAAGGGTGAAATAAAGACTCCAAGCAGGCTCGATGCCGAGGCGCTACACACCGCAGCGGCTACGTTACCGCCCGCCAGTGAGGTCAGGGCAATGGATGACTGCACGGTGGCAGGCAAAATAGACAGATAAAGGAACCCGGTATAAATCTCCGTGCTGAGATTCAACGGATGCCACCAGACAAACAGCATGCCCAGTGCCGGGAACAGCACAAAGGTGCTGAACATCACCCACAGATGCAGGCGCCAGTGGCCGCCGCCTGCAATAATTTTCTCCCGCGACAGCTTGGCGCCATGCATAAAGAACAGCAGGGCGATAGCGGCCGTTGTCAGCCATTCAAAAAAATCGACAAAATGACCACGCGCAGGCAGGAACGACGCCAGCAGTACGGTGATAATCAGTTTCAACATCAGTGGATCGATACGAAAAATACCCATTGTTAATGCCTGGTTAAAAAATCATGCGGCTATTGTGCGCTGGCAGGGTTTAGAAATAAAATTGATTTATTGAATTCATATATGAGTAAAATCGATGAATTACACATTACGCCAGCTGCGGGTGTTCGTTGCCGTTGCTCAGCAGGGGAGTTTCAGCCAGGCGGGCCAGCTGATTGGCCTTAGTCAGTCTGCTGTAAGCCACAGCATTAAAGAGTTGGAAAGTGAAATGGGTATCCGCCTGCTTGACCGGACGACGCGGGAAGTCCTGCTGACGGAAGCCGGGGAGCAGCTCGCCAGCCGCCGTGAGCGGCTGCTGGAGGAGCTGAATACCACACTACTGGATGTGCGTAGCTATGGGCAACAGCGCAGCGGTACGGTGCGCGTGGCGGCCAGTCAGACCATTTCTGCGCATCTGATGCCGCAGTGTCTGGCGGCGGGGCAGTTGCATTACCCGGAGATCAAAGTGATGCTGCGCGATCGCCCGCAACAATGGGTGCTGCAAAGCATCCGCAATGCGGAAGTGGATTTCGGCATTGTGGTCGGGCCGCTACAGGCGGATGACCTTGAGTGTGAAGCGATTCTGGATGAGCCGTTTCTGCTACTGTGCCGGCAGGACGATCCGCTGGCACAGCAAAAGACGATCCACTGGCATATGCTCAATCAGCGCACGCTGGTATTGCAGGACTATGCGTCTGGCAGTCGGGTGCTGATTGATGAAGCGCTGCGTGTGCAGCAGGTGCAGGCTGAGATAGCTCAGGAGATCGGCCATCCGGCCACGCTGTATCCGATGGTGGAGGCCGGGATTGGCATCAGTATTCTACCGGCGCTGGCGCTGCCATTGCCGCAGGGCCGGCCGCTGCTGGTACGGCGCATTGTCCCGGAGATTAACCGCACCATTATGCTGGTCAGGCGTAAAAACCGCTCGCTGACGCCCGCCGCAGAAGCCATATGGCAGGAAGTGCGTCAGCAGGCAGAGCTGCTGACGCAACAGCGTGCTAGCGCATCGCCATTTTAGATATAGACATTCAGCTTATTATTTTCAGTTGGGCGGTTAACGCCGTCAGCGATTTTGCTGCTGCCGGTATCGTCTGCTTTACTGGCTTCCTGCTGTTCAGCGGCCTTTTCTGCCTGCTGCTGCTGGATTTGCGCTAACTGCGCTTCCAGCATCATGATCTGGTTTTCAATCATCTGCTGTTGCTTCGCTTTCTGATCTTCATCCAGAGTCGTATCACCGGCCATGCTTTTCAGCTGTTCCTGCAGTCTGGCAATCTGCTTGCTGATGCTGGCGGTTTGTGAGGCTGAATCGCCGCTCCCTGAACCGCCCGATACGCTGGAACTGGTATTGATGGTTGTCATCTCTGTCTCCTTTGTAATTAACCAATACGGGTTATCGGACCAAAGCGCTGTAGACTTGAGTGCATAATGCGTAAAAGGTGTGATAAGAAAGTGAAAGGAAAACCAGAAGGGTAAATCGCAGACAGCAAAAAGGCGCCTTTAGGGCGCCTTCTTACATTGGTGGGTCGTGCAGGATTCGAACCTGCGACCAATTGATTAAAAGTCAACTGCTCTACCAACTGAGCTAACGACCCGATATGGTGGGTGATGACGGGCTCGAACCGCCGACCCCCTCCGTGTAAAGGAGATGCTCTACCAACTGAGCTAATCACCCATATCGTTACTGCTTACCGAAACTTTACCGAAACTTTACCGAGATATGGTGGGTGATGACGGGCTCGAACCGCCGACCCCCTCCGTGTAAAGGAGATGCTCTACCAACTGAGCTAATCACCCACATCTCAAATCTCTGGGTACTGCTTACTACGCGGGCATCATTCATATCATGAATGGTGGGTGATGACGGGCTCGAACCGCCGACCCCCTCCGTGTAAAGGAGATGCTCTACCAACTGAGCTAATCACCCCCGCTGTGTGGAGTCGCATTATAGGGATCCGCGGAAATGAGTCAACGCTTTTTCAGCGTAAAATGTGTGTTCGTCGTAAAAATAATCAGGATGTTCTCATTTCAGGCAAAAACAGTGGCTTGCTGAGCACCATGGGGGCGAATCCCTGGCTGCAAACAGGGATTCGCGTTGAGGATTCGCTCGCAGGTGATAGAATGTGGCCCACGAAAAAACTGTTCTGACTCTGGCCAAAGCCTCCGCGTAATAAGGCATTCATTAATGAAAATCAAAACCCGCTTCGCTCCCAGCCCAACTGGTTACCTGCATGTTGGCGGCGCTCGTACCGCACTTTACTCCTGGCTGTTTGCCCGCAATCACGGCGGTGAGTTTGTGCTGCGTATCGAAGATACCGACCTGGAGCGTTCAACTCAGCAGGCGATCGATGCCATTATGGATGGCATGAACTGGCTGAATCTCGACTGGGATGAAGGCCCGTACTACCAGACCAAACGTTTTGATCGCTATAACGCGGTGATCGATCAGATGCTGGAAGCAGGCAGCGCTTATAAGTGCTACTGCTCGAAAGAGCGTCTGGAAGCGCTGCGTGAAAACCAGATGGCTAACAACGAGAAGCCACGTTATGACGGCCGCTGCCGCGACAGCCATGAGCATCACGCCGATGATGAACCTTGCGTGGTGCGTTTCCGCAACCCGCAGGAAGGTTCTGTGATCTTTGACGATCAGATCCGTGGTCCCATCGAGTTCAGCAATCAGGAGCTCGACGATCTGATTATTCGTCGTACCGACGGTGCGCCAACGTACAATTTCTGTGTTGTGATCGATGACTGGGACATGGAAATCACCCATGTTATCCGTGGTGAAGATCATATCAACAACACCCCGCGCCAGATTAACATCCTGAAAGCGATTGGTGCGCAGGTACCGGTTTACGCGCACGTCTCCATGATCCTGGGTGATGACGGCAAGAAGCTGTCTAAGCGCCACGGTGCTGTGGGTGTGATGCAGTATCGTGATGACGGCTACCTGCCTGAAGCCCTGCTTAACTATCTGGTGCGTCTGGGCTGGTCTCATGGCGATCAGGAGATCTTCACGATTGATGAGATGACATCGCTATTTGACCTTGATGTGGTCAGCAAATCTGCCAGCGCCTTTAATACTGAAAAGCTGATGTGGCTGAATCATCACTATATCAACACCCTGGCACCGGAATACGTTGCGACCCATCTGCAATGGCATATCGAGCAGGAAAACATCGATACCCGCACCGGTCCTGAGCTGGCTCAACTGGTTACCCTGCTGGGTGAGCGTTGTAAGACGCTGAAAGAGATGGCCGCGTCATGTCGTTACTTCTATGAAGAATTTGACGAATTTGATGCCGATGCAGCGAAGAAACACCTGCGCCCGGTCGCGCGTCAGCCGCTGGAAGTGGTGCGTGACAAGCTGGCTGCCATCACCGACTGGACAGCTGAAAAAGTCCATCACGCCATTCAGGCGACGGCTGATGAGCTGGAAGTCGGTATGGGTAAAGTCGGTATGCCGTTACGCGTTGCGGTTACAGGAGCAGGGCAGTCGCCTGCGCTTGATGTGACCGTGCATGCTATTGGGCGTTCGCGCAGTGTGGCACGCATTGAAAAAGCGCTGGCGTTTATCGCCACCCGCGAAGCCTGACAGACAGCATAAAAAAACCCCGGCGTGTTGCCGGGGTTTTTAATCAGTCATTAATGCCCAGTCGTTGCAAAATCCCCTGAATACCCTCGCGCAGCAGCATGGCTGCCAGTTTGTCCTGTTCTTCACCGCTCAATTGCTGCAGAGAAGTGATTAACAGTGAAGGAAGCGAATTTTGATTTACACGATATTGAGCATTCGGTTCTGCTGCATGACGTGTGGATTTAAGAAAGACTTTCACGCGTTCATCAATATGAATCATGCGCGCTTTCCCACCTTGAACGCCGGGTTTCGGTGCGGTCGTCCAGTTTTCTTTCTTAACCCACTTATTGATAGTCTGTCTGCTAAAACCTGTTTGCTGTGCCAGTTCTTCCGGCGTTAACCAATCCTTTTTCACGCTCTTGTCCCTTTTGCCGAATAAAAGTCATAAGCATCTTACAACAATTCATCACGTGAACAACTAACACAAATTACTAACCTTGGCAGGGCAAAGTGTAAAAAAGTGGTGCTGGATCGAGAAATATCCCCTAAAACAGCAGGGGATACTCATATTAGCGGGAAACAGAGCTTTCAGGTTGTGGGGCGCGGTAAGCGACAAAATAGGCCAGACCGACAAAAATAGCGCCACCAACCGCATTGCCAAGAAACACCGCAACAAAGTTAGGCAGGTATTCGGCCCAGCTCAGGTAGCCCGCGAAAATGGCAGCAGGAACGATAAACATATTGGCGACCACGTGCTGGAAGCCAATGGCAACGAACGCCATGATCGGGAACCACATCCCGAAGATTTTGCCCACCACATCTTTACTGGCAAACGCAATCCATGTGGCAAGACACACCAGCCAGTTACATCCGACACCAGAAATAAAGGCGTGCAGGAAATCGGCATTCACTTTCGCGCTGGCAACGGCGACCGTTTTCTTCAGGTAATCCCCTTCCGTCATTCCCAGCATATGGCCGAAGAACCAGGCGATGGTGACGCTGCCAATAAAGTTAGCGAGGGTGACCCAGAACCAGTTACGCATGACACTCAGCGCAGAAATCTGGCGGGCAAACCATGCAACGGGCAGCAGCATCATATTCCCTGTCAGCAGTTCTCCGCCCGCCAGCACGGTCAGGATAATCCCTACCGGGAAAACCGCGGCGCCCAGCAGCGTGCCAAATGAACCCCAGCCAACGGGCAGTTGGGTGACGACGTGAATATAGAGAAGAAAACCAAAGGCGATAAAAGAGCCGGCGAGAAAACCCAGGATCAATAAAGAGGAAATCGGGGTACGACTTTTGATCACGCCTGCCTGAACGACGACAGCCGAAATCTCTTTTGGAGTGTGCAAGGACATAATAGCTCTGGTGTTGTGAGTTGCTGGTAAAGTGCCAGATTTCGCCGCTCTCTGAAAATAGGTGATCATCCGTTACGGAGTAGGCCTGGCATTCAAAATCCGGCGCAGTCTTGCATGGTCAATTAACAAAAACAAGTGGCTTTTAGGCTCATTATTAACGTGTGATTAACACAATACACGGCCGTCAGCGTGCATCAGGCAACAGGTGTGATAAAAACAGAGGGTTAGCGCTTTTCGGGGCGCTTTGACGGCTTTTTCAGCGATCGATCTCAGATTGTTATTTTGCCGTTGACACCAACCCCACTGTTTCATATTATCCCCGCCGTCAACACGACAGAGTTTTTCGGCTTGGGGGTATAGCTCAGCTGGGAGAGCGCTTGCATGGCATGCAAGAGGTCAGCGGTTCGATCCCGCTTATCTCCACCACATCTTCACCAGCAGATGGGGTGGCACCGAAAAACGCAGAGTTTAGTAGTGGGGGTATAGCTCAGCTGGGAGAGCGCTTGCATGGCATGCAAGAGGTCAGCGGTTCGATCCCGCTTATCTCCACCAAATTCTCAATACATTCGATGATGTCCCCATAATCTGCTTCGGCGGATTTTTTTTCGTTTCTATTTCCCCCCTCCGAATATTTTTTCAGCGACAGGATCGTTGATGGTCACTCCTGGGCTTTGTTTAAGCGTCTGTGAGGCGATTGAGGCGTGGGAAGGCTTAGCGTAGACGGGAAAGGCAGGGGAGGGAAGAAAGCGGGGCCAGAGGCCCCGCCAGGTGATTAGAGCACCAGACCGGCAATGGATGCCGACAGCACACTCACCAGCGTTGAGCCGTACAGCAGTTTCAGACCGAAGCGGGATACCACGTTACCCTGTTCTTCATGCAGCCCTTTGATCGCCCCGGCAACGATACCGATAGACGAGAAGTTAGCAAAGGAGACCAGGAACACGGACAGGATGCCTTCCGCGCGTGGTGACAGTGTGGAGGCAATCTTCTGCAAATCCATCATTGCCACGAACTCGTTAGACACCAGTTTGGTGGCCATGATGCTACCGACCTGCAACGCTTCATTGCTCGGCACGCCCATCACCCAGGCAAACGGGAAGAACACGTAGCCGAGGATACCCTGGAAGCTGATACCGAAAATGGTATCAAACAGGGCGTTGATGGCAGAGATCAGGGCGATAAAGCCGATCAGCATCGCAGCAACAATCACCGCCACTTTGAAACCGGCTAAAATGTATTCGCCCAGCATTTCAAAGAAGCTCTGGCCTTCATGGGTGTTACCCAGTTTCAGGTCTTCTTCACTGTCCACGCGGTACGGGTTAATCAGCGACAACACAATAAAGGTACTGAACATGTTCAGCACCAGCGCGGCCACCACATACTTCGGCTGAAGCATGGTCATGTAGGCACCCACAATTGACATCGACACCGTGGACATCGCGGTAGCGGCCATAGTGTACATGCGGCGCTCTGACATCTTGCCGAGGATATCTTTATAGGCAATAAAGTTTTCTGACTGTCCCAAAATCAGTGAACTTACGGCGTTGAAAGATTCCAGTTTACCCATGCCGTTGACCTTCGACAGCACGGTACCGATGGCGCGGATGATGATGGGCAGGATGCGGAAATGCTGCAAAATACCGATCAGCGCAGAGATAAACACGATAGGGCAGAGGACGTTGAGCCAGAAGAAGGCCAGGCCTTTATCACTCATATTGCCAAAGACGAAGTTGGTCCCTTCCGCCGCGTACTTCAGCAATTTTTCGAACATATCGGAGAAACCTTTAACGAACCCAAGGCCCGCTTCAGAGTTCAGGAAGAACCAGGCCAGCAGAACTTCGATCACTAAAAGCTGTACAACAAAACGGATACGGATGTTTTTACGATCGCGGCTGACCAACAAGGCCAACAGGGCGACCATCGCCAGTGCCAAAGCAAAGTGCAGAATGCGGGACATATTTGCTCCAAATTAGAGGGCTGTTATATTTCGTTGCACATTCTATGTAACAAGAACCGGAAAAACGAGATCTATACCGCAATATAACAATTCCCTATTGCATCAGATTTCAGAAAAGCTTGAGCCGTCACATGTTTTCAACGGATTTGAACCCATTACGTTACGTTCAGGCACTTTAATGCTCGATTCTCTAACGCTTTGCAACACTCTTTTGCTGAAAAAATGACCCCTTCGCTGGCAAGTGATTTCCGAATACCCTACAGTGAAAATGGTTGCTGATTTTTTGGCTATGCCGTAATTTATTCTAAAGTATAGCCAGTGCTATACTTCATAGTGCTGGCTATCACTGCAATCAGAATAACCGTTCTAAATGCACTTGATAATCATTATCAAATAAAGGCACTATCGTTGCCGGGTGAATCGTCTCAGGGGTAACAACTATGTTCGGAAGCCGCACTGCGGAGCAGAACATTCGCAATAGTCGTAAAATCAAATTTGCCTTAATGGGGCCAGCCTTTATTGCGGCAATTGGCTACATTGACCCCGGCAACTTCGCGACCAATATCCAGGCAGGGGCTTCCTACGGCTATACCCTGCTGTGGGTGGTGGTGTGGGCGAATATCATGGCGATGGTCATTCAGCTGATGTCAGCCAAGCTGGGCATCGCCACGGGCAAAAACCTGGCCGAGCATATCCGCGACCGCTTCCCCCGTCCCGCCGTCTGGTTTTACTGGGTGCAGGCAGAAATTATAGCGATGGCGACCGATCTGGCAGAATTTATTGGTGCGGCGATCGGTTTCAAACTGGTGTTCGGCGTCAGTTTGTTACAGGGTGCGATGCTCACCGGGGTCGCCACCTTCCTGATCCTGATGCTGCAAAGTCGCGGCCAGAAGCCACTGGAGCTGGTGATCGGGGGGCTGCTGCTGTTTGTTGCTGCGGCTTATGTGATCGAGCTGTTCTTCTCTCAGCCCAAAGTGGTCGATTTGCTCCAGGGAATGGCCGTGCCTTCACTGCCCACGGCGGATGCTGTATTGCTGGCGGCTGGCGTGCTGGGGGCGACAATTATGCCTCATGTCATTTATCTGCACTCGTCGCTGACGCAAAAAGGCGATGGCGCCACGCGGAGTGAGCGTTACGCGTCCACCAAGCTGGATGTGGCGATTGCGATGACAATTGCGGGTTTTGTTAACCTGGCGATGATGGCAACGGCGGCGGCGACGTTTCACTTTAGCGGTCACAGCGGTATTGCTGACCTTGACCAGGCGTACCTGACCCTTGACCCGCTGCTGGGTAAAGCTGCCGCCATGGTGTTCGGTCTGAGCCTGCTGGCTGCCGGTTTATCATCTACGGTGGTGGGGACCATGGCGGGTCAGGTGGTGATGCAGGGCTTCATCCGCTTCCATATTCCCCTGCTGGTGCGCCGCGTGGTCACCATGCTGCCTTCCTTTATCGTGATTATGGCGGGCTGGGAGCCAACACGCATTCTGGTGATGAGTCAGGTGCTGTTAAGCTTTGGTATTGCGCTGGCGCTGGTGCCGCTGCTGGCCTTTACCGGCAATCGTGAGCTGATGGGCGATATGGTGAACTCGCGACTGATGCAGAATGTCGGCCGCGCCATTGTTGTCGTGGTCGTGGTGCTGAATGGTTATCTGCTTATCGCGATGGCGATGAATCTGTAGGGGCCAGGCATGCCTGGCCCATTTATCTCGGGCCGGGCATGCGACATGCTGTTACCAGCGGTCGTGACGGTCGCGTTCATGATGACGTCGCTCATTCTCATGATGGCGCCATTAGCGGCGACGATCATGGTCGCGCCAGCGACGTTCCCGCTCCCACTCCTGATGACGGCGCATTTCTTCATGACGGCGCCACTGCTCGTGTCGCCACCAGCGGCCCTCGTCGTAACGATAGTTATTACGCCACCAGTGGTTGTCGCGCCAGCGGCCGCCATCCCAGTAACGTCCACGATCGTCGCGATCGCCTAAATGCAGTGTAATGCCAGGTGCCAGTGTAATACGGGCGCTGTCGGCGTGAGCTGTGTGCATCGCCAACGGGGATAAACTTGCCAGCAATGTGGCAACAAGCAATAAGCGTTTCATATTATCTCCTTTATCAGTGGTCTGACTTCTCCACCGTAGGAGCACAATATAAACACTTCATCGCCGTTACGCCTGGCGAACTCTGAAAAAACAGGTAACAGGATGATTTGGGATTTATCTGGAGGGGAGAAACGTGGTTAACGGCAGGGCCGATCTTTTTTCGATCGGCCCTGATAGCGGGCGTACTGAAATATCAACCGAGAATGGCTTCTATCTCAGCCAGTTCATCTGCGCTAAAGTTGCG
The DNA here is from genome assembly GCF_037479175.1 of Erwinia sp. MYb375. NCBI lineage: Bacteria > Pseudomonadati > Pseudomonadota > Gammaproteobacteria > Enterobacterales > Erwiniaceae > Erwinia > Erwinia sp. MYb375. The sequence continues at coordinate 1,717,550 of NZ_JBBGZS010000023.1, read as the reverse complement.
GTTACCCAGCATCTGTACTGCATCATCAATCTGGCTGGTTTTACTGGCACCGATCAGCACAGAGGTGACACGGTCGCCACGCAGCACCCAGGCCAGCGCCATCTGCGACAGTTTCTGCCCACGGCGCTGCGCCAGCGCATTCAGACGCTGAACTTTATCCATCTTCTCTGGCGTCAGTTGATCACCGCTCAGGAAGCGACTGCCACTGGCGGCGCGGGAATCCTCAGGGATACCGTTAAGATAGCGGTCGGTCAGCATGCCACCCGCCAGCGGTGAGAAAGCGATGCTGCCAACCCCCTGCTCTGCCAGTACATCCAGCAGTCCTGTTTCCGGGGCGCGTTCAAACATCGAATACTTCGGCTGATGAATGAGGCAAGGGGTTCCGAGTGCTTTCAGCAGGGTGATCGCCTGCGCTGCCAACTCTGCCGGATAGTTGGATAACCCAACGTACAGCGCCTTACCCTGGCGTACCAGATGGTCAAGGGCGGTCATGGTCTCTTCCAGCGGTGTTTCCGGGTCCGGGCGGTGATGATAGAAAATATCGACGTACTCCACGCCCATACGCTTCAGGCTCTGGTCGAGGCTGGAAATCAGATACTTGCGCGATCCCCAGTCGCCGTAAGGGCCATCCCACATGGTGTAACCGGCTTTGCTGGAAAGCACCAGTTCATCACGCAAGGCGCGGAAATCCTCACGCAGGATGCGGCCAAAATTTTCTTCAGCCGAACCCGGAGGCGGGCCATAGTTATTGGCCAGATCGAAATGAGTGATACCGTTATCAAAAGCATGACGCAGCAGGTCACGACTGTTATCTACGCGGGTACTGTCACCAAAGTTATGCCACAAACCGAGGGAGATGGCCGGGAGCTTCAGGCCGCTGCGCCCGCAGCGGTGATAGGTCATTGTCTCGTACCGCTGGGCATCTGCTTGATAAACCATGAATAAATCCTGTTGTTAAAACGTTGGGGTCGTTGAACAGCATAGTAGTGTATACGGTTACACTAAATGAAATCGCGCGGCGGATCCCAACTTAAGGATAATTCCTGGCCCGTAACGATCTGTTGCCATTTCTCCCGGCATCTTTCCGATAACAGAGTGAAAATAATCGCCAATACTGAGAGCAGAGGCCACAGAGGAGCAGGGCGATGAACAGTTATACGGTGGGTGACTATCTGCTTGCGCGGTTAAATGAAATCGGTATTGATCACCTGTTTGGGGTGCCCGGTGACTACAACCTGCAATTTCTTGACCATGTGATTGATCATCCCCGGCTGGCCTGGGTCGGCTGTGCCAATGAACTGAATGCAGCCTATGCCGCTGATGGCTACGCCCGCTGTCGTGGCGTTGCCGCACTGCTGACGACTTTTGGCGTCGGTGAGTTAAGCGCTCTTAATGGCGTGGCGGGCAGTTACGCTGAATATCTGCCGGTGATTCATATCGTCGGCGCCCCGTCGCAAACCTCGCAGAACAACGGCGAACTGCTGCATCACACGCTGGGTGATGGCGATTTCGGTCACTTCCTGCGCATGCATCAGGAAATCGCGGTGGCCACTACGGTGCTTACCGCCGACAACGCGGCGGCAGAGATTGATCGTGTTCTGTTGTGTGCATTAACCAAGCGCCGCCCGGTCTATCTGCTGCTGGCAACCAATGTGGCGGAAAGCCCGTTGTCACCGCCCCTTGATCCTCTGACGCTGGCCCCGGAGACCGATCGGGAACAGCTCGCCGCCTTTGCGGATGCGGCTGAACCCCTGCTGGCCGCAGCGGGCAGTGTGGCGATGCTGGCGGATTTTCTCGCTGACCGCGCCGGGCAACAGCCCCTTTTACAGCGCTGGCTGACGGATATTCCGATGCCTTTTGCCACGCTGCTGATGGGCAAAAGTGTGCTGCCGGAAACCCAGTATGGCTTTGCCGGCACCTATGCCGGATCGCCCAGCGCAGAAAGTACCCGCGCTGTTATTGAGCAGAGCGATGTGCTGATTGCGATTGGCGTGAAATATACCGACACCATTACCGCCGGGTTTACGCAAAACATCACCCGTAGCCGCACCATTGATGTTGGCCTGCACGGCTGCCGGATAGCCGAACGCGAGTTTCCGCGCATACCGATGGCGGCGGCGCTGGCGGTGTTACATCAACTGGCACGCCAGCATGGTCGCGGCTGGCAGCGGGGGATTGTGGCACCGCCGGAAATGGACAGCGTGAGCTCGGACAATCTGATACAAAGCACGTTCTGGCTGGCGATACAGGACTTTCTGCGGCCTGGCGATATCGTGCTGGCCGATCAGGGGACGGCGGCATTTGGCGCTGCCGCGCTGCGTTTACCTGAAGGGGCACGTTTGCTGGTGCAGCCGCTGTGGGGATCGATTGGCTACACGCTGCCGGCCGCTTTCGGTGCCCAGACCGCGCAGCCGCAGCAGCGTGTGGTGCTGATCATCGGTGACGGATCGGCGCAGCTGACGGTGCAGGAGTTGGGTACCATGCTACGTGACGGGCAAAACCCGGTGATCTTCCTGCTGAACAACGACGGGTATACTGTTGAACGCGCCATCCACGGTGCACAGCAGCGCTATAACGATATTGCCCCCTGGGACTGGACGCGTCTGCCGCAGGCATTGAACGTCGACAGTCAGGCGCAGAGCTGGCGTGTGACGCAAACGGTACAGCTGCGGGAGGTGATGGCGCTGCTTGAAGAGCCATCACGCCTGTCGCTGGTGGAAGTGGTGCTGCCACAGCAGGATATTCCGCCGCTGCTGGCGTCTGTCACGCAGGCACTGCATCAGCGTAACAGCAGATAACCGCCGTTTGACTCGCAATTCAGACTGTTGCCCGTGGGAAAGGGACACTAATCCCGTTAAGGTAGCCATTATCAGATTTAACGCTCACCTTTTTCCCGGTGAGCGTTGTTGTTTTAGCGGGGGAAATTTATAGTGTGTCTAATTGACTTGAGCGGAGCAAAACAATAATGACCAGCTATGCCTTGGTGGGTGATGTCGGCGGCACAAATGCGCGTCTGGCACTGTGTGAAGTTGAGAGCGGTGCTATTTCACAAGCCAAAACGTTTTCCACAGCAGAGTATGACAATCTGGAAGCGGTGATCCGCGCTTATCTCGATGAGCAGCAGCAGGACATCAAACATGGCTGTATCGCCATTGCCTGCCCGATCACTGAAGACTGGGTTGAAATGACCAACCACGACTGGGCGTTCTCTACCAGCAAGATGAAAGCCAGCCTGGGCTTTGAAACGCTGGAAATCATCAACGATTTCACTGCGGTATCCATGGCCATCCCGATGCTTAAGGAAGACCATGTGTTGCAGTTCGGCGGTAAATCGCCGGTGCAGGACAAACCGGTGGCCGTGTATGGCGCGGGAACGGGCCTGGGCGTGGCACATCTGGTCCATGTTGATAAGCGCTGGGTCAGCCTGCCGGGGGAAGGGGGGCATGTTGATTTCGCCGCGAACAGCGAAGAAGAAGATCAGATCCTCGAAGTGCTACGCGAAGAGTTGGGCCATGTGTCTGCCGAGCGTATTCTCTCCGGTGGCGGGCTGGTGAACCTCTATCGGGCGATTGTTAAATCAGATGACCGGGTGCCAGAAAATCTGAAACCGCGTGATGTGACCGAACGCGCCTTGCAGGACAGCTGCACTGACTGCCGTCGCGCCCTGTCCATGTTCTGCGTGATTATGGGGCGTTTCGGCGGCAACCTGGCGCTGAATCTGGGCACGTTCGGCGGCGTATATATTGCCGGGGGCATTGTTCCGCGTTTCCTGGAGTTCTTCAAAGCCTCCGGTTTCCGTGCCGCATTTGAAGATAAAGGCCGTTTTAAAGACTACGTCTCCGACATTCCGGTTTACCTGATCACCCACGATCAGCCAGGCCTTCTGGGCGCGGGTGCTCACCTGCGTCAGAAGCTCGGTCTGGTACTGTAATTCCCGCCTGTACAAGGCAACGGATGCGGATAATTACAGCCGCATCAGTTGCCGAAACTCTTTCACCTTACTGCGGCTCACCGGCACCTGGAACTCAAGATCGCGCAGCTTGAGAATATAGGTGTTGTTAAACCAGGGTTCGATCTCACGAATTTTGCTGAGATTGACGCAGTAGGATCGGTGGCAACGGAAGAAATATTCATCCGGCAGCCGCTGGCAAAACTCCGTCATGTTCATTGACATCACATACTCTTCGCGCCGCGTATATACAAACGTCAGCTTTTCATGGGCCTCCGCGTAGTAGATATCATTAATATCGGTGACGATAATGCGTTCGTCTTTCACCAGATTAATGGTGTGCGGCGCAGGGCGCGTGGCCGCCGGACTGAGCGAGGCGCTGTTCTGCACGTGATTTTCCAGCTTACGCAGTAAGGTAATGAGGCGCATTTCGGACCAGGGCTTCAGAATGTAGTCGAATGCCTCCAGCTCAAAGGCTTCTACCGCATGCTCTTTGTAGGCCGTAATAAACACGATCAGCGGTTTATTGGCGAACTTACTGATATTTTGCGCCAGCAGCATGCCATCAAGTGACGGGATATTAATATCCAGAAAAATCACGTCGACCTGATGGGTTTGCAGATACTTCAGCACGTCCAGCCCGTCATCAAACGTCGCTTCAATGGTGATCTGGCTATGCTCGCGGATCAGCCAGCTCAACTCCTGTTGGGCCAGAAACTCGTCTTCCACAATGATTGCTTTCACGTCATACCTCGGGTTCAGGCCAATGAAATACTGGGTTTTTCTGGCAAACCTGCACCATTTTTACTGATATAGAAGGCAATCTCCGTGCCGGGGTTCAGGCGGTGAATGTGCAGTCCTTCTCCGTACAGCAACTTCACCCGGTGATGGACATTCAGCAGACCGATTTTATTCCCCGGCATCTCATTACGTTCCACCCGGGCAATCACATCTTCACTGATCCCCTGACCGGTATCCCGCACCGCGATGCGCACGCGATCGCCCAGATCGTGGATACTCAGCGTCACCACGCCTTTCCCGCGGAAGGGATGAATGCCGTGCATGATGGCATTCTCCACCAGTGGCTGAATGAGCAGGCTGGGCAGTGAGCAGTTGACGTCCTCTTCGATATCGTAGATGACCGTCAGCTTATCCCCGAAGCGGGCCTGCTCGATGGCAATGTAGTCCTTAACCTGGTACAGCTCTTTCTTGATATCGATGATCTCGTCATCGTTCAATTCCAGGTTATAGCGCAGATAACGGGACAGATTGGTAATGAGCTGGCGCGCGGTGTCCGGATTGATGCGGATGGAAGAGGAGATCGCATTCAGGGCGTTAAACAGGAAATGCGGGTTAATTTTGCTCTGTAATGCCCGCAGTTCAGCCTTGTTGGCCATTTCACGCAGCTGTTCCGCGCGCGAGACTTCCAGCTGGGTCGAGATAATCTGCGACAGGCCCACCGCCATCTCCTTCAACGACCAGGTGATGCGGTGAGCATGGCGGTAGTAAATTTTCAGCGTGCCGGTGACTTCGCCTTTTTCCCACAGCGGAATGACGATCATCGAATGAATTTCAGGGGTGCGGTGGGCTTCATCATTGTTTTTGATGATAATTTTCCCTTCCGAAATCGCTGCCGCCGTGGTCGGGCTGATGCCATCATCACCGTCGCGGTAGTTTTCTTCTCCCACGCCAACATAGGCAAGGATCTGGGTGTTGTTGGTCATTGCCACCGCATCGGCATTGATGTCATCACGAATAATGTGGCACACCTGGCTAAGAGACTGGCTGTTAACCTGGCGGAACAGCGGCAGGGTCTTATTGGCAATATCCAGCGCCAGCTTGGCCTGGCGGGCGGCAATGGCTTCTTTTTCTCCCTCCACGCTCTGCACCAGCAGAACGATCAGCCCGATGCTGGCCGCACCGAGGATCATAGGAATGGCGATTTCCGAGACAATATCCAGCCCCAGCGCCGTGGGGGAAGCCCAGGCGACAATCAGCAGCATGGTCAGTGATTCGCAGGCCATCCCGCCAATAATGCCAATGCTCCAGCGCTTCTCTTTGACCACTTTCAGATTGATCCAGCCGGAGACTATCCCGGCGACAATGCTGGTGATCAGGCAGGGCACCGAAGTGACGCCATCAATGTCGATCAGGAAGCGGTGCGTCCCGGCAATCACCCCGGTCGCAATGCCCACCCAGGGGCCGAACAGGATCCCGCCGGACATAATCGCAATGGTGCGAACGTTAACCAGTGAGCCTTCAACGTTGATCCCGGTCCAGGTACTGAACAGCGCAAACAGTGAAAAAATGGTGGTGACGGCGATCAGTTCCTGGCGCGAATGCTCATCTTTTTGCAATAGCTGGCGGAAATGGCGGGTACGGGTAATGAAGAACAGGCAGATTAACATCAGCGCTGCGCGGTCAAACACGGCGAGCAACATCTCAAACATCGAATGCACGGGCGTCTCGGCTGGTGGGGATAATGCGCCTATGATAGGGAATGTGGGGGGGATGTGCCAGGCATCAACGTGGTGCAATGCGCAAATCCCCGTGCGTAGGGGTCAGGCATGCCTGACCCGGGGTGATCCAGGACGAGGCGTGCCTCGCCCCTACGCCACAATAAATGTTAACCGTCCTGGGATAGCATCTGTTTCCTGCCTGATGGCGTCAAATCGTCTTCCGTCGCCCGGCCAGAAAAATCGATCTCAAAATTATCCGCAGCGAAATCCGGTGGCGAACGCCCGTCGACAAAGGCGGGCCACTGGCGTTGCAAATAGGCGGCATTCTTTTCGCACCAAGGGGCCGCAGCGATATACATCACATTGCTGTCAAACTCACCCAGATGTTCATTCTCCACCGCATGCACCACGTCGCAGTGCCAGAACACCGTGTCACCCGGTTCCATATCAGGAATAGAGGAAAAACCTTCAAGTAAAAGAGGATGGAATTTTTCACTGACCGATAAGGCACGCCCTGGCGCGGCACCGCACAGATCATCGTCTGCTACATCATCCTGTAGTGCGCGCAGTAAAATCCACGCCATCGCATTGGCAATTGGCAGCAGTTTCAACGTACCGCCGTGTTTGCGCTGCGGTGTCAGCGCTGTCCAGCCCTGGAACGTACGGAACATTGAGCAGACGGCGGGAGAGGGGAACTCTCGCACCTCGGTGCGCCCTTCGGCATCAAATGGATTATATTGCTGCCAGTGGCCGCTAAAGACATGGCGGTAAACGTGACGGAAATTCTCATCCAGCCAGCGTTCCAGCGAACCGCCGTCAACGTGTGGCGACAGGCCCAGCGAGCCAGAATGAGGGGGACGGCGGCGAATACGGTCGGCGTAGCTGACACTACGCGTGGGATCAAAATGCTGTTTGCCCGCGCTTTCGGTCTGCCAGAGGGAATTGAGGAACACCTGTACCGCCTGCATCCGTGCATCCTGACGCGCCTGCACCTGCGGCTGTGACCAGTAAACGCCATAAATCTGCGGTTTTCCCTGCTTCAGATCGCCAAAGTAATTATCCTCCGCCGCATTTTTCAGCTTCTCAACAAACTGATTGTCATCAAGATAGCGGCCAATATCCGTGTTCCACTCCGTGGCCTGCGCGCGGGGGAAGACGCCACGCACCGTGCAGCAGCCGCGCTGGCGGATGCGGTTTTTTTGTTGTTCTGTGACGCGATGGTTCAGGATATCGTTGGCATCAAGTTCCGGCACCGGATGTTCGCCGCGCTGCTGCTCTGCCTTAAGGGCATGGATCTGGAGGCGCATCTCGTCATCCAGCTCGGCAAAGACCTCGCGGTAATGGGGAAGCTGCTGGCGTAGCTGGTGTTTTATCGTGCGAATCGCATCCGGGATATTGTCAATTTTGAGATGGGACATTGTCGTTCTCCTGTGACAAATTCATTATCATGGCGTTACTGCTGCGGATCATTACACGGCGAAAAAGCGGCAGATAAAAGAGATGTGTTCTTTGTGGTTTTTCCCCTTTTAGCGAGATGGCTTATGCAACTGACGACTGAGCGACTGATCCTGACCCGGCTACAGCCGGAAGACTGGCAGCTGTTCCTGGCGGTACACAGCGATGAAACCTGCATGAAATTTATCAGCGCGGTGCCGCAGCTGGCCGATATCCGCCAGCGTTTTCATGACCGTCTGGCTCCCTGGCAGATCACCAGTTTTCATATGCTGTGTCTGGTGGTGCGGCGTAAGGAGGATGGCCGGGCTGTGGGGCTGATGGGGGCTAACCCGGAGTGGGCACCGCATCGTCAGGCGGAAGTCGGTTACTCGCTGTTGAACGACTGTTTTGGTCAGGGGTACGGCAGCGAAGCGCTGGGCGCGCTGTGTGATTTTCTCTTCGACGAGTGTGAGTTTCACAAGTTGAAAGCGCTGGTGGTGGAGGGGAACCATGCTTCGCGCCGCGTGCTGGAAAAAAACGGCTTCACGCTGGAAGGGACACTACGGGATAATTACCTGTTACGTGGCAAATGGGTGAATGACTGGCTGTTTGGGCGCATAAACCCGGCCCAGTAAAAAATTTTATTCTGCCTATCGACAGGTTACGGAAAGGTAAGATATGTTGATTCCTCGACCACTGCAGTGGTCAGCGTCGCTCGGATGGTCCGGGCGCTTACGTGAATCAGAGGTTGCTATGACTGACAATAATTCCCCACGCCGTTTTTCCCGTATTGAACGTCTTCCCCCGTATGTTTTTAACATTACCTCCGAACTGAAGATGGCGGCCCGCCGTCGCGGTGAAGATATTATCGACTTCAGTATGGGTAACCCGGACGGCCCGACGCCGCCGCATATCGTGGAAAAACTCTGCACCGTAGCGCAGCGTGAAGATACACATGGTTACTCCACCTCACGCGGTATTCCCCGTCTGCGTCGTGCGATTTCACGCTGGTATGCCGACCGCTACCAGGTGGACATTGACCCCGAATCGGAAGCGATTGTCACCATTGGCTCCAAAGAGGGGCTGGCGCATCTGATGCTGGCCACGCTCGATCACGGCGATACCGTGCTGGTGCCGAACCCCAGCTATCCGATCCATATCTACGGGGCGGTGATCGCCGGGGCGCAGGTGCGCTCTGTGCCGCTGGTGGCGGGCGTCGACTTCTTTAACGAGCTGGAACGCGCCATTCGCGAAAGCTATCCGAAGCCGAAGATGATGGTCCTCGGCTTCCCGTCAAACCCGACCGCGCAGTGTGTGGAGCTGGACTTCTTTGAGCGGGTGATTGCGCTGGCCAAACAGTACAACGTGCTGGTGATCCACGATCTCGCCTACGCCGATATTGTCTACGACGGCTGGAAAGCCCCGTCTATCATGGAAGTTCCGGGCGCACGTGATGTGGCGGTGGAGTTCTTTACGCTGTCCAAAAGTTACAATATGGCGGGCTGGCGTATCGGCTTTATGGTGGGTAACAAAGAGCTGGTGTCTGCGCTGGCGCGTATCAAAAGCTACCATGATTACGGCACCTTCACCCCGTTGCAGGTGGCGGCGATTGCGGCGCTGGAAGGCGATCAGCAGTGCGTACGCGATATTGCCGAGCAGTATAAACGCCGCCGTGACGTGCTGGTGAAAGGTCTGCATGAGGCGGGCTGGATGGTGGATAACCCGAAAGCATCGATGTACGTCTGGGCGAAAATCCCCGATCACTATGCGCACCTGGGATCGCTTGAGTTTGCCAAACTGCTGTTACAGGAAGCGAAGGTGTGTGTGTCGCCGGGTATCGGCTTTGGGGATTACGGTGATACGCACGTGCGCTTTGCCCTGATTGAAAACAGCGACCGTATTCGTCAGGCAGTCAGAGGCATTAAAGCCATGTTTCGGGCTGAGGGTATTTTAGCGAGTGCCACAAAAAGCGGCGAAGACGACGTCTGAAAACAGTAAGGGTCAGGTTGTCCTGACCCCTTCACTTTTATCCCTACAGCATCAGATAGAAAGTGCCAACCCAGATTAACAGGATAAAAGAGATTCCCATCAAAGCATATTTCACAAACAATTCCTCTAAACGCCTCAAACAGGCAGGATTGGACGCTAATTTACCCGCATTCCCTTGCAAAATAAAGGTGATTGTTCTGAGACCTTTCTCACATTAATGCATTTCTAATTCCGGAACGACGGACATGCCCACGCGCAGTCGTGGCAGATCTGACTGACCCGGTTCCAGCACGATTTTTACCGGCAGGCGCTGTACGACTTTGGTGTAGTTTCCGGTCGCGTTATCCGCGGTAATCGCCGCAAAGGTTGAACCTGTGGCAGGGGCAATGCTGTCAACATGGCCGCGCAGCGTCACGCCCGGCAGGGCATCCACCGTCACTGAAACCGCTTGCCCCTGGGTCACATGGGCCAGCTGGGTTTCAAGAAAGTTGGCCACCACATAGCTTTGCTGCAGGGGGACGACTGCCAGCAGACGTGTTCCCGCCGCGACCCACGCACCCTGACGCACGGCCCGCTGGCCAACGCTGCCTGAAATCGGTGCGGTAATCTGCGTATAGGAAAGGTTGAGCTGCGCCTGATCGACGCTGGCCTGCATCGCCGCAATGTCCGCATCTGCCTGCTTCACGCTCGCCTGCAAGACGGCGACTTCTTTGCGTGCGGCCAGTACGGCAGCCTGACTCTGCTTAACCTGCGCTGCCGCACTTAACATGGTTGAACTGGATTTCTGTTGCTCATCGGCGGTCGCCGTGCCGCTTTTCAGCAGGCGGCGATAGCGGTCGGCATTTTGTCCGGCGTAGCTCAGCGTGGCCTGGCTCGCGCTAACGGCTGCTTCGGTCTGAGCGATGGTCGCTTTCTGTTGTTCCAGCTGGGCTTCAATGCTGCTGCGTTTCGCTTCGCTGACCTGAAGATTGGCGTTGGCGGTTTCCAGCGCCACACGATAGTCGCGGTCATCAATGGTGGCCAGCACATCACCCGCTTGCACCTGCTGGTTGTCGGTCACATTGACCGTGCGGATATAGCCGGACACTTTGGGGGCCACCAGCGTGTAGTCAGCGGCGATCACGGCATCATCGGTCCGCAGATGATGGCGATTGATCGCTGACCAGATGAAAAAGGCGACGGTCAAAAGTACCAGCAGCAGCAGTACCAGCAAAGAGGTGCGTTTAGCAGGTGTGAAACTCATTGTTATGATCTCGATGTTTGCGGAGCTGAAGTTAACAGTGTTTGTGGCGGCCAGACGCGTTTTGGTAGCCAGGCGGTCAGAAGGATCAGCAGCAGTGCGAAGCCAATAATCATCAGATAGCTGTCGCTGAGGCTGAGGATCACAGCCTGGTGTTTCACCAGCGTGCTGAAATGGCTGAGATTCTCAACCGAGCTGGCCGATCCATCCGGCAGCAGCGGCATCATGCTGCTGGCCGTATCGCTACTGGTGGCGGTCATCAGCCACGGGCGGTTGCCCAACTGATCGACCAGCGTATGGGAGTGAAACTTTTCCCGATGCGTCAGGAAATTTTCCACCAGCACGCCAGCGGCGACGCTGGAAAAACCCCGGACGGTATTAAACATGGCGGAAGCAAAGGGGCCCTCCGGTGGCAGCACCACGCTGGTGGCGCTCATCAGCACGGGCAGGATCATCATTGGCTGACCAAACGCCTGGAGTACCTGAATTAACCAGAAATTCTGTCGCGCCCACTCCGAGGTGATCTGCATTCCCAGCACACAGGAGAGGATCATCAGCCCGGCACCTGCTGTCAGCATCCAGCGGCAGTCAATCCAGCGCAGATTCAGTAAGGTCGCGATCAGGGGGGCAATCACCAGCTGTGGCAGCCCAATGGTCAGCGCCAGCGGAGCAAACTGCGCGGTGCGGAACCCTTCTATCTGACCAAAATACGCCGAGGGCAGGGCCGACCCCGACAGCGCAACCATCAGCACGCCCGCGAGGACCAACAGTCCATGCGTCAGATTCTTACGTTGTAGCATTTGCAGCCGGAACAGCGGCAGCGGATGGAACCATTCATTAATGAAGAACACGACCAGCAGTGCGGCGGCGCTCAGTAACATGCCGCTGATGAGCGGTGACTGGAACCAGTCCAGCCGTTCGCCCTGCGTCAGTGCCAGCACCAGCAGCGCGATACCGCTACAGCCAGTCAGCATCCCCAGTGCGTCAATCTGGCGGAAACGTTCGAGGCGCAGTGGGTCCTGCGGCAGGCCGCGGCTAATCAGCAGTGTGGCGATCAGACACGGCGGGATCACCTGCCAGAAGGTAAACTGCCAGCAGACGGAATCGGTCCAGAAAGCGGCAAGTGACGCCGCCATATTCGGGCCAAACGTTGCCGTCATGGCATAAGCGGCCAGTCCGTAAAGCTTGATGCCGGGGGGCAGAAAGCGCAGGGCAACCGTCATCAGCATGGGGGGCAGCGCCCCCCCAAAAATCCCCTGAATCACCCTGAGAGCGATAAAGCCTGAGGCATCGGTCACTAGCGGTTGGACTGCCGCAATCAGGCAGAATCCGAGGGTGACTGACAGCGTAAAACGGCGCAGTGAGAAGGTGACCGCAAACCAGGGGGCGATCATCATGGCGGCCACTTCTGCGGCCTGGTAAGCGGAGGTGATCCAGCTGCCGGTATCAAAATCGATCCCCAGCGCAGTGCGAATATCGGCCAACGCCAGGTCGGTCACGCGATCGTTAAGACCGGAGCTAAGTGCCGCGATCAGTACACCCACCAGGCCCAGCGCCAGGCGAAGAGTAAAAGGGTGCGGAGACGGTGGCATTGCCGCTGGCTGGCCATTCATAGCAGGTATCCCGGACGAGAATTATTATTATCGATGCAGTGTATTGCATCGTGATACATTCGGCGAGATATTACATGGTGATGCGCTGTATTGCAATGTGATACAGCGTGTCCACTAAGCCAAATAGTGCTACAGTATTTGCCGATGACAAGGAAAGAGAATCCCTATGTTTGAGTCCGCAACCTGCCGTGATGACGAACGTATCGGCGGCATTCAGGTGATCACGCGCGCCGCGAAAATTCTTGATGCGTTGGGCGCAAAACCGAATGGAATGAGCCTCGGTGAAATCGCTCTGGCGGTCGATTTGCCGCGTTCCACCGTGCAGCGCATTGTTAACGCGCTGGATTCAGTGCAACTGGTGCGCAGCCACGGCGCGGCCGGTGGCGTACGGCTTGGCCCGGCTCTGCTGCGGCTGATCGCCAACGTGCATACCGATGTGGTGGCTATTGCTCAGCCGTGGCTTCAGGCATTATGCGACACCACCGGAGAAACCGTGTCGCTGGCGCGCGCCAGCGGTCTGCAACTGGCAATTGTGCATTATGTGGTGGCTGACCGGGAACTGCGGGTGGTGCCACGCATTGGCATGAACCTGCCGCTCTACAGCACTTCCGGTGGCCGTGCGCTGCTGGCGCTGGAGAGCGATGACGCCGCCAGAGAATTGGTGGGTGAGGCTTATCAGGCCATCACCGAGCTGACCGTGCGCGACTTTCCCGCATTGCTGGCACATTTAACCGAAATCCGCCGTACCGGTCTGGCGTATGACCGGGGCGAAACGCTGGAAGGGATTTCCACGATGGCCGTGGCAATCGACACGATTCTGGGACGCTTTTCCATCAGTCTGCTGATCCCTGGCGCCCGTTTCCAGCGGCATGAAGCGCGTAATCGTGAGGCGATCCTCAAATGCAAAGAGGCGCTGATCGATGAAATTGGAAAAGTTGCATTACGAGACTGACAGGAGAAGGGTATGAAAACGCTTTTGGTCGCTGTTGATAATTCGGTGATTGCCCGCAAAGTGATTCAGCTTGCGACCGAACAGGCACTGGCCTTGCAGGCTGAGGTGGTGGTGCTGTGCTGTGTGGATGCCAGCTATGCGGCATCCGGTCCGTTTGATATTGAGGCGGGCGAAGACCCCGGCGACTTTGGTCTGGCGCTGGATGAGCAAAATACCGCAGAAGGCGTGGTGCGCCAGGCGTTAGCCGAGCTGCATCGTGCGGGCGTGGCCGCGCGTGGGCGCGTCGCCGCCGGGGAATCGGCAGAAACCATTGTGGCCCAGGCAAACAGCCTGAACGCAGCGATGATCATCATGGGGCGCCGTCATCTCTCCTCCTTTAACCGTTTGCTGAAAGGCTCATGCAGTGCTGCGGTGATTGAACGTGCCAGTTGCCCGGTATTACTTGACGTGCGCGTCGACTAACATTTCTCACGGGCCGGTAATCCGGCCTGATAAACTTCAGGGTTCTGTTTTGATTTCTCACGCTATTCTTGCCTCGCTGTTCTCCGCTCTGGTCTGGCTGGTCGTTATTGGTGCTCTTTTCAAACGTAAAAAGATGGCCTCTGCCGTGGCGATCCTGCTGTTTTCGGTTCCGCTGCTGGTGGGTAATCTTTATTACTATGGCTGGGTCAGCCCGGCACGGGAAAAGCAGGCGGAAATTGATGCCGCCGCTGCCCATCTGGCACAGCTTCCGGTCTGGCGTACGGTTAAAACCCAGCAACCCCTGCTATATCAGCAGGCGCATGATGAACTGATCGCTCAGCTGGAAGCCGGGATACCACTGCAACAGGCGGTTGAGCATCTGCGCCCGCTGGTGGCCGATCTGTTGAATCAGCGCATCAACGCGGCGCGTGACCAGGATCTGATTAGCTATATGCAGGTTTCCCTGGAGCAAATGAGACAGATCCGCCAGCGCGGCCCGGAGCAGTGCTTTCGCTTCCTGTTTCCCCAGGTGAAAGGCGGGGTGAATGTCAGTGAACTGGTCCCGAAAACCCTGACGGAGCGGGAGCTACAGGCGATGGATGTGCTGCTTAAGCACAGCAATGGCGTTGAGCAACCCATTGATCTCAAACAGGGAAGAGTGCAGTTGCAGGCGGTGGTGCGTCAGTTGTATGCGCGTTGGGGAAGCGATCTGCAAACCTTAAACACGCCTGCGGAAGCCGGGGTGAATGAAGCGAAGCTCTGCGACATGACCATTGACCTTTATCAGTCGGTTCTGGCACTTACTGGTAAGGATTCGGCTAACGTTCTGCGTATAATTATTAGCGGAACAGGTAATTAAATCCAAAAAAAGCCCGCTCGCCGCGGGCATAAGTCATTCTAATTATAGCAAAAAATTTCCTGGTGTTGCGCAGACATCTTGCGATGTCTGGGTGCATAGTCGCACTGAAATCGCTCTGACGCTATTCATCTCCCTGAATCGATTCAATCGGTAAAACATTGCATAACTTAAGTAAAATTATGCAAATGCGCCGGCGTCTGATCGCGCCGGGGGGCGGGGCAGCTCATGATGCGGCACTGGAAGAAGGGAGCCATGATGAAATCAAAAATAATCGGCGCACTAGCGCTACTGTTGCTGGCAGGTTGTACTTCCGGCAAACCCGGTGCCTATGAAAAGGTGGATGAAGATCCGGCGGTGAATACCGTTCAATACCGTTTTAACCCCATCCGCGTGGATAAAACCGCGATGGAAAAAGACGTTGAGCGTTATTGTAGTGAACGCGGCTTTGATAAAGTTGAAGCGTTACGACCACAGGAAAGTCATTTACCTGGCCTGGTGAAAGCCTGGTATCAATGTAACTACAGTATTAAAAGCTAAAAAATAAGGGCGGGAAAATTCCCGCCCAATGTACTTATTTACCATTTATTTTATTTACCGACTTACGGCTTATTGCTGTGTGCAGGCTTTGCCCACCCTTCTAAAAATTCCTATCTGCTGTGTCGTGGGCCACCACCATGATGATAGCCGCCATGATAACCCCCACCGCCACCGTGATATCCGCCGCCGCCACCGCCGTGATGGGGAGGGGCAATAATACAGCCGCTCAGTATAACAATCAGAGACACCACAGAGGTTGCTTTCATTATTGTTTTCATTGCTGTCTTCATGTTGTTCTCCTGCTCTTTTCAATGACTACAACTTTACGAAAGAAAAGTGGAGGAATAATGCGGTGAGTGTAGATTTATTCAGGAAGTTATTTCAAAATAATTCATTATATCTCTCGAATGAATGAGAAGGTTTTAATGAAATAAGATAAGGATGAAAAAGGCAGTTTATTGGTGGGAATCGTCTGAATATACCCGTCATACTTCAAGCTGCATGTGCGTTGGCTACGTTTGCTCACCCGAATCACTTACTCGAGTAAGCTCATCGGGATTATGAGCTTCATTTCTGAAGCTCACCCTGTGGGCCAGCGTAAACGCTGTTCAAAATGGCCGTCGGCCAATTTGTCACTCACTTGCCGCCTTCCTGCAGCTCGAATTATTTTGGGTATAGTGAGAAATTAATGAAAACGCCCGCTGTCGTTATCGATAGCGGGCGTTAATTGACTGACGGGTGTTATCAGGCGTGTTGCAGTTCTTTCTTCGCTTCTGCCTGTTTATGCGGCATCCGGATGGTGGCGGACATCAGCAGTGAAATCACCAGCAGCGCCATAATCAGGCTGAAGGTCACCGTAAAGCCACCAAACAGTGAGGCAATCAGCGATCCCATCACGCTACCAATCCCGAAGCCCAGGTAAATCACGCCGTAGTTTTTGGTCAGGTTGTTCAGGCCGAAGAAATCGCTGACCAGTGACGGATAAACCGTGATAGTGCCGCCGAAGCTGAAGGCG
The DNA here is from genome assembly GCF_037479175.1 of Erwinia sp. MYb375. Taxonomy (NCBI): domain Bacteria; kingdom Pseudomonadati; phylum Pseudomonadota; class Gammaproteobacteria; order Enterobacterales; family Erwiniaceae; genus Erwinia; species Erwinia sp. MYb375. Next base: position 1,701,041 of record NZ_JBBGZS010000023.1, on the reverse strand, counting down.
ACGCAGGCAATGGCAATAAAGAAGCTGTTTTCATTCATGTGGCTGAACAGCAGGATGCTCATGCCGACCAGTGACACCACCTGTGCCAGGGTAATAACCCGGATACGTGCCACCTTATCGGACAGGACACCCAGTACCAGACGACCGCTCAGGTTGGCAATGGCAATGATGGTGACGGCATTGGCGGCGGTCTGCGCGCTCAGGTGTACCATGCTTTCGCCGATATCCTTCGCCACGCCAATCACATACAGGCCGCTCATGCAGGCGGTCAGGAACATCAGTGCCAGCATCCAGTACTGCGGCAGACGCATGGATTCCGCCAGCGAATAATCGCGTTTCTCTGCGGATTTGCTGCCGGATGGCTGCTGTGCAGGCGCATCTTTCATCAACAGTGCGCCAATGATGATCATACTCATCGCCAGCCCGCCCCAAATCATAAAGGTGGTTTCCAGGCTGTAGACGCTCAACAGATAGCTACAGATAAACTTGAAGCCAAGGCTGCCCAGGCCGTAGGCGCCAATGGCACAGGCTGAAATCACCCCTTTGCGTTCCGGGAACCATTTCACGCAGTTTGATAACGTCATCAGATAACCTGCACCATCGGCCAGGCCGACCAGCAGGCCCGCGCTGAGATAGAGCATAAACAGGTTATCGGCTTGCGAGGTCAGCATCAAACCGACCGCCATCAGCAGCCCGGCGGCGATGGTGACGTGACGAACGCCAAAACGTTCCTGTAATTTTCCGGCAACGGATGAAGCCAGTGCCAGACCAAGACTCAGCAAACCGAACGAGAAAGCCACCTGACTGATTGTGGTATCCAGTTTCAGGGAGAGCTGCCCGTTAAACAGACTCCAGGTATAGACCGATCCCAGTGCAAACTGGGTAATGATGGTACCGATCAGGGTTAACCAGCGGGTGCGGTTAACGCTGCTGCCTGCAGTAGGTGTGTTCATGGATATCTCCCGATGGGAATGCTAAGAATCTTGAATTAGCACAATGATAAATTCACCCCTGTGGGAGCGGGGGAAAAAAGGCATGAACTGCCATGAACAGGGAATGAAATGCCTTCAGGGCGACATGAATGGCGGATATCGGGCATGGGCGCGGAATAAACGGCAGGCTTAGAACTTGATATATATCAAGTTATTAAGTGGAATTAAAGTTTTATCAGCGCGCGGCCGATGATAGTCATTGATGGTATGTCGATAGAACCTACCCGCATAACAATAAAAATCACTCTTCCTTTGGCTTATCTCTGATTGTCGATTTTCAATTTTATTTTCCGAGGAAATCATTATGTCGTGGGTTCCCGTTCGTTTATCAGGGAAATTGACGTTAGGTGGCGTGTTTATGTTGTTGCTTACCTGCGTCATCGTCTACCTGGCGATTTCACTGCGCGGTCAGCCGCGCGTGATCGATGCCAGCAACAGCTTAATTCAGCAAACCGGTGAGAATATCGTCGGTCAGCTTAACCAGCAGCTTATCCGCATTGAAGGGGAAGGTGTCAGCCTGGCCCGCCTGGCCGAAGTGCTGCCACATGATGACGCGCTGGTGAAACAGGTCTTGCCGCAGATCATCGACAGCAAAGGGGATAAAAGTATCGCCGGGGGCGGCATCTGGCCGGAGCCCAACGCATTCAGTGAGGGGGTGGCACGCCGCAGTTTCTTCTGGTCGCGTAACGCCAGCGGTGGGCTGGATTACTCGGACGGTTACAACGACCCGGCCGGGGCGGGCTATCACAATGAAAGCTGGTATACCTCAAGCCGCACGGCGTCTGCCAACAAGTGCAACTGGTCCGAAGTTTACCAGGATCCGGTTTCCAACGTGAATATGGTCACCTGTAGCGTACCTTACAGCCACGGCGGCGCTTTTGCCGGGGTCGCGACCTTTGATGTGCTGCTGGATAATCTTTCCGGCTTTATGCAACGTAACGGCAGCAGTACCGGCGGCTATGCTTTCGCCCTCGACCAGGCCGGTAACGTGCTGTATTTCCCTGGTATGAAAGATAAGGCGCTGAAAAAATTCAGCGATCTGGCGCAGCAGCAACCCTGGCTTGCCCCGATGGTTGCCGGGGTGAAAACGGCAGGGTTGGCCAGCGGCAGCACCACACTCAGTGCCATCAGCGATGAATGGCTGCACCAGGAGGCACAGGTCACCCTGTTCCGCATGGCAGATACCGGCTGGATCATTGGTCTGGTCACGCCTCAGGCCGCCGTTACCGCACTGGCGCACAACATCATGCAGGATATCTTTGTGCTGCTGATCCCGTCATTGTTCGTGCTGCTGATTGCCTCGTGGTTTCTCTCGCGTAAGATCTCAGGGCGGCTGGAGTCGACCCGCAAAGCGCTGGATGATATCGCGCACGGTGATGGCGATCTGACCCGACGCCTGGATACCTCAGGCCGTGATGAGATCGCCGACATTGCCGTATCGTTCAACCAGTTTGTCGACAAGATTGCCGGCGTGATCACCAACGTGCAGTCGAGCGGCGTGCATGTGGCACACAACGCCAGCGGGCTGGAGCAGAGCAACCAGGAGCTGACCGATAAGATCAGCGAACAGGCGGCAGCGGTGGAAGAGAGTGCGGCAGCGATGGAGCAGTTAAATGCGACCGTGCAGCAGAATGCCGAGAATACCCGCCTGGCCGATTCCTTCACCGAGCAGACGGCGCAGATTGCCCGCAGCAGCAGTCATGTGATGCGACAGCTGATCGATACGATGGAGACCATCAAAGTCTCTTCCAGCCGTGTGGGTGAGATCCTCAGCGTGATTGATGGCATTGCGTTCCAGACCAATATCCTGGCGCTGAACGCGGCGGTTGAAGCGGCCCGCGCCGGGGAGCAGGGACGCGGTTTTGCCGTGGTCGCTGCTGAAGTCCGTGCGCTGGCACAGCGCAGTGCAACGGCTGCGCAGGAGATCAAAACGCTGATCGGTCAGTCGGACAGCAATGTGCTGACCGGAAGTAAGCTGGTGGAAGGTGCAGGCCGTCAGTTAGAGGAACTGGTGAAAGATGTGCTGAAAGTGAAAGAAGTGGTGGGGGAAATCCGCGTAGCCGGTGATGAGCAGAGCAAAGGTATTGCCGAAGTGACGCTCGCCGTATCGCAGATGGAGCGTACCATTCAGCAAAATCTGGCACTGGTTCATCAGACAGCGGAAAATACTCACGCCCTGCATGCAGAAGCCTCGCAGCTGGCGGAAGATATTTCGGTGTTTAAAGTCGTGTAATCCCTTCCTGCCGCCCCGGTATCAGCCGGGGCGGCAGGATATCGCTTAACGAATATAACCGCGTATGACATCCGCAATGGCTTTATTCGCTTCACGTCCATCGCGGTGTTCCACTTCTTCCGCAATTTTCTCCAGGTACTTATTCAGCTTACCGCCGGTCGGGACATTGCCGTAAGCGATGAGCATCTGGACAATATTTCTCAGGGCAAGAACCTCTAAAGAGAGGCGTTCAACAACGGGGTCTTTATCTGGCATAGGATGCTCCGGGACAACGGTCGACAACAATCCTTTTAGATTACCCGCTATCCGCTCGAATCAATCGGCAGAGTATCGCTGTTTTTCGCACCGGTTTGTCACGTAAACCCCCTTTTTCTGTGCCATTGTAAATGTCGGCACCACGGACCGCTAAAGGTTGAACCTGGCATCTTCAGAGGGCATGATCGCCCCTCGTTTTACAAAGGAGGCTTTATGCAGCAGTTGGCTACATTTCTGAAGCAATATGGAATAGAACCAGACCACCCCACCTCACTGATTGTGATTGTTGGCATCATTTTTCTTACCGCATTAATCGTGCATTTTATTCTGCACCGCATTGTGCTGCGGGCATTTGAACGGCGTGCGCAGGGCAGCAGCCGCCTGTGGCTGCAAATCATTACTGGGAACAAACTCTTCCACCGGCTGGCCTTTATGCTGCAGGGGATGATCGTCAATCTCCAGGCCGTTCTGTGGCTGGAAAAAGGCAGCGATGCCGCCCTGATCCTGTCCACCTGTGCCCAGCTATGGGTGATGATCTATGCATTGATGTCATTTTTCTCACTGCTTGACGTGATCGCTGGCCTGTCACACAGGTTTGCGTTTGCGGCCCAGTTCCCGCTAAAGGGGATTTTCCAGGGCGTGAAGCTGGTGAGCGCAATCGTCATTGGCATCATGATGATCTCGCTGCTGATCGGCAAATCGCCTGCGATCCTGATCAGTGGGTTAGGCGCAATGGCCGCCGTACTGATGTTAGTGTTTAAAGATCCGATCTTAGGCCTGGTGGCGGGCATCCAGCTTTCTGCCAACACCATGCTGAAACTGGGCGACTGGCTGGAGATGCCGAAATACGGCGCGGACGGCGCGGTAATCGACATCGGGCTGACCACGGTGAAAGTGCAGAACTGGGATAACACCATTACCACTATCCCGACCTATGCCCTGGTATCCGATGCCTTTAAAAACTGGAGCGGCATGTCAGCCTCCGGTGGGCGACGGATTAAACGCTGTATCAATATCGATACCACCAGTATCCGTTTCCTCTCAGACGCGGAGCATGAAAAACTGATGCAGGCCCGCCTGCTTAAGCCGTATATGGCGGCGCGCCAGGAGGAGATTAACAGCTGGAACGGGCAGGGCGACGTTGCCGCCTCTTCCGTACTGAATCAACGCAGGATGACTAACGTGGGGACGTTCCGTGCCTATCTGACCGAATATCTGCGCCAGCATCCGTCGATTCGTAAAGACATGACGCAGATGGTGCGCCAGCTGGCACCGGGCGCCGAGGGTTTACCCATTGAGATCTATGCGTTTACCAATACCGTTGCCTGGCTGGAGTATGAAAGCATCCAGGCCGATATTTTCGATCATGTCTTTGCGGTAGTGGGCGAGTTCGGCCTGCGGGTGCATCAGGCACCGACCGGCAGTGATGTGCGGGCGATTGCGGGGGTTATTTCTTCTTAAACACGGTGCTGGTGGGTTTTGGGGCTAAATAGGTTAGCCCCTTACTTCAATGATAAAGCTACCCAGCAGTCAGGTATCTTTGAGCTTCCTGCACCGATGCTGCTGGTAAAACCCGCCTGCCAGCGCGCCGAACACCGTTAAAAGCGCAGCAGTAATCAGAAACAATCCAACGTTTTGATTCATCTCATCATCACTGAGCACCGGGCCGATGATCAGATCGGATAGTAGTGGAAATACAGCAAAGGTTACGCCAAATCCCACCACCGCGCCTAAAAACGAAAACAGAAACCGTTTCATCGTACCTTGCAAAACCCCACCTTCAGCGTTCAGTCACAAAGCCCATTTATTAACACATTTCCGTTTAGCAAAAAGTCCAATGTGGATGGGGTGTGATAATGAATAGGGATATTTATATTGATGATGGCATCTTAATGCCTGCTTTTGTTTGCCTGTCGACCAGCGACATGAACTGGCTGGTTCATGGTTTTTACGATGCGTATAAATAGCCCCGTAAGCCAATGGACGTGAGTGCTTATCCTCTCGCAAATGGCTCAATCGACAGGATGTCATACGCACATTTATCTCAAAATAACATCATGCAAACAGGGGCTTTTATGACATATCCAACAAGTAAACTGAATGGTCTGGTCGGTTTTGCCAAAGCAGCCAATGTTACGGGCGGCTGGAATGGATCGGTGGTGGAAATTAATACACTGGCACAGCTTAATCAGTATGTGGGCGACAGTACGGCGCGGGTACTGGTGATTAACAGTAATATCACCGCCTCAAGTCTGACGAAAGTGAATCTTGGGTCGAATAAAACCATTGTGGGTTCATTCCAGAACCGTACCTTAAACAATATCCATTTCCGTGCGACGACCACCTCACAGAACATTATTTTCCAGAACCTGATTTTCCAGCATTCGGTGAATATTAAAGCCAATGATGATATCCAGCTTTACCTGAACTACGGCAGTAAATACTGGATCGATCACTGCTCATTCGTCGGCCACACCTGGTCAGATGGTGACGGCAGCCTGGATAAATTGCTGTATATCGGTGAGAAAGCTGACTACGCGACCATCAGTAACTGCTATTTCGGCAACCATAAATACGGGCTGATTCTGGGGCACCCGGCAGATGATAATGATGCAACGTATAACGGTTACCCGCATCTGACCATTTGCCACAGCTACTTCGATAATATGGAGGTCCGGGCACCGGGACTGATGCGTTATGGCTACTTCCATGTTTACAGTAACTATATCAACAAGTTCCAGCTTGGCTTTACGCTGGCTCAGAACGCAAAAATTATTTCTGAAAATAACTACTTCGGTGAGGGCAGTGCGAATAAAGGCATGCTGGATGATAAAGGCAACGGCACCTTTACTGATACGGGCAGCGTGCCTGCCATTACCAACCAGAAGTCGCCGAAGAGTCAGTGGACAGCGGCATCAAACTACGCTTACAGCGCAAAATCAGCGGCGGACGCGAAAATGTTTGCGGCTGCTAATGCCGGGGCGAAGTCTACGACGCTGGTATTTGGTGGTTAACGGGAGGTAACGGAAGCCCGCACACGCGGGCTTTATCCTGTGTGAGATGCACTGCCCCAGGCAAAGGATTTGTTCGAATAGCCACGTATCAGTGAGGGCGACAGGACAGGAAAATGGTGTCCCCTGCAGGAATCGAACCTGCAACTAGCCCTTAGGAGGGGCTCGTTATATCCATTTAACTAAGGGGACAGCGGCGCGCAGTATAGCCTGTTTCGCGCCACAGATTAACCACTTACCCGCCTGACTGCGCGTTTTAGCATCAATCCGGCTGATTTTCTGCCTCTTTCTTCTCTTTGCGCTTCGCCTCCGCTGCGGCTTTCGCTTTGGCTTTGTTGCTCATGTCGTTACGGATCTGCGCATGGCTGATCAGGGCAAAGATAAAGGTGCCGCCAATGATGTTGCCGGCAAGGGTTGGCAGCGCAAACGGCCAGATAAACTGCTGCCACGGCAGGTCGCCGCTGAACACCAGATAGAAGATCTCCACCGATCCCACCACGATATGCGCCAGGTCACCCAATGCCACCAGCCACGTCATCAGGATGATCACCCAAATCTTAGCGGCGCCCGCAGACGGGAACATCCATACCATGGTGGCAATGATCCAGCCGGAAACCACCGCGTTGGCAAACATCTCCATCGGGCTGTTCTCCATCACTTTCTGGCTGATGCTGACAAACGCCTCGCGTACAGCGTCGTCGAAAATGGGCAGGTGGTTAAAGGCCAGCGCGGCCAGTGCAGTACCAATCAGGTTACCGCCCAGCACCAACCCCCACAGACGCATCAGCAACAGAAAATTCCCGCCGTTCGGTTTATGCATTACGGGCAGCACTGCAGTGACGGTGTTCTCGGTAAACAGCTGCTGCCGCGCCATAATCACGATAATAAAGCCGAAGGTGTAGCCGAGGTTCTCCAGCAGAAACCCGCCGGGAACATCCTGCAGATTGACGTGGAAGATGCCTTTTGCCATCAGTGAGGCACCCATCGACAGCCCGGCCGCTATAGCAGAAAACAGCAGGGCGAGGGCATCACGTTCCAGCTCTTTCTCCCCCTCCTGGCGGATCTGCTCGTGTACGGCGGCAGCCTGCGAGGGCAGGGCTTCTTCATCCACCTCAATCTCTTTGCCCTGTTCACTTTCTTCACTCTCAACCTGATTATCATTATCGTTTTGTGTGTTTTTCATCTTTCCCCCAGTGAATTGCGTTCCCTCTTAAGCGTAGCGGGTATTATCCGACGCGAAGAAATGTAACCTGCATTAATAAGAAGAGTAACAAAGCTTTAACCCAGGCGTGAAACCGTGCAAAAAAGCGCCATAGTCCGGTTTTTCAGGGGGGGAAGACGTGCCTTATGGCGCCTGGTCAGCGTAGGCAGACACACAGTTTGTGGTACTATCCTGCATCAAATTTAACAATGTGCGATTCTCCTCCCATGCTGGCAGCCCAAAATCTGACATGTGTTCGCGATGAGCGGACGCTGTTTAGCGATCTCAGTTTTACCGTGAAGGCCGGCGATATTGTGCAGGTGGAAGGGGAAAATGGTGCAGGAAAAACCTCGTTGCTGCGTATTCTGGCCGGGCTCAGCCGGGCAGAGCAGGGCGACGTGCTCTGGCAGCAGCGCAGCATTCAGCAGGCGCGTGAAAACTATCACGCCAGCCTGCTTTACCTCGGCCATCTGCCGGGGATCAAAGCGGTCTTAACCCCATTTGAAAATCTCAGCTTCTGGCACGCGGAGCGTTCGCCGGAGGAACTCTGGCAGGCGCTGGAGCAGGTCGACCTTACCGGCTATGAAGATGTTGCGGTGGCCCAGCTCTCCGCCGGGCAGCAGCGGCGCGTGGCGCTGGCACGTCTGTGGCTGTCAGCGGCACCGCTGTGGATACTGGATGAACCCCTGACCGCCATTGATAAATCGGGTGTGGACCAGCTGATAGCCAGGCTGGTGCTTCATGCCGATCGGGGCGGGGCGGTGATCCTCACCACGCACCAGGAGCTGCCTGCGACCGTGCGTCATCTCAGCCGCATTCGGCTGACGGATGGGATGGTCTGATGTTCTGGCGCGTATTGCAGCGTGAACTGCGCATCGCTTTTCGTAGCGGGTCAGAAATTATCAACCCGCTGTGGTTCTTTCTGATTGTTGTCACGCTGTTTCCCTTAGGCATCGGGCCGGAGCCGCAGCTGCTGGCGCGCATTGCATCTGGCATTGTCTGGGTCGCGGCGCTGCTCTCCTCGCTGCTGGCACTGGAGCGGCTGTTCCGTGATGATTTTCTTGATGGTTCGCTGGAGCAGCTTCTGCTATTGCCCACGCCGCTGCCGTTGACGGTGCTGGGCAAAGTGGCCGCACACTGGATCGTTACCGGGCTGCCGCTGTTGCTGCTGTCACCGCTGGTCGCCTTGTTGCTGTCGCTGGATTTTGCCAGCTGGCGGGCGGTGGCTCTGACTCTGCTGCTGGGCACGCCGACGCTCAGTTTCCTCGGTGCGATTGGCGTCGGGCTGACGGTGGGGCTGCGTCGTGGGGGCGTATTACTGAGTTTACTGGTGTTGCCGCTGGCGGTGCCGGTACTGATTTTTGCCAGTGCGGCCATCGATGCTGCGGGCCAGGGGCTGCCGATTGACGGCTATCTGGCCATTCTGGGTGCCCTGCTGGCAGGGAGTGCCACGCTGGCACCTTTTGCCACGGCGGCTGCATTACGGGTGAGCGTTCACTAACCGGCGAAAAGACCGGGAATACGCCGTTTTAGCGCGAACTTACGCCAGACGAATGATCTTTAATTGTGAGCAAAAACATCATGTGGAAATGGATACATCAACTGGGCAAGCCCGATCGGTTGTACCGATTATGCGGACGCCTGGTGCCGTGGTTTGCGATCCCGGGCGTGGCTGCGCTGCTGCTGGGCTGGGCATGGGGGTTCGGTTATGCTCCGCCCGCGTCTGAGCAGGGTGACGGTTTCCGCATCATCTATATCCACGTACCGATGGCCATGTGGTCGATGGGCATCTATGCCGCGATGGCGTGCGCCGCCTTTATCGGGCTGGTGTGGCAGTGGAAAACGGCTGACCTTGCCATGATGGCCATGGCCCCAATCGGTGCGGTGTTTACCTTTATTACGCTGGTTACCGGCTCCGCCTGGGGCCGGCCGATGTGGGGCACCTGGTGGATGTGGGATGCCCGTCTGACGTCCGAACTGGTGCTTTTGTTCCTTTATATGGGCGCTATTGCGCTGTATCACGCCTATGATGACCGCCGCATGGCCGGGCGCGCCGCGGGGATTGTGATCCTCGTTGGTGTGATCAACCTGCCGATTATTCATTACTCCGTAAAGTGGTGGAATACCCTGCATCAGGGCTCGTCCGGGGTGCTGTTACAGGCCGTTGACCCGACTATGCGGGCACCGCTGTACTGGTCAATCCTGGGCGTGTGGCTGGTGTTTATTACCCTGACGCTGATGCGCCTGCGTAACCTGCTGCTGCATACCGAGCGCCACCGCCCGTGGGTCGCGGAGCTGGCCGTCAAGGGAGGGCATCACCGATGACACCTGCTTTCTCTTCCTGGCATGATTTCTTTGCCATGGGCCGTTACGGCTTCTATGTCTGGCTGGCCGTGAGCTGCACCCTGATCCCGCTGGTTACGCTGTTGATACACACGCTGTGGCAACGCCGCCGTCTGCTGGCTGACATCCGTCAGCGCCATGCCCGTGAGCAGCGCATTCGCGCAGCAAAAATGAAAAAAGCCGCCACCGCGGCAGGAGAACGATCGTGAATCCCCGTCGTAAAAGTCGCCTGATTCTGGTGATGTTGATATTAATCGGGCTGGGGCTGGCAACGGCGCTGGTGATGTACGCGCTGCGTTCCAATATTGACCTGTTTTACACGCCTGGCGAAGTGATCAACGGCAAAGGCGCTCAGCAGATTAAGCCGGAGCCGGGCCAGCGTCTGCGCGTGGGCGGCATGGTGATGCCGGGCAGCGTTAAACGCGATCCGAACACCTTGCAGGTCTCGTTTAAACTCTACGATGCGGTGGGCGTGATTAGCGTCAGCTATGAGGGCATTCTGCCGGATCTGTTCCGCGAAGGGCAGGGCGTGGTGGCGCAGGGCGTGTTGCAGGATGGCACCCACGTGCAGGCCAAAGAAGTGCTGGCCAAACATGATGAAAAATATACGCCACCCGAAATTGAAGATGCGATGAAGAAAAATCACCGCTCCCCGGCGGCAGTCAGCGCGAGCGGAGGCCAGTCATGATGCCTGAAATCGGCAGTTTCCTGCTGTGCCTGGCGCTGGCGTTTTCGCTGCTGCTGAGTGTTTATCCGTTATGGGGGGCCGCGCGTCAGGATGCTCGTCTGATGGGGCTGGCGCGTCCGCTGACTTACGGGCTGTTTACCTGTATTGCCGGGGCCTTCTTGATCCTCGTTCATGCCTTTGTGGTGAACGATTTCAGCGTGGCCTACGTGGCGACCAACTCCAATACCTTATTGCCGGTTTACTACCGCATTGCCGCCACCTGGGGGGCGCACGAAGGCTCGCTGCTGCTGTGGGTGCTGTTGCTCAGCGGCTGGACGCTGGCGGTGGCGCTGCTCAGTCGCGCCATGCCGGCGGATGCCATTGCCCGGGTGCTGGCGGTGATGGGGATGATCAACCTTGGGTTCCTGCTGTTTATCACCCTGACGTCGAACCCGTTCACCCGCACATTGCCGGACTTCCCGATAGAGGGCAGCGATCTCAACCCGATGTTGCAGGATATCGGGCTGATCTTCCATCCGCCGCTGCTGTATATGGGCTATGTCGGTTTCTCCGTTGCCTTCGCGTTTGCCATTGCTTCGCTGATGGCCGGGCGGCTGGATACCGCCTGGGCGCGCTGGTCGCGCCCCTGGACTACGGCGGCCTGGGTGTTTCTCACCATCGGGATTGTGCTTGGCTCGGCCTGGGCTTATTACGAACTGGGCTGGGGCGGCTGGTGGTTCTGGGACCCGGTCGAGAATGCCTCTTTTATGCCGTGGCTGGCCGGGACCGCGCTGATCCACTCACTGGCCGTGACGGAAAAACGTGGCACCTTTAAAGCCTGGACGGTACTGCTGGCGATCACCGCCTTCTCCCTCAGTCTGCTGGGCACCTTCCTGGTGCGCTCCGGGGTGCTGGTATCGGTCCACTCGTTTGCCTCCGATCCGGCGCGCGGCATGTTTATCCTCGCGTTCCTGATTATCGTCATTGGCGGTTCGCTGCTGCTGTATGCCATCAAAGGCGGTAAGGTGCGCAGTCGGGTGCAGAATGAGGCCTGGTCGCGCGAGTCCTTCCTGCTGGGGAACAATGTGCTGCTGATCGCCGCGATGCTGGTGGTGCTGCTGGGTACGCTGCTGCCCTTGGTACATAAACAGCTCGGGCTGGGCACCATTTCCATCGGTGAACCCTTCTTTAATACGCTGTTTACCTGGCTGATGGCCCCACTGGCGTTGCTGATGGGCATCGGCCCGCTGGTGCGCTGGCGTCGTGATGAGCCACAAAAACTGTGGAAACGTCTGGGGCTGGCGCTGGTCGTCACGCTGCTGCTGTCGATCGTTCTGCCGTGGCTGATGCAGGATCGCATTGAGGCGATGACGGTGGTCGGCCTGCTGATGGCGGTGTGGGTGATTATCCTGACGTTGATGGAACTGCACGAGCGCGCCACGCATCGCCATGATTTCTTCGCTGGCCTGCGTCATCTGTCGCGCAGTCACTGGGGCATGGTGCTCGGCCATCTGGGTGTTGCCGTGACGGTGATCGGCATCGCCTTCAGCCAGAACTACAGCGTGGAGCGTGATGTGCGGATGAAAGAGGGCGATAGCGTGAGCGTTGCCGGGTATCAGTTCACGCTGCGTGGTGTGGTGCGTCTGGTCGGGCCGAACTATTCCGGTAGCACAGGTGTGATTGACGTCACCCGCAACGGGAAACATGAAGCGACCTTGCAGGCGGAAAAACGTTTCTACAGTGCGGCACGGACCATGATGACCGAAGCGGCCATCGACGGCGGCTTCACGCGCGATCTCTATGCGGCGCTGGGCGAAGAGCTGGAGGGCAAATCCTGGGCTGTGCGCCTCTATTACAAACCTTTTGTCCGCTGGATCTGGTTTGGTGGTGTCTTTATGGCGCTCGGTGGGGTGCTGTGCCTGCTGGATCCGCGCTACCGTTCGCGCCGTAAAGCGCAAAAGGAGCTGGCATGAACAAGAAAATTCTTTATCTCCCGCTGGTGCTGTTTTTGCTGCTGGCGGCGGCGCTGTTGTGGCAGCTAAGTCGTAATGCCAACGGCGATGATCCGACGCGGCTGGAGTCGGCGCTGGTCGGTAAGCCGGTCCCCGTCTTTAAACTGGAGTCGCTGGACCAGCCGGGTAAAACCTTCGACCAGTCGGTGCTGAATGACGGCAAGCCGATCCTGCTGAATGTCTGGGCCACCTGGTGCCCGACCTGCCGGGCGGAACATCAGTATCTGAATACGCTGGCTGCGAAAGGCGTTCGCGTCGTGGGGATGAACTATAAAGACGATCGTCAGAAAGCGATCACCTGGCTCAATACGCTCGGCAACCCTTATGCCCTGAGCCTGTACGACGGTGACGGAATGCTCGGGCTGGATCTGGGTGTGTACGGTGCGCCGGAAACGTTTCTGATCGACGGCCACGGCATTATCCGCTATCGCCACGCCGGTGATATGAACGACCGCGTATGGAACGAGGAAGTGAAACCCCTGTGGCAGAAATACAGCCAGGAGGCCGGATCGTGAAAGCTTATCTGATGCTGCTGTCGCTGGTGCTGTTCAGCGCGGGTGTGCAGGCTGACAATATCGACACCTACTCTTTTGCCACCGTGGATCAGGAGCAGCAGTATCGCCAGCTTACGGGCTCGCTGCGCTGCCCGAAGTGCCAGAATAATAGTATTGCTGACTCCAATGCCATGATTGCTGGTGATATGCGGCTGAAGGTTTACCAGCTGTTGCAGGCAGGGCAAACGCCGGAGCAGGTGAAAGCGTATATGGTGGCGCGCTATGGCAATTTTGTTTCCTACCAGCCGCCGGTGACGCCGTCGACGCTGATCCTCTGGGCCGGCCCGGCGCTGTTTGTGATTATCGGCACGCTGGTGATTATTCTGCGCAGCCGCAGGCGTGCTGAGCACGTAGAGTTGGATGCGGAACAGCAGCGGCGGCTTGATACCCTGTTAAACCATGACGAGAAACAACCATGAGCGCACTGTTCTTAACGATCCTGCTGCTGCTGGTCGCCGCTTGCGCGCTATTTTTACTGGCGGGTTTACGCAACACGGGCGATAGCACCGCCGATCGCGACCAGCTTAATCAGGCTTTCTATCATCAGCGCCTGCGTGAGCTGGAAGAGGATGAAGGGCAGGGTGTGGTGGCCGAACGTCCCGAGATGGTGCGCGAGTTGCAGGAAACACTGCTACTGGATATCCCCCAGGCCCCCTCTCAATCATCCCGTCAGGTCAGCCGTTGGGTACTGCTGCCTGGCGTGGCGATCCTGCTGCTGGTGAGTCTCGGCTTCTACGTTAAAACCGGAGGGCTGCAACAGGTCCTGGCCTGGCAGCAGGTGAAGAATGAACTGCCTGCACTGCGTGCACAGGTGATGGACCCGCAGGCGCGGCCGCTGAGTATGGAACAGCTGGCACGTCTGGCGCTGGGTGTTCGCAGCGAGTTGCAACGCACGCCGGGTGATGTTGAAAACTGGAAGATGCTCGGCCGGCTTGGCATGGTGCTTAACAACGCCAGTATGGCCAGCCAGGCCTTTCGTCATGCCTTGCAGCTGGCACCGACCGACATTGATGTTCGCCTGAGCTATGCTGAAGTACAGACCCGCTCGAACGATCCGCAGGATAATCGTGAGGCGCTCATGATGCTGGAAGCCATGGCCGTGCAGTATCCCACCAATATGCGCGTGTTGGGGCTGCTAGCCTTTAATGCGTATAACCAGCAAAACTATGTGCAGGCAGCGGCGACCTGGCAGAAAATGCTGTCACTGTTACCCGAAAATGACCCGCGTCGGGTGATGATCCAGCGTAGCATCCAGCAGGCAGACAGCGCTTCCGGCAAAGAAAAAAGCCACCTGGCGTTAACCATCAGTCTGTCGCCTGAGGCAGAAAAAATGTTACCGGCGAACGGAGTGTTGTATATTTCTGTGTCTGACGGTGTTTCTCAGGTTCCCGTAGCCGTGAAAAAGAGCCCGTTGAGCCATTTTCCTTTATCGCTCACGCTGGATGACAGCAATGCCATGATGCCGGATCGATTATTATCCTCGCAGCATCAGGTGCAGGTTCGCGTGCGAATATCGCGCGATGGCAGCGCTTATCGTTCACCCGGTGACTGGTTCGGGCTGACTGACGTACTGCCCTTTGCCGGTCAGCAGCAGATCGCCGTGGAAATTAACCGGCAGTAGCGGGCGATATTTTATAAACAGTACAGGGAGAAAACGATGAACTATCGCCTGACGGGCTTAGTGCTGGCTAGCGTACTGATGGTGGGATGCGCCACTTCTGAGACGGCGAATGAGCCGCAGGGCCATGCCGATCCTCTGGAAAGCTTCAACCGTTCTATGTTCGACTTTAACTACAATGTGCTGGATCCGTATGTTCTGCGTCCGGTTGCGGTGGTCTGGCGTGATTATCTGCCGCAGCCTGCACGTAACGGGCTGGGTAACTTTTTCAGTAACCTGAACGAACCCTCTTCAATGGTGAACTATTTCATTGAGGGCAACCCGTATAAGGCGATGGTGCACTTCAACCGTTTCTTCCTGAATACGCTGTTGGGTATGGGCGGTCTGATTGATGTGGCCTCAATGGCTAACCCGAAACTGGCGAAAGAAGAGACCCGCGCTTTCGGTAGCACGCTGGGGCATTACGGCGTGGGATATGGCACTTATGTGGAAGTCCCAGGCTACGGTGGTTTTACGCCGCGTGAAGATATTGGCGGGCTGGTCGATGATGTTTATCCGCCGCTGCTCTGGCTGACCTGGTGGATGTCTGCGGGTAAATGGGCACTGGAAGGGATTGAAACCCGTGCACAGCTGCTCGACTCCGATGCTATTTTGAGAAATTCTAACGATCCTTACGCATTTATGCGTGCGGCTTATTTCCAGCATCATGATTTCCTCGCCAGCGATGGAAAATTAATACCGCAGGAAAATCCAAACGCCGCAGCAATTAACGGCGATTTGGGGGATATTGATTCCCAGTAAATATTAAAAAACCCCACGGAAGTGGGGTTTTTTATTATTCGCGTTGATAAAACGCAGTGATCAGAACTTATAGTTAAAGCTCGCACCGTACAGCCAGGCTTTACCGCTGGAGGTAAAGGTATAAGGGGTCGCCTGGCCACCATTTTGGGCGGTTGCGATAGGATCATTCCCTTCTTTGACCGTGACTTTCTGTCCGTGCATATAAGAAATACCGACATCCACTGACGCATCTTTATTAAAGGCGTAAGAGGTACCCGCGCTCAGCCATAAACGGTCCTGGTCAGGAATAGAGATGGAACGTTTATCCGAAGGAACCGGGCTGTCATCGAAGGCAATACCGGTGCGGAAGGTCCAGTTATCATCGTAGAAGTAACTGGTACCCAGCGCGATGCGGTAGGCATCGTGGAAGCTTTCGTCTTTAACGAACAGGTCCTGACCATTGCTGCCGGTCGCTCTCAGCTCCTGGAACTGGCTCCAGCTGGTATACGCCAGGCTGTAGTGAACGGCCCACTGTGGTGCAACTTTGTGGTATCCGGACAATTCCCACATTTCAGGCAGATGCAATGACAGTGAGCCTGAAACAGTGTTACCGCCCGTACCGGATGGCAGACCAAACTGACCACCGATCGGGTTGTAGGCTACCGGGATATCACTGCTGTAGTCACCGTCAAAGTCGATTTTCACTTCTGAACGGTAGCTGAGGCCAAAGCGGTTTTTATCATCCACTTCGTAAAGAACACCGGCGTTCCAGCCGTAGCCCCATTCATCACCTTTCAGGTGAGCAATCTGGGTGTCAGCCGGTGCAGCGGGTAAACCCGCGGCGGGCAGGAAAGCGCCCAGCTCACCGATGTTACGTTCAATCTTCGCCCGGGCGTATACGGCATTCACACCGACACCGAAGCTGAAATTCTGGTTGAGACGATAAGCGGTGCTGAGGTTCAGGTTCATGGTCATCAGATCGGTTTTTCCGGCAAAAGGACCGCCGGCATACCCATCGTTAAACTCGGTGGCCAGACCATAGTTGCTGGTTGCCGAGGCGCCAATCCACCACTGATCGTTCAGCGGCTGCACGTAGTGAATATTCGGTACCCACTGCGTCGGTGCAATATTATCGGCATTCAGGCTATTGCCTGCGCCGGACTGTCCCTGAATATTCACATCGGGATCGATAAATACCGCGCCGATAGAAAACTCAGGGCGATCCATTAATGCCATGGTAGCCGGGTTACGACTGGCCGATGCAGCGGTATCACCCATTGCGCCTTCGCCGGAATAAGCACGGCCAAGACCAATGGTTGAAAATTCGTTCAGTTGAAAGCCAGCCGATAAAGCATTTGAAGAAACAAGCGCCACTGCTGCTGCGAGTGCAGACTTAGCAAACAGGTTTTTATGGTTCATAACCACAACCTCATTATCTGATTTTTATTTAAGCTCTGTTACGTAATGTAACAAGGGATCGCGGATTCTAGGGACTGACAGACAACCAACAAATCAGACCAGTGGGCCAAGTATAGGTCCGACCTGTGTCTATGTTGCAATATTGTTTTTCAAATATTTCTAAAATGATGCTGAAAAAGCGATCTGGCTTGCAAAAAACTTACAATCAATTTTTTGATGATTTAGTGTGACTTGTTTCGGATCAAATAATAGTGTGATTTTCATCACTTAACGCGCTCTTTTCCCCGGATGGCTGGAGCGATAACAGGCGCAGGCGTAGACTTATACTTATCTAAATTAACCTGCCGCCAGATACCGGGTGGTATGCCGGAGGATGTATGACTGAAGCTATTAACCGCTGTAACGCCAGTGAAACCGCTGCGTGTTGCTGTGTCGATGTCGGGACAGTAATGGATAACACGGACTGTACCGCCAGCTACAGCCAGGAGTTTGAACGCCGTGAACAGGCTGAAGCGATGCTGCGTACGCTGACGGATAAAGCGCGTGCCGTTGAGTCAGAACCTTGCCTGATCGAAAGCCGCTTCAGCGAAACCCCGGCTGGTGTCACGCTGGACTGTGAGTTTACTTTTAGCTGCCAGGCGGAAACGATGATTTTCCAGCTGGGTCTGCGCTAATCTCGCGGTGGAGGGTGCCCACCCTCCACCAGAATCGTGTGTGTTCTCGCATTTTTTCCCTTCTGCCGTAGCGCCCGTCATTAATCTGGTTAACACTGATCAGGTCAGACCTCTTGGCAATGATGCCGTCTATCTAAGATATGCTCCCGATCCCGCGTCTTGCCGCCCATGCACCGGCAACACGACGCAACAGGGAGCAGAAAGGTGAGAATAATGAGTAAAGCTATACCTTTGCTGACACGTCAGGGTGACCGCATCGCGATCACCCACGGATTGCGTACGCCATTTGTTCGTCAGGCCACCGCGTTTCACGGCATTCCGGCGCTGGAACTGGGGCGTATGGTGATCAGTGAACTGCTGGCGCGCAGCGAGATCCCCGCTGACGCCATTGAACAGCTGGTGTTCGGCCAGGTGGTGCAGATGCCGGAAGCCCCCAATATTGCCCGTGAAATTGTGCTGGCCAGCGGCCTGAGTGTGCATACCGATGCCTACAGCGTCAGCCGCGCCTGCGCCACCAGCTTTCAGGCGGTGGCGAATGTGACCGAGAGCCTGTTGGCAGGGACGATTCAGGCCGGTATTGCCGGTGGTGCGGACTCCTCCTCAGTGCTGCCAATCGGCGTCAGTAAAACGCTGGCGCGGGTGCTGGTCGACCTCAGCAAAGCGCGTACGTTACCGCAAAAACTCACACTCCTCAGCCAGCTGCGTCCACGTGATTTGCTGCCGGTGCCTCCGGCGGTGGCGGAATATTCCACCGGGCTACGCATGGGCGACACGGCCGAGCAGATGGCGAAAGATCATGGCATTACCCGCGAGCAGCAGGATGCACTGGCGCACCGCTCTCATCTTCATGCGGCGCGTGCCTGGCAACAGGGGCTGTTAAATGACGAGGTGATGACGGCTTATGCCCCCCCGTGGAAGCAGCCCGTTCAGCAGGATAACAATGTTCGCAGCGAATCCCGCCCGGAAGACTATGCCCGCCTGCGTCCGGCGTTTGACCGAAAACACGGTACGGTCACGGCAGCAAACAGCACGCCACTCACTGACGGGGCTGCTGCGGTGGTCCTGATGACCGAGTCCCGTGCACGCGAGCTGGGCATGGTGCCACTCGGCTACCTGCGCAGCTATGCGTTTACCGCCATTGATGTGCGTCGGGATATGCTGCTGGGGCCTTCCTATGCTTCGCCGCTGGCGCTGGACCGTGCGGGGATCACGCTGGCCGACCTTTCTCTGATTGATATGCATGAAGCGTTTGCGGCGCAGACGCTGGCGAACCTGAAGATGTTTGCGGATGAACGCTTTGCCCGCGAGGTGCTGAACCGTCCCCATGCATTGGGCGAGGTGAATCAGGAGCAGTTCAACGTGCTGGGGGGATCTATCGCTTATGGTCATCCGTTCGCCGCAACCGGGGCGCGGATGATCACGCAAACGCTAAATGAGCTGCGTCGGCGCGGTGGCGGGCTGGGACTGGTCACCGCCTGCGCCGCCGGGGGTTTGGGTGCCGCAATGGTTCTGGAGGCGGAATAATGGAACAGAAAACGGCTTTTACGCTCAGCATGCGCCTGGATAACGTCGGCGTGATCACTATCGATGTGCCTGATGAGAAGATGAACACGCTGAAGGAGGCCTTTGCCGGGGAAATTCGCGCTGTCCTCAAACAGGCACGGTCTAATCCGCACCTTGCCGGGCTGGTGCTGATTTCTGGCAAACCGGACTCTTTTATCGCCGGGGCCGATATCAGCATGATCGCGGCCTGCGACACGGCAGAGCAGGCCAGCGCGCTGGCACACGCCGGGCAGACCGTGATGGCGGAGATCGCCGCGCTGCCGGTGCCGGTCGTGGCCGCCATACACGGTGCCTGCCTCGGGGGCGGCCTGGAGCTGGCACTGGCCTGCCATCATCGCGTTTGTACGCTGGATGACAAAACCCGGCTCGGGCTGCCGGAAGTCCAGCTGGGGCTGTTGCCGGGATCCGGGGGAACGCAGCGGCTGCCGCGTCTGATTGGCGCATCGACCGCGCTGGATATGATCCTGACAGGTAAAACCCTGCGTGCGCGTGCGGCCCTGAAATGCGGGCTGGTGGATGACGCGGTGGCTCCGAGTATTTTACTGGAAACGGCGGTGAAACTGGCACTGAAAGCGCGCAGTGCCAGAAAGCCGTTACCGCTGCGCGAACGGCTGTTAACCGGCCCGGCGGGCAGGGCGATACTGTTCGCACTGGCAAAACGCCAGACCCAGGCGAAAACGCACGGGAATTACCCGGCGACAGACAAAATACTCAGCGTGGTGCGCCGTGGGCTTGAGCAGGGCAGCGGTAGCGGTTATGCCGCTGAGGCGCAGGCATTTGGTGAACTGGCGATGACCCCGCAGTCCGCCGCTTTACGCAGCCTGTTTTTCGCCACCACCGCCCTGAAAAAAGATCCGGGTGCCCAGGCTGCACCGCGTGAGTTGAAGCGTATTGGTGTGCTGGGCGGTGGCCTGATGGGCGGCGGTATTGCCTGCATCACCGC
Organism: Erwinia sp. MYb375; assembly: GCF_037479175.1. NCBI lineage: Bacteria > Pseudomonadati > Pseudomonadota > Gammaproteobacteria > Enterobacterales > Erwiniaceae > Erwinia > Erwinia sp. MYb375. The sequence goes on along the minus strand of NZ_JBBGZS010000023.1, from coordinate 1,680,776 downwards.
TACCCGCGCCGGGCTACCCGTGCGCATTAAAGATGTGAACCCGGACGGCATCAACCGTGCGCTGAAAACCAGCTGGCAGGTGCTGAGTCAGCAGGTCAAACGCCGCCGCCTGAGTGTGGCAGAGCGTCAGCAACAGATGGCATTGATCAGCGGTGGCACTGACTATCAGGGCTTCCGCCAGCGCGATATGGTCATTGAGGCTGTCTTTGAAGATCTGGCGCTGAAGCAAAAAATGGTGGCTGAGGTTGAGGCATCCTGTTCGCCGGACACGCTGTTTGCTTCTAATACGTCATCGCTGCCGATTGCGGATATTGCCTCAGGTGCGCAGCGGCCAGAGAATGTCATCGGTCTTCATTACTTCAGCCCGCCGGAAAAAATGCCGCTGGTAGAGGTGACCCCTCACGCCGGTACGGCGGCGGCCACCGTGGCCACGGCGGTGGCGCTGGCGAAGAAACAGGGTAAAACACCGATTGTGGTGGCCGATCGCGCCGGGTTCTACGTTAACCGTATTCTTGCCCCCTATATGATTGAAGCGATGCACTGTCTGCTGGAAGGGGAGCCGATTGAGTCTATTGACCACGCGCTGGTGCAATTCGGTTTCCCGGTGGGGCCGGTGCAGTTACTGGACGAAGTAGGGATTGATGTCGGCACGCATATTATGCCGATCCTGCAACAGGCATGGGGCGAGCGTTTTGCATTGCCGGCCGCGCTGGACGCGGTGCTGAAGGACGATCGTAAGGGACGGAAAAACGGTCGTGGTTTCTACCTTTATCCGCAGAAAGGGCGGAAAAAGCAGCCGGACAGCGCGATTTATCGCTTACTGAATATCAGTGCAAAACACCATCTCAGCGCACAGAATATCGCTCAGCGCTGTGTGATGATGCTGCTGAATGAGGCGGCACGTACGCTGGATGAAGAGGTGGTTTCCTGTGCGCGTGACGGCGATATCGGTGCTGTTTTTGGCATCGGCTTCCCGCCGTTTCTCGGGGGTCCCTTCCACTATATGGACCAGTTAGGCATCGGTGAAGTGGTGAACAGTTTAGAGCAGCTTATGCAGCGTCACGGGCCGCGTTTTGCCCCTTGTGAACGTTTGAAAAAAATGGCTGACGCCGAGGAAACCTTCTATAAACCGGAAGTTAAGCTGAATAGTTGCACTGATTCAGTGGGATAGTCTGGTGGGGTTAGCGAATGATGTTTGCGGGTTAATCTGCACGTCGCTCACTAAGTAAACAATCGGTTGACTATACTCAAGGCATTGGGGTACAACACAGCGTTCATTCTCTGGATGAAGAGTCGGACGGCGTTGTCCCCCGGCGTTTTTGTTTAACAACAGCGGTGCTATATGCAAGTTTTCATTATGCGTCACGGCGATGCAGCATTAGATGCAGCAAGTGATTCAGTCAGACCTTTGACCCATTGCGGCTGTGATGAGACTCGCCAGATGGCGACCTGGCTTAACGGCCAGTCAGTGGATATTGAGCGCGTACTGGTCAGTCCTTATCTGCGTGCGCAGCAAACACTGAATCAGGTACGTGAAGTGTTGCCCTTGCCGGAAGGCGAAGATGTGCTGCCGGAGCTGACTCCGGGCGGCGATCCTGGCTTAGTGGCCTGCTACCTGCAGGTTCTGGCAAACGAAGGCGTCAAATCAGCGTTGGTGATCTCTCACCTGCCGCTGGTGGGCTATCTGGTGGCTGAGTTGTGCCCGCAGGAAGCGCCACCGATGTTTGCTACCTCGGCGATTGCCTGCGTTGACTTCGATGCGGAGAATGCGGCTGGCAAGCTGGAATGGCAGGTCTCCCCTGCCAAGTTAGCGAAAGCGATGTGATGCAAGGCCCTGGGGTCGACCTTGTTCCGGTCGGCCCGAATCCTGATATGCATCGTGGCACCTCCGGAGCGAAACACAGGCTCCGTTCTACGGCAACATCAGTTCCGGCGGCATCCACTCTTCAATCTCAATCAATACCAGCAGGGCGGCATCTCCGCCAAACAACTTCGGCGCCTGATGAAAGGCCATCACCAGCGGGTGTTGGGCCAGCCACAGCGGTGTCTGCTGTTTAAGCACATGTTTGCCGTGGCCATGCATCACGCTGGCACAGAAGATATGTTCGCGGCGACAGGCGGCAATCAGCGCACCCAGTTCCCCCTTCGCCTGCTTCTGGGTTAATCCGTGCAGGTCGAGAAAAATCTCCGGGCTGTAATCCCCGCGTCGTAGCTTTTTCAACTCATAGTGGTCTACGTCGCTACGAACATATCGTACCGCGCCTTCCGTCGCCAGCAGCGGCTGGAACTCATCGGAAAAATAGTGGCTGTTATCCATCTGCTCGGAGAGCAGGCGTTTCTGCGGGACTTCGCTTATCTTTTTGCGCGGTGGCTTGTGGACAATCGTGTCCTGGGCCAGCTTGCGTGTGCCGGTCATCAGCCCGCGAAACAGCGCCAGATCGTCCGCATTCAGATTCTCTTTTTTACTCATCTCAGGGGATCGCTATGCTGTCAGTTAGGGTTGATTGCCCCTTTAAAGGGTCATTTCATCCACAATTTGGGGTCAGTCTACCTTTTCCTCGCCCGTGGCTGAAACAAATCTCAGCTTTTTCACCCCCTCGCGCTGAATTATCTCAAGCTTCGTGGCAAACTAGCGCCCGGGTTTAACAGAACGGCCTGCGGAGGGCACTTTGGACAAAATTTTCGTCGATGAAGCAGTCAATGAACTGCACACTATTCAGGATATGTTGCGCTGGTCGGTCAGCCGCTTTTCTGCTGCTGATATCTGGTATGGCCACGGCACCGACAATCCCTGGGACGAAGCTGTTCAGCTGGTGCTCCCGACGCTCTATTTGCCGCTGGATATCCCCGAAGATATGCGCACTGCGCGTCTGACCTCGAGTGAGCGTCACCGCATTGTTGAGCGTGTGATCCGCCGCATTAACGAACGCATTCCGGTGGCTTACCTCACCAATAAAGCCTGGTTCTGCGGCCATGAATTTTATGTTGATGAGCGTGTGCTGGTCCCGCGTTCACCGATCGGTGAGCTGATTAACAGCCACTTTGACGGCATCATCAGCCATGAACCCCAGCATATTCTGGATATGTGCACCGGCAGCGGCTGTATCGCCATCGCCTGTGCTTATGCCTTCCCGGATGCCGAAGTGGATGCCGTGGATATTTCCACCGATGCGCTGGCGGTCACCGAGCAGAACATTGGCGCACACGGTCTGGATCACCACGTGACGCCAATCCGTGCCGATTTGTTCCGCGAACTGCCTAAGACGCAGTACGACCTGATTGTCACCAATCCGCCGTATGTTGATGCCGATGATATGGACGACCTGCCAAACGAATACCGCCATGAGCCGGAACTCGGTCTGGCGGCAGGCAGCGATGGACTGAAACTGGTCCGCCGCATTCTCGCCTGCGCACCGGACTACCTCAGTGAGCAGGGCGTGCTGATTTGTGAAGTGGGCAACAGCATGGTGCATATGATTGACCAGTACCCGGATGTGCCTTTCACCTGGCTGGAATTCGATAACGGTGGCGACGGCGTGTTTATGCTGACGAAACAACAGATTATTGATGCACAACATCATTTTAAAATCTATAAAGACTGATTCACCATTTTAGCGAGGAGCCAGCATGGCGGGTAATACCATTGGACAAGTATTTCGGGTCACGACGTTTGGCGAATCACACGGCATCGCCCTCGGTTGTATCGTGGATGGCGTGCCTCCGGGCATCCCACTGACCGAAGCCGATTTGCAGCACGATCTCGATCGCCGCCGCCCTGGCACTTCGCGCTATACCACCCAACGCCGTGAACCGGACCAGGTGAAAATTCTGTCCGGCGTGTTTGAAGGCAAAACCACCGGAACCAGTATTGGTCTGCTGATTGAAAACACCGATCAGCGCTCGCAGGACTACGGCGCGATCAAAGATCTCTACCGTCCCGGTCATGCGGATTACACCTACGACCAGAAATACGGTTTTCGCGACTATCGCGGCGGTGGCCGCTCATCGGCGCGTGAAACGGCGATGCGCGTTGCGGCCGGAGCCATTGCGAAAAAATACCTTGAGATGAAACACGGTATTATCGTACGCGGTTATCTGGCGCAGATTGGTGACGTGGCCTGCGAGCTGAAAGACTGGGACCAGGTGGAACAGAATCCCTTCTTCTGCCCGGACCCTGATAAAATTGACGCGCTGGACGAACTGATGCGTGCTCTGAAGAAAGAGGGCGATTCCATTGGTGCCAAAGTGACCGTGATGGCGGAAAACGTCCCGGCAGGTTTGGGTGAGCCGGTCTTTGACCGTCTGGATGCTGACCTGGCACATGCGCTGATGAGCATCAATGCGGTAAAAGGCATTGAGATTGGCGACGGCTTTGCCGTGGTCAGCCAGCGCGGTAGCGAACACCGTGATGAGATCCGTGCTAACGGCTTCCAGAGCAACCATGCTGGCGGCATTCTGGGCGGCATCAGCAGCGGTCAAAGCCTTATCGCTCATCTGGCGATGAAGCCGACCTCAAGCATTACCGTACCCGGCAAAACGCTGACCCGCAGCGGTGAAGAAGTCGAGATGATCACCAAAGGTCGCCACGACCCGTGTGTGGGGATCCGTGCAGTGCCGATTGCTGAAGCGATGATGGCGATTGTGCTGATGGACCATCTGCTGCGTCACCGGGCGCAGAATGCTGACGTTGAAACCACTTACCCACGCTGGTAACCCATGAAAAAGACGCTGATGGCGCTGTGTGCGCTGTTGATATCGACGGCGACCGCACAGGCCGCCACGCCGTGGCAGACAATCCACCAGCCGATTAGCGGTGCACCGCAGTCAATTGGTGCCTTCTCTAACGGCTGTATTGTTGGCGCACAGCCGCTGCCGCTGGAGGCATCCGGCTATCAGGTGATGCGTACCGATCAGCGTCGCTATTTTGGTCACCCGGACCTGATTGCTTTTATTCAGCGTCTCAGCACCCAGACAAATCAACTGGGGCTGGGGGAAGTGCTGGTCGGTGATATGGGCATGGCGGCAGGCGGTCGTTTCAGCAGCGGCCACGCCAGTCATCAGTCCGGGCTGGATGTGGATATCTGGTTACAGCTCCCCAAACAGCGCTGGACACAGCAAATGCTGCTGAAACCTCAGCCGCTTGATCTGGTCGCCGCCGATGGCAAAAATGTGGTGGCACGCCACTGGCAACCAGAAATCGACAGCCTGATTAAGCTGGCGGCGAAAGATCACGAGGTGACGCGTATTTTCGTTAATCCGGCGATTAAAAAGCAGCTTTGTGCGGATGCCGGTAGCGATCGTGAATGGTTACGCAAGGTGCGTCCGTGGTTCCAGCATCGTGCCCATATGCATGTGCGCCTGCGCTGTCCGGCGGGAAGCCTTGAGTGTCAGGATCAGCCGATCCCACCGCCGGGTGACGGCTGTGGTGCCGAACTGCAAAGCTGGTTTGCGCCAGCCAAACCGGGGAGTACACCGCCGGTGAAGCGCGAGCCCCCTCCGTTACCGCCATCCTGCCAGGCTCTGCTGGATAAACATTTACTGTAAGGCACAACGATAAATGGAATGGGTCAGTGTTGCTCCGTGGCTGTTGGGCGTGCTGTTTTTGGTGGCCTTACTGGCGGGGTTTATCGATGCGATTGCGGGCGGCGGCGGCTTACTGACGGTGCCTGCGCTGCTGGCGGCCGGGTTGTCGCCAGCCCAGGCGCTGGCGACTAATAAGCTGCAGTCGGTAGGCGGATCGTTTTCTGCCAGTCTCTATTTTATCCGCCGCAAAGCCGTGGATTTACGCGAGCAAAAGCTGAATATTGCGCTGACCTTTTTAGGGTCCATCAGCGGCGCGCTGCTGGTACAGCATGTACAGGGCGATATTCTGCGCCAGCTGCTGCCGCTGCTGGTGATTACCATTGGTCTCTATTTCCTCCTGATGCCGAAGATCGGAGAGGAAGATCGTCAGCGTCGTCTCCACGGTCTGCCGTTTGCACTGGTGGCTGGAGGATGCGTTGGGTTTTATGACGGGTTCTTCGGCCCTGGCGCGGGTTCGTTTTATGCGCTGGCGTTCGTGACGCTGTGCGGTTACAACCTGGCGAAATCGACCGCTCATGCCAAAGTGCTGAACTTTACCTCCAACCTCGGCGGCCTGCTGCTGTTTATGATTGGCGGAAAAGTGGTGTGGCTGGTGGGACTGGTGATGCTCGCGGGCCAGGTGTGCGGCGCACGTCTGGGTGCCAGAATGGTGCTGACCAAAGGGCAGAAGCTGATCCGCCCGATGATTGTGATTGTGTCGGCGGTGATGAGTGCGAAATTGCTGTATGACAGCCACGGCGCGGAAATCATGGTGTGGTTCCATTCGTTATAATGTGCTTTCGGGCGCGGCATGCCACGCCCCTACGAATGCCGCGCCTCTCCGTATGCCACGCCAGTAGGGGTCAGGCATGCCTGACCCGCTGCACAACACCTAACCTCTTCTCACCGTGATCCAGCGGCGCTGATCCATCGAATCCTCAATCGCCTGTAAGATGCGCTGATTCTCCCAGCCGAACGTAAAGTTCGGGTAGCAGTCGTCATCGCGACAAATTCCCTGCACCAGATCATGCACTTCCAGCACTTTGACATCGAAGTAACCCAGCCCGCCGCCGCCGAAATCGAAGCCAAAAAAGGCTGAATAAGCGGGGATCTGGCTGCCGGCATACAGGGTTTTGAACCCACGATCGCGCTTATCATCGTTAAAACGGAATACCTGGAGTTCGTTAAAGCGCTCACCGTCCATATACAGCGTGCCTTCGGTGCCGGACACTTCCCAGTAGACGCCGAAAATGCGCCCGGCGGCAATACGTGAAGACTCAATCACGCCGGCAGCGCCGCTGTCAAAACTCACCAGGCACTGCATCTGGTCATCATTTTCCACTTCGCGACGTTGCGCATTGGCCTCGACCTTACTGGCGTAACCGCTGTCGACGCCGGGCACCGGACGGGTTTTAAGATGCGTCTGCCCGCTGGCGCACACTTCCTTTACGCCGCCCATCAGATACTGCGCGACTGACAGAGTATGTGCGCCCAGGTCGCCCAGAGAACCTGAACCGGCCAGTTCTTTCGAGCAACGCCAGGACCAGGGCAGTTCAGGGTCGTTATAAAAACCCTGGTCGAAAGTGCCGCGGAAACGCACCGGGGTGCCGATCTCGCCGCGCTCAATCAGCTGCTTCGCCAGCTGCGCCGCCGGGGTCTTGATGTTATTAAATGCCACCATGGTTTTCACCCCGGCCCGGCGTGCGGCGTCTGCCATCTCTCGTGCCTCGGGTTCTGTGACAGCCAGCGGTTTCTCACAGTAAACATGCTTCCCGGCGTTGATCGCGGCCAGTGCCATCTGATGATGCAGATGGTTGGGCGAGGTGATATCAATGACATCGATATTCGGGTCCTGCACCATCTCCCGCCAGTCGCCAAAGGCGTACAGCGCGCCGAAGCGCTGTGCCGCCTGCTGCGCCATCGCCTGATTCTGGTCGGCAATGGCGTACAGCACCGGGGTTTTCGGCAAATCAGGGTAGAGCAGGGCGGCACGGCGGATGGCATCAGCGTGCGCCTGCCCCATAAAACCGGAGCCGATCAGGCCAATATTCAGAGTGTCAGGCATCGTATTTCCTTAGCGCGAAAAGAGGGCGTTAACGTGATGGAAGGCACGCGTCACGGTGGGCACCGGAGGCGCTGTGGTTGGGTCTTGTTCTGCTTCAACGATCAGCCAGCCGCGATAGCCGCTGTGATTGACGAAATCCACTACCGGCTGATAATCGATAGCGCCATCACCGGGCACGGTGAACATACCGCCGCGTACGCCCTGGTTAAAACTTTCATCCTGCTGATACACCTGATCCAGGCGTGCGCGACGAATATCTTTCAGGTGAATATGGCAGATACGGCTGCCGAACTGGCGGATCAGTGCGTTGAGATCGGCGCCTGCCGCTACGGCATGCCCGGTATCCAGCAGCATTCCGACATCCTCATGGGTGGCAGAGAAAAAACGCTCGATCTCATCCTGACGCTCTACCAGCATCATCAGATGGTGGTGGTAAGCCAGCTTCAGGCCATATTCCTGATACAGCGCCGAGGAGAACTGGCTCAACCGCCGTACGTAAGCATCGAAGTCAATGGCGCTGAGTTTGGGTGAGTGGGAAATACCGATATCCAGCGGTGTCTCGCCGGGCATTCCCCCGCATTCGCCATACACCATGACGGAACAGCCCAGTGCGCTCAGCAGGCGAGCATGATCGGCCACATTGTGCAGCTCCTGCTGCACGCTAATGTCGGCCAGGGTGCCGGAGAACCAGCCGGAAGCCAGTGACAGACCGGTTTCCTGCAACAGTGGCTGCAAGGCCGCCAGCTCGCGGGGAAATTTACGCCCCAGTTCAATCCCCTGATAGCCGATGGCGGCAGCCTGCTGCATACATTGCAGGGCAGTGACGTCATCCCCCAGATCTTCCAGCACATCGTTGGTCCAGGCCAGCGGACTGACGCCAAGACGCACGTTGGCATTCGCCATAATTTTCTCCTGTCTGAAATCAAAGTTTGATCTGCGTCGCACAATCAGGCCCTGCGCACAGTTTCGGGTTGTGTTCGCCGCTATACGGCTGAAGAGTGGAGAAAAGATAGCCTGCCTGGGGGCGAAGGGTACATGACCAAAGTGGTGAAAAAAATGTCTGAAATCACACTGACGGTTCCCGTCATGGAGGGATATTTCGGTCTGTCGCGGTACGGGGCTGGGGATGTGTACGGGCCGCGTATTCAGCGCGGCATTCAGTTTATTGCGCTGCTGAGTGGCAGCGTGACGATTGAGACGGCGCAGCGTTCACTGCTGTTATTGCCCGGTACGCTGGCGTTGCTGCTGCCGGGAGAGCGTGAGTTGTTCCGGTTTGACTCGCTGCTGCCCAGCGAGCATATCTGGTGCCAGCTGGATTTCGCGGCCCTCCCGGCGAACTTTAATCTCGAGCTGGCACATTTGCCTGCCACCATTGCTTTTGACCATCAGGTAGAGCAACTGATGGAGCTGGGGATCAGCTTAACCTCTCAGCCAGAACCCGCACCGCGTGCCCTGATCTCGCTGGCAGAAACCCTGCTCTATTACTATGCCTCACGTGCTATCCAGCCGCGTGGAGAGGAGCGGCAAACCATGCCGAAGGGGGTACGTGAAGCCTGCCGCTTTATTGCTATGCGCTACCAGCATCCGCTGGCGCTGGAGGATATCGCAGCCCGCGCCCACTGTTCGGTAAATCATCTGATTGCGCTGTTTCGCCGTCATCTGCGCCAGACTCCGGCACGCTACCTGCGCGATGTGCGCCTGCGCCATGCGGAACGCCTGCTGATGCGCAGCCACCTGCCCGTGGCATTGATCGCCGAGCAGTGTGGTTTTGTTTCACCTTTTCACTTTTCACGCATCTTCAAAGAACATTACGGCCTGGCTCCGCTGGCTTTTCGCCAGCAGGCGCAGGCATTAAGTGCGGGTGCGGCAGGTCGGTAGTGCTATCAGATGTTCAAGAGCCATCGGTTTACCGATGTAATACCCCTGCAGGCTGTCACACTGCAACAGCGTTAACTGCTCCATCTGAGATTGTGTTTCAACGCCTTCGGCGGTGACATAGAGAGAATAGGCCTTGCCGAGGCCAATCATATTTTCGACGACTTGCCTTGCGCGTACCGAATCATCCATAGGGAAAATAAAGGATTTATCCAGCTTTATACCGTCAAACGGGAAGTTGCGCAGATAGCTTAACGAGGCAAAACCCGTGCCGAAATCATCGATAAGAAACTTCACGCCCAGTTCCTTAATCTGCAACATGGTTTTCTGTGTCTTGACCGGATCATGCAATGTGACATTTTCGGTGACTTCGATCTCCAGCAATGAACTCTCCAGTCCTGTTTTTTCTAACACCCCTTTTATTCTGTCGTACAGGCTGCTGTCCTGGAATTCACTTGCCGAGATATTCACCGACACCGTTAACCCCGGCATAGCGTTAAGCGCATCACTGCAGGCGGTGAACAATACCCAGTCGCTGAGTGCGTTAATCAAGCCGGTTTCTTCCGCCAGCGGGATAAACTGGTCAGGCATCAGCAGTCCGTGGTGTGGGTGTTGCCATCTGACCAGCGCTTCAACCGCCGTGATACACGAACAGTGGGTATCGTAACGCGGCTGATAAGCCAGACGCAGCTGGCCTGCGCGAATTCCCTCACGCAGTTCCTGTTCCATTTCACGACGCTGGACAATCTTTTCCCCCATATCGCGCTGGAAGAACGCCCACTGGTTACGCCCCTCATTTTTGGCTTTGTAGAGTGCGATGTCGGCATAACGCAGCAGGTCACTGGCGGTACTGGCGTCCTGAGGGGCGAGGGCAATGCCCAGGCTGACCCCGATAAAAATTTCGCCGTTGGCAATCAGGAATGGCCGGTTAATCTCATCAATAATCTGCTGGCACAGGGTAGCGATATCGCCCTGATCCTGAACCTCCGGCAGAATAATAATAAATTCATCACCGCCATGGCGGGTCACCATACCGGATGTTTTCAGGCAGGCGCGTAGCCTGGCAGAGACTTCATGCAGCACGCTGTCACCGGCCGCATGCCCGTAGACATCGTTAACCGGTTTAAACTTATCCAGGTCAACCATCACAATAGCCAGCTGTTGTTCAGTGCTGGGGGCTGAATTCAATTTTCCTTCGAGGAACTCTTTCATCTGCACACGATTAGGCAGGCCGGTTAACTCATCGAAGTGTGATAAATAACGCACGCGCTCCTGTGCTTTTACTTCCTGGGTGACATCGGTTGCTGTGCCACGAAACCCGGTTTTTCCGCCAGACAGGTACACGCGTTTAACGATCATATTGCAGTAACGCTGATGTTGTTGGGCTGAGAGGTAGTGGCAATGAGGAAGCGTGATACGGCCACCGGAATGGCACAGGTAAGTCAGTTGCGCCAGGGCATTACTGTCGTTCAGTAAAAACTCCGTTGCCGGACGGCCAATCCAGTCAGAGATGTGGTAGCCAGTGATCACCGGGAAACGTTCGGATATCCAGGTAAACCTTAAGTTCTCATCCGCTTCCCAAATCCAGTCCGTGGTGGTTTCAGCAACATCCCTGAATCGGCACTCGCTGTTGTAGAGGGCTTTTTTGCTTTGTTCCAGCTGGAAATGACTTTCATCACTGAGGTGCGCTTTGCGCAGGGCATTTTTTATCAGCATCAGTGCGGTAAACAGGGTGGTAAACATCAGTAACACCAGCGCAGGCAGAATCCCCGCGACCAGTGCATTACCGGGATCATCACTCTGCCAGGCAAACGTAATCCTTCCGCCAAGCGCGGGCAGTGTCAGCATATTACGGTCCTCGTGCTGACGGGCAGTTTGCGTGCTGAGGATTTGCGCGCCCTGGATACCATATTCCTGCGCCATAATGCTCAGTTTCTCCGGGGTGAGCCTGTCGGCGAAGATCAGAATTGAGTGCGGGCCATTATCCTTGTCTTCACTGGCAGCCCCGTCGGGGGTGATCCAGGCGGCGCTGACGATAGTGACGCGCCCCTGTGAGGCCACCAGTATCGAGACGGCATTACCTCCTGACGCATTTAACCGTTGATTAAGCTGGGGAAGGGGATCTTTGCCGAGCCATGATTCAATCATCTGCAGCTTCAGCTGCCCTCCGATCACGCTGTAGCGCGTTTTTCCCTGCGGAGAAACAACGAAAATGCCCTCATAATGAAATCGTTGATACAGTGATTCTCCCAGATTCTGATCGTCCCAGGCCCATTTGGTATTGACCGTCAGATGCAGGTTTTTCCAGGCTTCGCCCCAGTCGGCATTGTCCATGGTATGGGCATGCATAATCTCCTGCCGGTTTTCTATCGCTTTACCCATTAGTAATTGAAGGTGTTTATCTTCATGGGTATTTTGTTGATCGGCGATGTAAAACAGCGCAACGATGGCGCAAAGAAAGAGTCCACCCAGTAATACCAGCATGCCGACCATGGGCTGCCTGACCAGTCCGCGGGTGTCTCCGGTAATCATCATTTTTGTTTTATTTGGTTTTTGCTTCATTCACGCTCGCCTGAAAAGGGTATGAGGTTATCAACTGGGTTTCAGGACGTCCGTGTCACGGGCTAAGGTTATTTCACTGATTTCAGCGGGATAAGCGTGGCAGCCAGAGAATCTTTCATGGTGGATAGCGGTATCTCATCAGCATGTTCAATGAGATGTTGTGAGATTGTGCACAGCTAAAGTAAAGCGTTTATCTCTCCATAAAATAAGACGGCGCAATAAAGCGAACGCGCCTGTGCCAACGGTTATCGGAGCGTTAAGCAGAAACTTTATGCTGCATGCGGGTGGGGGGGAAGACATTGATAACCTGATCACTTTTTTCGCGTGAGACAATATATGCAATAGTGCTCGAAACCTGCCTGACAAAATGTCAAAATTGCGCGTTTTTTACTGACACGACAAACAGCTATGAGCCAGCAACACCACTATCAGGATCTGATCGACATCTTCGATCGCTGCTTTATGAATGATTTTCAGACCCGCCTGATTAAAGGCGATGACGAACCGATCTATCTTCCTGCTGACGACACGTCACCCTGGAACCGGGTGGTGTTTGCCCACGGTTTCTACGCCAGCGGAATGCATGAAATTTCCCACTGGTGTATTGCCGGTGCCGAGCGCCGCAAGCAGGTGGATTTTGGCTACTGGTACTGCCCTGATGGGCGTGATGCTGAGACCCAGGGTCAGTTTGAATCCGTCGAGATCAAACCCCAGGCGCTGGAGTGGTTGTTAAGTGTTGCGGCAGGCTTTCCGTTCAATGTAAGTTGTGACAATCTTGAAGGTGATTGTGAACCGGATCGCATTGCGTTCCAGCGTAAAGTTCATGCTCAGGTGATGGACTATCTGGAGAAGGGCATTCCTGCGCGCCCGGCCCGACTGATCGCTGAACTTCGCTCGTTTTACTCAACTCCACCGCTGACGGCGGCACTGTTTCCCTGGCCGGAAGATTTGTGCTGAACGGGGAGCGACTAGCTTACAGAGGATTATATGATCGATGAATTTGAGGCGCGTATTCTGGGCCTGATTGATGACATGGTAGAACATGCCAGTGATGACGAGCTGTTTGCCGGTGGTTACCTGCGTGGTCATCTGACGCTGGCTGTCGCCGAAATTGAACAGGCCGGCGAACACACGCCGGAAGCGTTGCAGGCTCAGGTGCAAATCAGCCTGGATAAAGCGATCAAGGCGGGTGAGCTTTCCCCGCGTGACCAGGTCCTGGTGATGAGCATGTGGGAAAGATTGTTCCTGCAGGCCCAGTAAACGCCGTACGACCCGCAGGGCAGAAGCCCTTCTGCCCTGGAGTCACACACCATTCTTCACCCGAACAATATCCGCCATAATCGCCAGCGCAATTTCTGGCGGCGTTTTGCTGCCCAGTGCCATACCCACCGGTGCGCTGATTCGCGCCAGCTGTTCAGCACTCAGCTCTCCCATTTCCGCCAGCCGCACCCGCCTGCGATCACTGTTGCTCTGTGAACCCAGCGCACCGATGTAAAATGCGGACGTGTGGCAGGCTTCTACCAATGTCAGATCGTCAATGCGCGCATCGTGCGTAAGACTGAGCACCGCTGTATGCGCAGAGCATCCGTACTGCTCCAGATGGCGGGCAGGGAAACAACGAATGATTTCCACCCCGGCATTCAACACCGGGCGGGCATCAAACTCAGCCAGCCAGGCATCGCGGTGTTCGCAGACCTGGATATGAAACCCCAGCATACGCGCGAAGTGAATGCAGTAATCCGCCACCGGAGAGAGTCCGGCGATCAGCAACACGCTGGCAGCATTGAGCGTCAGGACCACGGTATTCGCATGCTGCGTCACGCACGGTCGCCCTGTCATGATGTCTGTGGGGATCAGACGAGCTGCCCGCCCGGGCACAATCTGTTTTTCCAGACTGACCTCGCCACGCAGCGCCCGAAGCATTTGCGTCAGGTAATGTTCGGCTTCTGCTGAGGCGGGGAGGCATTCAATCAATACATTGAGGCTGCCGCCGCAGGGCAGCGCGACATCCGGCGACAGCCCTCCTGCGCCGTATCGTATCTGCTGGCTGGGCTGGCGGTAGTCACCCGCTGCCAGCCGCTGTAGAAAATCCTGTTCGATACAGCCGCCGGAAAGCGAACCGCAGACGGCACCCTCTTGAGAAACAGCCAGCAACGAACCCGGCGCACGTGGGGCCGACCCCCAGGTTTGCAGGACGGTGCACAGCCAGATGCAACGCTTCTTGCCAATCCAGTTGAGGGCATTTTCCAGCACCTGAATATCCAGAGAGCTCACCATCAGCATTCCGCCCAGTCGTCAGGGCGATCCACATCGCGTACGCAACCCGGGTCGTCCACCTGCAACAGCAGCGGTGGGGCACCGCTCAAAATAGAACGTGCACCCTCCTGGCCGTGCAGGTCGAGTAAGGCTTCGCGTACGTTGGCACTGAAACCGACAGGGTGACCGACCTGCAGCTTCCACTGCGGGCGGACAATATCGGCAAAGGCCAGTGCCTGACGTACTCGCTTTACAGTACTTAACTGTAACCAGGGCATATCGGCCAGCATCACCAGCCAGCCGGACCCGCCAGGTTGTGCAGCGACACCCGCGGCGATCGAGTCACCCAGAGAATCACTCTCCAGCAGCGTGATACCACAGTGATAACTCCGTGCTGTCTCGATCAACGCGTGATCTTCCGGGCGCAGTACCACATTCACCTGCTTGCCGCAGGCGGCAGTGGCCAGTCGCAGGGTATGTGCCAGTAGCGACAGATTGCCACAGACCTGATGCCTGACCAGCAGCTTATGCCGCCCATCCTGTTCGCGGTAGCGGCGGCTGTTGCCTGCCGCCATCACTAATATCCCCACATCCTTCATTTATTCTGCTCCATGATCCTGCTGACGAATGTCTGCCACCTTGTTCTCCAGATCGATCCAGGGCGTTTGACCGGCGAAATCGGTGCGCAGCCAGTTCAGCAACGTGGCGATCTGGTGATCGCTAAGCTGATGGCGGAAGCCGGGCATGGTGCCCAGATCACGGGTTGCCGGATGGCTGATACCGTCCAGTACAATGCGGATAAGGTTATCGGGCGTAGCGGTATACAGATTGCTGTTCAGCGCCAGCGACGGACGCACACCCAACAGTTGCGGCCCTTTCTGCTGCGAGTGACAGACCATACAGGAGCCGGAATACAGCCGGGCACCTGCGGAGTCCAGGCGTTGTGAACGCTGCTCTGCGCGTGCAGTCAGTTCATCGGCCTGTGACACGGTGGGTGGCTGGAAGCTGACCAGCCAGTGGGCTAATGCCTGCAGATCCTTCTCCGACTGCTGCGACAGCCCGCCCGCGATCACCGGTCCCATCGGGCCTGCTGCTACGCCGTGTTCCGGGGAATATCCGGTACGCAGATAGCGCTGCAACTGCACTTCATCCCAGGCGACAGGTGCCGGAGATCGGTCATTAAGCGCGGGGGCGATCCATCCTTCAGCAACACCGCCACTCAGCGCATCACTACCGTGTTTTTCGGCAGCGGCCAGATTACGCGGTGAATGACAGGCGCTACAGTGGCCCAGCCCTGCGGCCAGATAAGCCCCCCGATTCCACATGGCACTCTGCTGCGGGTCCGGTGTGTTTTCTCCCGGGCGCAGGAACAACCAGTTCCATGCTGCCATCCCCTGGTGAATACTGAACGGAAAGGATAACTGTGTTTCCGGCGGCCGATAGCTGACGGCGGGCTGGGTCATCAGAAAGGCGTAAAGGTCCTGCAAATCATCGTTGCTGACTTGCGTGAAGGAGGTGTAGGGAAAAGCCGGGTAAAGATAATGCCCGCGGCGGTCAATACCGTAACGCATCGCGCGCCGGAATGCCGGGTAAGACCAACTGCCAATACCGCTGGTGAGATCCGGGGTGATATTACTGGTGTAGATTGTGCCAAAGGGCGTGTCCATGGCCAGGCCACCGCTGTTGGTCACGCCCCCCGGGCGCGTGTGACAGGCGCTACAGTCGCCCAGCGCCGCCAGTGTTTTTCCTCTACTGATGCTGCCGACAGAAAATTGTGCAGCATCCGGAGGGGAAATCGGGGCAATCTCGGGTTGCAGACTGAATATCGCCCCGGCGACAACCAGTGCCAGTATCGTCCCGGCTGACATGCGCAGCCATTTATTCTTGCGAATCATACGTGACCTCCCTGTAGCGCGCGCAGAACACGCTCCGGGGTAAATGGCGGCGCGCGGAAACGGATGCCGGTCGCATCAAACAGTGCGTTAGCGATAGCTGCCGCACCCGGAACGGACGCGGATTCACCAGCACCCATAGCGGGTTCATCCGGGTAGTCCATCAGCCCGATCTGGATATCAGGCAGTTCGTCAAAACGCAGCAGCGGATAGCTGCCCCATTCAAGTGATGTCGTCCCGCTTGCATCAAACGTGACAAACTCCTTCAACACCCGGCTGGCACATTGAATAATATTGCCGTGCACCTGATGGCGCACCCCGTCCGGGTTGACCATTTGCCCGCAGTCGTGGTTGACGAAGATTTTGTTCAGCGTGATCTCCCCGGTTTGGCGATTAACGCTTAAATCACAGACCCAGGCAGCCCAGGCAGCACCAAACCCGGGGAACTGGCTGTGGATATAGCGTGCTGAGGCGAAACCACGACCCCGTAATACGTTGCCCTCTTGTTGGGGGCGATGATGAGGTGGGCCATTTTTCCATTTAGCCATTTTTTTCAGTTGGTTAATCATGACAATCGCACGTGAGTCTTCAAGGTGTTCCAGGCGCAGATCGATCGGATCGCGGCCAGAATGCCAGGCGATTTCATCGATCCAACTCTCATGAGCAAACACGTTCGGCAGGGCAGAGACGCCGCGCATCCATGAGGCACGTACCAGCGGGGCGGCATCTTCACAGATCATCCGCATATGGGGAAATTGGTACTGCGGGATGGCGGTACGGTCCCCCATTGACTGGACGACAGGCTGGTTGGGTACTTTTCCCGTCAGGAGCAGCGGCAGTGTGGTGGCATTATTGGAGGGATAACAGGTGCGCAGTGTGTAACATGAGATATTCATCATGCGGTCCAGACCGCCGCTGACGCGGATTAACTGCGCGGCGCCTTTGGGCTCCCATGCGGCTTCCTGTTCGCGCATAAGCTGCACACGCACCGGTTTGCCCGTTGCCTGTGACAGTAACGCCGCATCGGCCGCCACATCATCCGCGCAGTTACGCCCGTAACAGCCGGAGGCTTCCATACGCTTCACCTCGACCATCGTAGGATCCAGTTCCAGCAGCAGTGCGATGTCCTTACGCAGATCGTGTGGGTTCTGCGTGCCTGACCATAGTGTCGCCTGCCCGTTGCGCACCTCGGCTACCGCACAGGAAGGACCGATAGAGGCATGAAGTTGATAAGGCCAGACGTAGTCGGCATCAACGGCGACATGTCGGTTCTTCAGCGCGCTGTCAGTGCCTGCGTCGTCACGCAGTACGCGCGGGGTTTTCTCACAATTGGCCAGCGTGTCATGCAGCTGGTCCAGTCCCAGTGCAGGCAGTCCGGCCCAGGGCTTCCAGTTCACCTTTAGCGCGTACATCGCGGCAATCGCCTGCTCTTCACGCAAGGCGACAATGCCGACAAAATCCTTAATCACCACAATCTTCACGATACCCGGAAGATGGGCAACAGAATGCTCATCGATCGAAATCAGACTGTGTCCCAGCGGGGCACTGCTGTCAGCACCGCCATAAGGCGGGCGAACCACGCGGCCATGCAGCATTCCGGGTATGCGAAAATCGTGAACCCAGGTCAGTTTGCCACTCACTTTTGCCGGAATATCCACGCGCGCCACCGATTTACCGGTATAGCGGTTCGCGCTATTCAGCGGGATAGTGGTGTCCAGGGGTAAATGGGTGTCTTTATCCTGAGCCAGTTGACCATAGCTCAGGCGTCGATCCGGGTGCTGGCGGTCAATCACCCAGCCCGCATCGGTATACACCTGGCTCGCGGAAAGATTCATGGCTTTTGCCGCCAACAGCATAAGCTGCTGACGCAACTGGCTGGCTGCCTGGCGAATTGGGATCGCCGTGACCTGTAATGTGGCGCTGGCAATCGTCGGACCCTGGTCCGGCGTTGAAGCCGTATCCCCCAGTATCATCGTAATGGCGCTGAAAGGGACATCCAGTGCATCGGCAACATATTGCGACAGTGCCGTACGGACACCGGTGCCGAGGTCGACATGGCCGTTAAAGGCGGTCACTTTGCCGTCTGCGGCCAGCGCAATAAAACTGCCCAGTGGGACCGTGGGAGGATCGCTTATCACCGTGGATTGTGCCAGAGAGAGAGGGGGCAGAAGGGTGCTTACGCTAATAAAGCCCCCCACCTGCAACAGGCGGCGTCGTGTCAGAGTGAACAGGTTCATAATGGCTGACTTCCGGTGATCATGTCGCGCGCCTTCTGCGCCGCGCGTAAAATTTCCAGATGGGTGCCGCAGCGGCACAGATTGAACGCCAGCTCATTTTTAATCTGCTGCTCGGATGCCTGCGGGTTGCGCCGGAAAAGTGCCACCAGCGTCATGATCATACCGTTGGTGCAGTAGCCACACTGCGCGGCTTGTTCATCGATAAAGCCTTGTTGTACCGGGTGCAACCCATCATCCTCTGCCAACCCTTCCAGGGTCGTGACTTGCCTGCCGGCAACAGTATGGACAGGTACGCTACAGGAGCGGGCGGCCACACCATCAATATTGATGGTACAGGCGCCACATTCGCCAATGCCGCAGCCAAACTTTGGGCCATTTAACTGGAAGTCATTACGCAATATATAAAGAAGGGGGGTATCTGAGTGCGCATCGTCAATTGAGAAGCGCTGGCCGTTAAGCGTGAAGTCCATAGCAAATCATCCCTTGATGGCCCGTTCTTTCCGTTTGTTCGTTTACGGGCCAGATACAAAAATGCCCCTGAAGAATTCAGGGGCACAATGGGAATGTTATGCTATTTATCAGACACGGGTAATGAAATTTCCTGCCGTAAGCACTTTAAATCAAGGACTATTCTTACTTCGGAGTTTTTCCTTTTAGCAGTTTGCGAACCCAGTAGCGGTTCGGGCTGGTGGCGGCCAGGGCGGTGCTGTCGAGCGGGATCGGTTCGCCACACAGCTGCGCCGCCAGCACTTCTGCTGCCAGCGGGCCGCTGCACAGTCCACGCGAACCCAGCGCACCCAGCACAAACACGCCCGGATAAACCGGCGCGGGTTCAGCCTGCTGCTGCTGTGCCAGCGTTTCGTACTGGTGCAGCGTAGCGGCATAGTCCGGCAGTGCACCCATCATCGGGAGATGATCGCGCGTGGCGGCGCGAACGCCGCAGCGTGCTTTAGCGTCACTGACATCAATTTCCTGCGGCCATCCGGCATCCGGCAGACAGCGAAGCAGGCGATCACGGTTCTCCAATTGGTCGTCGGCGCGGTATTCGGTAGCGGTATCGCCGCGATGATAGCTGGCACCAATGCAGTGCTGCTGAAACTGCGGGCTGACCGGCGTCAGATAGCCGTCGTAGCACAGCACCTGTTTCAGCGCAGACAGCGCGTCCGTGGTGGGCACGTGGCTGACCTGGCCACTTACCGCATAGAGGGGCAACTTTTCACTCTGAGTGAAATCCGTCAGACGGTGACCGGTTGCCAGCACCAGGTTACGGTGTGTGCAGTCAGGCTGCGTGCGGAAGCTCAGCTGCCAGCCTGCCGGATGTGGCGTTAACTGCGTGATCTCCTGCTGCCAGAGCAGGGTCGCTCCCTGCTCTGCGGCCAGCTGCCACAGCCCGGTGGTCAGTTCTGCTGGAGAGAGCCAGCCACCCAGCGGGTAGGTGATGCCGCCGCAGCCGGTGGTGACGCCGCACAGTGTTTCCACTTCTTCGGTATTCACGGCGGCAGCCAGTGCAGGCGGCAGCCCCATTTGCAGCATCTTCCCGATTTTGTCTGCGCTTTTCTCATCCCATGCCAGCTGAGTGACGCCGCACCAGTCATGCTCAAACGGTACAGTTAGCTGATTGTAGACGCGGCGGGCGAAGGTAAAGGCGGCAGGGAAAAACTGTGCCAGCGCCGGATCGTGGTGGTTGAGCAGCGGATAAACCGCGCCCTGACGATTGCCGGAAGCGCCCTCGGCCGGGTGGGCGTCGGCACAATAAAGCGTGACCTTTTTGCCGCGCCGCAGTAATGCCAGAGCCAGCAGTGCGCTGGCAATGCCCCCCCCCGCCAGAGCAAAATCATCGCCTTCCGCGGCCGGGCGTGCATACCACGGCGCCTGCGCAGGCCGGACTACGGCGGCGGGCAGATGGCCAATCAGCATCTCGCGCTTTTCACCAAACCCCTTACGCTTTGTCACTTCAAACCCGGCCTGTTGCAGGCCACGACGCACAAATCCGGCCGCCGTAAAAGTGGCGAGCGTGCCGCCTGGCCTCGCCAGGCGGGCCATGCAGTCAAACAGTTCAGGCGTCCACATATCCGGGTTCTTTGCCGGGGCGAAACCATCCAGAAACCAGGCGTCAACCTGCTGATTCAGGGTGTCATCAAAAGTATGGATAAGTTGATTAATATCACCAAACCACAGATCGAGCGTAATACGCCCGCCATCCAGCAGCAGACGGTGGCAGCCGGGTAACGCGAGCGGCCACTGTTCACGCAGCTGGCTGGCATAATTGGCCAACTGTGGCCAGCTTTGCAGGGCGGCGTCGAGATCGCTGGCCGTTAAAGGGAATTTTTCGCAGCTGATAAAGTGTAATCGCTGGAGTCTGGCGTCTGGCTCACGCGTGGTGAAGGCATCAAAAGCCTGCCATAGCGTCAGAAAATTCAGGCCCGTGCCGAATCCAGTCTCGGCCACAATAAAGAGATCGCGCGGGTGCGTGGTGAAACGTTCGGGGAGGTGATTACCCTCCAGAAAAACGTAGCCGGTTTCTTTCAGACCATTCTGGTTAGAGAAATAGACGTCATCAAATACTCGGGATACAGGTGTACCCTGATCGTTCCAGCGTAGCTGTGCGTGCTCTATTGGTGCGGTTTTCACGGCAAAGGCTCATTGCTCAGGCAGTGGCGCGATTTTAACGATATGCTTGACCCTACGCAAATTTACACAAGGATTTCGCTGATCGGACTTGTTCGGCGTACAACTGTAAGCTAGAGTGCCAGTCGAATCCTAATTAGAAGTGAAAGAGGTATTGAATGAAACGTGCTGTGATTACTGGCCTAGGGATCGTTTCCAGTATTGGTAATAACCAAGAGGAAGTTCTGGCATCATTACGTGAAGGCCGTTCTGGCATCACCTTCTCGCAAGAACTGAAAGATTCCGGCATGCGTAGTCACGTCTGGGGTAACGTTAAGTTAACGAAGGACGACATTTCAGCCCGTATCGACCGCAAAATGCTGCGTTTTATGAGCGATGCGTCAATCTATGCTTTCCTCTCCATGCAGGATGCGGTGAAAGATTCCGGCCTGACCGATGAGCAGTACCAGAACAACCCACGTGTGGGCCTGGTTGCCGGCTCCGGCGGTGGTTCACCGTTCTATCAGGCAGCCAGCGTTGACGGTATGCGTGCCAAAGGCCTGCGTGGCGTTGGCCCGTATATGGTGACCAAAGCGATGGCCTCTGGCGTGTCTGCCTGCCTGGCGACCCCGTTCAAAATTCACGGCGTTAACTACTCTATCAGCTCTGCCTGCGCCACGTCTGCACACTGCATCGGTAACGCCGTAGAGCAGATCCAGCTGGGTAAACAGGATATCGTGTTTGCTGGCGGCGGCGAAGAGCTGTGCTGGGAAATGTCCTGTGAGTTCGACGCGATGGGCGCATTGTCCACCAAGTACAATGACACCCCGGAAAAAGCCTCCCGTACTTACGATCAGCAGCGTGACGGTTTCGTTATTGCAGGCGGCGGCGGTATGGTTGTGGTTGAAGAGCTGGAACACGCACTGGCACGTGGCGCACATATCTACGCTGAGATTGTGGGCTACGGCGCGACCTCTGACGGTGCTGACATGGTGGCACCATCTGGCGAAGGCGCAATGCGTTGCATGCGTTTGGCAATGGAAGGTGTGGATACCCCAATCGACTACCTGAACACCCACGGAACCTCAACGCCAGTGGGCGATGTGAAAGAACTGGGCGCTATCCGTGCCGTATTCCCGGACAAAACCCCGGCGATGTCGGCGACCAAAGCGATGACAGGTCACTCACTGGGCGCCGCTGGCGTGCAGGAAGCGATTTACTCGCTGCTGATGCTGGAACACGGCTTTGTTGCACCAAGCATCAACATTGATGAACTGGACCCGGCAGCAGAAGGCCTGGACATCGTGACTCAGCCTACCGAGCGTAAGCTGACCACCGTGATGTCTAACAGCTTCGGCTTCGGTGGCACCAACGCCACCCTGGTGATGCGCAAACTGGCATAATTTACCGCTGCGCTGTGCTGACAAAGGGGCGATTTATCGCCCCTTTGTGTTATCTGAAACGGGCGTTATTCGCGACTGTCCCTCAGCGCCGCTGGCCTTAAGCGTTTCGGCAAACCTGCCACCACCCGATCGTAAGACTCTTCCACCAGCTGTTTCACTAATCCCTCAGTAATTTGTTCTCCTGGATAAATCGAAATCCAGTGGCGTTTATTCATATGCCAGCCCGCATGAATACTGTCGTAGATCACCCGATGCAGTTCGCCATCTTCCGGTCGACACTTCAGGTTCACGATGCGTTCGCCGCGCACCTGCGACATCAGCGCAAACATCTTACCGCGCACTTTAAATACCTCAATTTCCGGGCCGAAAGGGTAGTCAAGCTCTGCTTCGGGCAGCGCCAGAGCTATCTGCATGGTGAGTGTCTGAATCTGCTGTCCGTCCATTGCCCTATTCCTGTGCTGTTTTCGTTTTCCGCAGGCTAGCATAAACAGGACGTTTATTTCACGTTCTCTGCCGGCTTCGGTGGCTGTGTGATGCTTTCCGGCGTGTGGTAGTAATGCCAGGTATCAAACGGCAACATCAGCGTATCAGCCACGACGGAGAACGGCAGATCGAGCCAGCACCCGAGACAGTCATGCAGTGTGTTGAAGTCGAGTTGCGTCCCCGCATAAAACGAGTTTTTGGGGTTTTCACCGATGGTATGACTGGTGATGGTCGCGCAGCCGCAGAGCAGCACGGTGAGAGTAAGGCCGATTTTCTTGAGCATGATGACATCCCTGTGATGATAGCCGCCAACAGGGTAGGGGAAAGCGTGGGGGAAGAGGGGGATGATAAGTGCGGGAGATCATTGAGCCGTAAGAGAAATGCTCTTACCGCGGAGTCAACGCCTGGTGAGGTACGTACTGGAATAAGCCCATGAATAAGCAGTTTGCAGTATGACGGGTACAAGGCCTTTTTAGTCCCGTCCCTTTCTTAGGATTTATCTCTCGCTCAAGAAAAATCCCAGTTAAACATCACCAATTCGCAATGGCGGCAGACAAACTTATAAACCCCCTGATCGCCACCCGGTGCGTAGTCGGCCATAAACTGTGACCAGCTCTCTTCATCCATGTCGTAATCGCTGATCCACTTCTGGCGGGTTTCTGCACTGGCTTCGGCAACATCTTTTGCACTGGCATCACCGTGATAAACGCAGGCATCGTTACAGTGAGTCAACCAGCTCTGATCCTGCCAGGAACTGTAACCCGGCGTGCGTTCGCAAACTTCCGCCGCGATTTCATCATCAAGCGCTTCGTCATAAAGATCGTTAAAGCTGCAGGCGTACTTAGCGGCTGCGCTGCCATCATGGATGCACCACGGGCACAGGGTGATATCGCTGTCACCGACCCTGTAGATGGTGCCGTTATAGTGGCGGTCAGTGTCTTTACCACAGCATTGGCAGGTGGCGGGTTGATGGATAAAGACATCGCGAGTGAAGTCAGCGCTGAGGTAGGTAAACTGCGGTAACGGCCTGTTCATATGAGGGCTTCCATAAAGGTATTAACGAATAATATCGCATCGTTATCCGACAGAAAACCTTATCATTAAACCTGTAGAGTAAATTCATAGGATCACATCACCGACAGTATGAACCTTGATGATCTTGAGGCAGAAGATTTGATGAATGATTTCTTTGAGACATTCTATATTGAAACGTATTGCTCCGATGTTCCTTGTTTATGAGCCTGCTGAAACCAGCCCGGGTCGACCGGAAAAAAGGTCGACCCCTACAGGAAAATGGAGTGCGGTGTGGGTTTAAAACCTACAGCGAGCACGGTCTTGCGGGGATGGGGCCAGTTTGAGGTAAGCCGGACGTCACGCGGCAGGGACGCCGCGTGCCGAGGCACGCATGGATGCGGCAGTTGCCGATCCGGCGTGCTCAAACTGGCCCCAGACCTGAAGCTGAACGATTAGCGACTAAAAATGTGTGGAGATCCCTCAGGGGTCACTCCTCCCTCAACACCTTCCCCACATTCCCCCCCGGATGCACGGTCAGCAACGTCTCCTTGCTGTAGCCACTCTGCGACATCAGCACGGCAATCATCGCGTCAAATACCGCCAGCACGCTGATAATTGACGTGGTGGCCAGCATATTCAGCGGGTCGATCTCCTGCGATTTGGGCATCAGCAGCAGCCGATCGGCGGCCTGAGCAATGGCCGAGTGCGCGTTCTCCGTGACGCTAATCAGCGTGCAGCCCTTGGTTTTTACCGTCGGCAGCAATCGAGTGAGTTCATCGGAGTTACCGCCGCGTGACAGCATAATCAGAACATCGTCGTGGCGCAGAAAACCGATGTCGCCGTGGGCGGCATCGGCGGCGCTGAGCCAGATGGCAGGATGCTCAACGCAGGCCAGCATATGAGCGATTTTACGTGCCGCAATGCCGGAGGTGCCGATGCCGGTGACCGCAATCTTGCCGCGACAGGCGGCGAGGGCATCCAGCACCGCCAGCCACTGCTGACGGTCAAGCTGCGTCTCCAGCGCGGCCAGCGCCTGGCGATAGGTGTCCCAGCCTGCGGTGGCCTGTTGCCAGCTCTGTTCCGGCGTCATTATTCCTCCTGCATCATCTGCTGGTATTTCATATGGTCGTGATACAGCTCGCGGAACACCCGATATTTACGGTCGTAATAGCGTTTGATCTCGTTGGTCTGCGGCGTGACGGTTTTACCAATGCGGCTCATGGCATTCATCGCTTCCGGCAGTGTGTCGTATACGCCCGCAGCCACGGTGCCCATCATGGCACTGCCCAGCAGCATCGATTCGCTTTCCTCTGCCAGCAGCATAGTGCAGCCAGAAGCGTTGGCGTGCTCCTGAACAAAGATCGGGTTTTTGGTGCCGCCGCCGCTGGCCATAATCGTGTCGATGCTGTAGCCCGTCTGGTTCATGGTTTCAATAATATGACGGGTGCCAAGCGCGATGGCCTGAATCGTTGCCAGATAGTGCAGCGCCATATCTTCCGGGGTGCGTGAGAGTGTCAGCCCGGTCAGTATCCCGGTCAGGTTAGGGTTGGCACGCGGCGAACGGTTGCCGTGGAAGTAGGGCAGCATATGAATATCCCGCGTCAGAAACGCGATTTTATCCGCTTCCCCCGCCATCTTACGCAGCCGATCGTTCAGCACCTCGTAAATGGTTTTTCCCTGACTTTTGCCCTGCTCATGCAGGGCGGCATAGCAGGGGTGCGACTGGATCACATGATCAATCAGGGCACCGGTGGCAGACTGGCCGCCTTCATTCAGCCAGAAGTCAGGCAGTACCGCCTTGTAATACGGTCCCCAGACGCCCTTAATAAAACGCGGCTCGCGGGAGATGGCCATATGCCCGGTTGAGGTGCCGCCGATCAGCGCGATGCGGCGGTCAAAGTCGGCCATCTCGCCGGATGGCCCGGCGGCACCCAGCGTGCCCAGGCTTCCGGCGTGAGCATCAATAATCGAAGCACTGACCGGGGTGCCGGGCAGCAGGCCCAGCTCACTGGCGGCACGCTGCGTCAGCCCGCGCCCCAGGGGTTCGCCCATGCTTTTGACCTCGCTGCCGATCTTCGCCGCGTCATGCTCCAGCAGATCTTCCAGACCCACTTGTTTAAAGTAGCTGGCATCCCAGCCGTCCTGATGGGCCAGCCAGGTCCATTTACACACCAGCGAACAGACCGAGCGGGTGACGTCACCCGTTGCGCGCCACGTCAGGAAGTCCGGCAGATCGAACAGGTGACCCACATTCTGCCAGCTGGCTGGCATATGCTGCTTCAGCCACAGCAGTTTTGGCGTCTGCATTTCCGGCGAGATCACCCCACCCACGTAGTCCAGCACCGGGTGCTTTAATGCGTTGATGCGCTCCGCCTGCACAATGGCACGGTGGTCCATCCACACAATAATATTCTGCTCGCTGCGCCCGGAAGGGCTGACCGTCAGCGGCTGGCCCTCTTTATCCAGCACCACCAGTGAACAGGTGGCATCAAAACCCAGCCCTTTTATCTGCACCGGGTTAATGTTGGTCTGATTAATCGCATCGCGTACCGCCTGGCACACCGCCTGCCAGATATTGTCGGAAGACTGTTCGACAAAATTGGCCTGCGGGCGAAACATCGCGATCTCCCGGCTCGCCTGGCCCATCATGCGCCCGGTAATATCAAAAATGCCTGCACGTGCGCTGCCGGTTCCCACATCCACACCAATGTAATAGCTCGCCATTTTTTATCCTTAGTCCTCAGGTTCTGCGATGTTGCAACGCAATAAACAGGATCAGTACACCACCCCAAAGGGCCATAGTGAGGTAGCTGCTCACTCCCAGCAGATTCAGTCCACTTTCCAGCATCTGCAGCACAATCAACGCCATCACCAGGCCGGGAATGCGCCCAAAACCGCCGTCAGGATTAATGCCGCCTAGCACCGAGGCGAGGATGGTCACCAGCAGCCAGGATTCGCCATAGCCTGCTTTGGCCGAGTTGAACATCGACATCATCAACAGCGCGGCCCCCCAGCTCATCAGCGCCGAAAGGACATACACCACAATGGTGACGCGGGTGGTGTTCACCCCGCTAAAGCGCGTGGCTTTCTCGTTACTGCCCAGCAGCAGAATGGTGCGGCCCAGCGTGGTGCGCTCCAGCAGCAGCCACATCAGCGCTGCCACGGCCAGGAACAACAGCAGTGACAGCGGTATCCCGGCGATATTGCCGTTACCCAGCATCTGGATCGCGGGCGGGAAGCCGGAGATCACCGCACCGTTGGAGAGCAGAATATTCAGCCCGGCAATCAGCGTCATGGTGCCCAGTGTGGCCAGAATCGGCGAGACGCCAATGACCGCAATCAGTACACCGTTGACCACGCCAATCACCACGGCCAGCCCCAGCCCGGCCAGCAGTGCCAGGAAAACCCACTGCGGCTGGTCAGGATGGGCGACAATCAGTGCGGCCATCAGCAATGAGCAGGCGTTGGCGCTGGCGATAATCGACAGATTAATACCACCCGTCAGCATAGTGACGCCCATACCCAGCGCCAGCAGGCCGAGTACTGGCAACTGGCTGGCTATCGACTGGAAGTTACCGAGGCTAAAAAAGCGCCCACCCAGCGTCAGAGAAAACAGCACCAGCACGGCCACCAGCATCAGCACCTGAAGCCGGATAATGCGGTCACCCGGTAGTTTATTCAGTAATGTTTGCATCTCAGTTCCCCTTTGCCCGCTGGTGTTTTTCGTTCCATGCCGTGGCGCTCACGCTGACCAGAATAATGATGCCGCTAAACACCATATGCCAGTAGGACGAGACCGCCAGCAGCGTCAGGCCGTTTTGCAGGAAGGCCAGCAGCAGTACGCCCAGCAGCGTGCCGGTTAAGGTTCCGCGTCCACCGCTCATGCTGGCACCGCCCAGGACCACGGCAGCAAGAACCGTCAGCTCAAAGCCCACCAGTGAGTTGGGGGCAACAGACTGCGTTGTCTGCGCCTGCACCACGGCGGCCACACCGGCCAGCACACCCATATAGCCGTAGACCGTCAGATGCAGGCCTCTGAGGTTGATGCCAAGGCGTGAAGCCGACTCGCGGTTGCCGCCCATGGCATAAATCTGGCGTCCAATGCGGGTGAAGTTCATCATTACCCCGGTCAGCACAAACACCGCCAGAAGACTGAGCAGCGGCAGCGTCAGACCATATTCGTAGCCGTCGGTTGCGGTGAAGGAAAACCAGTTAATGCCCTCCATAAACCAGTCCGGGAAGCCGTACAGCCAGGTGCCGTTGGTGGCCCAGACCAGCAGTCCGTAAAACACATTCAGCGTGGCAATGGTGATAATGATCGCCGGTACCCGCAGCAGATAAACCAGTAAACCGTTGAGCATCCCCAGCACCAGACCGCAGCCAATGGCAATGGCAAAGACGCTGAACAGGTTGCCGCCGTGCGTCAGCATGGTGCTGGCCATTACATACTGAGCAATGGCGGTCATCGCCGGGAATGAGATATCAATGCCGCCGGCAATCAGCACCACAAACAGGCCGCAGGCCAGAATGCCGAGGATGGCATAGCTGGTGGCCACATCGGTCAGGTTGCCGAGGGTGAGAAACTCACTGGTGCGCACGCTCAGGCCCAGCGCCAGCAGCACAATCAGCATACCCAGCCAGAATTCGTGCAGGCTGATAAGGTGACGCAGTTTGTTATTCATTGACCACTCCGGCTATCTCCTCTTCACGGCACAGATGGGGGGCGAAACTCGCCACCAGCTCGCCTTTGCGCATCACCAGCACGCGGTGGCTGTTGTAATAGGCTTCCGGGATCTCATCGCAGATCATCAGCACTGCCATACCGGACTCTGCCAGCTCGCGGGCGATACGGTAGATCCCCTCTTTGTTGGCGATATCGACGCCGACGGTGGGGGAGTCGAGGATCAACACTTTCGGCCGGGTAGCGACCCATTTACCAATGGCCACACGCTGAGCGTTGCCGCCGGACAGCGTCTGAACGGCCAGCTGGCTGTCAGAGACTTTAATATTCAGTTCGCGGATCAGTTTTGATGCGCGCTGGCGGGCTTCATGCCGGTCCAGCAGTCCCAGTCGGTTGCGTAGCTGGGAGAAAATCGGCAACAGCAGATTGTCGAAAATCGACTGCGTCATGATCAGCCCTTCGGTCTGTCGATCTTCCGAGACGTAAGCAATACCGTGGCGGATGGCATCGCGGTTACTGCGCAATGTCACCGGCTGACCGTCAATAATCATCTCGCCGCTGTCGGGCCGCGTAATACCAAACAGCGACAGGCAAAGCTCGGTACGTCCGGCGCCCAGCAGGCCGACAATCGAGGTGATCTCACCGCCTCTGAGTTGCAGATTGATCTGCCGGTACTGATTGCGGCGCGAGAGGTTACGCACTTCCAGCAACGGCGTTTCGTTGAGGTCAGCACGTTCCGGCAGATGGCTGAAGCTGAAGCGCTGCCCGGTCATCTGCCATGCCAGCTCATCGCTATCCAGTTTGCTGGCAGGCCAGGTGCCCACCAGTTTGCCGTCGCGGATCACGCTGATGCGATCGGATACTTCCATCACTTCATCCAGCTTGTGGCTGACGAACACCACGCAGATCCCGGCGGCTTTCAGTTCATTAACCACCCGCAGCAGCCCGTTCACTTCATGGCGTGTAAGCGATGCGGTTGGCTCGTCCATGATCACCAGGCTGGCATCTGCCGCCAGTGCCCGGCAGATAGCAACCAGCTGGCGGTCAGCAATCGACAGTTTTTCAACCTTGCGCGCCGGGTCGAGCTGCACGCCGATACGTGCCATGGTTTCCTGCGCCAGCTGGCGCATGGCCCGTCGGTTTACCCAGAAGTGACCGCCTGGCAGATAGCGATGCGCAGCAATGTTTTCCATCACCGACAGATTGGGGAACAGCGACAGATCCTGATAGATCACCTGGATGCCATAGTAAGCCGAAAGGGCGGGCGTCAGATGGGTGAGCCGCTTTCCGTCAATGCTGATATGTGAACCTTTATCGGGCTGATACACCCCGGAGATCACTTTGATCAGTGTGCTTTTACCGCAGCCGTTTTGTCCGGCCAGACAGTGCACTTCGCCCCGGTTCAGCGTCAGTGTCACGTCATCCAGTGCACGGACGCCCGGAAAGGATTTACTGATGTTTTCCAGTGAGATAAACGGTGTTTGCGTGGACATAATTCAGTACCCTGGAGTGGATAAAGGGCCAGTCAGGCTGGCCCAAAACAATCAGAAGCCGAGGGATTTCGCGTTATCTTTGGTCACTTCCAGAATGCGGTTAAAACGGATCACATGGTGTTCCATATCCACATCGGCTTTACCCAGGCCGTCAATGGTCAGATCCGGCGTAACCTGTTTGCCATCCAGCAGTTGATCGGCAAGGCTCACCAGAGCGAAACCGGCATCTTTTGGATCCCACAACAGGGCTTTCTTGATATCACCCGTTGCCAGGTATGGCGCAGCCTGAGCGGGCATCGCGATACCGACGACGGCGATTTTATTTTTCGCACGTTTGCTTTTCACCGCCTGTCCGGCACCGATAGGACCAAGCGATCCGAAACCGATAATGCCTTTCAGATCAGGGTACGTGCGCATCAGATCGAGCGTTGTGGCGTAAGATTTATCGATGCTCTCAGCCACCGGCAGGCGTGAAGTGACTTCATGCATCTCAGGGTATTTTTCTTTCTGATATTTGATGGCGGCATCCGCCCAGGCGTTATGCAGGGGTACGGTCAGCGAACCAACATAGATGGCATAACCGCCTTTACCGCCCATATTGCTGGCCAGTTCGTCCATATTCTTTTCGGCGTATTTAACACTGTCGATGGTTTCAATATCCCACTGGCCAATTGGCTGGTCAGGGGATTCATGCGTCAGCACCACGATGCCCTGATCGCGGGCTTTTTTCAGCACCGGCTCCAGCACTTTAGCGTCGTTCGGGACCACGATAATCGCATCCACTTTCTTGGCAATCAGGTCTTCAATCACTTTCACCTGCTGCGCCGGGTCGGCAGTCGAACCCCCCACCTGGTAAGCATTCACATCAAGTTTTTTCGCGGCTTCATCCACGCCAACGGCCATCCGGGTGAACCAGGGGATCCCGGTCACTTTTGCCACCAGGGCGATATCGTGTTTTTCTGCGGCCAGCAGCGGAGTCGCGAACAACATACAGGCAGAGACAACACATGCATTGAGTAACGAGAGGTTAAATTTAATAGCAGTACCTTGTTATCTGATTCGTTGTTTTTGTCAGGTAAGAGGTGGCATTGACCACCGGATCAAGATAGCAAGAAGATTTTGGTGAAGAGTTGAGCGAGATGAAGAAGTGTGATCGGTAACTTTATATGTTAAATTATGAAAGGCATTGTGTTAAAAATTTGTTTGTTTATCTGTGATTGTTGGATTTTTACTACGATATAATGTTGATAATTTGTTAATATTATTTTTATTTAACAAATAAATAACATTGCAGAGGGTTCATGCGAGCAAAAGCACTGGGCATGGCGGCCAGACACTGTTTTTTGCCTGGAAGGATTCACCGAATGCGAGCGATCTCGCGAATTTGCCACCTGCCCACCTTGCTTTAGCCTGACAGATGAGGAAGGCGGTGACGTAATTTCATTACACGGAGGTAAAATGAGGTCAATGAGCCACCCGCAGGCGGCCCTGAACACTATTTTGCTGTGCTCTTGCGGTAAACGCTGTCGAAGCGCACGTTCATCCCGCCGCAGTTGCTGTTATCGCGCACCACCAGATTGCCATTGATCAACAGCATTTCACCGCCGCACTCGTAGTTCTGTGAATCCGGTTTGCCGAACGTCAGACGGTTGCCGTCTACCGTGGCATCATCATCGATTTCACCGATATGCACCACTTGTTCACCGTAGCTGTTGATGCCGCCGTGCCAGTTCGCCGTACCGCTGACGTGCAGTTTTTCGCCGCTGCGTGAAAGCGTGATGGCATCGGACCCTTCCACCGGAAGCCACAGGCCCAGCCAGTCTTCAGGCTTTACCGCGCGTGTCGGGAGCGTGGTCAGGCTGGCCGTGGGGATCCAACTGGTAAAGTCGCGCTTCTTCGCGAAGTACCAGACGCAGCTCCAGCCGGGTTTGGTCTGCGCCACCAGCACCTGATTACCAGGGACCAGATAGGCTTTACGCGCGCAGCTTGCCCCTTTTTCCGGGCAGCCGTTATCATCATCATAGAAATGGACGTTACCTGCATCTGCGCTGATCTCTGCCTGGTGATACTCTCCCTGATAGCTGGGGAAATAGCCGTTACGGCAGCTATCTTCTTCCGCGGCAAAGGCATGGACGCTGGTCAGCAGCGTGGTCAGTGTTAAAGCGAATATCCCTGTTTTCAATGTCTTGTTCCCGCATCGTCAATATTGCCCTGATAATAACTGACTGCGGGCTTTCTCACGAACTTCCTGACGTGATATTGACGATTTGAAATTTTTTAGCCAATCTATGATTCTTTGAAAATAAAATTTCACACAGGCCAACTGAGCGGCACAGGCTGTGCTGTAGGTTTTCCAGGAGAAGTTCGCCATGTCCAGTTGCAGTGATGAGAGCCCGAAAGCGGGCACCCATGCTCTTGCACGTATTTCCTTCGCGGTATTTCTCACCTATCTGACGGCAGGCCTCGCGCTGCCGGTGATCCCGCTCTATGTTCACCAGGAGTTGGGGCTGAACAATGTGATGGTGGGGATTGCCGTCGGCATTCAGTTTTTTGCCACGCTGCTGACCCGCGGTTATGCCGGACGGCTGGCCGATCAGCGTGGGGCAAAACGCTCCACGATGCAGGGCATGATGGCGCTGGCCCTGGTCGGTGTGGCCTATCTGCTGGCGGCGTTGCTGCCGCTGCCGATCATGGGCAAATTTGCCCTGCTGGTGGCGGGCAGGCTGTTGCTGGGCTTTGGCGAAAGCCAGCTGCTGACCGGAAATCTGACCTGGGGAATGGGGCTGGTCGGGCCGAAACGCGGTGGGCAGGTGATGTCGTGGAACGGTATGGCGATTTATGGATCGCTGGCCGCCGGGGCGCCACTGGGCTTGTGGTTACACAACCAGTGGGGATTTATGGCGCTGGGCGTGGCAACGATCCTGCTGCCGCTGGTGGCACTGTTGTTCAATACCGGCGTACGTCCTGTACCGATCCACGGCGGCGAGCGCCCGTCGCTGTGGAAGGTGGTGGGGCAGATTACTCAGCCGGGCCTGGCACTGGCGTTACAGGGCACCGGATTTGCGGTGATCGGGACCTTTACCTCGCTCTACTTTGCCGATCAGCAATGGGGCAATGCCGGGTTTGCGCTGACCGCGTTTGGGCTGGCATTTGTGCTGGTTCGCGTGCTGTTCGGCGGGCTGCCGGACCGGCTGGGAGGCACCCGCGTGGCGCTGATTTCACTGGGGGTGGAAGCCTGCGGGCTGCTGCTGCTTGGGCTGGCGCCGAATGGCTGGGTGGCGCTGGCGGGGGCGGCGTTGACCGGCTGCGGCTGTTCGCTGGTGTTCCCGGCGCTGGGCGTTGAGGTGCTGAAGCGGGTAGCCCCGCAGGTGCGTGGCACGGCGCTTGGCGGCTTTTCGGCGTTTCAGGATATCGCCTATGGGGCCAGCGGCCCCCTCACTGGCATCCTGGCGACGTCGCTGGGCTATGGTTCAGTGTTTGTTGCCGGGTCGATCTGTGCGCTGGCGGGGATTGCCGTGACCTTCAGCTTCTCGCGCAGTGCCGTCAGTAGCTCAGACGGCTGAGTTTTAATACTGCCTGCACAATCTCGGCGGGTTGCAGTGCAGAAAATCCCAGTAGCCAGCCTTCCTGCGCAGGTTGCTGCTGATACAACGGTGACAGACGCGGCAACAACAGCCCGTTCTGCGCCGCCTGCTGCGTCAGTCGTTGTTCACCGCCGGATGTCAGGTGGACCGTCAACTGTAAGCCGCCCTGATGGGGCAACAGCGTGAGTCGATCCGCCAGCTTCTGGTTTAATTCCTCGATCAGCCGTTGACGACGGCTGGCATAGAGCTGGCGCATCAGGCGCAGGTGGGCAGCGAAATGACCGTGCTGGATAAAATCCGCCGTCACCGCCTGCATCAACTGGGCGCTGTGACCATCCATCACGCTGCGCAGCCGCCGCAGCGGTTCAATCAGCGCATCGGGCACCACCAGATACGCCAGTCGCAGCGAGGGGAACAGCACTTTGGAAAAGGTGCCGAGATACAGCACCCTTGCGCGATCCTCCAGCCCCTGCAATGCCGGTAGCGGGCGTCCGTCATAATGAAATTCACTGTCATAGTCATCTTCAATCAGCCAGCTTTGGTGGCGTCGGGCCCACGCCAGCCACGTCAGCCGCCGCTGACCGCTCATCGTCACGCCGGTCGGATACTGATGGGCAGGCGTCAGGTAGACCAGGCGCGGGGCGGGCCCCTCGGGCGGGACAGCCCCCTGTTCGTCGGTGGCGATGCTGGTGAGCTGCGCCCCGGCATAGCGGAAAGCGTGCCAGGCACCCGGGTAACCCGGATCTTCCATCCCGACCGGATCGCCGGCATCGCACAGCAGCAGAGCGATCATTTGCAGCGCCTGCTGAGAGCTGGTGAGGATCATCACCTGGTCGGCCGAACAGCGCACGCCGCGCGATTGCGCCAGGTAGTGCGCCACCGCCTGGCGCAGATCGGGCAGACCCAGCGGATCGCCATACTGCATCAGGGAAGTGCTATCGGAGCGCAGGCGCTGCTGGGTGAGACGCCGCCACAGCGGTTGGGGAAACGCACGCAGATCCGGGGAACCGGCGGCAAAGGCATGGGGAAAC
This sequence comes from Erwinia sp. MYb375, assembly GCF_037479175.1. Classification (NCBI taxonomy): domain Bacteria; kingdom Pseudomonadati; phylum Pseudomonadota; class Gammaproteobacteria; order Enterobacterales; family Erwiniaceae; genus Erwinia; species Erwinia sp. MYb375. The sequence continues at coordinate 1,646,031 of NZ_JBBGZS010000023.1, read as the reverse complement.
AGCGGATCGTTACAGCCGCCTCCCGCCACCATCTGCCCCCCGCGTGCTGACAGCTGCGGCGCCGCAGAAGCGGGGCGATGGCGGTTTTGCGATACGGAGGGGCTGATGGCAACAAACGTGCCGCGCCCGCTTTTACGTGAGAGATATCCCTCGCTTTCCAGCTGGCTGTAAGCGGCCTCAACGGTAACGCGAGACAGTGAGAGATCGCTGGCGAGCAGGCGGGAAGAGGGCAGTCGAGTCCCGGCAGGTAACGTTGCGCTGGCCATCGCCTCGCGCAGCATGGCACAGACTTTTTCCCGCAGGGTGGATCCATTCTGGCGCGTAAACAGAGCGGAAAAGGGGACGGGAGTGGGATTCATCGTGGTCTTGTCACTGTCTCAGAATGGGTCTTATGATTAAGACCCATTCCTTCTATGATGGCAACACCAATAATGATCGGGAGTGCATCATGAGTTCGTTTTCAGCGGTTTTACAATTTCCTCCGGCGGCACCTGAGCAGAGTGAGGCGTGGTTGCGCCAGAAACTGGCACTGTATGCTGATGCCTGGGATGTGGCGCAGGATCTGGCACACGGCGTGCCGGAGATCGTGGTGATTGATACGCGCTCAGAGCAGCAGTATCACGCCGGGCATATCTGCGGTGCCGTCAGCTTTCCTCATCGTTTAATGAATGCCGATACGCTGGCGGGATGGGACCGGGAGAAAGTGTATATCACATACTGTGACGGCATTGGCTGTAACGGGTCAACAAAAGGCGCATGGAAGCTGGCGGCGGCGGGATTCAGAGTAAAGGAGTTGATTGGCGGGCTGGATTTCTGGCGGCGCGATAACCATCCGGTAACGGAAGGCGATCAGCCGGGCAGTTGGTCTGAAATGACAACGCTACCCGACTGCGGTTGCTAAATTAAAGCAGTATCCAGAGCACCAGCACCAGTACAAACAGGACGGCAAAGGCGGCAAACACCGGGCGATTGGCCAGGGGTTGCAGCACCGGTGGCAGTGCGCCCCACAGTGGCACAGTGATCGGGCGCGGGTTGAGTTCGTTGTCGGCCAACTGCTGTTCTTGCAGGCGCTCTGCACGGCGGCTGAACAGCTGGTTCAGCAGATCCTGCGTCTGGGTTGGCGTGAGCAGAGTTTGCGGTGTGGCGTTAAAGCGCTGCTGGCTGTAATCCTCCAGCATCCGCTGTTCTCCCGCATCCGGCGGCTGTTTTAGCGTTGCAGTCAGCTGCGTCAGCGTCGGTGCAGCATGTTGGCTCAGGGTCTGGCTGGCCTGCAAATACTGGTTCATCAGCGGGAAGAAACGCGATGGGATTGGGTCGCCGCTGTGCAGATTCACCACTTTCAGCAGTGAGGCCCACAGTTTGGCCGGTTGTTCCCCGGTCACGGCGGCAAGACGTGAGATCTGCTGATTCAGCGTTTGATGTTCGGCCGGCAGCAGAGAGCGGTCGGTAACACGGTTCTGCTGTGGCTGTGGAATGGCCATCTGACCATTTTGCAACATCGTCAGCACCTGATGTAGCTGATCAGGATTCAGCGAGCTGAGCACGGTATGACCAAACTGCTGACGAATGAAATCGCTGACCGCCTGGCGATTATTGCCGGTCGGTAGCAGGTCCGTTAGCTGTTGCAGAAGCTGACGTGTGGCGTGGGTATTTTGTACCTGCGACAGACGGGTATTAAGAAACTGTTCTGCAGGCGGAAAATGACGTGCCTGAAGCCCGGCATCGTTTTTAACCCCCACTTCATGACGTAACCCGGCCCACAGCTCGGCAGATTTCAACGAACTGAGCGACATGATTTTGACGATCAGGCGCTCCAGCGTGGTGCGCTGCGCGGGTGTCAGAGGCTGTTCGCCCGTCCCCGTAAGGGTGCCCGGACGTGTAGCGCCGGTTCGGGCATCGATCGTCGGGCGATCGCCGGGTAACGGCGCACCGGGGCCGCTTATAGGTTGCATGGCGAAGTCCTTCAGTCAGAGTCAACGTCCGGGGGGCGCCGGAACAGAATGGTCATCCACTATGATAACAATCCCGCCCGGTGATAGGTAGAGGAAGGGGGAACAATCCCGATGCTTTCCCCCTTTTTTTTCATGACAGGGGATTAAAGGTAGTTGAGGGTCCAGGTCAGTGAGCTATTGGCCTTACCGGGGGTGATGCGTTCCGCTGTCTGATAATAGCGCGCCAGGAATGAAACGGTGAGAGTGCGATCGGCCAGCGGATAACGGGCGATTTGCCAGCGTTGGCCGAGATTCACCGGCGTGCTGCTGTCAGCATGTAAGATTTGCAGTGCCACCCCAGTGGCGCTGTTCGCCTCGTCACTGAGGGCAATCAAACTGGGATTGACCGAACCGGCGGGGGCCGTGCCATCAAGTTGCATTAGCACAGTGAAGTCCCCGGACACATCCGTATCGCAGAGAAAATTCAGTGAGAAACTTTTACCTGCATTTGTCGAGCCGATGCCGGATCCCAGCCCCTGTTCGCGCCGTGTTCGTACCGGACCAAGCGGGACATTAAACGAGGCAAGCCCCTGAATCTGGCAGCTTTGGGCGATAAACGTCAGTCCGGTAGTGGCATCCAGCATCATAAACTTTGCATTTTTTATCCCGGTTTCTGACCCAACCTGGAAAAGGGCAATACGTGAATTGATCGGTGTGACCTGCTCCGGGCGTTCAGGCGTCTTTGCTGTTTTGACGATTTCAACGGTGACATTGAGCGAAAAGTGCTGCCAGGTGCGGGGCGGCAGGCTGGCGGCGGCATTATGGTTATCAATCATGACCCCGGAACTGACAACGCTGTATTCGCTGCCACGGTTGCCGTTAAACGTGGTGTACAGGGTTAAGCCATTGCCCAGTGTTTGCATGCTGGTGCGGCGAATGAAAAAAGCCATTTCGGCTTCCTGCTGGAGAGGATCGCTGATGCTGCACCAGACATCAATGGTGTAACTTTGGTTGAAAACCGTCTTGCCAATCGGCAGGGAGGAGGAGAGTTTGATGCCGTTGCTGCCGTTGAATACCACCAGTGAGAAAGCCTTATTGGTGGCGGCGGCACATTTAAGTGAACCCGCCTGAGCGTTTAGGCTGAGAAATGACAGCGCGAGTAGAGTGATTGATATCAATAAAATCAGACGGTTATTCATTTTATACGCTCATCATCAATGGGCAGAAATGGGTAGGCAGGGTTGACTAAAACGTTCAAAACCGTTTTGCAGAGTGGCATGAGGGCTAAGCTGCAGCGATAGCGAACACACGGAGGTATCGCCAGATTTAATTTGCAGGTGTGAACGGCCTGGGGGCAGGCGGACGTAAATCAGGTCGCCCTGCGCGACCAGCCCAAGGTGATTACCCTGTTCATCCTGGACGGCAGCGCCAAACGGCAGGCTCTTTCCATCGGGCAGGGTTGAATGAATCAACACAGCACGCCCGCGTGAGGTGGCAAAATTGACTTTAACCAGCGCACCGGTATGAGGTGCGGTCTGCTGGCGGGTACTTTTCAGTTCAATATCGGTGGGCAGCCCTTGCGGATCGAGCGTGATTTCATTCAGGCGGTAGGGGCGCAGATAAGGCACCAGCGCGCGTCCCTGTGGGTTCAGCGTCAGCCCGGAATGGCCTTCGACCCTGGCACCGTAGGCGTGAGGTGCATCAACCAGTGCCATGGTTTCACTGTACCAGGGGCTGGTAACAATGCCGTCCGGCAATGCGACCAACGCGCCATTCAGCCCACCTGACCATGACTGACTGTGCCTGCTTTGTTCCACACTTCCCTGAACGGAGGTGTAAGACGTGTGCCAGTTCGCTGCCAGATTTGCGCTGGTGCGTTGCTGGTTGTCATGACGCAGACCCAGTGCGTAATCAAACTGCTGTTCGGCCCCCAATGTACTGTTGATACTGGCCTGGCTGGACATCCCTTCGGCATCGTGGCTCATGTTCATATTCAAATAGGTATGGCGTGTACTACCGCCCAGTGGGACAGACAGGCCCAGCGTATATTGCGTCTCTGCGCCATTGCGTCCATTGACCCGGTTAACGGAAAGAGACCAGCTCAGGGAACCAAAAGCATTGCTGTAACCGGCCTGTAGTTGCGTGTTTTTACTTTGGTCACCCCAGTAACTCTGCCGGATAGCGGTCAGATAAAGTTGTCCCCATTTGCCGGTAAATCCTTGCGCAAGACTGGCAGAGAAGCGACTGTGGGGCGACGGTAATGCAGAGTCATTTGAACCGGGATACGGGTGACGGGCATGATCAATCGCATTCATGGCGTCATTCAGACCAAGATAGTCTGGAGAGGAAACTCGCTGGGCACTCAGTGACATCGTGCTGCTGCTGGCATTGAACCCTTTACTGTAGGTGAGGCGGAAGCTCTGCCCGGAAAGATGACGATCCTGAGTGTCAGTCTGTGCCTGTGTTGCATCCAGTGCCAGCGCACCCCATGAGCTGCCAATGGCCCCGCCCAGCAGGAAAGCATGATAATCGCGTGTTGTTAATACGCCGCCATAGGCGGTCAGCAGATTATTGATACCCCGTTGTAACGTGAGCTGTGCGACGGCATCCTGTTTTGACAGGTTCATATTACGTAAGGTGCCTGCACTCAGGCTGTACTTTGTTAGCCCGGGGCGAACCAGTTGTGGAACCGCAGCATAAGGCACCATAAATTGGTTCTCACGGCCATCGGACTCGCGAATGGTCACGGTCAGATCGCCGCCGTACCCGGTGGGATAAAGGTCATCAATGCTGAAGGGGCCGGGAGAGACGGTGGTTTCGTACAGCAGCACGTTATTTTGCCGCACGCTGATACGCGCATTGGTTTCGGCTACACCCCGGATCATTGGGGCGTAGCCACGCCTGGAATCTGGCAGCATATTATCGTCGCTGTAGAGCAAGACGCCGCGTAGCGAAAAACTGTCAAACAGATTGCCACTGGTATCTGTATCGCCGACGATAATGCGTGATCTCAGCGCACTAATGCCATGTTCGATGTAATTGCGCATGCTCTGATAGTGAGTTCCGCTGTTATTCTGCCAGTTCATTGAGCCACGGTGGCGAAACATAAAACCCCATAAATTCAGGCCAACATTGTCCCCATTGTAAAACGAACGGTATGCGTTACCTTCTTGTTTTGATTGATAATAATTCGCGTTATACCCGAGGATTAGCGCGTTTACGCCCCCATCCCACTGCGCAGGGTCAACTTCATTTTGGGCGCGATGCATCAGCAGATCCTGAGGGACAGAAACGATCATCTGCAATGTGGAAACATCAATGTAACCGTGGGCACTGGTGACCCAGTAATCCAGACTGCGGCAGTGGTCGGCATCATCAAGTTCTGCCATTTTTTTGCTATTAACCTCTCCAGGTTTGAGGGGGAGCAAATTGATCAGTGAGCGGGTCGTGCAAACAACCGACTCTTCATGGTTTTTTTTGACCTGCAGCCGTGTGTAGCCAACGTATTTATCATTCAACACAATCCCGACATCATAAGAACCGGGAGGGAGAGCATGGCGGTGGCTGAACTGAGTGACATCGATTTTCTCATCCGATGGGTGGTGTAGCAGGTTGATATCAAAGCTGGCGTATCCGTCAGCTGGGTTGGCGAAGGCATTCCGCTGAATATCCAATCCCATCAGTCCTGCCAGCAACAATCCAGGCACCGAATAACGGAAAAAATGAATGCGCCTTGTCCTGGGCATCTTAGCTCTCCCTGTGAGATATCATCTCATTCGTGACTCTTTTATCTGGCTTACTGTGTATTTTTGATCGTGGTGATACTGCCGAAGTCATTAATAACTTCATAACGTAATGCGGCATTCTCAATTTTTTCAGGAAGTGCAGTAAACCTGAACTCAGCGGAGCTTTTTGGCGCAATCATCTCGCCCTTCAGGCTTTTGATCTCCTTATGACGCGTTTTAATTTTTATATTGGAGACATTAATAAAGTAGGCAGAGGGGTTATTCACCAGAAGCACCGTACCTGGCGCGGAAGGGGAACGTTGCCACTGTAAATCGTGGAATGCCTCATTAGCTCCCCTGGCATTAAGGGATGGCGGGCGGAAGAAAATTTTCAGGCGGCTGCGGATTGCCATTTGCAATATATCGGCGTTGATGGCGGTTGCACTTTTTGGCGGAATATCCAAAACATTTAACCAAAATATAGACTCTTTATCCTGAGGCAAAGGTGTGCCTGTCCAGGTGATCCTCAGCGTCTGCCCGCTATTCGGTTCAACGCGTACAATCGGCGGTGTGAGGACAAAAGGAACGGATATTTTGTCAAAAGCAGCATTCTCATCACCATTGTCAATCCATGACTGGACCAGCGCAGGCTTATCACTATCATTACTCAGCTGAATATTCACTTCGTTTTTTTGTTGTGGGTAGATAACGCGTGTTCCATTAATAATAATATTGGCATTGACCTGCTGAGGAAGGAGTGAAACAAGGAGATAAAAAGACAGGTATTTCCATGCTGGCAGGTACATATCGCTTACAACAGACATGATGATGGCTCGGCTTGTCAGTAAAAAAAGTGCAAGAGTCGCCTCTTGCACTGGGAGAAAAATTAGAAATAGCTTAACGAGTAATTGACAACCGTACTGACATCACCGGCTTCCACTTTATCCGTAGCGTAATAGCGTGCAAAATAATCGAGGGTAGCTAAATCGTCGACTATTTTAAATGACGGCCCGTTGGCCTGTGACCCATCGCCTAACTTGATTGGCTTACGGGTATTGTCCATTAGCTGGACCTGAACATTGGTGGCAGAGCCTTTATTTTTCAGGTTACCTGTAACGCTGTCTGTTTCAGCGCTGTCAAAGAGAGCACGAACATTTTCTGTTGGGTTCTGGCAGTTTGTTAATGTCAGGGTCACAGGCAGCTCATTAGCAACCTCACCTGCTTTGGAAAGTGCGGAGACCGAAATGGGTTCAAATACGATGGTTGTGCTGCTATTACGGCCATTGACACTAATATTGCATGTCGTATTCGTTATATCTCCTGTGAACGTGATCGTGCCATTTGCCGCGATTGCTGCCTGGATAGGGAGCGACAGAACAGCGATCAGTGAGGTTGCCAGTAATTTTTTATTCATCTGTATATCCTTATTGAGTAACGTGGTTGATTCCTGAAGTACAAGGGTTATTACAGAGAAACCCTTGTTTGGGTATTCCCGTTTAAAACCAACGGGTGTGTTTAATTGCGTGAAAAGCAACTAAATCAGACTGTGGTACGAAATTAAAATGGATAATGCCAATGGATAAAAACAAAGAACCAGCCGACAGGATAATGCTTTTTGAGGGACGTCACTGATTGCAGGTGATTTACTTTCGTTACAATAAAATCAGGCACATTGTTTACCTTTTCCAAATTCACTTCACTGTGTTTTTTATTGGGTTTTTCCCTGTGAATAAGATTAGCTTGTGATGGAAATTGGTAAATAGTAAATAAGCCAAAAAGAATAAAAGGCTTTTTTACTTTAATGTTAAGTGTGTTTTTTTTAATATGAATTAAGGAGGTTTAGGACGGGTGATATTTTATTACTAGAATCGTCTTAGCGGCTGGAAATGCAGCCGCTAAGGAAAGGGGAGTGACAACACTTACGGTTTGATAATTAGTGTTTTCTTTTTTTAATCAATGGCTTGCGGAGATTTTGAGCGAGAACGACGCCAGCAAGCGTGATACCACCACCGATAAAATGATAACTGTGTAGTGATTCATGCAGAAAGGTGACGGCAATAATTGCAGTAAAAATCGGAGCCAGATTCATAAAAATACTGGCTGTGCTGGCTCCCATACGCATCACACCCTGCACCCAAAGGAAAGGCGCCACGATCGAAGCAGGGATGGCGGCAAACAGAATAAGCGGAATATTTTGCGTGTTAAGTGATACATCGTGTGCCAGCAGGAAGTTAGGTGTCAGTAGCAGGACGCCAAAGAAAATCTGCATCCACAGACTTTGCCAGCTCGGTAGCGGGATTGCCCAGCGTTTGGTCAGTACGCCGTACAGAGCATAAGAGGCGGATGCGGCGAACATCATCATCTCTCCTTTCCCTGGCCCCTGTGACAATAGCTGCGCAGGGTGACCTTCGCTGACCAGCCACACCAGGCCGGAAAAGGAGAGCAGGCTGCCCAGCAGTATGCCCTGCGTCGGGGCCAGTCGTATTATCACCACGCTGAACAACACGGTCAGTAAGGGGATCAGTGCATTAAGAATGCCCATAAACAGTGCGCTGACGCTGTGTGCAGCGTAATACGCCAGGCTTTGATACAGCACCATACCGAGCAGGCCAAGCACCAGCAGTTTCCACCATGATTGCTTGATCTGCTGGCGATTGCGCCAGACGCCAGGCAGGGCAAAAGGTGCCAGAATCAGCAGGGCCAGCAGCCAGCGATAGAAGGAGATCGCAGCAGGATCGATCGCTGCAGCCGACATTTTGCTGACAATCGCGTTGATCGACCAGATCAGCACGGCCAGCAGGGGAAACAGAAAACTCATCAGTATGCTCTTAAGGTTAGCGTGAGAGCTTTAGTGTAAACTTGTCCTGTTTAATACAGATAACGATAATAAGACAAATGCACGCCGGAACCGGACAAGATGATCCAGCAACTGACGTACCAGGCTCCTAAGGATGCCGAACGGCTTCCCCTCTTTTTCCGCTATGAACTGGCCAATGCCCGTACAGAGTATCTGCCGCATCAGCATCCCTGGGGACAGGTGATTTTTGTGAAGTGTAATGTGCTGGAGATGCAAGTGGAGGGAGAACGCCTGCTGACACCGCCCAATTTGCCTATCTGGGTACCGCCTGGCCATCAGCACGCCTGTTATAACCATAAGGCAGCCTATTTTCGTACGCTGAATATTGCAGCGGATGCATGCAAGGGGTTTCCCGAGCGTGCCTGCCTGCTGCGCGTCAGCCCGGTAGTGCATGCGATTATCGAAGAGTGCGCTGCGCGCGCGCTGCTGGTGCCACAGACGGCGCAGGATCTCCGCCTGTGTGAGGTGTTAATCGATCAGCTACGGGTAGCAGAGAGTCAACAAAGCTATCTGCCTTCCACCGATGATAAGACCCTCGCTCCGGTACTTCAGGCGCTGGAGCAGAACCCGGCCGATAACACCACGCTGGCCCAGTGGGCGCAGCGGGTCTACACCACCGAGCGCACCCTGTCACGGCGCTGCCAGGCGCTGCTGGGCATATCGTTCAGCGAATGGCGGCAGCGTCTGAGGTTTTTGCATGCGGTTTCACTGCTGGAGCGGGGAAAAAGCGTGCAGGATGTGGCGCTGGATTTAGGTTACAGCTCGGCTTCCGCACTGATTGTGATGTTTCAGCAACAGTCGGGCACCACGCCAGAACGTTATCGTCATCAGCGTTCTGAAGCGAGCTAACCTGACACCCTCCTTATTTTGCACTCACCCGCATCTGCGGGTTAATCGCTTTACTGCTTTATGGCAGAATAACGCCCCTCACTGGACCGACTGGAAACCAATTGTGAAAATCCTCGTTGATGAAAATATGCCGTACGCCTGTGAACTGTTCAGCCGTACTGGCGACGTTGTGGCCGTGCCGGGCCGTCCGATCCCGCAGCAAGAGCTGGATGATGCCGACGGGTTGATGGTGCGCTCAGTGACCAAAGTGAATGCAGAACTGCTGAGCGGTAAGCCGGTAAAATTTGTCGGGACCGCCACCGCAGGCACCGATCATATCGACGAGAGCTGGCTCAGTCAGCAGGGGATCGCGTTTTCAGCCGCGCCCGGCTGTAACGCCATCGCGGTGGTGGAGTATGTCTTCTCCTCGCTGCTGTTACTGGCCGAACGTGACGGTTTCCAGTTAGCCGATCGTACCGTCGGCATTGTGGGCGTGGGTAACGTCGGGGGCCGCCTGCAGGCGCGCCTTGAGGCGCTGGGCATTCGCACGCTGCTGTGCGATCCCCCACGTGCCGATCGCGGTGATGAGGGTAACTTCCTGCCACTGGCGCAGCTGGTGGCAGAAGCCGACGTGCTGACCTTCCATACCCCGCTGTTTAAACAGGGTCCTTACCAGACGCTGCATATGGCCGATGAAGCCCTGTTGCTGGCACTAAAGCCGGGCGCCATTCTGATCAACGCCTGTCGTGGCCCGGTGGTGGACAATGCCGCGTTGCTGAAGGTGCTGGAACAGCGTAATGACCTCAGCGTGGTGCTGGACGTCTGGGAGCCAGAACCGGAGCTGTCGCTGCCGCTGCTGGATAAAGTGGATATCGCCACGGCGCATATCGCCGGTTACACCCTGGAAGGGAAAGCACGCGGTACCACCCAGGTTTTTGAAGCCTGGACACAGTTCATCGGCCAGCCGCAGCAGGTGGCGCTGGATACGCTGCTGCCCGCACCGGAATTTGGCCGCATCACGCTGTGCGGTGAGCTGGATCAGGCAACGCTGAAACGTCTGGTGCATCTGGTGTATGATGTGCGCCGCGATGATGCGCCGCTGCGCCATGTGGCAGCGATCCCAGGTGAATTTGACCGCCTGCGCAAGAATTATCAGGAGCGCCGTGAGTGGTCTTCGCTGCGGGTTGAGTGTGATAACGCCGACACCGCTGTGCTGCTGAACAAGCTGGGCTTTAACGCGACCCACATTTAAGTCTTTATTAAGTCAACCTGCGTAGGGTGAATCTCATACGTAGGTTTATTCCCAAAATTCGGGCGGTGAACTCACCGCCTTCTATTTTTGTGTCATTGTCTGGAGTAAACCAACATGTCCGATGGCTGGAATATCGCAATCTTAGGTGCGACAGGCGCAGTAGGGGGAGCTTTACTGGAATTGCTGGCGGAACGTCAGTTCCCTGTTGGTGAGCTGTATGCGCTATCAAGCGAGCGTAGCGCGGGTGAAGTGCTGCGTTATGAAGGTAAATCGTTACACGTATCCGATGCGGCAGAGTTTGACTGGACGCAGGTGCAACTGGCGTTCTTCGTTGCCGGTCGCGAAGCGTCCGCACGTTATGCTGACGAAGCCGCTAACGGCGGTTGCCTGGTGATCGACAGCAGCGATCTGTTTGCGCTCGAGCCGGATGTCCCGTTAGTGGTGCCGGACGTCAATCCACAGGTACTGGCCGATTACCGTAACCGCAATATCATCAGCGTGGCCGATGCGTTAACCAGCCAGCTGCTGTGTGCCATCAAACCACTGGTTGATCAGGCAGGTCTGGGGCGTTTGCAGGTAACGAATCTGCTGGCGGCATCCTCCCACGGCAAAGCGGCGGTGGATTCGCTGGCCGGTGAAAGTGCGCGGCTGCTGAACGGCCTGCCTGCGGAAGACGGCTATTTTGGTCGTCAGCTGGCGTTCAACGTGCTGCCGCTGATTGCCGATAAAGAGGGCAGTGTGCCGCAGGAACGCCGTCTGGTGGAGCAGGTGCGTAAAGTCCTGCAGGACGATGGGTTGCCGATTGCGGTCAGCACCATTCAGGCACCGGTATTCTACGGAAATGCGCAGATTGTTTACATTGAGAACCTGCGCCCGCTCTCTGCGGAAGAAGCCCGTGACGCGCTGGGCCAGGTGGAAGATATCAACCTGACGGCAGAAGATGATTTCCCGACGCAGGTGGGCGATGCTTCCGGTAGTGCGCACCTCAGTATCGGTAGTGTGCGCAATGATTACGGTATTCCTGAACTGTTACAGTTTTGGTCCGTGGCCGACAACGTGCGTTTTGGCGGGGCATTGATGGCCGTCAAAACCGCTGAGAAGCTGGTGCAGGAGTACTTCTACTAATGTCCGACATCGCCGTGCCACAGCCGACGTTCAAACTCGCGCTGGGCATTGAATATGATGGTAGCCGCTATTACGGATGGCAGCGGCAGCAGGAAGTCCGCAGCGTGCAGGAAAAGCTGGAGATTGCGCTGACAAAAGTTGCCAACCATCCGGTGGAAGTGGTCTGCGCCGGGCGCACCGATGCCGGGGTGCATGGTACAGGGCAGGTGGTGCATTTTGAGACCACCTCGCAGCGTAAAGATGCCGCCTGGACGCTGGGCGTGAACACCCATCTGCCAGCGGATATTGCCGTGCGTTGGGTGAAAGCGGTGCCGGATGATTTCCACGCCCGCTTCAGCGCCACGGCTCGCCGTTACCGTTATATGATTTATAACCAGCGGCTGCGGCCGGCAATCCTCGGGGGTGGCATCACGCATTTTTATCATCCGCTGGATGTGGAAAAAATGCAGCGTGCCGGGCAGTGCCTGCTGGGCGAGAATGACTTTACCTCGTTCCGTGCCGTGCAGTGCCAGTCACGTACGCCAATGCGTAATGTGATGCATCTGAACGTCAGCCGCCACGGCGCGTATGTAGTGGTTGATATTAAAGCCAATGCGTTTGTGCATCACATGGTGCGCAACATTGTTGGCAGTCTGATGGAAGTGGGTTGTGGAAATCAGCCTGAAAGTTGGATAGCAGAGTTGCTGGCGGCAAAAGACCGCAAGCTGGCAGCGGCGACAGGGCGGGCAGAGGGTCTGTATCTGGTCGCGGTCGACTATCCCGCCCGTTTTGAACTACCCCGTCCACCGATGGGACCACTGTTCCTCGGGGATTAACCCTGGCCTGGAGTTTTAAAGGAAGCCTGTATGGAATTGATTCGTTTTGTTGTCGACTTCATTTTGCATATCGACGTCCACCTCGCGGAGCTGGTTGCCCAGTACGGTGTCTGGGTGTATGCCATTCTGTTTTTGATCCTGTTCTGTGAAACCGGTCTGGTGGTGACGCCATTCCTGCCAGGGGATTCCCTGCTGTTTGTTGCGGGGGCGCTGGCCGCACTGCCAGGCAATGATCTGAATGTGCATACGATGGTGGCACTGATGGTGGTGGCGGCAATTCTGGGTGATGCGGTGAACTACACGATCGGGCGGCTGTTTGGCGATAAGCTGTTCAGTAATCCCAATTCAAAAATCTTCCGTCGCAGCTATCTTGATAAAACCCATGCATTTTATGAGCGTCACGGCGGGAAAACCATTATTCTGGCGCGCTTCGTGCCGATCGTCCGTACTTTCGCTCCGTTTGTGGCGGGAATGGGCAAGATGTCCTATCGTCATTTTGCCTTATACAACGTGGTGGGCGGACTGCTGTGGGTGCTGCTGTTTACCTATGCGGGTTACCTGTTTGGTAATTTCCCGGTGGTGCAGGAAAACCTTAAGCTGTTGATTGTGGCGATTATCCTGCTGTCCGTATTGCCAGGGGTGATTGAAGTGGTACGTCATCGCCGCGCGGCGCGTCAGCAGAAACAGCAATAAAATAAATCCTCAGGCTTGCACCCCCCGACCAGATTTTTATCCACAGTCACGGGCGGTTATGGTTTAATGAGCGATAAATTATGGTTTGCGCTGCGGCTACAGGTCGCTGCGTGGAAAAAGAAAAACTGGCGCTCCCCAGCAGGAGCGCCAGGTTCAAACAGAAAGGTCATCAATGAGCTGGATTGAACGAATTCTCAATAAGAGCACCATCACCCCATCGCGTAAAGCAAGCATTCCTGAAGGGGTCTGGACAAAATGTGATAGCTGCGGGCAGGTTCTCTACCGCGCCGAGCTGGAACGTAATCTGGAAGTCTGCCCTAAATGCGACCATCACATGCGCATGCACGGTCGCGATCGTCTGCACAGCGTGCTGGACGAAGGCTCACTGATTGAGTTGGGCAGCGAACTGGAACCAAAAGATGTGCTCAAGTTCCGGGATTCAAAAAAATACAAAGATCGTCTGGTTGCGGCTCAGAAAGAAACCAACGAAACCGACGCGCTGATTGTGATGAAAGGTACCCTGCACGGGATGCCGGTTGTTGCCGCCGCGTTTGAGTTCTCCTTTATGGGCGGCTCAATGGGCTCCGTGGTGGGCGCGCGCTTCGTGCGTGCGGTTGAGCAGGCACTGGAAGATAACTGCCCGATGATCTGTTTCTCTGCGTCAGGCGGTGCCCGTATGCAGGAAGCGCTGATGTCGCTGATGCAGATGGCAAAAACCAGTGCAGCACTGGCGAAGATGCAGGAACGTGGTCTGCCTTATATCTCCGTTCTGACCGACCCAACTATGGGCGGCGTTTCTGCCAGCTTTGCGATGCTGGGCGATCTGAACATTGCGGAACCTAAAGCCCTGATCGGCTTCGCGGGTCCACGCGTAATTGAGCAGACCGTGCGCGAAAAACTGCCGCCGGGCTTCCAGCGCAGTGAGTTCCTGATCGAAAAAGGCGCGATTGACATGATCGTCCGCCGTCCAGTGATGCGCTTCAAGCTGGCCAGTGTGCTGGCGAAAATGATGAATCTGCCTGCACCTGAGGAAGATATTGTCAAAGAAGCGCCTGCTGACGCATCCCAGAGCCACGAGGCCTGACCGATGATGAGAAAGGGACCCTGCGTCCCTTTCACCAATGAACCGTAACGTTGTGAACGGGACACATGGATAATCTTCCTCAAGCCACGTCGCCTCTTGCCTCGTGGCTTTATTATCTTGAGCATTTACACGCTCAGGCTATCGAACTTGGGCTGGATCGTATCCGGCGCGTTGCCTCTTCTCTCGACCTTCTGACACCAGCCCCTGTGGTTTTCACCGTCGCCGGAACCAATGGTAAAGGCACCACCTGCCGAACCCTTGAAACGGTGCTGATGGCGGCGGGCTATCGCGTGGGCGTTTTCAGTTCGCCGCATCTGGTGCGTTACACCGAACGGGTGCGCATTCAGGGTGAAGAACTGGCGGAGTCAGCGCATACCACCTCCTTTGCGGCCATTGAAGCGGGCCGGGGTGACACCACGCTGACCTACTTTGAGTACGGCACACTATCGGCGCTGTGGCTGTTTGCTGAGGCGAAGCTGGATGTGGTGATCCTTGAAGTCGGGCTGGGCGGGCGTCTTGATGCCACCAATATTGTGGATGCCGATGTCGCCGTGGTAACCAGTATTGCGTTGGATCATACCGACTGGCTCGGGCCGGATCGCGAAAGCATCGGCCGGGAGAAAGCCGGGGTGTTCCGCGCGGGGAAACCTGCCGTAGTGGGTGAGCCGGATATGCCGCACACCATCGCGGATGTGGCCGCAGAGAAGGGCGCACAGCTGTTGCAGCGCGACCGCGACTGGTCATACAGCGTAACTCATGACAGCTGGTCTTTCCGCGATGCCCACGGCACTGTGGAGCAGCTGCCGTTGCCACAAGTCCCATTGCCGAATGCGGCTACCGCACTTGCGGCGCTGCGTGCATCCCCGCTTAACGTTGATGAGGCAATAATCCGTCGTTCACTGCACCAGGCCATGTTGCCCGGTCGTTTTCAGACGGTCGCCGAATCACCGCGGGTGATCCTCGATGTTGCGCACAACCCCCATGCGGCAGGCTATCTGGCGGGGCGCCTGGCAGAAGTGCCACGCAACGGCAAGGTTCATGCGGTGGTAGGGATGCTGCACGATAAAGACATCGCCGGTACGCTGGCGTGCCTCACACCGCAGGTGGATTACTGGTACTGTGCGCCGCTTGACGGCCCGCGCGGTGCCACCGCTGAACAGCTGATGGTGCATCTTGAGGGCGCGCAGGCGTTTGGATCGGTAGAGCTTGCCTGGCGACAGGCACTGCAACAGGCAACCGAACAGGATATTGTGCTGGTGTGTGGTTCGTTCCACACCGTGGCACAGGTCATGGAAACGATGGAAACGGAGAACGGCAGTGGCAAGTAAGTTTCAAAACCGTTTAGTCGGAACCATTATCATTGTGGCGCTGGGTGTGATTGTGCTGCCCGGTTTGCTCGATGGTAAAAAGAAGCACTATAAAGAAGAGTTTGCGGCGATTCCTCTTGTGCCGAAACCCGAAGACCAGCAGGAAACCGATCTGGTTCCGCCTGTGACGCAGACTTTACCGGCACAGCCGCCGGAAGGGGCAGGAGCGGCGATCAGTGCGGGTAGCAATGCTAATAATGACAACTCCTCGCAGGCCGACAGCGGCTCCACCGCGCCGCAGTCTCATAACCAGCCAACGGTAGTAACGCCGCCGCCGGTGAAGCCTGCGCAGCAGCAACCGCCGAAAGTGGTGGAAAAGCCGAAGCCGCAGCCTAAACCGGTTGAAAAACCGATCGAGAAGCCTAAACCTGTTGAAAAACCGAAACCGGTTGAGAAGCCTGAGCCGAAAGTGGAGGCGCCTGTTGAGAGCCAGCCACCCGCGGCGGAATCAGCGCCATCAGGGCAGGCCTGGGTTGTACAGCTTGGGGCGTTGAAAAATGCGGCAAAAGTGAATGAGATCGTCGCACAGTTGCGCCTGTCGGGCTACCGTGCCTTTACCGTTCCGTCCACGCCGGTGCAGGGGCAAATTACCCGTATTTACGTGGGGCCGGATGCCTCGAAAGCGAAAATGCAGGCTGCCGTTGGCACATTGCAGGGGATCTCGGGGCTGGGCGGCGTTGTTAAACCGTACAGTGTTAAATAAGCCGTTCTGGTCCGTTGTTTCTCTCAGCGACGGACTATTATTGCGATAGCTATGATCACCCCGCGCCCGGAGCCGACACCTCGTCACTCCGGGCGTCGTGCGTGATGATGCTGGCAAATCAAGGTATTGCGTGGTGGGGGCCGGGCCGGTGAAATCGGTGTCCGGAAGGGGTTTTTTTAAGCGTTCTCGTTTATTTAAATCGCGTCAGTAAAACGCTACGCAAACGTTTTCTTTTTCTGTTAGAATTCGCCCCGAACTGAGGCAGTATCCCCTTGCACCTGTGCTTACAAGGGGAGAGCAGCTGATACAGGGGCATGGTCACTGGAAGCGTTCATGGTCTGGATAGATTACGTCATTATTGCGGTTATTGGTTTTTCGGCTCTTGTTAGCCTGATCCGAGGGTTTGTTCGGGAAGCTCTTTCTCTCGTCACCTGGGGTTGCGCATTTTTTGTCGCCAGTCATTACTACTCCTTCCTTGCCGTCTGGTTCACAGGATTTGAAGACGAACTGGTTCGAAATGGAATCGCCGTGGCGGTGTTATTCATTGCTACCCTGATTGTCGGGGCCATTGTTAACTACGTTATTGGTTCGCTGGTTGAAAAAACCGGCCTGTCGGGAACCGACAGAGTCCTTGGCGTCTGTTTTGGGGCATTACGCGGTGTGCTGATCGTTTCAGCCATGCTGTTTTTCCTCGACACATTCACCGGTTTTTCTAAGAGTCCGGACTGGCAACAGTCCCAGCTAATCCCTCAGTTCAGTAGTATTATCAGGTGGTTTTTTGATTACCTGAAAAGCACGTCGAGTTTTTTGCCCCGGTAATCGAACCGGGGTTGCGGCTTATGAGGAAATGTCAATATGTGCGGTATTGTCGGGATCGCCGGTTTTGCACCGGTCAACCAGTCGATTTATGACGCGTTAACGGTGCTTCAGCACCGTGGGCAGGATGCCGCAGGCATCGTTACCATTGATGCATTGAATTGCTTCCGTCTGCGCAAAGCAAACGGTCTGGTTAGCGATGTATTTGAAGCCCGCCACATGCAACGTATGCAAGGCAATATGGGTATCGGCCATGTTCGTTACCCCACGGCAGGAAGCTCAAGCGCTTCTGAAGCCCAGCCA
Organism: Erwinia sp. MYb375; assembly: GCF_037479175.1. Lineage (NCBI taxonomy): Bacteria > Pseudomonadati > Pseudomonadota > Gammaproteobacteria > Enterobacterales > Erwiniaceae > Erwinia > Erwinia sp. MYb375. Next base: position 1,628,532 of record NZ_JBBGZS010000023.1, on the reverse strand, counting down.
TTCTACGTAAACTCCCCTTACGGTATTACTCTTGCCCATAACGGCAACCTGACCAACGCTCACGAACTGCGTAAAGAGCTGTTCGAAACGGGTCGTCGTCACGTGAATACCACCTCTGATTCTGAAATCCTGCTGAATATCTTTGCGCAGGAAGTGGATCGTTTCCAGCATGACCCGCTGGAAGCAGAGAACATCTTCTCCGCCGTTGCCGCGGTGCATCAGCGCGTTCGCGGTGCGTATGCCTGCGTGGCGATGATCATCGGCCACGGTCTGGTGGCATTCCGCGATCCTAACGGTATTCGTCCACTGGTGATCGGCAAACGCGCGATGGCTGATGGCCGTATCGAGTATATGGTGGCTTCAGAGAGCGTGGCGCTGGATACCCTTGGCTTTGAGTTCCTGCGCGATGTGGCACCGGGTGAAGCGGTGTATGTGACCGTGAAAGGCCAGCTGTCCACCCGTCAGTGTGCTGAAAATCCAAAGTGGAATCCGTGCCTGTTCGAGTACGTTTACTTTGCGCGCCCGGATTCGTTCCTCGATAAGATTTCGGTGTACAGCGCCCGCGTGCGTATGGGCACCAAACTCGGTGCCAAGATTGCCCGCGAGTGGGAAGATCTGGATATCGATGTGGTGATTCCAATCCCTGAAACCTCCTGCGATATCGCACTGGAGATGGCGCGTATTCTCGACAAGCCCTACCGTCAGGGCTTTGTGAAAAACCGTTATGTCGGCCGTACCTTTATCATGCCAGGTCAGCACCTGCGTCGCAGCGCGGTTCGCCGTAAGCTGAATGCTAACCGTGCTGAGTTCAGGGGTAAAAACGTGCTGCTGGTGGATGACTCCATCGTGCGCGGTACCACCTCTGAGCAGATCATCGAAATGGCACGTGAAGCCGGAGCGAAGAAAGTGTATCTCGCGTCTGCGGCACCGGAAATTCGCTTCCCGAACGTCTATGGCATTGATATGCCAAGCGCCACTGAGCTGATTGCTCACGGCCGCGAAGTAGAAGAGATCCGCCAGCTGATCGGTGCAGATGCCCTGATTTTCCAGGACCTGAGCGACCTGATTGAAGCGGTGCGTGAAGAGAACCCGGATATTGCCCAGTTTGAGTGCTCGGTATTTGATGGTATCTACGTCACTAAAGACGTGGACCAGCAGTACCTCGAGTACCTGCAATCTCTGCGTAATGACGACGCGAAAGCGATGCAGCGTCAGAATGAAGTGGAAAATCTCGAGATGCACAACGAAGGCTGATACCCGTCGTACTTCGAGTGATAAGTGCGTTGGCTGCATCTAACTCGAATGATTCAGGGTAAATAGGCTAAGATGGGCCGGAAGCAATTCCGGCCCATTTTTTTTGAAGGATTTGGTATCAAACGACTCATTATTGGCATCTCTGGCGCCAGCGGTGTGATTTATGGCATTCGCATGCTGCAAATTTTGCAGCAGGTGAGCGGGGTAGAGAGCCATCTGATAATGAGCCAGGCTGCGCGGCAGACGCTGGCGCTGGAAAGTGACTATACGCTGCGTGAAGTCCAGGCGCTGGCGGATGTGGTCCACGATGTGCGCGATATTGCTGCCAGTATCTCCTCGGGTTCTTATAAAACCGAGGGTATGGCGATCCTTCCCTGCTCAATGAAAACCCTGTCAGGTATTGTTCACAGCTACAGCGATGGCCTGCTGACCCGGGCCGCTGATGTGGTGCTGAAAGAGCGGCGCCGACTGGTGCTGTGTGTGCGTGAAACCCCGTTACATCTTGGCCATCTGCGTACGATGACCGCTGCCGCAGAACTGGGGGCCATTATTATGCCGCCGGTGCCCGCTTTTTATCATCGCCCACAGAGTGTGATGGATATTGTCGATCAGACCGTTAATCGGGTACTCGACCAGTTTGATATCGAACTGGATGAAGACCTGTTTACGCGCTGGCAAGGTGCATAACGGGGAATATAACGCACCATTTTGGTGCGCTTGTTGGTGCTGAATCGCTTTTCGTGCAAGTTGCGCACCAAAATGAAACATTGTTGCTTCGGTCTGCCGACAAACCTGCTATAAATTTTCCTGCAAACTGAGTAATCACAGTGCCTGAAGCATCTTGCAATATAAACAGCGGTTTGCCACAAAATGTGGCACGGAACCTGCTAATTGTATTGTGTAAGTCACTGTGCAAACACATCACGAACCATTAAAAATAATATTTAAATTGGGGTAATGTATGAAAAAGCAGGTCCTGGCTCTCTCCCTGTTAATGTCAATTACAGCTGCAGGCAGCGCATTTGCTGCGGGTCCAAAAACGCTGCGTATTGGTACCGACCCAACGTATGCACCGTTCGAAATGAAAAATGCTCAGGGGCAGCTGGTCGGTTTTGATATCGATCTGGCGACCGAAATTTGTAAGCGTATGGAAACCAAATGTACGTTTGTTGAAAGCGACTTCGATGCGCTGATCCCTTCTCTGAAAGCGAAGAAGATCGATGCCATCATCTCTTCCCTGTCGATCACCGAAAAACGCCAGCAGGAGATCGCCTTCTCTGAAAAACTGTATGCGGCTAACTCGCGCCTGATCGCACCGAAAGGTTCGAAAATTCAGCCAACGCTGGAAGCGCTGAAAGGCAAAACCATCGGTCTGTTGCAGGGGACCACTCAGGAAACCTACGCGAACGAAAACTGGCGTCCAAAAGGCGTGACTGTGACGCCATACGCTAACCAGGATCTGGTGTATCAGGATCTGACTGCGGGCCGCATTGATGCCGCGTTCCAGGATGAAGTGGCTGCCAGCGAGGGCTTCCTCAAGCAGCCTGCGGGCAAAGAGTATGCGTTTGCAGGCCCGGCTGTTAAAGATGAAAAAATCTTTGGTGTTGGTACCGGGATCGGCCTCAGCAAAGAGAACCCTGAGCTGAAAGCGGCTATCGATAAAGCGTTTGATGAAATCCGCAAAGATGGTACTTACGACAAGTTAGCGAAAAAATACTTCGATTTTGATGTGTACGGCGGTTAAGTAAAACCCTGTCTGCAGGCCTCACTGTGTCATGCAGTGGGGCCGCGTTTAATGCCGATGGCGTAAACGTGAAGTTAGAATCATAAGAACAGGATATTGCCTATGCTGTACGGCTACTCTGAAGTGATATTTAAAGGCGCAATGGTAACACTCGAGCTGGCCCTTAGCTCAGTGGTGTTTGCCGTGGTGCTGGGGTTGATTGGCGCCGGGGCCAAGCTCTCCAACAGTCGCCTGCTGGTGGTTATTTTTGAAGGCTACACAACACTCATCCGTGGGGTTCCGGATCTGGTCCTGATGCTGCTGATTTTCTATGGTCTGCAAATTGCGCTGAATCAGGTAACCGACTTCTTCGGCCTGTCACAGTTTGATATTGATCCGATGGTGGCCGGGATTATCACCCTGGGCTTTATCTACGGAGCCTACTTCACCGAAACATTTCGTGGCGCCTATATGGCCGTGCCAAAAGGGCAGATTGAGGCCGCGACCGCCTTTGGTTTCACCCGTTCTCAAACCTTCCGCCGTGTGCTGTTCCCAGGGATGATGCGCTTTGCGCTACCGGGTATCGGCAACAACTGGCAGGTGATCCTGAAAGCGACGGCGCTGGTCTCACTGCTGGGGCTGGAAGATGTGGTGAAAGCAACACAGCTGGCAGGGAAATCGACCTGGGAACCCTTCTATTTCGCGATTGTTGCAGGTGTCATCTATCTGATTTTTACCACGCTCTCCAATGGTGTGCTGTGGTGGCTGGAACGCCGTTATACGGTGGGTGTAAAAAGGGCTGACCTATGATTGAGATTATTCAGGAGTACTGGAAAGCCCTGCTGTGGACGGATGGTTACCGCTTCTCTGGCGTGGCGATCACGCTGTGGCTGCTGGTGGTGTCCGTTGTGCTGGGCGGGTGTATGGCGGTGCTGTTGTCGATTGCACGTGTGTCTCCCATCAGGGCGATCCGTTTTCCGGTATGGCTGTTTACCTATGTGTTTCGTGGTACGCCGCTGTATGTGCAGCTGCTGGTGTTTTACTCCGGTATGTACACGCTGGAAATCGTTAAAGGTACGGACCTGCTGAATGCATTCTTCCGCAGTGGACTGAACTGTACGCTACTGGCATTGACGCTGAACACCTGTGCGTACACCACGGAAATATTTGCCGGAGCGATTCGCTCGGTGCCGCATGGTGAGATCGAGGCGGCGCGCGCTTACGGTTTCTCCACCTTTAAACTGTATCGCTGCATTATCATGCCTTCCGCATTGCGCTCCGCGCTGCCCGCGTACAGTAATGAAGTGATTTTAATGCTGCACTCCACGGCGCTGGCGTTTACCGCCACGGTGCCCGACTTGCTGAAAGTGGCACGCGATATTAACTCGGCCACCTATCAACCGTTTATTGCCTTTGGCATTGCGGCCGTGCTGTATCTGATTATTTCCTATGTGTTGATTAGTCTGTTCCGTAAAGCGGAAAAACGCTGGCTGGCGCACGTTAAACCTTCATCGTCACATTGAGTAACAACACTATGGCTGATAATAAATTAAGCGTCACCGAGCTGCATAAACGTTACGGTGAACATGAAGTGCTAAAGGGTGTTTCACTCCAGGCGAACGCCGGGGATGTGATCAGTATCATTGGTTCCTCCGGCTCAGGGAAAAGTACCTTCCTGCGCTGCATTAATTTCCTCGAAAAACCGAGTGAAGGTACGATCTCGGTGAATAACCAAAATATCACTCTGGTACGTGATGTTGATGGCCAGCTGAAAGTCTCCAACAAAGAGCAGCTGCGTATGCTGCGCACCCGCCTGACGATGGTGTTCCAGCACTTTAACCTGTGGAGCCATATGACGGTGCTGGAGAATGTGATGGAAGCGCCGGTGCAGGTGCTGGGCCTGAGTAAAACGGAAGCGCGTGAACGTGCCATTCGTTACCTTGATAAGGTCGGGATTGACGAGCGTGCACGGGCAAAGTATCCGGTACACTTGTCAGGTGGTCAGCAGCAACGCGTGTCTATCGCCCGTGCGCTGGCGATGGAGCCTGAAGTGTTGCTGTTTGATGAACCGACATCAGCGCTGGACCCGGAGCTGGTGGGGGAGGTGCTGCGCATTATGCAGAAGCTGGCGGAGGAGGGTAAAACCATGGTGGTGGTGACCCATGAGATGGAATTTGCCCGCCACGTGTCGAACCATGTGATTTTCCTTCATCAGGGCAAGATAGAAGAGGAAGGGCCACCGGAAGAGGTCTTTAATCATCCGAAGAGTACCCGCCTGCAACAGTTTTTGTCAGGGGCACTCAAGTAGGCGTGATGATTTTCCGATCGACCCTGGCTGGGGGGAGATCGGCGTTACTGGCCGACCGGAACAGAGGGGCGGCCACAACGAATTGATGCCTGCATACATCACCCAGGGGTCGATCATTTTTTCCGATCGACCCGTGCTGAATGTCAGCGCTTATTCTCTGCGGACAATACCCACCGTGAGGCATGTGTTGCGGTCATAACGTAAACCAGTATGCCTGAGAGACCCAGTGCGATGCCGACATACGCCGTTGAGATCCACCCGAACCCCATCGTAATCGCCACCCCTCCCAGATAAGCCCCCATCGCGTTGGCAATATTCAGCGCAGAGTGATTCATGGCGGCCGCCAGTGTTTGTGCTTCTTTTGCCACATCCATCAGGCGGATCTGAATCGAGGGAAGCAATACCGATGATGTCCCGACCAGGAAGGTCGCCAACAGGCCGGTGAACACGTGCCCTGCAAGGAAAGGGAACAGGACCATGATCAGGGTATTCCAGACCAGAGCGCCGCCAATGACCTTAAGCGGGTTGTGATCGGCGAGACGCCCGCCAACAAGGTTACCGACGATCATTCCCAATCCAAAGGCAGCCATGACCCAGGGGACGAGGTTGTCCTGCAATGCCGCGAGGTTTTTTAGCGTGGGGATAATATAGGTGAATATGGCAAACATGCCGCCAAAACCCACTGCGCCTGTCAGCAGGGTCATCAGCACCTGCGAATTTTTCAGCGCCGTGAGTTCTTTCATCGGATGAGCATCGGAACGGTTTGCTGTCGCAGGAACTAACATTGTTATCATCAGGCAGGTGCTCAAGCCTATTGCACCGACAAAAGCAAAAGCGATATGCCAGGAGAAAAACTGCCCTAACCAGGCGGCAAGAGGCACACCCGCCAGCGTGGCGACCGTCAGGCCCAGCATCACCAGGCTGATGGCTTTACCGCGTTTATCCGCAGGCACCAGTGAGGCCGCAACGAGTGAGGCAATACCAAAGTAAGCACCATGAGGAAGGCCGGCGATAAACCGGGCAGCGACCAGTGTCGGGTAGTTACCGGCCAGTGCGGTAGCAAGATTACCGATAAAGAAAATAAACATCAGAGCAATCAACAGGATTTTTCTGTTCATACGGGCAGTGAGCACGGCAATAATCGGTGCGCCTACCACCACGCCCAACGCATAGCTGGCAATGGCATTCCCGGCCTGAGGCTCAGTGATATTCAGCGAATGGGCGACATCAGGGAGAAGTCCCATGATAACAAATTCACCGGTTCCTAAACCAAATCCCCCGAGGGCAAGTGACAGCAGGGCGAAGCCTGTACTCCTGGTGTTGACTGCATTGTGATCGCTCAAAATTAATTCCGCATTGTTAATATAAAAAGGTAATGATCTCTGACAGTGCATGGAAAACAGCTTGTCGGGCATGCACAGGAATACACGTGTAAAAAATACGACGCTAAAAGTAATCGATTACTTTTTAGAAATCAAGCGTTTAACTATAAATCCATCAACACAATCAGTAATGGTCAGACATTGAAAGAGCTCACCAATATCGCTGAGATGAGTACCTGTAGAAAATTCAGACCGACCAACGAACAGGCAATCAACTTTTTTAATCATGCCTGTCCAGTGGAAAATCATTCCGCTACAGATACCGCTACTCATTGAGTTAGGCGCAAGGTGAAATCAAATATGGCGATCAGTGACCCGGAAAGGGAATATTATATTCAAGAGAAATCCGCCCGTCATTCACACCACATCCGCCAGCGCCTTATCTAATTCATACCAGCGAAAACGAAAACCCGATGCCTCCAGCCGTTGCGGCAGCACATGCTGTCCTCCCAGCACCAGCACCGCTGACTCGCCCATCATCAGGCGAATGGCCGTGGCGGGCGTACGCATAAATGCCGGACGGTGCATCGCTTCACCCAGTGCCGCAGCGAACTGCTCGTTGCGCACCGCGTAGGGCGCTACCAGATTAAACGGCCCGTCCAGTGCGGGATGATCCAGCAGCCAGAGAATGCCGTTTACCGCGTCTTCCAGATGTATCCATGGGAGATACTGCTTACCGTTACCCAGTGGCCCGCCAATGCCCAACTTAAACGGCAGCTTCATCTTTTCCAGCGCTCCGCCTTTCTCCGCCAGCACGACGCCCGTACGCAGCAGACACACGCGGGTGCGGTCGCTTTGTGCGTGCAGCGCCAGCTGCTCCCAGCGTGCACAGAGTTCATGTGTAAACTCCGCATGACCCGGGTCATCCTCGGTCACCACCAGTTCGCCAGTGTCGCCGTAAAAACCGGTGGCGGAACCGGAAATCAGCACCGCAGGCGGCGTGCTGCTGGCCTTGATCAATTCAACCAGGCGCATCGTTATTTGCCAGCGGCTATCGCATAACAGCTGCTTTTGCGGCTCGCTCCAGCGTTTTGCCGCGATCGGCTCTCCCGCCAGATTGATGACCGCATCAATGCCGTTCAGATCACGCTGCTGGTCCAGGCCCGACCACAGGTTGATTTTTTCACTCAGGGTGCGGCGAGCCGCGGCCACATCGCGGGTGACCACGCTTATCTGGTGGCCAGCCTGAAGTAATCGGGCCGTTAACGGGCGGCCAATCAGTCCCGTCCCGCCGGTAATCAGAATATGCATGCGGATTATCCTTCCGAAGGAGCCAGTACACAGTATGCTGCCTTTAGCATAGGTGAAGATGCCAGGATTGCGTGTGACAGGGCGCACGTGTAACGGCTGTGGTGGTTGTTCTGAAATGATAAATTGCCTCATTGCGGAGATTGCCATCGGCGTGAAAAGTCGGTAAACAGGATGTTCCTATCCGTGAACGTCAAAGGATGTCCTGATGCGTTATCCCATGATCCTGTTGTGGTCAGATTCCAGCTTTTTCAGCCCTTATGTGATGTCGGTCTATGTCGCCCTGAGCGAAAAAGGCATTCCTTTTTCCCTGAAGCGCGTCGATCTCGGCAGCGATGAGCATCAGCAGCAGGCTTATGGCGACGTGTCGTTAACGCGCCGGGTGCCAACGTTGCAGGTCGACAACTTCCATTTGTCTGAATCCTCGGCGATCGCGGAATATCTGGAAGACCGCTTCCCGGCACCGGATTATGAGCGCCTTTATCCACGAGATATCGAAAAACGGGCTAAAGCCCGTGAGATTCAGGCCTGGTTGCGCAGTGACTTTATGCCGATTCGTCAGCAGCGCCCGACGGAAGTGTTGTTTGCCGGAGCGCGGTTTGCCCCGCTGGATGAGGCCGGTCAGCAGGCGGCCGCAAAACTGATTAGCGCCGTGGAACGTCTGCTGCCGGAAGGTCAGCAGAACCTGTTTGGCGAGTGGTCGATAGCGGATACTGACCTTGCGGTCATGCTGAATCGCCTGGCGCTGCACGGCGATACGTTACCGCCACAGCTGGCCGATTATGCCCATTTTCAGTGGCAGCGTGCGTCTGTACAGCTGTGGTTATCCGAATCGTCAAAAGTGGCATAGCGCATCAGCACAAATTGATGATTGCGTCGTGCGGCGTTAAACATTAATTTAGGGCGGATCGCGCAACCGTGCGCGAAAACGTTTGATTCAACTGTGCGCCAGGCGCCAGAACAAAAAGGGTTACGGATGGTGGAGCAAGATCAGGGCACGGAGTGGGTGGATATCGTTAACGAAGATAACGAGGTCATTGCACAATCCAGCCGTGTACAGATGCGTGCGCAGTGTTTGCGCCATCGCGCAACCTACATCGTGGTTCACGATGGTATGGGCAAAATTCTGGTGCAGCGTCGTACCGAGACGAAAGACTTTATGCCGGGGATGCTGGATGCGACCGCCGGGGGCGTAGTGCAGACCGGTGAAGAGATGCTGGGATCGGCGCGACGTGAAGCCGAAGAAGAGCTGGGTATTGCCGCGGTGCCGTTTGCCGAACATGGCCAGTTCTACTACGAAGATGAACATTGTCGCGTATGGGGCGGATTGTTCAGCTGTGTGTCTCACGGCCCGTTTGCCATGCAGGAAGAAGAAGTGGATGAGATTTTCTGGATGACGCCGGAAGAGATCACTGCCCGCTGTGATGAGTTTACCGCTGACTCGCTGAAAGCCTTGTCGTTGTGGTTGACGCGTAATAACGAATCAGGCCGCTACGACTAACCCTCGCTGTGGTGCAGTATTCCTGCACCACACATATTCCTGTGATAACAGTGATTAATGTGCCGGGCTGGACTGGCGCATCGAGATAAGCACGCCCAGGACGATGGTCAGCAGCGTGGCCGGAGGGGGCAATCAGCAGAATAAAAAAAGGGCCAGGCTTGCCTGGCCCCTACGGGGTAACGGTGGGTTTGTAGGGGGCAGGCACGCCTGACCCTGTCCCTGAAACGTTGTTACCCTTCAGCCTGTTTAGACTGAATCGCCGTCAGGGCGATGGTGTAAACGATATCGTCTACCAGTGCGCCACGTGACAGGTCGTTGACCGGCTTACGCATCCCTTGCAGCATTGGCCCGATGGAGATCAGGTCAGCAGAGCGCTGTACGGCTTTGTACGTGGTGTTACCGGTGTTCAGGTCTGGGAAGATGAACACGGTAGCACGGCCAGCAACCGGTGAGTTTGGCGCTTTTGATTTGGCCACATCAGCCATGATCGCGGCGTCATACTGCAATGGACCATCGATCACCAGGTCAGGACGTTTTTCCTGCGCGATGCGCGTGGCTTCACGTACTTTTTCAACGTCGCTACCGGCACCCGAGGTTCCGGTGGAGTAGGAGATCATCGCCACGCGTGGCTCGATGCCAAACGCCAGTGCAGAATCGGCGGACTGAATCGCGATCTCTGCCAGCTGCTCAGGGTTGGGATCCGGGTTGATCGCGCAGTCACCGTAGACCAGAACCTGCTCAGGCAACAGCATGAAGAACACGGAGGAAACCAGTGAGCTGCCCGGTGCGGTTTTGATCAGCTGTAACGGCGGACGAATGGTGTTCGCGGTGGTGTGAACAGCACCGGAAACCAGACCGTCAACTTCACCGCTTTCCAGCATCATGGTGCCGAGCATCACGTTGTCTTCCAGCTGCTCCTGCGCCACCACTTCGGTCATGCCTTTGCTCTTACGCAGCTCAACCAGGCGTGCAACGTAGTTTTCGCGTGCAACCACCGGGTCAACAATCTCAATACCTTTGCCCAGTTCAACGCCCTGAGCGGCGGCTACGCGCTGGATCTCTTCCGGGTTACCCAGCAGGACACAGGTGGCGATGCCGCGTTCAGCACAGATGGCAGCAGCTTTCACTGTACGTGGCTCGTCGCCTTCTGGCAGGACGATACGTTTGTGTGCTTTACGTGCCAGTTCGGTGAGCTGGTAGCGGAAGGCCGGCGGAGACAGACGACGGCTGCGCTCAGACTCAGCGGTCAGCGATTCGATCCAGTCTGCATCGATGTGGCTGGCCACATATTCCTGCACGCGTTCAATACGCTGGGTATCGTCGCTTGGGACTTCCAGGTTGAAGCTCTGCAGGCTGAGAGAGGTCTGCCAGGTATTCGTGTCGACCATAAAGACGGGCAGGCCAGTCTGGAAAGCACGCTCACACAGTTTCTGAATCGGCGCGTCGATGGCGTAACCGCCGGTCAACAGAATGGCACCAATTTCTACGCCGTTCATCGCGGCCAGGCAGGCGGCAACCAGCACGTCAGGACGGTCAGCAGAGGTCACCAGCAGTGAACCCGGGCGGAAGTGTTCCAGCATGTGTGGCAGGCTGCGGGCGCAGAAGGTCACGGATTTCACGCGGCGAGTGGCGATGTCGCCCTCGTTGATCACACGTGCATTCAGGTGACGGCACATATCGATAGCGCGGGTGGCAATCAGCTCGAAGCTCCACGGCACGCAGCCCAGCACCGGCAATGGGCTGTTAGCGAACAGCTGCTTAGGATCGATATTGGCCACGCTGGCTTTGTTTGAGTCGTCAAAGATCTCAGACAGGTCCGGGCGCGTACGACCCTGTTCGTCAACCGGGGCATTCAATTTGTTAATAATAACGCCGGTAATGCTTTTGTTTTTGCTGCCACCGAAGCTGCTCTGCGTCAGTTCGATGCGCTCTTTCAGCTGCGCCGCTGAGTCATTGCCCAGTGACATCACGAAGACGATTTCAGCATTCAGTGTTTTGGCGATTTCATAGTTCAGCGCATTGGCGAACTGATGTTTACGCGTTGGCACCAGGCCTTCTACCAGCACCACTTCGGCATCTTTGGTATTTTCGTGATAGCGCGCAATGATCTCTTCCATCAACACATCTTGCTGGTTAGAACCCAGCAGAGATTCAACGCGGCTCATTGCCAGCGGTTCAGCGGCAGGAATGCTTGAGTTTTTGCGGATGATGGTGGTGGTCTGGTCTGGGCTGTCGCCGCCTGCACGTGGCTGGGCGATCGGTTTAAAGACGCTGAGACGCACGCCTTTACGTTCCATAGCACGGATAACGCCCAGGCTGACGCTGGTCAGACCGACGCTGGTACCGGTAGGGATGAGCATGATAGTACGGGACACGATAGATTCTCTCCTATAGCGTCATTTTTCACGCTACAGGTGTGTTGGCTGCCTTCGCTCACCCCAGTCAATTACTTGAGTAAGCTCCTGAGGATTCACTCAGTTGCCGCCTTCCTGTAACGCGAAATATGTAGCTATATAAAATGGTGTCTAAAACAACGCCGTCAGCCTGGGCTGACGGCTCGTTGCGAGATTATGCCGTCAGGCGGCTGGCGTCCTGCGCGATCACCAACTCTTCGTTGGTTGGGATGACAATCGCTGCACGCGTGCCTTCTTTGTTGATAAAGCCTGATTTGCCGAAGCGTGCGGCCAGGTTGCGCTCGTGGTCAACCTCGAAGCCCAGCAGCGCCAGCTTGCCCAGTGACAATTCACGAACCATCGCTGCATTTTCGCCGATCCCGCCGGTAAAGATAACCGCATCCAGGCGGCCGTCCATCAGTGCAGTGTAAGAACCGATGTATTTCGCCAGACGGTGGCAGAACACATCCATCGCGCGTTTGGCATCTTCTTTAGTGGCGTAGTTGTCTTCAACGTAACGGCAGTCGCTGGTGACTTCAGTCAGACCCAGCAGGCCAGACTCTTTGGTCAGCAGTTTGTTGATCGCATCCACGCTCATGCCCAGCGTGTCGTGCAGGAAGAAGATGATCGCCGGGTCGATGTCACCACTGCGGGTGCCCATCACCAGACCTTCCAGCGGAGTCAGACCCATTGAAGTGTCCACACACTCGCCGTTACGGATAGCCGAAACAGAGCCTCCGTTACCCAGGTGGCAGGTGATCACGTTCAGTTCAGAAACAGGTTTGTTCAGGACTTTGGCCGCTTCCTGAGTCACATAGTAGTGGCTGGTGCCGTGTGCACCGTAACGACGAACACCGTGCTCTTTATAGAGTTTGTACGGCAGGGCGTAGAGATAAGACTCTTCCGGCATTGTCTGATGGAAAGCGGTGTCAAAAACAGCCACATTCTTATCTGACAGGTGTGGGAAGTTTTTCAGCGCTTCATCAATACCGATCAGGTGCGCTGGGTTATGCAGCGGTGCAAAAGAAGAAGCATCTTTGATGCCCTGGATAACAGACGCATCGATAACCACAGACTGAGTTAACTTTTCGCCGCCGTGTACGATGCGATGACCGATTGCAGCGATTTGCGCCGACAGTTCTGGTTTTTGTGCCAGAATAGTTTTAACCATGAAGTTCAGTGCTTCGCTGTGAGCTGCACCAGCACCCAGAGCCGCTTCTTGTTTAGCGCCATCCTGCTTCCATTTGATACGGGCTTCCGGAAGGTGGAAACATTCAGCTAAACCTGACAGGTATTCGTCGCCGTTTGCCGGATCGATGATGGCAAATTTCAGGGAAGAACTACCGCAGTTCAGAACCAGTACTAACTTACTCGACATGGAAGGTCCTATTTGTTTAAAGTGGCGAAAATAAAGTCAACAGTCTATCAGCGTAGTGCATGAAAGCTGGTACATTAATGATGAAGGTCAGGCTTTCGAAAAGTTTTGTCCGAAAGCAAATTTTTTGGAAATATTACGAGATTTTTTTAAATCTTGTCTGTTATTTTTATAAGTTGGTCGCTTGTTGACCCGGATTGCTCGTTATCCACTGCCCGTACCCGATATGATGGGGATAAATCGCGCACAGGATAACCAGGGTCACTCGCAAAGACAAAATATTTTGAATCATGTTAGGTAAAGTTGGTGAGTTACAGTTTTTTTTTAATATTTATCTCTGAAGTTGAGGTCAGACATGGCGAATGAGTCCGGCAGTGTCGGTTGGTTTAAGCTGTTCCAGCATGGGCAGCACTATATGAAGACGTGGCCTGTCGATAAACGCCTTGCGCCTATGTTTCCAGAAAACAGAGTGACGCGCGCCACGCGGTTTGCTATCCGCATTATGCCTCCCGTCGCTGTTTTCAGCCTGACCTGGCAAATTGCCCTCGGCGGGCAACTTGGCCCGGCCGTGGCCACCGCGCTGTTTGCCTGTAGCCTGCCGATGCAGGGGCTGTGGTGGCTGGGCAGACGTTCGGTTACGCCGTTGCCTCCTTCTTTGCTGGGCTGGTTCCACGATGTGCGTGAGAAACTGCAAGCCGCCGGGCAGGCGATGACCCCGGTTGAAGGCAAGCCCACGTATCAGTCACTGGCTGATGTTCTGAAGAGAGCGTTCAAGCAGCTGGATAAAACGTTCCTCGATGACCTCTAAATGCAGGCGGGTTTTCCTCACTGAAGTGAAGGTAAACCCGCTTTGCGTCAAAGAAGCCTTTCCCCTCGCTGTGCGATCCTTGTGCGACTTTCAGATTGCCCCCCGTGGCCGAGGAGCCCCAAATGGATATGACCCACGCACAGCGTTTAATTCTTTCCAATCAATACCAGTTAATGGCGATGCTTGATCCCGATAATGCGGCGCGTCATCGTCGCTATCAGACCATTGTCGAACGCGGTTACGGCCTGCAACTGCGCGAGCTGGATAATGAATTCAGCCAGCTTCCGGAAGCGGAATGCCGCACGCTGGTCGCGATGATGGAGATGTATCACGCGCTGCATGTTTCCTGGACTAATCTGAAAGAGCCACAGGGGGTTGAAGCGCGTCGCCTGGTATTCCTGGGTTTTGATGCTGCCACAGAAGGGCGTTACCTCGGCTACGTGCGCTTTCTGGTGAATGTGGAAGGGCGTTACGGTCATTTTTCAGCGGGCAACCACGAGTTTAATGCTCAGGTGCCGATGTGGGAAAAGTATCAACGGATGCTGGCTGTGTGGCACAATTGTCCCCGACAGTACCATCTGAGTGCGAATGAGATCGCGCAAGTTATCAACGCCTGAGAAGGAAGATGCAGTGAAGTGTAAAGGTTTTCTGTTTGATCTGGATGGCACGTTAGTCGACTCACTTGCGGTCGTTGAACGTGCCTGGAAAAACTGGGGTAATCGCCACGGGATTGACCCGGACGAGGTACTTGGCTTCATCCACGGTAAGCAGGCTATTACCTCACTGCGCCATTTTATGGCCGGGGCGTCAGCAGACGCCATTCAGCAGGAGTTTATCGCCCTGGAAAAAATGGAAGCCGAAGACACGGACGGAATTGTGGCGTTGCCGGGTGCGCTAGCGTTGCTGGCGCAGCTTGATGAAATGGACATCCCCTGGGCCATCGTGACCTCCGGTTCTGTGCCTGTGGCCAGCGCCCGTCATGCGGCGGCAGGGCTGCCAGCTCCTGCCGCGTTTGTTACCGCAGAACGTGTCGAGCGCGGTAAACCTGAACCTGATGCCTATTTGCTGGGTGCACAGCTGCTGGACCTGGAGCCGGAAGAGTGTGTGGTGGTAGAAGATGCCGCAGCGGGCATTCTCTCCGGGCTGAGCGCTGGTTGCCATGTAATTGCCGTGAACGTGCCCGTTGATGCACCCCGTCTGGAAGATGTGGATATGGTACTCACCTCGCTGGATGAGCTTATCATCCATAAAAATGCCGATGGCAGCGTTAATATTCACCGTAAACATTGATTCCTTTCAGCCCTGCTCTTGAACTGACCCCAAATATCCGTGCAGGGCGCATGCCACGCCCGGCAGGATTACAACGAGTCCTGGCTGATTTCGTCCAGCGACAGGCTGAAGCTCGGCACGAAGACGTCGACAAAATAGTCCATTTCCGGGCTGTGGCGCTGTGTCAGCGTCTTCTCCAGTCGCGCCTTAGCCAGCAGGAACTCATTATTACCCGCTGACAACTCTTCCAGGCATTTCAGATAGGCACAGAGAGCATCAGCCTGCTTGACGATGGCCGTCTCCGCTTCGCTGTGCTGATGTTCATCAATCAGCGGCGCATACGCGGAACGCAGCTCTTCCGGCAGCATTTCAATCAGCTTTTGCTGGGCTATTTTCTCTATCTTTTTGTACTCATGGGCGATCTGCGCGTTGTAATACTTCACCGGTGTGGGCAGATCGCCGGTCAGCACTTCGCTGGCATCGTGATAAATCGCCATCATCGCGATACGTTCAGCGTTGAGATTGCCGTTAAATTTCTTATTTTTGATCAGTGCCAGAGCATGGGCGACCATTGCGACCTGCAAGCTGTGCTCCGAGACATTTTCGGTACGCACATTACGCATCAGCGGCCAGCGGTTGATCAGTTTCAGGCGGGAGAGGTGGGCAAAGAAGTGGCTTTGAGTCATGGTCATTTTCCCTTACGTCAAAATGCGAAGAGCGGCCTTAGCCGCTCTTTGGGGGGAACATTACAGCTGGCGATAGCCGCTGAGGAAGCGACCAAACTTGTTAATCGCCATATCCAGCTCATCCACACGCGGCAGAGTGACGATACGCACGTGATCCGGCCACGGCCAGTTAAACGCTGTACCTTGCACCAGCAGCACTTTTTCTTGCAGCAGGAAGTCGAGCACCATTTTCTGGTCGTCGTGGATATTGAACTTCTTACTGTCGATTTTCGGGAACATATACAGTGCGCCATCCGGCTTCACGCAGCTGACTCCCGGGATCTCATTAATCAGCTCCCAGGCACGGTTGCGCTGTTCATACAGACGGCCGCCAGGCTGGATAAATTCGCTAATACTCTGATATCCCCCCAGCGCCGTCTGAATCGCATGTTGCGCAGGGACGTTGGCGCACAGGCGCATTGAGGCCAGCATTTCCAGCCCTTCGATATAGCCTTTCGCATGTTTCTTCGGTCCGTTCAGCACCATCCAGCCCTGACGGAAGCCCGCCACACGGTAGGTTTTTGACAGACCGTTAAAGGTGATGGTCAACAGATCCGGCGCCAGCGCGGCAATAGAGTGATGCTGTGCGGCGTCATACAGAATTTTGTCGTAGATTTCGTCGGCAAAAATAATCAGGTTATGCTGACGCGCCAGTTCGACCACTTCCAACAGCAGTTCTTTACTGTAGACGGCGCCGGTGGGGTTATTCGGGTTAATAATCACAATGCCGCGAGTACGCGGTGTGATTTTGCTGCGGATATCATCCAGGTCCGGGAACCATCCTGCAGACTCATCACACAGGTAGTGAACCGCTTTGCCGCCAGAGAGCGACACGGCCGCCGTCCACAATGGATAGTCCGGAGCCGGCACCAACATTTCGTCGCCGCTGTTCAGCAGCGCCTGCATGGATTGCACAATCAGTTCAGACACACCGTTACCGATATAGATGTCTTCGACTGTCATATCGCGCACGCCGCGCGCCTGATAGTGCTGCATGATCGCTTTACGGGCGGAATACAGGCCTTTTGAGTCGCAATAACCCTGTGCGCTTGGCAGATTACGGATGACATCGACCAGAATTTCATCAGGGGCTTCAAAGCCGAACGGGGCAGGGTTACCGATGTTCAGCTTGAGGACTTTATTTCCTTCTTCTTCGAGGCGTTTGGCTTCTTTTAATACCGGGCCGCGAATGTCGTAACACACATTATCCAGTTTGCTGGATTTATCAATTGGGGTCATCTCTGTCGCCTTGACTGGCAGAAGTGCATTCCTGCCGTGGAAAACTAAACATTGCACAATGTACTCCTCTCCTGGTTCCTTTTGAAGGGTGGCAACAGGCTTTGGTGTGTTAAAGGATGTTTTTTCATTCAGATGGCAGGCGTGCACACTGGATCGCTGTTTTATGACATTTCATGCTGTTATCTGAGTGTAATCCGATGTGAATGACTATTCAGATGTTTTAAACTCTTAGCGTAATGTCCTATCCGTTATGTTTTTTCAACGTGATTATTAAATTATTTAGTAAATATTGATGTACTGATGATGGCTGAAACAGTCAAGTGAAGCTTATTTGGTTGTATGTTTTTTGTACTAAGTGGGTGTTGCCTGAAGATTGACCAGTGAGGGCTGATCCGCGTGCTGTCTCGACTGAGTGTGATAATCGTGCGGTGGGAATAATAAAGTTTGCAGTGTCAGGGCTTGTGCTGCGGGCTGTTGCCAATAAAATCTTACTTTAGTGATAAGAATAATCAGTTTTGGGCTTAAAAAGTAAACGACAGTATGTCAGGATAACCTTCAGGAGACTTTGCACCGGGTGTGCAGGTTCTTCCGGTAATAAAAAAAAGATTTTTATTACCCTAAACAATAAGCAATGCTTAACATTTTTCGCTGTTTCTACAGCGTGTTGGTAACTTAATTTTCAAGGGTTGTTTTAGACTAACGACACCGCAACTCATCTCTTTTTGAGTTCTGTCGGCGTTAATTAACTATAACGACGCGGCTTCCTGCAACTTATGGGTTAGTGCAGCGTGCATTAGTAATGTATCAGACGGAAGAACCTTTTCTCTGCGATCTTGCCATTCACCATTGGTCAGAATTACCAGAGTAAAAACTACTTATTCGCCTGCCAATGAAAGTAATGCATCGGGTAATTATTTTTTTATTGCTAAACACTGTAGCCATTATGCAATTGTTATCATTTTATCCTATTGATAAAAAAGGTAATAACACCAGGGTAGCTGTTTGTAAAAACTTATAAAGTGAAGAAAAAAACATGACTAGTGCAAATCGTCCAATACTTAATCTTGACCTCGATCTGCTGAGAACCTTCGTTGCTGTTGCTGATTTGAACACTTTTGCTGCCGCTGCAGCTGCGGTGTGCAGAACGCAATCAGCCGTGAGCCAGCAGATGCAGCGTCTGGAACAATTGGTAGGCAAAGAGCTGTTTGCCAGGCATGGACGCAACAAGTTATTAACGGAACATGGTATTCAGTTACTGGGCTACGCCAGAAAAATCCTGCGCTTCAACGATGAAGCCTGTACTTCCCTGATGTACAGCAACATTCAGGGCGTACTGACCATCGGCGCATCTGATGATACTTCTGATACCATTTTACCGTTTCTGCTCAACCGCGTGACATCGGTTTATCCAAAACTGGCTATTGATGTCCGTGTGAAACGCAATCCTTTCATGATGGAAATGTTAAACCAGGGAGAAGTCGATCTGGTGGTGACGACCTCCAGCCCGATGAACTTCGCCTGGCAGGTTCTGCGTACGTCTCCAACATTGTGGTACTGTGCCGCGGACTACATCTTCCAGCGTGGAGAAGCCATTCCTTTGGTTCTGCTGGATGAGCCAAGTCCATACCGTGATATGGCCATTGACCATCTGAACGAAGCGGGCATTCCGTGGCGTATCTCGTACGTTGCCTCAACACTTGCTGCGGTTCGTGCTGCAGTGAAAGCGGGTCTGGGCGTTACAGCTCGTCCGGTTGAGATGATGAGCCCGGAATTACGCGTAATGGGGGCTGCTGAAGGGCTGCCAATGTTGCCAGACACCGAGTATTTGCTGTGCCGTAACCCGGACAGCGATAACGAACTGGCTCTGGCAATCTTCAACGCAATGGAGTCCGGCAATGATCCCTACCGCCTGACCCCTGCTGCGCCAGACAGTGCAGCTTTTGCAGATGAAGAAGAATAACCAGTAAACGCAAACGATTACTTTTATCATTAAACATTGATGAATTTAAGTTTTACTGAGTAAAAAAGGCCTTTCAGCGTTTTTTTAACCTGAAAGGCCTTTTTTTTATTCTTTAATCGAGTAAAACCCTTCTTTTTTTGACGCCAATTAACACTTGGGTGACAAAAATTCGCCTATCCATGAAACGACGATTTTTTTCTTCATCCCGAACCCTCTGGTCCGATCAGTGAATTGATTCGGCAGTAAAAAAACTGACCATTTTTTTAACTAAAAACACCAAACTGTGTCCTGGATCAAAAAAATAACCCCATTAAGGGGCAGGAAAAGAGGACGAATCCTGCCAAAATAGACTTTGTTAAATACACGATCCAAACAAGGTTTTAACCACTACACTTTGATCACATGATGTCACTGACTCGATTTAGCCCACTTTTTGAGCATCATATGTTAAATAAGTGTTGTGAGTGTAAAATAATGTGCGGATAGTTTTGTCAAAGTTGACAAAAGGTCAGTTAAAGGAGTAAAAAACCACATAAAATTACTGCCTAATCGCTAAAGACGGTAAAATTTATAAGGTTTTTCATTCTTCCCTTGAATCGATGTGGTGTGTTAACTGCCAAATAATAGAGCAGGACGCAAAACGCCACTTTTGGTGAGTAAGCAAGAGTATGTCAACAACCACAGAAGTCGTCGCCCATCACTGGGCATTCGCTGTTTTCCTAATCGTCTCGATTGGTCTCTGCTGCCTGATGTTGGCCGGAGCATGGTTCTTGGGCGGAAAAGCCCGTGGAAGGCATACAAATACACCTTTTGAATCCGGTATAGCCTCTGTCGGTAGCGCCAAACTGCGTCTGTCGGCCAAGTTTTACCTGGTTGCCATGTTCTTCGTCATCTTCGACGTTGAAGCCCTCTATCTCTACGCATGGTCGACGGCTATTCGCGAAAGCGGATGGGTCGGCTTTGTCGAAGCCGCCATTTTCATTTTGGTTCTGCTTGCTGGTCTGTTTTATCTGGTTCGCATTGGCGCACTGGATTGGGCTCCTGCCCGTCGTCAGTTTGACGTCAAACCTACCACCATCTCGCACGCCAACCGTCACAAGCAGTAACAGCGAGGCATTAACATGGACTATACGCTCACCCGCATAGACCCGAACGGTGAGAATGACCGTTACCCATTGCAAAAACAGGAGATCGTGACCGATCCCCTGGAAAAGCACGTTCATCAAAACGTCTACATGGGCAAGCTGGAACATGCCATGCACGACATGGTGAACTGGGGTCGCAAGAACTCCCTTTGGCCGTTTAACTTCGGTCTTTCCTGTTGCTATGTCGAAATGACCACGTCGTTTACGTCGGTGCATGATGTTGCGCGCTTTGGTTCAGAAGTTATCCGTGCTTCGCCGCGCCAGGCAGACTTTATGGTGGTTGCAGGAACCTGCTTCACCAAGATGGCTCCCGTCGTTCAGCGCCTGTATGACCAGATGCTGGAACCGAAATGGGTGATCTCAATGGGTGCCTGTGCGAACTCCGGTGGCATGTACGACATCTATTCCGTAGTACAGGGCGTGGATAAATTCCTGCCGGTTGACGTGTATATCCCAGGCTGCCCACCGCGCCCTGAAGCGTATATGCAGGCGCTGCTGCTGTTGCAGGAGTCCATCGGAAAAGAACGTCGCCCGCTGTCATGGGTGGTCAGCGATCAGGGCGTTTATCGCGCCAATATGCAATCTGAGCGCGACAGGAAGAACGCCGAGCGTATCGCAGTCACTAATCTGCGTACCCCTGACGAAATTTAAGACAGCAGTTTATGGATGTGGTCATGAAAAGCGCAATAAAAACACAATGTCATCGCGCTGACCCACCTGACGCCAACACTGAGTGCCTGTATCACAGGCCAGAATGGTGAACAACTTATGACAGATTTAACCACGCAAGATCTCGCACAGCCGTTATGGCAAACCCGAGATCACCAGGATGACCCGGTGATCGGCGAGCTGCGTAATCGTTTTGGGCCTGATGCCTTTACCGTGCAAGCAACCCGTATCGGCGTGCCGGTAGTCTGGGTAAAACGTGAGCAGTTGCTTGAGATTATTGAGTTCCTGCGCAAGCTGCCTAAACCTTATGTGATGCTGTATGACCTGCATGGCATGGATGAGCGCCTGCGTACGCACCGTGCCGGATTACCGGCGGCGGATTTTTACGTTTTCTATAACTTCATCTCCATTGAACGCAATCGTGACATCATGCTCAAGGTGGCGTTGTCTGAAAACGATTTGAATGTGCCAACCATCACCAAAATTTTCCCGAATGCCAACTGGTATGAGCGTGAAACCTGGGAGATGTTTGGTATCAATGTCGAGGGCCACCCACACCTGACGCGCATCATGATGCCGCAGACCTGGGAAGGGCACCCGTTGCGTAAAGACTATCCGGCGCGTGCGACCGAATTCGATCCTTTCGAGCTGACCAAGCAGAAAGAGGATCTGGAGATGGAGTCCCTGACCTTCAAACCAGAAGACTGGGGCATGAAGCGTTCGACCAACAATGAGGACTTCATGTTCCTCAACCTGGGTCCGAACCACCCATCAGCGCACGGTGCTTTCCGTATCATCCTGCAACTGGACGGCGAAGAGATCGTCGACTGCGTGCCAGATATCGGTTACCACCATCGCGGCGCGGAAAAAATGGGCGAACGTCAGTCCTGGCACAGCTACATTCCTTACACTGACCGTATCGAGTATCTCGGTGGCTGCGTCAACGAAATGCCTTATGTACTGGCGGTTGAAAAACTGGCAGGTATCAAGGTGCCAGAACGCGTTGAAGTGATTCGCGTGATGCTTTCAGAGCTGTTCCGTATAAACAGCCATCTGCTGTACATCTCTACGTTTATTCAGGACGTCGGTGCCATGTCTCCGGTGTTCTTTGCCTTTACCGATCGCCAGAAAATTTATGACGTAGTGGAAGCTATTACCGGTTTCCGTATGCATCCGGCCTGGTTCCGCATTGGCGGCGTGGCGCATGACCTACCGAAAGGCTGGGAACGCTTGCTGCGTGAGTTCCTCGACTGGATGCCAAAACGTCTGAAAGCTTACGAACAGACGGCGTTGAAGAACTCCGTGCTGATTGCCCGTTCCAAAGGTGTTTCTGCCTACAACATGGAAGAAGCGCTCGCCTGGGGCACCACTGGTGCTGGCCTGCGCGGTACGGGTCTGGACTTTGACGTGCGTAAATGGCGCCCGTACTCCGGTTATGAAAACTTCGATTTCGAAGTGCCAATCGGAGACGGCGTGAGCTGTGCTTACACGCGTGTGATGCTGAAGATGGAAGAGATGCGCCAGAGTATGCGCATTCTGGAACAGTGCCTGAAGAACATGCCAGCAGGCCCGTTCAAAGCCGACCATCCGCTGACCACACCGCCGCCGAAAGAGCGCACGCTGCAACATATCGAAACCCTGATCACTCACTTCCTGCAAGTGTCGTGGGGCCCGATTATGCCGGCCAACGAATCCTTCCAGATGATTGAGGCGACAAAAGGGATCAACAGTTACTACCTCACCAGTGATGGCAGCACCATGAGCTACCGCACCCGCGTGCGTACGCCAAGCTTCCCGCACTTGCAGCAGATCCCTTCGGTGATCAACGGCAGCCTGGTATCCGACCTGATCGTATACCTCGGTAGTATCGATTTTGTTATGTCAGACGTGGACCGCTAATTATGCACGATCAAAGAATTGCGATCGAAACGATCGATGAAACCGGGGCTTTTGTGCTGAGTGCGGCAGAGCGCGACGCCATCGAGCATGAAAAGCACCACTATGAAGACGCGCGTGCGGCTTCCATTGAAGCGCTGAAAATTGTCCAGAAACAGCGTGGCTGGGTGCCGGACGGTGCAATCCACGCCATTGCTGATGTGCTGGGGATCCCGGCCAGTGATGTGGAAGGGGTCGCAACGTTCTACAGCCAGATCTTCCGCACTCCGGTGGGCCGCCATGTGATCCGCTATTGCGATAGCGTGGTTTGTCATATTACGGGCTTCCAGGGGATTCAGTCGGCGTTGGAAAGCAGCCTGAATATCAAACCGGGTCAGACCACGGCGGACGGGCGCTTTACGCTGCTGCCAACCTGCTGCCTCGGTAACTGCGACAAAGGGCCGGTGATGATGGTGGATGAAGACACCCACGTTCATCTGACGCCGGAAGGTATCGCCAACTTACTGGAGCAGTATCAATGAGACAGATCGTGCGTACTGCCGAAATGCATCCGCTGACCTGGCGCATGCGTGAAGACAAACAGCCGGTATTCCTCGACGAGTACCGCAGTAAGAATGGCTATGCCGGTGCTGAAAAAGCGCTGAAATCCCTGTCGCCGGAAGAGATTGTCAGTCAGGTTAAAGTTTCGGGCCTGAATGGGCGCGGCGGTGCAGGTTTCTCCACGGGACTGAAGTGGAGCCTGATGCCAAAAGACGAATCCATGAACATCCGTTACCTGCTGTGTAACGCGGATGAAATGGAGCCGGGCACCTATAAAGACCGTCTGCTGATGGAGCAGATGCCACACCAGCTGGTGGAAGGCATGCTGATCAGCGCGTTTGCACTGAAAACCTACCGTGGCTACATCTTCCTGCGCGGTGAGTACATTGAGGCGGCCGTTAACCTGCGCCGTGCCATTGCGGAAGCGACCGAAGCGGGTCTGCTGGGTAAGAACATTCTCGGCACGGGGTTTGACTTTGAGCTGATTGTGCATACCGGCGCGGGGCGTTATATCTGCGGCGAAGAGACCGCACTGATTAACTCACTGGAAGGGCGTCGCGCTAATCCGCGTTCCAAGCCGCCATTCCCGGCTTCTGCGGGTGCCTGGGGCAAGCCGACCTGCGTTAACAACGTAGAGACGCTCTCTAACGTACCGGCCATTATCGCCAACGGCGTTGACTGGTACAAAGGGATTTCTACCAGCGAAGATGCCGGTACCAAAATGATGGGCTTTTCCGGTCGTGTGAAGAACCCGGGCGTATGGGAGTTGCCGTTTGGCACCACCGCGCGCGAGATTCTCGAAGAGTATGCCGGTGGCATGCGCGATGGCCTGAAGTTCAAAGCCTGGCAGCCAGGTGGCGCAGGTACGGACTTCCTCACCGAGTCGCACCTCGACCTGCCAATGGAATTTGCCAGTATTGGTAAAGCCGGTAGCCGTCTGGGTACCGCGTTGGCGATGGCCGTCGACCACGAGATCAACATGGTGTCGCTGGTGCGTAACCTGGAAGAGTTCTTTGCCCGTGAATCCTGCGGCTGGTGTACGCCATGCCGCGATGGCCTGCCGTGGAGTGTGAAAATTCTGCGCGCGCTGGAAAATAAACAGGGACAGCCGGGGGATATTGAAACCCTGCTGCAACTCTGCCGCCAGCTTGGCCCGGGTAAGACCTTCTGTGCGCATGCACCTGGTGCAGTAGAGCCACTGCAAAGTGCCATTAAATATTTCCGCGAAGAGTTTGAAGCGGGTATGGCACCCCAGGTATTCAGCAACGCGCACGCGATTAGCGGCATCCAGCCCAACCTGTTAAAGGCGCGCTGGTAAGCAAAGTTTAACGCCCGTGTTCGCACGGGCCTTACGGAAGCATGTTCACTATGGCTACAATTCATGTAGACGGTAAAGAATATGATGTTGATGGCGCAGACAACCTGTTGCAGGCCTGTCTCTCCCTCGGCTTAGATATTCCTTATTTCTGCTGGCACCCGGCGCTCGGTAGCGTCGGTGCCTGCCGCCAGTGCGCGGTGAAGCAATTTCAGAATGCCGAAGACACCCGTGGCCGTCTGGTTATGTCCTGCATGACCCCGGCGTCTGACGGCACCTTTATTTCTATCGATGATGGCGAAGCCAAAGAGTTTCGCGAAAGCGTCGTCGAGTGGTTAATGACTAACCACCCGCACGACTGCCCGGTATGTGAAGAGGGCGGTAACTGTCACCTGCAAGATATGACAGTGATGACCGGCCACAGCTTCCGTCGTTATCGTTTCACTAAGCGTACTCACCGTAATCAGGATCTCGGTCCGTTCATCTCTCACGAAATGAACCGTTGTATCGCCTGTTACCGCTGCGTGCGTTACTACAAAGATTACGCAGATGGCACCGACCTCGGTGTGTACGGCGCGCACGATAACGTCTACTTCGGTCGCCCGGAAGACGGCGTGCTGGAAAGCGAATTCTCCGGTAACCTGGTTGAAATCTGTCCGACCGGCGTATTCACGGATAAAACGCACTCCGAACGTTACAACCGTAAGTGGGATATGCAGTTTGCGCCGAGCATTTGCCAGCAGTGCAGCATCGGTTGTAACACCAGCCCGGGTGAGCGCTATGGCGAACTGCGCCGTATTGAAAACCGCTACAACGGTACTGTAAACCACTACTTCCTCTGCGACCGTGGTCGTTTCGGCTATGGCTACGTGAATCTGAAAGACCGTCCACGCCAGCCGATGCAGCGTCGCGGTGACGACTGGATCGCGCTGAATGCTGACCAGGCAATGCAGGGTGCGGCGGATGTGCTGCGCCAGGCGAAGAAAGTGATCGGCATTGGTTCCCCACGCGCCAGCGTAGAAAGCAACTTTGCACTGCGTGAACTGGTCGGTGCAGAAAACTTCTCTACCGGTATTGCGGCAGGTGAGCAGGCGCGCCTGGATCTGATGCTGAAAGTATTGCGCGACAGTGGGATTCATACTCCGGCGCTGCGCGAAATTGAAAGCTACGATGCGGTGCTGGTGCTGGGTGAAGATCTGACCCAGACCGGAGCACGCGTGGCACTGTCAGTGCGTCAGGCGGTGAAAGGAAAATCCCGTGAAATGGCTGCCGCACAGAAAGTGGCAGACTGGCAGATTGCCGCCATCCTGAACATCGGGCAGAACGCGAAGCACCCTCTGTTTGTGACCAACGTTGACCAGACCCGTCTTGATGACATTGCCGCCTGGAGCTATCGCGCCCCGGTGGAAGATCAAGCGCGTCTTGGTTTTGCCATTGCCCATGAACTGGACGAAAGTGCGCCTGTCGTTACGGATATTGATAAGTCACTGGCAGGCAAAATTGACGTGATCGTTCAGGCATTAGCCGGGGCGAAGAAACCGCTGATTATCTCCGGGACTAACTCCGGCAGCGAAGCGATGATTCAGGCGGCCGCTAACGTGGCAAAAGCGCTGAAAAATCGCGGGGCTGATGTCGGTATTACCCTGCTGGCAACCGCGACGAACAGCGTGGGTCTTGGCCTGATCGGTGGGAAATCCCTTGATGTGGCCTTGTCCGAGCTGGAAAGCGGTGCAGCCGATGCCGTGATTATCATGGAAAACGATCTCTACCGTCACCTGCCAAAAGCGAAGGTGGACGCTGCGCTGGCCCATACGCCAAACGTGATCGTACTCGATCACCAGCGTACGTCGACCACGGAAAAAGCCGGCCTGATCCTCTCTTCTGCCAGTTTTGCAGAAAGCGATGGTACGGTAGTGAATCAGGAAGGCCGCGCACAGCGCTTCTTCCAGGTTTATGACCCCGCCTATTACGACGAAAAAGTACAGATGCTGGAAAGCTGGCGCTGGCTGCATTCGCTGCAAAGCACGATTAACAGCCGCGAAGTGGACTGGAGCCAGCTCGATCATGTGATCGATGCCTGCGTAGCCGCATTGCCACAGCTGGCTGGGATTAAAGAAGCGGCACCTGATGCCAGCTTCCGTATTCGTGGTCAGAAACTGGCACGTTCACCTAACCGTTCGAGTGGGCGTACTGCAATGCGCGCCAACATCGACGTGCACGAACCGCGTCAGCCGCAGGACAAAGACAGCATGTTTGCCTTCTCTATGGAAGGGAACAACCAGCCGTCTGCAGCACGTTCGCAAATTCCGTTTGCCTGGGCACCAGGCTGGAACTCACCTCAGGCATGGAATAAATTCCAGGCGGAAGTGGGCGGCAGCCTGCGTAATGGCGATCCCGGCGTACGTCTGATCGAAGCGGGTACCACACAGCTGGGCTGGTTCGACACGGTGCCGGTGGCCTTCACTGGCGTGAACGATGTCTGGCGTGTGGCACCGTATTTCCACCTGTTCGGCAGCGATGAAATGACTCAGCGCGCCCCGGTTATTCAGCAGCGTATGCCAGAAGCCTACCTGATGGTTAATCCGGATGATGCGGCGAAGCTTGGCGTGAATGTCGGCACGGCCGTTGAGTTTACTTGCCAGGGCGAAACACTGCGCCTGCCAGTGCGCTTCTCCAGCACGTTGCAGGCAGGGCAGGTCGGTCTGCCACTCGGTTTACCGGGCATTCCACCGTTCCTGGCGGGTAGCAATATCGACAATCTGCGGGAGGCAGTACAATGAGCTGGCTGACACCGGAAGTTATCGACGTGCTGATTGCCGTCGTAAAAGCGCTGATTATCCTGTTTGTGGTGGTCGGTTGTGGCGCCTTTATGAGCTTTGGTGAGCGCCGTCTGCTCGGCCTGTTCCAGAACCGATACGGGCCTAACCGTGTCGGCTGGGGCGGTTCCCTGCAGCTGGTTGCTGACATGATCAAAATGTTCTTTAAAGAGGACTGGATCCCGCCGTTTACCGACCGCGTGATTTTTACCCTCGCTCCTATGATTGCTTTTACCTCGCTGCTGCTGGCGATGGCGATTGTGCCGGTGACCTCCACCTGGATGGGGGCAGACCTGAACATTGGTCTGCTGTTCTTCCTGATGATGGCAGGCCTGGCGGTATACGCGGTGCTGTTTGCCGGCTGGTCGAGTAATAACAAATACTCGCTGCTGGGCGCCATGCGTGCTTCAGCCCAGACGCTGAGCTATGAAGTGTTCCTCGGTCTGTCGTTGATGGGCGTGGTCGCACAGGCGGGTTCGTTCAACATGGTCGACATCGTTAACAGCCAGCAGCATCTGTGGAACGTGATCCCACAGTTCTTAGGCTTCCTTACCTTCTGCATCGCCGGTGTTGCGGTTTGTCACCGCCATCCGTTTGACCAGCCAGAAGCGGAGCAGGAACTGGCCGACGGTTACCACATTGAATATGCCGGGATGAAGTTCGGCCTGTTCTTCGTCGGTGAATACGTCGGTATCGTGACCGTTTCATCACTGATCGTCACGCTGTTCTTCGGCGGCTGGAACGGTCCGTGGTTACCACCGATTTTCTGGTTCGCGATTAAAACGGCATTCTTCATGATGATGTTCATTCTGATTCGTGCTGCGTTACCGCGTCCGCGCTATGACCAGGTGATGTCGTTCGGCTGGAAAGTCTGTCTGCCGTTGACGCTGTTGAATCTGCTGGCGACTGCCGCAGTCATTCTGTACACGGCGCAGTAAGGGGTTTAAGAACATGACATTAAAAGACCTTGTCGTTGGTTTCGGGACAACCGTACGCAGTATCTGGCTGATAGGCATGAATGCCTTTGCCAAACGCGAAACCATGATGTATCCGGAAGAGCCGGTTTATCTGCCACCACGCTACCGTGGCCGTATTGTGCTGACGCGCGATCCGGATGGTCAGGAGCGCTGTGTTGCCTGCAACCTGTGTGCTGTTGCCTGCCCGGTAGGTTGTATCTCTCTGCAAAAAGCAGAGATGGCAGATGGCCGCTGGTATCCGGAATTCTTCCGTATTAACTTCTCGCGCTGCATTTTTTGTGGCCTGTGTGAAGAGGCTTGCCCGACCACTGCGATTCAGCTTACCCCAGATTTCGAACTGGGTGAGTTCAAGCGTCAGGATCTGGTGTATGAAAAAGAACACCTGCTGATTTCCGGCCCGGGTAAATACCCGGAGTACAATTTCTACCGGATGGCGGGTATGGCGATCGACGGTAAAGACAAGGGCGACGCTGAAAACGAAGCCAAACCTATCGACGTCAAGGGCTTGTTACCTTAAGGAGCCAGGCATGGAATTTGCTTTTTATGTTAGTGGTCTGGTAGCGGTGCTGGCGACGTTGCGCGTCATCACTCACACCAACCCGGTACATGCGTTGCTGTACCTGATTATTTCTTTGCTGGCCGTTTCCGGGGTGTTCTTTTCGCTCGGCGCCTACTTTGCGGGTGCGCTGGAAATCATCGTTTATGCCGGTGCGATTATGGTGCTGTTCGTCTTCGTGGTGATGATGCTGAATCTGGGCGGCCAGGAAGTCGAGCAGGAGCGCCTGTGGCTGAAACCGAGTATGTGGATGGGGCCGGCTGCGCTCTCCCTGGTATTGCTGGTGGTGCTGGTTTATGCCATTAGCGGCATTAATGACCAGGGCATCGACGGCAAGATGATCGATGCGAAAGCGGTGGGTATCAGCCTGTTTGGCCCGTATGTTCTGGCCGTTGAGCTGGCATCGATGCTGCTTCTGGCGGGGCTGGTGGTGGCCTTCCACATCGGGCGCGAGCAGCGTTCTGGTGAGGTTCTGAGCAACCGCCCGGGTGATGCGGCGAAAAGTAATAAGGAGGAGCGGGTATGATCCCTCTACAGCATGGACTTATTCTGGCAGCCATCCTGTTTGTCCTTGGACTGACAGGCGTGGTGATCCGCCGCAATCTGCTGTTTATGTTGATTAGTCTCGAAATCATGATTAACGCCGCAGCACTGGCGTTTGTGGTGGCGGGAAGCTACTGGGGACAGGCCGACGGTCAGGTGATGTTTATCCTGGCAATCAGCCTGGCCGCGGCTGAGGCCAGCATTGGCCTGGCGCTGCTGTTGCAGCTCCATCGTCGTAGCCAGACCCTCAACATTGATAAAGTGAGCGAGATGCGCGGATGAACCTTCTCTATTTAACTATCCTGTTTCCGCTGATTGGCTTCTTACTGCTGGCGTTCTCCCGTGGCCGCTGGTCAGAGAATCTGTCTGCTACCGTGGGGATGGGATCGGTCGGCCTGGCGGCGCTGGTGGCGGCGTATGCAGGTATCGACTTCTTCAATAACGGCCAGCAGGTCTTCAACCAGGCGCTGTGGACCTGGATGCAGGTGGGTAATTTCAAAATTGACGTCAACCTGACGCTGGACGGCCTGTCGCTGACCATGTTGTCGGTAGTCACTGGCGTTGGTTTCCTGATCCACATGTTCGCGTCCTGGTATATGCGGGGAGAAGAGGGCTACTCACGCTTCTTCGCCTACACCAACCTGTTTATCGCCAGCATGGTTGTACTGGTGCTGGCCGATAACCTGATGCTGATGTATCTCGGCTGGGAAGGGGTGGGCCTCTGCTCTTATCTGCTGATTGGCTTCTATTACACCAACCCGAACAACGGCGCGGCGGCAATGAAAGCCTTTATCATCACCCGTGTGGGCGACGTGTTCCTGGCATTTGCGTTGTTTATTCTCTACAACGAGCTGGGTACGCTGAACTTCCGCGAAATGATGGAGCTGGCACCACAGCACTTTGCAGCGGATAACCACATGCTGCAGTGGGCGACCCTGATGCTGTTAGGGGGTGCAGTCGGTAAATCTGCACAGCTGCCGCTGCAAACGTGGCTCGCTGATGCAATGGCCGGCCCGACGCCGGTTTCTGCTCTGATTCACGCCGCCACGATGGTTACCGCGGGTGTTTACCTGATTGCCCGTACGCACGGCTTGTTCCTGATGACGCCGGAAGTGCTGCATCTGGTCGGCATTATTGGTGCGGTCACGCTGGTACTGGCCGGTTTTGCCGCGCTGGTGCAAACCGATATCAAACGCGTGCTGGCTTACTCCACCATGAGCCAGATTGGTTATATGTTCCTGGCGCTGGGTGTTCAGGCCTGGGACGCGGCGATATTCCATCTGATGACCCATGCGTTCTTTAAAGCGCTGTTGTTCCTCTCGTCTGGTTCGGTCATCCTTGCCTGCCATCACGAGCAGAACATCTTCAAGATGGGCGGTCTGCGTAAAAGTATCCCGCTGGTGTATGTCTGCTTCCTGGTCGGGGGGGCCGCGCTGTCTGCGCTGCCGCTGATCACCGCAGGCTTCTTCAGTAAGGATGAGATCCTGGCGGGTGCGCTGGCTAACGGTCATCTGAATCTGATGATTGCCGGCCTGGCAGGGGCGTTTATGACCTCCCTCTACACCTTCCGTATGATCTTCATTACCTTCCACGGGGAAGAAAAAATTCACGCTCATGCCGGCAAAGGGATCACTCACCATCTGCCGCTGATTGTGCTGTTAATTCTCTCAACCTTTATTGGTGCGATGATTGTTCCACCGCTGAAAGGCGTGTTGCCTGAGACCAGTGAACTGGCGCACGGTAGCGTGCTGACGCTGGAGATTGCGTCTGGCGTAGTGGCGATTGTGGGCATCCTGCTGGCAGCTGCTCTTTGGCTGGGTAAACGAACTCTGGTGACGGCAATTGCCAACAGCGCAGTAGGGCGTTTCTTCAGTACCTGGTGGTTTGCTGCCTGGGGCTTCGACTGGCTGTATGACAAAGTCTTTGTGAAGCCTTATCTCGGCGTGGCCTGGCTGCTGTCGCGTGATCCGCTGAATTCACTGATGAATATTACTGCATTGCTGGCGCGCGGCGCTAACAAGGGCCTGGTCGTCAGTGAGAATGGCTATCTGCGCTGGTATCTCGCCTCCATGAGCATTGGTGCCGTTGTGGTACTGGCGCTGCTGCTGGTGATGTAAAGGTTTGTGAGTGGGGTGGGGCAGAGCCACACCCTATACAGAATAAAAATCGCAATAAAGGGAAAACCGCCATGTTATTACCTTGGCTAATATTCATCCCGTTTGTCGGTGGGTTACTATGCTGGCAGCTGGAGCGCTTCGGGCCTAAGCTGCCACGCTGGATTGCACTGATCGCAATGGGGCTGACGTTTGTGCTCTCGCTGCAACTGTGGCTGCAGGGAGATTACTCACTGACTCAGGCGGCGGGCTTGCCGCAGTGGCAATCTGAGTTTTCCGTGCCGTGGATCCCACGCTTCGGTATTGAGTTCCATCTGGCCCTGGATGGTCTGTCGCTTCTGATGGTGGTGCTGACCGGCCTGTTAGGCCTGATGGCTATTCTCTGCTCGTGGAATGAAATCGAGAAATGGCAGGGTTTCTTCCATCTGAACCTGCTGTGGATCCTCGGTGGTGTAATCGGCGTGTTCCTGGCAATGGACATGTTCCTGTTCTTCTTCTTCTGGGAGATGATGCTGGTGCCGATGTACTTCCTGATCGCACTCTGGGGCCACAAAGCCTCTGACGGGAAGACGCGTATTTCTGCTGCCACCAAGTTCTTCATCTACACCCAGGCCAGTGGCCTGGTGATGTTGATTGCCATTCTGGCGCTGGTGTTTGTGCACTACAACGCAACGGGCGTATGGACGTTTAACTACGAACTGCTGCTGAAAACCCCAATGACGCACGGTGTGGAATACATGCTGATGCTGGGCTTCTTCATTGCGTTCGCGGTGAAAATGCCGGTGGTGCCGCTGCACGGCTGGTTACCGGATGCGCACAGTCAGGCCCCTACGGCAGGTTCGGTTGACCTGGCGGGGATCTTGCTGAAGACCGCGGCCTATGGCCTGCTGCGTTTTGCCCTGCCGCTGTTCCCGAATGCCTCTGCCGAGTTTGCACCGATTGCGATGTGGCTGGGGATTATCGGGATCTTCTACGGCGCATGGATGGCGTTCTCGCAGTACGACATCAAACGTCTGATTGCCTACACCTCGATTTCCCATATGGGCTTCGTGCTGATTGCTATCTACACGGGCAGCCAGCTGGCGTTCCAGGGTGCCGTCATCCAGATGATCGCGCATGGCCTTTCCGCTTCTGCGCTGTTTATTCTGTGTGGACAGCTGTATGAGCGCCTGCATACCCGCGATATGCGTCAGATGGGTGGGCTGTGGTCACGTATCAAATGGCTGCCGGGTCTGTCGCTGTTCTTCGCCGTTGCTAACCTGGGGATGCCGGGCACCGGTAACTTCGTCGGTGAATTCATGATCCTGACGGGCAGTTTCCAGACCGTGCCGGTGATTATTGTCATCGCCACCTTTGGTCTGGTGTTCGCTTCGGTGTACTCGCTGATTATGATGCAACGCGCTTACTACGGTGCGCCGAAGTCAGAAACGCCGCTGCGGGGGATGTCTGCACGTGAGTTCCTGATGATCATGGTGCTGGTGGTCCTGCTGGTGTTGCTGGGTGTTTATCCGCAGCCGATTCTGGATACCTCTCATGCTGCGATGAGCAATATTCAGCAGTGGTTTACTGCTTCAATTTCAACTACAAGGCCGTAATTCGCCATGACAATAACTCCTCAACAATTGATCGCGCTTCTGCCGCTGCTGATCGTCGGATTGACGGTGGTAGTTGTGATGCTGTCCATTGCGTGGCGACGCAATCACTTCGTCAATGCGACGCTGGCAGTCGTCGGTCTCAACCTGGCGCTGTTTTCACTGTATTTTGTTGGTCAGGCAGGACCCATGGATGTCACCCCGCTGATGCGGGTGGATGGTTATTCGATGCTGTATACCGGGCTGGTGATCCTTGCCAGCCTGGCCACCTGCACCTTTGCCTATCCGTGGCTGGCAACGTACCCGGACAACCGTGAAGAGTTCTATCTGCTGGTGCTGATTGCTGCCCTCGGTGGCGTGGTGCTGGCCAGTGCGAACCATCTGGCATCGTTGTTCATTGGTATTGAGCTGATCTCGCTGCCGCTGTTTGGCCTGGTGGGCTATGCCTTCCAGCAAAAACGCTCGCTGGAAGCCGCCATCAAGTACGCCATCCTGTCGGCAGCGGCCTCATCGTTCCTGCTGTTTGGTATGGCACTGGTGTATGCCGACTCAGGTAACCTTGCCTTCGCATCATTGGGTGCGAGCCTGAATGACGGTGTGATCAACCAACCGCTGCTGTTAGCGGGCCTGGGCCTGATGATTGTCGGCTTTGGCTTTAAACTGTCACTGGTGCCGTTCCATCTCTGGACGCCGGATGTTTACCAGGGCGCACCTGCACCGGTATCCACCTTCCTGGCGACCGCCAGCAAGATCGCCATTTTTGGCGTGCTGATGCGTCTGTTTATGTATGCGCCAATGGCGGATAACGAAGGTGTGCGTACCGTTCTTAGCCTGATCGCCGTGGCATCCATGCTGTTCGGTAACCTGATGGCAATCTCGCAGAGCAATATCAAGCGTCTGCTGGGTTACTCCTCTATCGCTCACCTTGGTTACCTGCTGGTTGCCCTGATTGCGGTACAGACCCATCAGCTGTCGATGGAAACCGTTGGCGTTTATCTGGCCGGTTATTTGTTCAGCAGCCTCGGCGCCTTCGGTGTGGTCAGCCTGATGTCGAGCCCCTACCGTGGCCCGGATGCAGACTCTATGTACTCTTACCGCGGCCTGTTCTGGCACCGTCCGATCCTCGCCTCAGTCATGACCGTGATGATGCTGTCGCTGGCGGGTATCCCGATGACGCTGGGCTTTATCGGTAAGTTCTACGTGATTGCTGTCGGTGTCAGCGCACACTTGTGGTGGCTGACCGGGGCTGTGGTGCTGGGCAGTGCCATTGGCCTGTACTACTATCTGCGTATGACCGTCAGTCTGTATCTTTCACCACCGGAACTGTCCCAGCGTGATGCGCCGGCCAACTGGGCATTTACTGCCGGTGGTGTGGTGGTGCTGATTTCCGCGATTCTGGTGCTGATACTGGGTATCTTCCCGCAGCCGCTGATTTCGCTGGTGAAACTGGCGCAGCCACTGATGTAATTTGATGCAAGACAGGTAATAATCGGGCCCACAGTGGCCCGATTTTTTTTGCTTCAGTCTGAGGAGTTAAGTTGATGGACATCACCTGGCAGGACCTGCACCACAGCGAACTCGATACCACCCAGCTCTATCGGCTGCTGGCACTGCGCAACGCGGTGTTTATCGTTGAGCAGCAGTGCCCGTATCTCGATATTGATGGCGCGGATCTGGTCGGTGAAAACCGCCATCTGCTGGGTATCCTCGACAATCAGCTGGTTGCCTGTGCACGCATTCTGATGCCTGAAGGGGAGGGCCAACCGGTGAAGGTTGGTCGGGTGATTGTGTCCGGAGAGGCGCGCGGGCTGAACCTGGGGAGTCGGCTGATGGAGCAGGCCATGAATAGCTGCGAACGCCACTGGCCAGGGCAGCCCATTTTTCTTTCTGCACAGGCGCATTTGCATCGTTTCTACGCACGTCAGGGGTTTGTGGCGGTCAGTGGGGAGTATCTGGAGGATAATATTCCGCATATTGATATGCAGCGCACGTCTGGTTAGCGATAGCGTTTGGACCTGGCCCTTGACCGGCCAGGTCCAAACGTGATTAACCCGCGGTCATAACCCGGTCATCCACGTATTTACGCTTATCCGGCGGTGGTGGAACATACTGATACAGCCAGGTTTCGCTTAACGTTTCATCTTTAGTCCGCAGGAACAGACGCATATTCACCGGATCGGTGGAATCACTGTCTGGATACCAGTCGAAGAGAATACGGTAACCATCAATCGGTTCAACGTAGAGGATCTCAACCTGCTTCAGCGTACCGGAGGTGACGTTAATCACCGGCTCAATGCCTTTCGGCGCTGCGGCTTTCAGGTCACCACCCACAAAGTCAACCGCGAAACGGCGTGACCAGACGTTCGGGTAATGCTCGCCCGGTGCCCAGCCTTCCGGGAAACCGCCCATGCCGGTGCGGGTGGCATTAACACGTGCCAGACCGCTACGTACCGGTGGCAGGCCGCTCCAGTAGAGTTTGTAGGAGAAGCTGTGCTCGCTCCCGGCTTTAATGGCATCGGCTGGCTGCCAGAAGCAGACAATATTATCCAGCGTTTCACCCGTGGTCGGGATCTCCATCAGGTTAATCGCACCTTTACCCCATTTACCGACCGGTTCCACCCACAGGCTTGGGCGCTTGTTGTACCAGCCAATGACATCCTGATAACTGTCGAAGTCATGATTGAGCTGTAACATGCCAAAACCACGCGGATTTTCATCCTGATAGGCGTTAAACGTCAGACGCTGCGGGTTGTTCAGCGGGCGGCAAATCCACTCACCGCTCCCTGTCCACATGGCCAGACGATCGGAGTCGTGGATCTGCGGATGGATGGTATCGCACATACGGCGCTCGTTATTGCCGCAGCTGAACATGGTGGTCATCGGCGAGATACCCAATTGCTGGATATCCTTGCGCGCATAAATGTGGTTTTCCACTTCCATCACCACGCGTTTATCTTCGCAGTGAATGGTAAATTTAAACGCGCCGGTGCAGCTCGGGCCATCCAGCAGGGTATATACCACAAAGGTGGTGTCATCGGCTTTCGGTGTTTCGAACCAGAAGGCGGTGAAGTCCGGGAACTCTTCTTTACCGTTACTGAAGGTGTCGATGGCTACGCCACGCGCAGACAAACCGTACTGGAAGGTTTCATCGACAGCACGGAAGTAGCTGGCGCCGAGGAACGAGACGATGTCGCGTTTTGCCAGCTCGGGTTTTTTAAATGCGCGGAAACCGGCGAAGCCGAGGTCGGTTTTGCCTTCCAGCTGTTTGGTGTCGACGTGAGCATTGTTGTAGTTAAACAATTCAGGGCGGAAGTGAATTTCACGCGCTTCACGACTGGCACCATCAACAGAGAACATGCGGATACGGCGCTTAAAGCCCATCCCCACATGGAAAAACTGAACGTCAAGCTGACGGTTGTCGATGCCGTTCCACAGCGAATGATTGGCATCGTACTGGATTTCGTTATAGGCCTGCGGCGTCAGCGTTGCCAGTGTTTCAGGCAACGGAGCCGGAGCACCACCATAGGCCTGTTTTGCCATATCGGCGGCCATTTTTTTAAGCACATCAAAATCAAATCGCTTTGCGGAACCATCGGCAATCCCGTCTTCCGCCCAGGCAGCCTGGGAGAACAACGTGGATAAACCCGACATCCCACTGAGGGTTGCGAATGCCATTGACGCTTTCATAAACATTCTTCGATTCATGCCGGAAATAATTTCCTCAGGTGAACGGAGTTTGTAGTGACTGTCGTGCGTTTGCACGCATTCGCTTCGCCGGATAAAGGTCCGGTTACAGGGAGTTACGACAGCTTGCCTGGGTAATGATTCAGTTCACGCAAAATTTATCAGATAAATCTAACTACCGCAGTGGTTTCGCATGTGAATTAACGTAAATATCGGGAAAATAAGCACCCTTTGACCCGTATAACTCTCCCTGAACACACCATTCTCAGTCGATTCCTGGCGGTTTTAATCAAGCAGAGCGGCAAAAACTGTCTATAGTTACCTGACGAAGATTTTTCGCCCAAGGAGAATGGAAATGGCAACAACGACTGAACCACATGAAACTCGCCTGGATGACGATCTGGCGCTGCTCACTGAAACCCTGGAAGAAGTGCTGAAGTCGTCGGGCGATCCGGCCGATCAGAAATATGTTGAGCTTAAAGCGAAAGCGGAAAAATCACTGAACCAGGTGAAGTCCCGCATCAGCAATGCCTCGGATACCTACTATGTGCGTGCCCGTCAGGCGGTTACGCGTGCTGATGAATATGTTCACGATAAACCCTGGCAGGGGATTGGTGTAGGCGCCACTCTGGGCCTGGTCATCGGCCTGCTGCTGGCGCGTCGCTAATTCAGTAGAACAACAGGCAGTAGCACAACAGACGTCCTCCCGGACGTCTGTTCATTTCTCTCCCCTGTTTTCAGATCAATATCCTGCCTTGCCAATCCCGTTAATATAACTGCCCATCTGTTTTCTACTTTTCTATTGAGGTCAGCGTGCAACTTGCTCAGGCGATAGAACAGCTTCGCGTACAGCTCGCACAGGTGAGCGAATCGGGGCCCGGTGAGCGGCAAATCAGCGTGCACTTTTCCCCCGAAACCGATGCGCTGAACTGGCTGGCCTCCCAGACCCGCTGGCCCCAGTTTTACTGGCAGTCGCGCAGCGGTGAAGAGATCGTGGCAGCCTGCGGTGCGCTTGAGCGGTTTCAATCAGTTGCAGAGGCTACCCTGCGCTTGCAGGTATTGCCGCCGGGCTGGCGGGTGTTTGGCGCAAATGCCATTTTTGGCGCCAGCGACCTGTTTCTGCCTGTCCTGCTGTGGCAGCAGGACAGTGCAGGGCACCACTTTACGATCAATCTGGTCAGCGACGGTTCGTTACAGCAGGAAGCCCGGCGTTTGCTGCACTGGCTGGCAGGCTTGCGCCCGGTGCAGCCGGCTACATCCTTACCGAATTATCATCGCGTGCATCATGCCCCGGATAAAGCGGGCTGGGTCCAACGGGTTAACCATGCGTTGACGGCTATAGCCGCTGGCGAACTGGAGAAAGTCGTGCTGGCACGCGTCAGCGATTTCAGCCTGTCTGGCCCCTTGTCTGCCGCCGCCTTGCTGGCCGCCAGCCAGCGCATTAACCCCCATAGCTACCATTTTATGTTGGCCACAGAGGAACATCAGGCGTTGGTGGGATCCAGCCCTGAACGGCTGTATGCCCGCGAAGGCAGCCAGCTTTCGAGTGAAGCCCTGGCCGGAACGGCTGACGTGCATCAGCCAGGGTTGCTGATGGATAAAAAAAACCAGTGGGAAAACAGCCTGGTGGTGGAAGATATTCGTCAGCGGCTGACGGATATTGTCACTGAACTGGACGTCATGCCCGCAGAGTTGCTGCCGTTGCGTCATCTGCAACATATCCGGCGACCGATCCGTGCGCGGTTAATGCGACCAGACGATGCGCAATGCGTGGAACGCCTTCAACCCACAGCGGCCGTTGCCGGGATGCCGCGTGCCGCTGCACAGGCTTTTATTCGCCAGCAGGAACCCTTTAGTCGTGGCTGGTACAGCGGGTCGGTGGGGTATCTGTCGCAGTCACACAGCGAGTTTGCCGTGGTGCTCCGTTGCGCGCAGGTGTCGGGGGCGCACGTTCGCCTGTACGCCGGCGCCGGGATTGTCAGCGGCTCCGAACCCGAGCGGGAGTGGGAGGAAATTGAACGTAAAGCGGCGACGCTGGGCACGTTACTCACGGCGGAAAACCAGGGGTAAAACTGGCCCAAATCAAAAAGGACCTCAATTCAGCTGATTATAATAGCGCCAGGATTTTTGATCTGGAGTGGCTATGCAGCAAGAGATGTCGCACGCAACGTTTAATCGCCGCTGGGCTACCGTACTGCTGGAAACGCTGACGCGCCACAGTATACGGCATATCTGCATTGCTCCCGGGTCCCGTTCTGCGCCGCTGGCTCTGGCCGCAGCAGCCAGTGATAAATGGGTGTGTCATACCCATTTTGACGAGCGAGGCCTCGGTTTTCTCGCGCTCGGTCTGGCCAAAACCATTCATCAACCGGTGGCGATCATTGTCACCTCCGGAACGGCGGTAGCCAACCTTTATCCCGCGCTGGTTGAAGCACATCTGACCGGCGAAAAACTGGTCGCCATCAGCGCCGACCGCCCACCCGAATTGATTCACTGTGGCGCTAATCAGGCCATTGAACAGCCTGGTCTCTTTGCGTCCCACGTTTCCGCTGCACTCAACCTTCCCCGGCCTTCACCGTCGATCCCCGCACGCTGGCTGGTCTCGGCCATCGATACCTTGCTGGCACAGCAGCAGCATGGCGGCGTGCATATCAACTGCCCGTTTGCTGAACCTCTGTATGGCGCTGACAGCAACGATTACCTCGCCTGGCAGGATGAACTGGGAAGCTGGTGGGACAGCAACGAACCCTGGCTGAAATATCCACAGCGCAGCCATACCCCCATTGAAGAAGACTGGTTTTTCTGGCGCCAGAAACCTGGGGTGGTGATTGTCGGGCGCGTCAGCGCTCAGCAGCAAGGCCAGCAGGTGGCCGAGTGGGCGGAAATGCTGGGGTGGCCGCTGCTCGGTGACGTGGTGTCACAAACCGGGCAACCACTGCCTGGCGCGGCCTTATGGCTGGGGCATCCATCGGCACAGCGGGCCTTGAGTGAGGCGCAGATCGTGGTGCAGTTCGGCAGCAGCCTGACGGGAAAAAACCTGCTCAACTATCAGAATGACAGCGGCACTGAGATGTACTGGCTGATCGATGCATTACCGGGGCAGCGCCATCCGGGGAACCGCGGCGGGCGGCGCATTCAGGCCAATATTTCTGACTGGTTGCAGCACCATCCTGCGGCGCCTCGTCAGCCCTGGTGTCCACAGCTGGCGCCGCTGGCTGAACGTACCCGGGACTATCTGCAACAGCATTTGCAGCAGTTTGGCGAGGCACAGCTGGCGCACCGTCTGCCCGCATTGCTGCCGGAAAACGGCGCGCTGTTTATCGGCAACAGCCTCGCCATTCGTCTGGTCGATGCCTTTGCACAGCTTCCTGCGGGTTATCCGCTGTACTGCAATCGCGGTGCCAGCGGCATCGACGGGTTACTGGCAACGGCGGCGGGCGTACAGCGCGGCACGGGCCAGCCGCTGCTGATCCTGCTGGGTGATCTCTCCGCGCTCTACGATCTGAATAGCCTGGCACTGTTACAGCAGGCCTCTGCGCCGGTGGTGGTCATCGTGGTAAACAACCAGGGCGGCCAGATCTTCTCTATGCTGCCAACGCCCGTATCTGAACGTGAACGCTTCTTCACCATGCCGCCCAGCGTTGATTTTCGCCATGCTGCGGCACTGTTTGGTTTGCGTTTTGCACAGCCAGGCAGCTGGCAGGCACTTCAGCAGGCGGTTGAACAGGGTTTCAGTTCGGGCATCACCTTGATTGAGGTGGTGGTAGACGGTGATGAGGGTGCACAAACCCTGGCGCACTGCGCCAGCGAGGTAGTCCATTTATGATGCTACATGCGCACTGGCAGGGGCACCATAACAGTACGCGTCCGGTACTGGTCTGGCTGCACGGTTTTCTCGGGAGTGCAACGGACTGGCAGCCGGTTCAGCGCTATTTCAGCCACTGGCCGCTGCTCAGTATTGATCTGCCCGGCCACGGTGGTTCGCGTGCGCAAACCGTCAGCGGTTTTGATGATGTATGCCAGCGGCTCAATGCCACGCTGCAGTATCACCAGGTCGATCGCTACTGGCTGATCGGTTACTCCCTCGGCGGACGCCTTGCGCTCTATCACGCCTGCCGTCACGCCGGTAACGGTCTGGCAGGATTGCTGGTGGAAGCCGGGCATTTTGGCCTCAGTTGCCCCAGTGAGCGTACCAGCCGCCGGGCGCATGACCAGAGCTGGGTACAGTGTTTTCGCCAGCAACCGCTGGAAGAGGCGTTGGACCAGTGGTATCAGCAGCCGGTTTTTGCCGAACTGACCGCAATCCAGCGCCAGCGCCTGGTCGCCCGGCGGCTCAACAATCGCGGTGAAGATCTGGCGGCGATGTTACAGGCCACCTCACTCTCAGAGCAGCCCGACCTGCTGCCGGAACTGCGTGAAAAAACCTTTCCGTTCCGCTATCTCTGCGGTGAGTGGGATCAAAAATTTTTGCAGCTTGCTCAGCAGGCCGCACTTCCTCCTGCGGTTATCCCCGCAGCGGGCCATAACTCGCACCTGGCGAATCCCCTGGCATTTGCCCATCAACTTGCCCGCGTGCTCAATCACCATTAAGGAGCTTTGATGTTGTATCCAGATGAAAGCCTGCTGAAGGCCCCGGCGCAGTGGCGGGATTGCGGCGCTGAGTTCAGCGATATTCGCTATCACAAAACGGACGATGGTATTGCCCGAATCACCATCAACCGCCCTGAGGTACGTAATGCCTTTCGCCCGTTAACGGTCAGTGAAATCCAGCAGGCGCTGGATAATGCGCGGCGTGACCCGGCGGTGGGCGTGATTGTGCTGACCGGCGAAGGTGAACGGGCATTTTGCTCCGGTGGGGACCAGAAAGTTCGTGGCGACTACGGCGGTTATCAGGATGACGCGGGCGTTCATCATCTTAACGTCCTCGACCTGCAACGCCAGATTCGTACCTGCCCGAAACCGGTCGTGGCGATGGTCGCAGGCTATGCGGTCGGCGGCGGACACGTTCTGCATATGATGTGCGACCTTACGATTGCAGCAGATAATGCACAGTTTGGTCAGACCGGGCCGAAAGTGGGCTCCTTTGATGGCGGCTGGGGTGCGGCCTATATGGCACGTATTGTCGGCCAGAAAAAGGCGCGTGAAATCTGGTTCCTGTGCAGGATGTATAACGCACAGCAGGCACTGGATATGGGGCTGGTTAATACCGTTGTACCGCTGGCCGAGCTGGAAAAAGAGACCGTTCGCTGGTGCCGTGAGATGTTGCAAAACAGCCCGATGGCGCTGCGCTGC
This sequence comes from Erwinia sp. MYb375, assembly GCF_037479175.1. Classification (NCBI taxonomy): domain Bacteria; kingdom Pseudomonadati; phylum Pseudomonadota; class Gammaproteobacteria; order Enterobacterales; family Erwiniaceae; genus Erwinia; species Erwinia sp. MYb375. The sequence continues at coordinate 1,586,208 of NZ_JBBGZS010000023.1, read as the reverse complement.
CTGAAAGCCGCTCTCAATGCGGATTGTGATGGCCAGGCCGGGCTGCAAGAGCTGGCGGGCAATGCCACCATGTTGTTCTATATGACAGAAGAGGGGCAGGAGGGGCGCAATGCGTTCAATGAGAAACGTCAGCCTGACTTCAGCAACTTCCGGCGTAATCCCTGATGCGTCACGCCACGTTATACGGTTATCAGGTCGCCATGGACGCCGGGGTGGTGTTACGAAACCAGCGGTTAAAAAACCGTCAGGGACTGCTGGTGAAGCTGATGGAGGGAGCAGCGCAAGGCTGGGGTGAGATTGCCCCCCTCCCTGAGTTCAGCCATGAGACACTTGAACAGGCGCAGCAGCAGGCGATGAGCTGGCTGGCGCAGTGGTGTGAGGGTGAAACGCCCGCAGAGAGTGAACGGCCTTCTGTGGCGTTCGGCATCAGCTGTGCGCAGGCCGAGCTGACGAACACCCTGCCCGCAGAAGGAGAGTATCGTCTGGCGCAGCTGTGCAGTGGCGATCCGGACGCGTTATTTCAGCAACTGCTGCGTCAGCCAGAGCCGCTGGCAAAAATGAAAGTGGGCCTGTACGAGGCGATACGCGACGGCATGCAGGTCAACCTGCTGCTGGAGGCGTTACCGCACCTGACCTTGCGGCTGGATGCCAACCAAAGCTGGACGCTGGAAAAGGCATTGAGCTTTGCTCGCTATGTGTCGCCGGAGCTGCGTTCACGCATTGCGTTTATCGAAGAGCCTTGCCGTGACAGACAGCAGAGCCTCGCCTTTGCCGCCGAGACAGGTATTAACATCGCCTGGGATGAAACCCTGCGTGACCATGATGACGCACTGACCGCCGCACCCGGCGTGGTGGCCGTGGTCATCAAACCGATGCTCACGGGCAGTATTCAGCGCGTACAGCATCAGGTGTTACAGGCGAAAGCGCAGGGGTTAACCCCGGTGATCAGTAGTGCGCTGGAGTCCAGCCTTGGGCTGACCCAACTGGCGCGGCTCGCACATGAGTTGACGCCGGGCGTGCGGCCAGGGCTGGATACGCTGCAACTGATGCAGCAGCAGGTGTTGCGGGCGTGGCCCGGCAGTGTGTTACCTGTGCAGAACAGAGAGGCGCTGCAATGTCTCTGGCAACGGTAGCCGACTGGCCGTGGCGCGACTGGCAGAAGCGTTGCCCGGCGTCGCTGGCGATTGATAATGGCGAGATTACGCTCAGCTGGCAGCAGCTGTCACAGGCGGTGGCAGAGCATGCTCAGGGCTTTCAGCAGCAAGGCGTAGCCGCCGGAGATGTCGTGGCGCTACGAAGCGCGAACAGTCTGGCGGCGGTGCTGTCGTGGCTCGGACTGATGGCCTGCGGGGCACGAGTGCTGGGGCTTAACCCTCAGCTGCCGGATGCCCAGCTACGCCAGCTGTGGCCGGGGCTGAGGCCGGACTTTATGCTCAATCTTGCCGGGACAACCAGCATGGAGAGGCCAACGCTGGCGTTGCGTCCGGTTACCGGGGATGGCAGCCAGCCGTGGCAGCCGGATAGGATCGCCACCCTGACGTTAACCTCTGGCTCTACCGGGCTGCCTAAAGCAGCAGCCCACACTTTCAGCGCCCATCTGCACAGTGCCGCTGCGGTCATTGAGCTGATGGCGTTGACAGCTGATGATCGCTGGTTATTGTCGCTGCCGCTGTTTCATGTCTCCGGGCAGGGCATCCTCTGGCGCTGGCTGCTGGCCGGAGGCACGCTGGTGATCTCCGATGACGAGGGATTGCATACTGCACTGGCGCGCAGCAGCATCGCGTCCCTGGTGCCCACCCAGCTTTGGCGCCTGCTGAATCAGCCTGCGTTACCCGCCAGTTTGCGCGCGGTACTGCTGGGCGGTGCGCAAATCCCCGCTGAACTGACGCATCAGGCAGAGGCCGCCGGGTTGCACTGTTATTGCGGCTACGGTATGACAGAAACCGCATCGACTCTTTGTGCCCGGCGGGCAGACGAACATCCCGGCGTGGGTGCGCCACTGGCTGGCCATCAGGTCAGGGTAGTCGACGGTGAGATCTGGGTGCGTTCGCCCGCTCTGGCCTCCGGCTACTGGTTACAGGGTGCACTGATACCGTTGACGGATCAGGACGGCTGGTTACGTACCGGCGATTGTGGGCACTGGCATCGTGGCGCGCTGCAGGTCGATGGACGGCGCGATAACCTGTTCTTTTCAGGTGGTGAGTCGGTACAGCCGGAGCAGATTGAACGCATTTTGCTCGCCCATCCGGCGGTGACGCAGGTGTTTATTGTGCCAAAAGTCGATGCGGAGTACGGTCATCGCGCGGTCGCACTGGTGGAAGGCAATATTGGGCTGGCGATGCTGGCCGACTGGGCCGCGCCAAAGCTGGCCGGGTATCAGCGCCCGGTGGCGTGGTATCCGCTACCGGCTGATAACGGCGGGGCGATCAAGCGCTCACGCGTGCAGCTGAAGGCATGGCTGGCAAATCAGACGCAGGCCTGTTTGACATCGCGGGTCTGAACGATTGCTAATGAACTGGAAATTGACGTTGTATTTCTGCCGGGCGCTTCTTACAGTGTAAAGCTTGAGTGTACCCGGAGAACAACATGATAAGAGTGGAAATGCTCGCGACCGGCGACGAAGTGCTGCACGGACAAATCGTCGATACCAACGCAGCCTGGCTGGCTGGCGTACTGTTTGAGCAGGGCTTACCGATGACCAGCCGTCAGACGGTAGGGGACAGCTTGCAGGATCTGGTCACGGTACTGACCGAGCGCAGTAAAGTGGCTGATGTCTTGATCGTGAATGGCGGCCTGGGGCCGACCAGTGATGATCTGAGTGCGCTGGCCGCCGCCACCGCAGCCGGCGTGGATCTGGAAATTCATCCTGAGTGGCTGGCGAAAATGGAAGCCTTCTTTGCCAGCCGTGGCAAAGTAATGGCCGCCAGTAATCGTAAGCAGGCCGAAATCCCGCAGGGTGCGGAGATGATTGATAACCCGGTCGGTACCGCCTGCGGTTTTGCCATGCAGCTTAATCGCTGCTGGATCTTCTTCACGCCGGGTGTGCCTTCCGAATACAAGGTGATGGTCATGGATCAAATCCTGCCGCGCCTGAAAGCCCGTTTCCAGTTGCCCGAGCCGCCCGTCTGCCTGCGGATGACCACTTTTGGTCGTGGGGAAAGTGACCTCGCCTCTGATATTGAGCCTTTAGCGCTGCCGGAAGGGGTGGTGATGGGGTACCGCGCTTCGATGCCGATTATCGAACTGAAGCTGAACGGTCCGGCATCAAAAAGGGCTGAGATGGAGCAGTTCTGGCAGCAGGTGCGTGAGATTGCCGGTGACAGTGTGATCTTCGAAGGGTTTGAAACCTTACCTGAGCAGCTGGCGCGCCGTCTGAAAGAACATAAGCTCACGCTTGCCGTCAGCGAGCAGTTCAGCGCCGGGCTGTTGCAATGGCAGCTCATTTCTGCCGGTGCATCACTGGCGGCGGGCAACGTGTTGCCGCATCAGAGTGAGTCACTGGGCTTGCTGGCGGCACGCAGTCAGCAGCTGGCAAAACAGAACCATGCCCGGTTGTCGCTGGTCGTGGGAAGTCTGGAGGACGATCGTCTGGGCTTTGCTCTGCACACGCCGGACGGCACTTTTGCGCAAAAAGTGAAGTTTAACGTCAGCCGACATGGTCTGAAAGCACGGCAGGAGATGGTGGCCATGCTGGCGATGAATATGCTGCGCCGCTGGTTGAATGGTCAGTCGGTGACCACCGGACACGGCTGGATTGATGTGGTGGAAACGCTGTAAACGCTCCGGGCGAGGCATGCCTCGCCCCTACGTGGTGCGGTGAGGGCATCGATTATCAGTAGGGGTGGGGCATGCCCGACCCGATGTGGTGCGGTGACAGTATCAATTATCGGGAATGTGTAGGGGGCGGGCACGCCCGACCCGATGTGGTGCGGT
>NZ_JBBGZS010000023.1:1333205-1582255 GCF_037479175.1 Erwinia sp. MYb375 | reverse complement strand
TGGTGCGGTGACAGTATCAATTATCGGGAATGTGTAGGGGGCGGGCACGCCCGACCCGATGTGGTGCGGTGAAGGCACCGATTATCGGGAATGCGTAGGGGTCGGGCATGCCCGACCCGATGTGGTGCGGTGACAGTATCAATTATCGGGAATGTGTAGGGGGCGGGCACGCCCGACCCGATGTGGTGCGGTGAAGGCACCGATTATCGGGAATGCGTAGGGGTCGGGCATGCCCGACCCGATGTGGTGCGGTGACAGTATCAATTATCGGGAATGTGTAGGGGGCGGGCACGCCCGACCCGATGTGGTGCGGTGAAGGCACCGATTATCGGGAATGCGTAGGGGTCGGGCATGCCCGACCCGATGTGGTGCGGTGACAGTATCAATTATCGGGAATGTGTAGGGGGCGGGCACGCCCGACCCGATGTGGTGCGGTGAAGGCACCGATTATCGGGAATGCGTAGGGGTCGGGCATGCCCGACCCGATGTGGTGCGGTGACAGTATCAATTATCGGGAATGTGTAGGGGGCGGGCACGCCCGACCCGATGTGGTGCGGTGAAGGCACCGATTATCGGGAATGCGTAGGGGTCGGGCACGCCCGACCCGATGTGGTGCGGTGATGGTATCGATTATCAGGAATGCGCAGGGGGCGGGCATGCCCGAGCCGATGTTGATCAAACGCCCCCGATTACCCCATTACAGCGCGATCTCAATATCGCCTTCGGCCTTGCAGCAGCAGGGCAAAATCTCACCCTGTTGCACAAACGCCAACGGCTTGGTGCTGTAGCTGACTTCACCCTTCAGCAGACGTGTGCGGCACGAACCGCAGTAGCCCTCGCGGCACTGATACTCCACGCACACCCGGTGCGACTCCAGTGCGGCAAGCAGGGAAGGGTGTTCATCATGACATTCAAGCTGCGTACCGGTGGTACGCAGTGTAATGCTCGCCATCTTACAGCTCGAAGTCGCTGAGATCGTCAGCGTTCACTTCAGAGTCAATCTGACCGACCAGGTAAGAACTCACTTCCACTTCCTGCGGCGCGACCTGCACGTTATCGGAAACCAGCCAGGAGTTAATCCACGGAATCGGGTTCGAGCGTGTTTTAAACGGCAGATCCAGGCCGACGGCATTCATACGGATATTGGTGATGTACTCAATGTACTGCCACAGAATGTCTTTATTCAGGCCGATCATCGAACCGCCGCTGAACAGATATTCTGCCCACTCTTTCTCCTGCTCGGCTGCCAGCACAAACAGGTCGTAGCACTCCTGGCGGCACTCTTGGGCAATCTCTGCCATTTCCGGATCATCTTCACCGCTGCGCAGCAGGTTCAGCATATGCTGAGTACCGGTCAGGTGCAGGGCTTCATCACGTGCGATCAGCTTGATGATTTTGGCGTTGCCTTCCATCAGTTCACGTTCGGCAAAGGCGAACGAGCAGGCAAAGCTGACGTAGAAGCGGATAGCTTCCAGCGCATTCACGCTCATCAGACAGATATAGAGCTGCTTTTTCAGTGCACGCAGGCTGACGGTGACGGTTTTGCCATTCACTTCATGCGTACCTTCACCCAGCAGATGCCAGTAGCTGGTCATTTCGATCAGATCGTCGTAATAGCCGGAGATATCTTTGGCCCGCGACAGAATCTGCTCGTTAGTGACGATGTCGTCAAACACCAGCGAGGGATCGTTAACGATATTACGAATGATATGGGTGTAAGAACGTGAGTGGATGGTTTCTGAGAATGCCCAGGTTTCAATCCAGGTTTCCAGTTCAGGAATCGAGATCAACGGCAGCAGCGCAACGTTCGGGCTACGTCCCTGAATGGAGTCCAGCAGCGTCTGATATTTCAGGTTGCTGATAAAGATGTGTTTTTCGTGATCCGGCAGTGCCTGATAGTCGATGCGATCGCGTGAGACGTCCACTTCTTCCGGGCGCCAGAAGAAAGAGAGCTGCTTTTCGATCAGTTTTTCAAAGATGTCATACTTCTGCTGGTCGAAACGCGCCACGTTTACCGGCTGGCCGAAGAACATCGGTTCCAGCAGCTGATTGTTTTTATTCTGCGAAAATGTGGTGTAAGCCATGTTTATTCCAGATGCTGTAGGGGCCAGGCAAGCCTGGCCCTGAATGAGGTCGGGTTAGATCTTGCAGGCACCGCTTTCGCAGCCGTCATCCTGAATCGAGGGTACCAGGTCTTCCTGAGTATCTTCTGCACCGTCACGCGTGTTCTGATAGTAAAGCGTTTTCACGCCAAACTTATAGGCAGTCAGCAGGTCTTTCAGCAACTGCTTCATTGGCACCTTACCGTTGGCAAAGCGCGTTGGATCGTAGTTGGTGTTCGATGAAATCGCCTGGTCGATGAATTTCTGCATCAGGCCGACCAGTTGCAGGTAGCCGTCATTGTTTGGCATATCCCACAGCAGCTCGTAGCTGTCTTTCAGACGTTCATACTCCGGGACCACCTGGCGCAGGATACCGTCTTTTGATGCTTTAATACTGATATGGCCGCGCGGTGGTTCAATCCCGTTGGTGGCGTTAGAAATCTGCGAAGAGGTTTCTGACGGCATCAGCGCAGACAGCGTGGAGTTACGCAGGCCGTGCATTTTCACGGATTCACGCAGTGCTTCCCAGTCGAGCAGCAGCGGTGTGTTACAAATCGCATCCAAATCTTTCTTATAGGTGTCGATTGGCAAAATACCCTGAGAATACGTGGTTTCATTGAACCACGGGCAGGCACCCTGTTCGATAGCCAGGTCGTTGGAGGCTTTCAACAGCCAGTACTGGATAGCTTCAAAGGTCTGGTGCGTCAGGACGTTGGCGCTGCCATCGGAGTAGCGCACGCCATTTTTAGCCAGATAGTAGGCGTAGTTGATCACACCAATCCCCAGCGTACGACGGCCCATTGCACCGCGTTTGGCGGCTGGGATGGGGTAATCCTGATAGTCGAGCAGGGCGTCCAGCGCGCGAACCGCCAGCGTGGCCAGTTCTTGCAGGTCATCCAGGCTCTCAATCGCGCCCAGGTTGAATGCGGAGAGCGTACACAGCGCAATTTCGCCGTTTTCGTCGTTCACATCCAGTAGTGGTTTGGTTGGCAACGCAATTTCCAGGCACAGGTTGGACTGGCGAACGGGCGCGATAGCCGGGTCGAACGGGCTGTGAGTATTGCAGTGGTCAACGTTCTGGATGTAGATACGGCCGGTAGAAGCACGTTCCTGCATCATGAGTGAGAACAGATCGACCGCTTTAATACGCTGCTTGCGGATGCTGTCGTCTTGCTCGTATTTGGTGTACAGGCGCTCGAACTCTTCCTGATTCGCAAAGAAGGCATCGTACAGGCCAGGCACGTCAGACGGGCTGAAAAGGGTGATATCTTCGCCCTTCAGCAGGCGCTGATACATCAGTTTGTTGATCTGAACGCCGTAGTCCATATGGCGCACGCGGTTGCCTTCAACACCACGGTTGTTTTTCAGCACCAGCAGGCTTTCGACTTCCAGATGCCACATCGGGTAGAACAGCGTGGCTGCCCCGCCGCGTACACCGCCCTGAGAGCAGGACTTCACCGCGGTCTGGAAATGCTTATAGAACGGGATACAGCCGGTGTGGAAGGCTTCACCGCCACGGATCGGGCTACCCAGCGCACGAATGCGGCCCGCGTTGATACCAATCCCGGCGCGCTGAGAAACATATTTCACAATGGCGCTGGAGGTGGCGTTGATAGAGTCCAGGCTGTCACCACATTCGATCAGCACGCAAGAGCTGAACTGGCGCGTTGGCGTACGCACGCCGGACATGATTGGCGTTGGCAGCGAGATCTTAAAGGTGGAGATCGCATCATAAAAACGCTTCACGTAGTCCAGACGTGTCTCGCGCGGGTAGCCGGAGAACAGGCAGGCCGCGACCAGAATGTACAGGAACTGGGCGCTTTCATAGATCTCTCCGCTAACGCGGTTCTGCACCAGATATTTGCCTTCCAGCTGCTTAACCGCCGCGTAGGAGAAGTTCATATCACGCCAGTGGTCAATAAAGCCGTCCATCAGCTCAAACTCTTCCGCGCTGTAGTCTTCCAGCAGGTGATGGTCATATTTGCCCAAATCAACCATGCGGGTAACCTGGTCAATCAGCTTTGGTGGCTCGAACTGGCCATAAGCTTTTTTGCGCAGGTGGAAGATGGCCAGACGGGCAGCCATGTACTGATAGTCAGGGGCATCTTTAGAAATCAGATCAGCAGCGGACTTGATGACAGTTTCATGGATATCAGAAGTGCGGATACCTTCGTAGAACTGGATGTGGGATCGCAGTTCAACCTGAGAGACGGAGACGTTTTGCAGTCCTTCGGCAGCCCAGTCGAGAACACGGTGGATTTTATCGAGATCGATACGCTCGGTGCGGCCATCGCGTTTGGTTACAAGCAGACTCTGATTCATGTCGCGTTTTACCTGTCCTTAACAAATAGTCCCCACGTTTATGCACAGATTTCTCATTGTGAGTAACTCTGTGGATAAACACTATATATAGGGGGTGAGGGAAATCTTGATAACAATATGGTGAGTATTCTAGTAATTTCCACGTGGTTAACAAGGCTTGATTTTCGCAGCGAATTACGGTTGTGGGGCTGGCATTTTTCCTAAGTCCACGTTTCTCAAGGCCCTGGGTCAATGTCAATGGGTTGAGATTTTTTTTAGAATCTTGATCGAGCGCGGGTTTCTTGTTCAGGTTAAATAATTTGAGCTTTGGGGCGCTGAAAAAGTACGCATAATAAGACGCCTCACGGCCACAAATGGCGTGATGCGATGAGATTAACCTGATCTTGATGACAGGGATAAGAAGAAAACGATCTTATCTCGCGTCAGGTGCTAAGGTAGGCTTATATATCGCACGGGCGGATCGGCATCCGCCCGTATAGCGTCACTCCGCGTCGATAGCGCTGTGCGTATGCACCATATAGTTCACATCAACGCCTGGAGCCAGTTTGAAGTGGTTGGTGATCGGGTTGTAGTGCAGGCCAATGATATGACGTTCGCGCAGGGGCGTTTCATCGACCCAGTTCAGCAGTTCAGCCGGACGGATAAACTTTTTAATGTCGTGTGTACCGCGCGGCACCATACGCAATACGTATTCTGCACCGATGATCGCCATCAGCCAGGATTTGCTGTTGCGGTTAAGCGTAGAGAAGAAGACTTCGCCGCCCGGTTTCACCAGTCGGGCGCAGGCATGGACCACGGAACGCGGATCGGGCACGTGCTCCAGCATCTCCATGCAGGTCACCACATCGTACTGTCCGGCGAACTGCTCAGCGTGCTCTTCCACGGTCTGCTGGACGTAATCAATGGTCACGCCGCTTTCCAGCGCATGTAAGCGGGCAACCTGCAACGGTTCCGCCCCCATATCCAGCCCGGTGACGTTCGCACCTTCACGCGCCATGCTCTCGGCGAGAATACCGCCGCCGCAGCCAACATCCAGCACCTTCTTACCAAACAGGCCATCAGCGTGCTGGGCAATCCAGCCAAGGCGCAGCGGATTAATCCGGTGCAGAGGCTTAAATTCGCCTTCTAAATCCCACCAGCGTGAAGCAACTGCTTCAAATTTAGCGATTTCACCGTGATCAACGTTCTGCGTACCCGCGTTTTGTTCTGATTTCATTGGGTTATTACTCCAGCCAAAGTTTGTCCCATTATACATGTTTACGCGTTGCGATGGGCAGGGGCGCGGGCCGGAGAGGGACAGAATGCAATAAAGCGGCCAAAGCAACGCTTTCCATTCAACACATGGCTGCTTTGTTATATACTTTCGCACCTTTGAATCCGGTAATAATACAGAAGGAAAGCGCCTCCATGAGCGACCTGGCCCGCGAAATTACACCGGTCAATATCGAAGAAGAGTTAAAGAACTCCTATCTGGATTATGCAATGTCGGTCATCGTTGGCCGTGCGCTGCCAGATGTCCGTGATGGCCTGAAGCCGGTTCACCGCCGTGGGGTTTTCGCTATGAACGTCCTCGGTAACGACTGGAACAAAGCTTATAAAAAATCCGCCCGTGTCGTCGGTGACGTCATCGGTAAATATCACCCGCATGGCGACACTGCCGTGTATGACACCATCGTGCGTATGGCGCAGCCGTTCTCGCTGCGTTACATGCTGGTGGATGGTCAGGGCAACTTCGGTTCCGTTGACGGCGACTCCGCTGCTGCGATGCGTTATACCGAAGTTCGCATGTCCAAAATCGCTCACGAATTGCTGGCGGATCTGGAAAAAGACACCGTTGACTTTGTGCCTAACTACGATGGCACAGAGCAGATCCCGGAAGTGATGCCGACCCGCGTTCCCAACCTGCTGGTTAACGGTTCCTCAGGGATTGCCGTCGGGATGGCCACTAACATTCCTCCGCACAACCTGACCGAAGTGATCAACGGCTGCCTGGCCTATATCGACGACGAAAACATTACCGTCGAAGGGCTGATGGAACACATCCCTGGCCCGGATTTCCCAACCGCCGCTATCATCAATGGCCGCCGTGGCATTGAAGAAGCTTATCGCACTGGCCGTGGAAAAATTTACATCCGCGCCCGTGGCGAAGTGGAAGTGGATGCGAAGACCGGCCGTGAAACCATCATCGTGCATGAAATTCCTTATCAGGTGAACAAAGCGCGCCTGATTGAGAAAATTGCCGAGCTGGTAAAAGAAAAACGTCTGGAAGGCATCAGCGCCCTGCGCGATGAGTCTGACAAAGACGGTATGCGCATCGTGATCGAAGTGAAGCGCGATGCCGTTGGCGAAGTGGTTCTGAACAATCTGTATTCCCTGACCCAGCTTCAGACCTCTTTCGGCATCAACATGGTGGCACTGCACCAGGGCCAGCCAAAGATTATGCCGCTGAAGGATATTCTTGAAGCCTTCGTGCGTCACCGTCGTGAAGTGATTACCCGCCGTACCATTTTCGAACTGCGCAAAGCGCGTGACCGTGCTCATATCCTTGAAGCACTGGCCGTTGCGCTGGCGAACATCGATCCGATTATTGAGTTGATCCGCCGTGCTGCTTCTCCTTCTGAAGCGAAAGCGGGGCTGATTGCGCGTCCGTGGGCGCTGGGTAACGTCTCCGCAATGCTGGAACGTGCCGGTGATAATGCAGCGCGCCCTGAGTGGCTGGAAGATGAGTTCGGTATCCGCGATGGTCAGTACTATCTGACTGAGCAGCAGGCTCAGGCGATCCTTGATTTACGCCTGCAGAAACTGACCGGACTTGAGCATGAAAAACTGCTCGACGAGTACAAAGAGCTGCTGGAGCAGATCGCAGAGCTGTTGCGCATTCTGGGCAGTTCCGAGCGTCTGATGGAAGTGATTCGCGAAGAGCTGGAGCTGATCCGCGATCAGTTCGGCGATGAGCGTCGTACCGAAATCACCGCTAACAGCGCCGACATCAACATCGAAGACCTGATCAACCAGGAAGATGTTGTGGTGACCCTGTCGCATCAGGGCTACGTGAAGTATCAGCCATTGACTGATTACGAAGCGCAGCGCCGTGGTGGTAAAGGTAAATCGGCTGCACGCATTAAAGAAGAAGACTTTATCGACCGCCTGCTGGTGGCCAACACCCATGACACCATCCTCTGCTTCTCAAGCCGTGGTCGTCTGTACTGGATGAAGGTTTATCAGCTGCCGGAAGCCAGCCGTGGTGCGCGTGGGCGTCCAATCGTCAACCTGTTACCGCTGGAAGCCAACGAACGTATCACCGCAATCCTGCCGGTGCGTGAGTATGCAGAAGGCTTTAACATCTTTATGGCGACCGCCAGCGGTACCGTGAAGAAAACGGCCCTGAAAGAGTTCAGCCGCCCACGCAGCGCCGGTATCATTGCCGTCAACCTGCGTGACGACGACGAACTGATTGGTGTGTCTCTGACCAACGGTAGCGATGAAGCGATGCTGTTCTCTGCCGCCGGTAAAGTGGTGCGCTTCGCAGAAAGCGCTGTTCGTGCGATGGGTCGTACTGCCTCTGGCGTGCGCGGTATCAAACTGGCAGAAGGCGATCGCGTGGTGTCACTGATTGTACCGCGTGACGATGGTGCCATCCTGACCGTGACACAGAACGGTTATGGTAAGCGTACGGCGAACACCGAGTATCCAACCAAGTCGCGTGCGACGCAGGGTGTGATCTCGATTAAAGTGACCGAACGTAACGGGCCGGTTATTGGTGCGGTACAGGTGGTCGACAGCGATCAGATTATGATGATCACCGATGCCGGTACGCTGGTGCGTACCCGCGTGTCTGAAGTGAGTGTGGTTGGGCGTAATACCCAGGGTGTTATCCTTATCCGTACCGCTGAAGATGAAAACGTGGTGGGTCTGCAACGTGTGGCCGAACCGGTAGCGGAAGATGAACTTGATGCTATCGACGGCAGCGTCGCGGAAGGGGATGACGATATCGCCCCGGAAGTGGAAAGCGACGACGATGCACCTGAGGCCGATGACGAGTAATCGTTAAAGGTCTGATAAAGAAGCCGGTTCACTCTGAACCGGCTTTTTTTTGCCTGAAAAACAGAACCTACTCTGCGGGCCGGGGCGCGAGAAAACCATGGCGTTGCATAAACTGGCTGACGTCGGTCAGGGTTTGCTGGTGAATCGCTTCCCGTTGCGCCGTTGGGGTTTCACAAATAAATGCCTCTCCTTCGTCTGCCAGAATTGCTGCGGCGCTGGGCTGGCAGAGCGGCAGAAAGTCAAAGTGCCCGGCATCTGGCAGTGTTATCAGCGGCAACTTAAGACGATCCACGCCGAGATTCATCTTTCCGGTGGCGCGAATAAAATAGTCTGCGGCGATGGTCAGCAGCGGGATCTTGATAGTATCGAGACTGCTGCGGGTCAGCACGTAGCTCATGCCCGGATCGAGGGCTATCACCCACTTCACTCTCGGATCGCGATAGCTGGCTGCCAGGCGCTGGTCGTCCGTGTTTTCCAGTCTGACGCCATCATGGAAGTAAAACTGGCAGTCTGGCATTTGTGGCATTGTCTGACAGTAGTGGTTCATCTGCTGGCGGTTGGTGCGGGCTCCGGCCAGCGCCAGCACGCTGTATCCGCCTTTAGAGTGGCCAATCGCGCCGATTTTTTCTGCATCAATCGCCTGCTGCCAGCGTGGGGCCTGAAGATAGTGGGTGAGCATAAAAGAGAGATCGGTTATCTGAAGGGTCAGATCGGTTTTTGGACTGGAATCTCCGGTGGTACTGCCGGGATGGTTGGCGGCGATAACGATGGCACCACGTGCTGCCAGAGGAACAGCCAGCCAGCCGAGACTGGCGTTATTACCGCCGCTGCCGTGGCTCAACATAATCAGCGGGAAACGCCCCGGTGCCAGTGGCGCATTAGCGATAGCAGAGAACCCCGAAAAGACGGCGCGTGCTGCCTGTATCTGAGGAGCCTGCTCACTATGGGTGGGATAAAAAATACGCACATTCAACGTACGCGCACGCTGGCTATCAACGATCGTTTCCTGCTGGCTGCCGACGGAATAGCACCACGCGGGGAGACTCAGTACCCATAACATTGTGGAAATAATTAAACGCATCATATTCACTCATCGTGTAGAAAAAGCCTATTATCAGGATATTACAGGCGCCTGGCGTCCTCGATCGCGATAGAGTCCTATGCTGATACCGGTTAATTTCTTGCTCAGTCTGGTGTGTGTGTTGCTGTTGGTGCAGCGCCGTTACACCGGGCACCTGTTTCAACTACTGCTTTGGTTGTGTCTGATGCACAGTCTGATTGCCGGGCTGGCTACCATGCTGCCCGGAGAAAAGGTCTGGCACGGATTGCAACCCATCACGGCGGCGGCACTTCCGCTGATGTGTCGTCTGGCGCTGGCGCAGGCCACCGGGCAGAGCGTACGCGCCTGGCGCAGTGCCCTGGTGGTACTGTTGATGATCGCCTGCGTATTGTGGCTACCACAGGGGATTGACTGGCTGCTGCCCGCTATCTGGCTGGGCTGTGCGGCCCTGATGTTGCTGCGGCTGAAATCGGGCAGCGATGCGCTGCCGGAGGCGGCGCTGAGCGAGAGTGATCTGACACTGCGTGGCTGGCGGCTGCTGGCGTTATTGCTGGTTGCGGTAGCCTTACTGGATATCACCGTGTCCTGGCTGGTGATGTTTGCGGCGGCTGAGGGAACCCCCGGACTGTTATTAGCCGGGAATCTGACCATCGCGGCGGTGATGTCGCTGTTGCTGTTGTTAGGCCGTGTACCTGCCGCACCGCCTGTGATCAAGGTGACGCGGGAGGCCAGTGCAGAGGACCCGGATATTGTGGCCCGCATTGATGCACTGATGCAGGCCGGGCTGTACCGGGAACCTCAGCTGAATCTTGCACGACTGGCGCGCAAAGCCGGGATCCCGACGCGGCAGGTATCCGCTGCGGTGAATGCCCTCTATCAGCAAAGCGTATCTCAGTATGTGAATGGCTGGCGTATCCGTGAGGCGGGAGAGCGCCTGGCGGGCAGCCAGCAGACGGTGATTGAGGTAATGGAGAGCGTCGGTTTCCAGACCAAATCCAACTTTAATCGCGAGTTTCGCCGCATCACAGGTAAAACCCCGTCGGAGTGGCGTAAAGATGCCTGGGAACAGGCTGAAAATCACTGAAATAGCGGCCTGCGGGCGTGCTGATAACTGGCTTTTTTACCATGCTGACGCTACTGTATCGGCAATCATTTTCTTTTGTCCGTTATGGCTGCCAGTGGGTTACGCTTGAAATACCTTGTCTCTTTCCGAACGACGTTAAAGATCTCCCGCTATCTGTTCCGCGCCCTGGCGTTGATGCTGTGGACGCTGGGCGCACTGCTAACCACGTTTTATATCATTAACGTCATACACGAAAGAGAATCGCAGGTACGTCAGGAGTTCAATACCAGCTATGACCAGGCGCAGTGGTATGTGCGTCATTCGGCGGACGTCATGCGTGAGCTGAAGTTTATTGCTGAAAACCGCCTGAACACCGCGACCAGCAGCCCCGATGGATTGAGCGGTGTCTCTGCAGGCAAAGCATCGCCACCCCAGTTCTACCCTCTTTATGCGAATTCCGACTGCAATGCAATGAGCAGTACCTGGCGTAACTCACTGGAACCTCTTAGTTATTTCCTGAATTACTGGAAAGAGAATTTCGCTTCCGCCTATGAGCTGAACCGGGTGTTCTTTATCGGTGGCGAAAGCACCTGCCTGGCGGATTTCGGTCTGGGCACAGCATCCGTCGATCGTGAACGTGCGATGAAATCGCTGCGCGAGCGCATCCTGAAATACCGTAATGGTAACGACGATGAGCGTAAAAACAGCCTGTTCTGGATCTCTCCGGCGGCACAGCCTGGCGTTGGCTATTACTACATGATCACCCCGGTGTATGTGGCCAATAAGGCCGCGGCTCTGCTGGGCATTGAGCAGAGCATCCGTATGGAAGACCTGATCCTGCCGGGTAGCCTGCCGGTAACGGCCACGCTGGTGGATCAGAATAATCAGCGTCTGCTCTCTTCCGCGCGCAATGGCCCGGATTTCTCAGCGGACGACCTGCCCGATGACGCCGCCTGGTTTGGCTATGTTTCCGGCTACAATCAACTGATCATGAAGAAAAGTCTGTCACCATCTTCGCTCAGTATCGTCTACTCGGTGCCGACCAATGTGATGATTGAACGGCTGAAAATTTTGATTATCAACGCCCTGTTGCTGAACCTGATCAGTGCGATAGTACTGTTTACGCTGGCATGGTTGTTTGAACGCAGAATGTTTTTGCCGGCAGAAGATAACGCCCACCGGCTGGAAGAGCACGAGCAGTTTAACCGTAAAATTGTGGCCTCGGCGCCGGTCGGGATCTGCATTTTGCGCACCAGCGATGGCACCAACATCCTCAGTAACGAGCTGGCTCATAATTATCTCACTATGCTGACTCAGGAAGATCGGCTGCGCTTAACCGAGATTATCTGCGGGCAGCAGGTTAACTTTGTCGATGTGCTGACAGGCAGTAATACCAATCTGCAAATCAGCTTTGTCCATTCTCGCTATCGCAATGAGAATGTGGCGATCTGCGTGCTGGTTGACGTCAGCGCCCGCGTCAAAATGGAAGAGTCATTACAGGAGATGGCTCAGGCCGCAGAGCAGGCCAGCCAGTCCAAATCCATGTTCCTGGCAACCGTCAGCCATGAGTTGCGTACGCCGCTGTATGGCATTATCGGCAACCTTGACCTGCTGCAAACAAAATCTCTGCCGCCGGGCGTTGAGTCGCTGGTGACGGCCATGAACAACTCCTCCAGCCTGTTGCTGAAAATCATCAGTGATATTCTCGACTTCTCCAAAATTGAGTCAGAACAGCTGAAAATAGAACCCGCAGAGTTCTCCCCGCGTGAAGTGGTGGCGCATATCACTTCAAACTATCTGGCAATGGTGGTGAAAAAGCGTCTGACGCTGTGGTGCTTTATTGACAGCGATGTGCCAGCCACGCTGGATGGCGATCCGATGCGTTTGCAGCAGGTCATCTCCAACCTGCTGAATAATGCCATTAAGTTTACCCATACTGGCGGGATCATCCTGCAGGTTTACGTCAAAGATGGGTATCTGGCTTTCCGCGTGCGCGACAGCGGCGTGGGGATACCGGCGAAGGAGTTGACGCGTCTGTTTGACCCGTTCTTCCAGGTCGGCAGCGGGGTACAGCGTAACTTCCAGGGAACCGGGCTGGGGCTGGCTATCTGTGAGAAGCTGATCAATATGATGGACGGTGATATTGAGGTCGACTCTGAGCCGGGCATGGGCAGCCAGTTTATTATCCGTATTCCGCTGTATAACAGCCGGGTGATAGCACCAGAGTTGCAGGACGGTCTGCACGATAAACAGTGCTGGCTGGCATTGCGTAATGAGCAACTGGCCACATTCCTGACGCGCCTGCTGGGCGAACACGGTATTCAGGTGCAGCGCTACGAAGGTGAGGCGGCGGCAGATGACGTGATGATTACCGATCATGATTTCGTGCCGGAGCAGAGCGTACGTGCCACTATCCGCTTTGACAGTCGCCACAATGACGGACCACAGCATCTGGGCGCGGGGCAATGGGTTTGTGCGACAACCACGCCGCACGAATTACCTTCACTGCTGGGGCGGATCTACCGGGTGGAAGCGGATCAGCCTGAAGGGGGGCTTGCCGTACTGGCGAAAGAAACGCAAACCGCTACGCATGATGACATCCTGATCCTCGTGGTTGACGATCATCCGATCAACCGTATGCTGCTCTCCGATCAACTCGGATCGCTGGGTTACCGGGTGAAAACGGCGCGCGATGGTCTTGATGCACTAAACGTGATCGGCCGTAACGAGATTGATATCGTGTTGACCGACGTGAATATGCCGAATATGGATGGTTATGGCCTGACACGACGTCTGCGTGAACTGGGGAAAACGTTCCCGGTGGTAGGCGTGACGGCGAATGCGTTAGCGGAAGAGAAACAGCGCTGTATTGATGCGGGAATGGACAACTGTCTGTCTAAACCAGTGACGATGGATACATTACAGCAGGCGTTAACGTTATATGCGCAGCGGGCAAGAGAGAGCAGGGCGAATGATTAAATCATGAAGGTTGCCCGAAACAGAAGGTCAGTCATTGGAATGGATATCGTCGGCTGAAGGGGCTGACCAAAACAGAAGGTCAGCCCCTACATCTGTAGGGGGCGACCCTTTTTCCGGTCGCCCCGTCAGTCTGACTACACTTAATCTTTCACCGGTGACATGCTGACTGATGACAGATAGTTCAGCAGCGCAATATCGTTATCCACACCCAGTTTCATCATGGCTGATTTCTTCTGGCTACTGATCGTCTTGATACTGCGGTTCAGTTTCTTGGCAATTTCGGTGACCAGGAAGCCTTCAGCAAACAGACGCAGCACTTCGCTCTCTTTCGGTGACAGACGTTTGTCGCCGTAACCGCCCGCGCTGATTTTCTCCAGCAGTTTTGCCACGCTGTCCGGCGTATACTTTTTGCCTTTCTGCAATGCGGCCAGAGCCTTAGGCAGGTCGGTTGGTGCACCCTGCTTCAGTACGATGCCTTCGATATCCAGATCCAGAACAGCGCTGAGAATGGCCGGGTTATTGTTCATGGTGAGAACAATGATCGACAGATCAGGATAGTGGCGCTTGATATATTTGATCAGCGTAATGCCATCACCATATTTTTCGCCTGGCATAGACAAATCTGTTACCAGAACGTTGGCATCAAGCTTAGACAAGCTGTTAATTAATGCAGTGGAGTCTTCAAACTCACCGACAACATTGACCCATTCAATTTGTTCGAGCGACTTACGAATGCCGAACAGAACAATGGGGTGATCGTCGGCAATAATGACATTCAGGTTATTCATATTATTGGTTACCTTGCTGCAGCAGGTCATTGACGTAATTGTCAATTTCACTGGTGGTATTTTTGATGTTTGAATCGTCACACTGTTCAATGTGATGTTCTAACGTTTCACAAAGCTGCTTGCCGGGTAATAAATTTAACATGGCAAACACGCCTTTCAGCCGATGCGCAGTCTGAGCAAGCGCAGTAAAGTCCCTGTTTGCGGCCTCATTATACAGTCTCTTGACATCATCGGGTACTGTATCGACGAAAAGCTGGAAGTAACCACTGGCGAAAAGTTGAGCCGTGTTCTGTTGTTCCGTATTTTCGTCACCCAGCTCGTCCTGAGCCAGTTGTTGTTCAATCAACGTCAGCAGTGCATCCTGCATCGCGCTACTGATATTGAAATTGACCCGGTACTGATTGGATGACATCTGGCTGAAACCTGGTTCATCACCTGAGAGCAGTAATGACCAGGGGGTCAAATGCTCAGGTTCATCCGTTACCAGTACATCGTGTTCCTGACCGGAGAAACGTTCGTCTGGCGTAATGCAGTTCGCGCCCCAGTCTTCAAGCTGATGCACGACGATTTTACGCACGTCATCAACGGTAATATCAATCAGGGCGTTGACGCCCTCCAGGAGTTTCTCTTCCTGCGCCAGCTGAGGTTCCAGCGGCGTATGGAGCTGGATACTGTAACGCGTGCCGATATCCGGGCTGGCGCTGATATCCAGGTGGCCGCCCAACTGTTTGCACAGTTGCTTACACAGGAAGAAGGCCATACCCGAGGCTTGGCCATAACGGTCCTGATGAGTCTCACCCAGGTACGGGAAATCAGTATTCGACATTTCGTCAGCCGAAAGACCGGCACCGGTATCAACAATCTCAATCGACAGGCGATCCGGGCGATCGTCCGCTGCACTTACAGATACGCTTACCCGGCCCCACATCGTGGTGGTCACGGCATAGTGCAGCAGCGTGGACAAGATCTTACTGATTGCCCGACGATCGCCAAAACGCGTCTCATCGCTGCTGCGGTGATTGGCAATTATCAGCGTCAGCCCTTTGCGGCGCATGACGGGCAGCAGCTCGCTCACCAGCTCATCCAGCAGGGTTTGCACATTGAAACTGCCTGCATCCGGTGTCCAGTCGAGGGTTTCCAGCTGGTTCAGCAACACAATATCGTCAACCAGACGGCTGAGCGCCTGTGAGGCTTCCAGCGAGGTATCCACCTGTTCATCCGGGTGTGTTGACGCCAGCGCTTGCAGGCTGGTGATCACCCCACTCAGCGGACGCTGCAACGCGTGGCCGAGATTCTGCAATAGCTGCTGACGTGACTGATGATTTTTATCCAGCACCTGCTGCGCTTTTTGCAGCTTTTTGTTCACCAACAACTCACGATCCTGATCGCGCATCATAAACACCTGCGTATGCGGTGAAATCATACTGCGGGCATGACGGATCTCATATACCTCGTTGTTCACAGTGGCCTGCAAAACGCCCTGATGTTGATCGGACATATTGATGATCTTTTGCAGATTGAGATGCGGCAGTAAGTGTTCGGCAATTTTATTGCTGATAAGGGTGCGGTTATTGGCAAAATCATACACCAGCAGCCCCACCGGGAGCGTACTGACGATCTCTTCATTCAACAGGCGCAGCGACTCCAGCTCGGCACTCTGATTTTCACTGGGGCGCAGCGACTGCTGGCGCAGCAGGAAAAGACCTGCCAGTGACATCAGTAGCAGCGCGAGGTTAGCCAGCAGCGGCCACAGCAGATTATGTAAGGTATCTACCACCAGCCCGGTGATCGGGACACGATAGATCAGCTGTAAGGGCGTGCTGGCCAGTGAACCGGCAATTTCGATATTGGGGTTAACCCAACTGATGCGGGTGCTGCTGCTGCTGTCCTGATTATCATCCCCTTCGGCAACTGGGGTGGTATCCTGCTTTAGCTGGAAATTCTCCAGCGGCATATTCAGCGGAATAATGTCGTTCACCGGCAGATCGAAAGCCACCACGGTCGCCAGATGCCCCGGCTGATTGAAGGTGGTGCGCACGGTGAAGTAGTGGTCATTCTGCCAGGTAAAACGGCGCAACGGCGAGAAGCTCTCACGCTCGTCCAGCGCATTAGCCTGTTGCAGCATCTCGGCGCGGCGCGCCTCAACGATATTGCTGATCGCGCTCTCTTTATAGCGTGAGGCCATATCTTTTAACGGCAGGGTAGAGACCAGGATCAGGCTGTTGTCCTGCCCGTTGAGGAAATACATCGACCAGGTGCTGTTCTCGGCACCCCATAAGGTGTCGAGATAGTTGGACATGCGCAGCGTCATATCCAGTGTGCCACTGTCGTGTGAACCAAAAATCAAGGCTTCGGTTTTACGCCGGGTTTTTTCCAGATAGTAGACATCCTGACGCAGACGGGTTTCCTGCAAACTGTTGCCCGCCGTGCCCGCCGCATTGGCCGCCAGGTTTTCATAAATCTGCCAGGTAGCGAAGCGATAGGTATCAACACGCTTTTGCATCGCGTGAGTAATATCGGCCATCGCGTAGCGCTTTTCTGTCAGCCAGGCGTTAACTGCATTGTGGATCATAAATCCTGATGCCAGTACCAGCACCAGAATAAACAGCGCAAAGAAGCGCGTAACATTGCCGGAAGTCAGTGGAAATTTATATGGCAACATGCAGTGAAACCCCGGTTAACGAGTAATCTGTCGGGCGCTGGCAGCAACCACTAACAGCAGCGCCGCAATGCCGCTGAACGCGACGGACAGGCTGGATAATTGAGAAATAAAACCGACCAACGCGGGCCCCGCAAGAATGCCGGCATAACCGATGGTGGTCATCGCCGCAATGGCCAGATTGGCGGGCATCACCTGTTGTTTCCCCGCTGCGCTGAACATAATCGGCACGGCGTTAGAGGCACCAAACCCCACCAGCAGAAAACCGGCCAGCGTCCAGGTGGCATCCGGTACTGCCACTGCCAGCACCAGGCCACCCGCCGCGCATAATGAACCGCAGAATAATGTTGCCGTGCGACCGAACACGTTAACGATGCGGTCGCCAAACAGGCGGCCAATAGTCATGGCAATGGAAAATACTGCGTAACCCAACCCGGCTTGCGAGGCAGGCAGGTCGCGGTTATGGGTCAGAAACAGTGCACCCCAGTCAAGAATGGCACCCTCGGTTAAAAACAGAATAAAACAGAGCACGCCAAGGAACAGCACCCAGCCGCGCGGAACGACAAACAGCGGCGTATCCGGCTGGTGCAGACGCTGGCTGAGCAGGTGCTGCTGGCAGTACAACCACAGTAGCACCAGCAAGACATTGATCATCAGTATCGATACGAGCGGAGAGGCACCGAGCGCCAGCGCAGCGCTGACCAGGCCGGCACCGACAATCCCGCCCGCGCTGAAGAAACCATGAAACCCTGACATCATCGCTTTTTTAGCCGTTTTTTCGACCTCGACGGCCTGGATATTCATGGCAACGTCGATCAGACCGATGGCGGCACCGAAGATCATCAACGCCAGCGCCAGCTCAAAGGGGGTGGAGAGCGTTGCCAGTAGAGGTAAGAACAGCAACAGCAAGAGACTGCCAGCGGCAATCACGCGTTTGCACCCCAGACGACCCACCAGCATCCCGGACAGGGGCATGGCAATCAGCGAGCCTAATCCAAGAAACAATAACAGGGTGCCGAGTGAGCCATCGCTCAGCAGGGCGCGATCTTTCGCATAAGGAACCAGGGGGGCCCAGGAGGCCATGCCGATACCGGCGATTAAAAATACCGCACGCGTGGCACGCTGTGTTGCCAGCGCTTTTGCCTCTGAGGCAGAGTCTTCCAGTATCGTCATTGTATCCATTTTGCCTGTCGCGTAATCAACTCCATTTTTTACCACAATTGTCGCCAGTTAAGAAGCTAAACCCTGCCTGCGAAGGCGATGCCGGGCGGGCTGCAACACAGAAAGACAGGATGGGCAAAGTTAATAACCTGGATAAATAGGGCGATGAATCAGAATTGTCCCTTAAAGCCAAATATTAAGAAGACTCCTGGCTGAGTCTGAGTCACTTTCACTTAACTCAAATTATTGGAAGGGAACATAAAATACCGTTTTTATTATCTCACACGGTGAGTGGGGGGTGGCTTTTTAACCGTGTGATTGCCTTGTGCGTACGGTCACGAATCAACATGAAATTTTCGCGTCATTAACCCCATGTTATTACTTCTGTTCAGCCGGTTTTATAACAAAAAGTGTCTAAACGGCCATCGTAAAAATATTTTTTCTGTTAACTAAATCAAATCATTAATCAGTGCCCACATTATTTTTCAGCATTTTTTGGCAATTAACCGGCTACTGTACTAAACCTTTAAATCAAAATAATTAATCATATCGATAAATTTTAATCAAATCATACATTCATTTTATTAATTATATGTGAATGAGGAATTAAACAAAAAATAAGTCAATTTCAGCAAATTTAAGCCATTTTTTTCAGGGAGAGTCTCTCTCTGACTGTGCATCAGGTGAAAAGTAGCGCTCAACACGGCGTGAAAATATTTTGTTTAAGGCGAGCTAAAGGTGAAGTTTTTTTTCACTTTTATCGCGTTGAACTTTTAAATCCTGTTATCTGATGTACATGAGGTTACTAAAATGGCACAGCTCAATGATGGCCGCGTAGACATTCTCTCACGCGACGACGGCTCTATTCTCTCCCAGGCCAATGCGGGCTCGTCCAGGAACGTTATCCTTAATCAACCCAGCATCGTAAAAGTGCATGGCACGCGCGAAATGGTGGCCGAATACGAGCGCCAGGGTAACGACCTCATTCTGCACATGAAAGATGGCACCACCGTGCGCTATCAGCAGTTCTTCTTGGATGACGTGGATGGCGATCACAGCGAACTGGTGTTCGATGACGGGGTGAATCCGCCGGAACACGCTCTGTTCCCGCTGACCAGCGAGTTTGCCGATGCGCAGACCGCGATGGTCATCACGCCGCAGTATGAATCTCTGGGAAGTATTGAACCTCTGCTGCTGGCCGATACCGGGGCGGGCCCCGGCCTTGTCACCGCTGCCGGTCTGGGTGCGCTTGGCCTGGTAGGGCTGGGTGCTGCCGCACTGGGTGGTGGCGGTGGTGGTGGTGGTGGTGATGATGGCGGTAACGGCGGTGGGACGAACCCTCCCAATCCTCCTAACCCTCCTGCTAACGCGCCGACACTGACCATTGGCACCTTCGCGGGCGATAACGTATTGAGCGCCGCAGAAAAAGAGACCACTCAGCTGTTAAGCGGCACCACCACCAACGTGCAAGCCGGACAAACGGTAGTGATCGTGCTGAACGGCGTCACCTATAACGCCACCGTGCAGGCTAACGGTAGCTGGAGTGTGGCGGTGCCCGTTTCGGCCTTAGAGGCGCTGGCAAACGGCTCGGCGACCATTTCAGCCTCGGTGAGCAACACCGCAGGCCAGTCGGCTAGCGATACGCATAACTTCACTGTTGAAGTCTCTCCGGCGGCAAACGTGCCTCAGATTGCCATTGGTATTTTTGCCGGTAACGATGTGCTCGATGGCGCGGAAAAACTGACCTCACAAACCCTGAGCGGCACGACCGTTAACGTGCAACAGGGGCAAACCGTTACCGTTACGCTGAACGGAAAAACCTACACCGGAACGGTGGATGCTGACGGCGTATGGAGCGTGTCGGTGCCGGCGGCCGATCTTGCGCTGTTGTCTACTGGCAGTGCGACGATTTCTGCCAGCGTGACCAATACGGGGGGCACGTCTGCCACTGCGACTCACAATTTCAACGTGCAGGAAAGCACCACCCCAAGCGTCAGCATTACCTCGCCGGTCAGTGACGATGGCTATCTCAGTGCGAATGAAGCACAGGGCACGCTCACCCTGAGCGGGTCGGCGAGTGGCGTACCGGTGGGCACTGCCGTGTCTGTAACCCTGGGGGGGGTAAGTTATCCTGCTGTCACTCAGGCAGGCGGCAGCTGGACGGTAACGGTGCCGTCAGCCGACCTGCAACAACTCCCGCAGGGCTCGAATCTGATTGTTGCCAGCGTTACGCTACCTAATGGCACCCTCATTGAAAACAGCACCACTGTCTCGGTGGATGTCATCACCACTGCGCCAGTCGTGCAGGTCGATCTGCCGTTTGGCGATGGTGTGTTAAGCGGAACGGAAATCGGTCAGCCGCAGACTGTGACCGGGACGACCGGCGTGACGGGCCCTAATCAGACGGTTTCCATCGATTTTAACGGTGAGAAATACCCCGGTACGGTCAATAACGACGGAAGCTGGAGTGTCACTATTCCGGCGGGTTCAGTGACCGATCCCACGCAAGGGACATTACCTCTGGTGGTGAATATCACCGATCCGGCGGGTAACACGGGCAGCAGCACAGTTCAGGTGACGGTGGATAATACGCCTCCGGTTGTCACTGTCGCGCCGTTTGACAGTGCGCTGAATGCCACTGACATCACGCAACCGCTGACAATCACCGGCAGCAGCGTTGGCGGTCAATCGGTGACCGTCTCTCTGGATGGTCAGACGTATACCGCTTCAGTGAATCCCGACGGTAGCTGGAGTGTGAATATTCCGGCTTCGGCGTTACAACAGCTCGATCAGGGGAGTAACGACCTGATTGTCACCTCTACCGACAAATACGGTAATACCTCCGCTGAAACCACCCTCCCGCTGAGTGTGGATACCGTGGCACCGACGGGCGTTACGCTGACACCTGTCACCGGTAATGGCGATAACTACGTTTCCGCTGATGAACTGGGCACCCTGACTATCAGCGGGACGGCGGAATCGGGCAGTATCATTCGCGTCTTCATCGGTGACCGGGAACTGAGCCTGACCGGCAATGCGAATGGCAATAACGAATGGAGCATTGTGGTTTCTGACGCCGACAAGGCCGCTCTGGCCGACGGCAGTTACCCAATAAGAGTGGAAGCGTCCGATGCGGCAGGTAACGTGACGACGGCATACGGGAATGTCACTCTCGCCGTTGAACCGGGCAGCCAGCCGTTGATCGAGGTGAATACTTTTGCCGGAGACAACGTTCTGCAAAATGCCGAACTGGGTGTGGATCAGGAATTGAGTGGCCGGGTGCTCAATGTTGAGCAGGGCCAGCCCCTGATTGTCACGTTCAACGGCGAGCAATACCCGACGACCGTGCTGGCGGGGGGATTATGGCATGTCACCATTCCTGCCGATGCACTGGCAGGCCTGACTAACGGCGAATCTGTGAATTACGGTGTGTCCGTGTCCAATGCTGCCGGCGTCACCGCTCTGTTTGGCGGCAGTTATCCCGTGATTAACGATCCGTTAGCCGTGACGCTGGCGATTGCGCCGGTCGGTGGCGATAACTGGATCAACGCGTCGGAAGCCGGGTCACCGGTGACTGTCAGCGGCAGTAGTCAGGGCGTGCCGCAGGGCACCCTGCTCACCGTGACGTTTAACGATAAATCCTACACTGCCACCGTGGGTGCAGACGGTAAATGGACCACTGAAATTCCGCCTGCTGACTTCGTTGGGGTCGCTAACAATACTTATGATATTAAGGTCGAAGTTGCCACCGATCCTGGCATCAGCGCCACGCTGAACATTGGGGTGCAGGCCAACTTCCCGGACAATGTCACTGTCAACGCTGCCTTTGGTGGCGACAATATCCTTAATCTGACCGAATCAACCACACCGCAGACGATCACCGGTAACACCGGATTGACACTGCCGGATCAGACGGTCACCGTTGAGATAAACGGCACCTCCTATAACGCCACGGTGAACCCTGCCACGGGCGCCTGGAGTGTTAACTTACTCCCTGCTGATTTAGCGTTGCTGCAGCAGGGCAGCAACAATGTGATCGTGACGGTGCGCGATGCCGCAGGAAATGAAGTTATCCATAATGCCAGCGTCAGCGTGGACACACTCGCGCCAGACCTGAATGTCGGCGCGGTAGCGGGGGACGGGGTGATCAACCGCACCGAACAGGGCCAGCCGCTGCCGCTTTCCGGGACAGCAGACCCGTTGAGCACCATTACGGTAGTACTTAACGGCGTGACCTACCGTACTGCCGCCGATGCGGATGGCAACTGGAGCGTCAATATTGCGCCATCGACACTGCAAACGCTCGCCGATGGTAAATATGATATCAGCGTCACGGCTCGCGACAGCGGCGGCAATGAAACGACGACGCTGACCCCGGTCACCATCGATACAGCTTCACCGACAGTGACCGTTGCACCCGTTTCCGGCGACGGTTATCTCAATGCGCTGGAGCACAATGCGGCGCTGGCCATTACCGGGACTACCGAGCCGGGTGCCACGGTGGTGGTGAGCGTCAATGGCGTTGATTACCCCGCCACGGTGGATGCTGGTGGTAACTGGACCGCAACCCTTCCCGCGAACGTCGTTACCGGCCTGGCTGACAACACCTACACCGTGACTGCGACGGCCACCGACCCCCTGGGCAACAGCGGCAGCAGCAGCCAGCCACTGACGGTGATTGCGGCCAGCGGTTCACTCCCGAGCGTCACCGTTGGTGCATTTGCGGGCGATAATATCCTCGATGGCGCGGAAAAAGGGCTGTCTCAGTTTGTCACCGGGACCACCACGAATGTCCAGGCCGGTCAGACGGTCACTGTCAGCCTCAATGGTGCAAATTACACCGGTCAGGTACTGTCAGATGGCAGCTGGAGTGTGCTGGTTCCGGCTTCGGCGCTGCATAATCTGGCGAATGGCACCGATAATTATACCGTCAGCGTCAGCGATGTCGCCGGTAACCCGGCCAGCACTAATGGCAGCTTCACCGTTGATAATACCTTCAGCGCCATCGCCATCGGAGTAATCAGCGACGACAATACGCTGAACGCCAGTGAGGCGCTGTTGCCGCTGTCGATCCACGGTTTCAGCCGCTTTGTGGCCACAGGCAGTTCGGTATCAGTATCGTTCCGCGGAAAATCCTATCTTACCACCACCAACAGCGACGGCAGCTGGACGGTCACGGTTCCACCAGCAGACCTCACGAACCTGACCAACACCACGCTGTTAGTCACTGCCAGCACCGTTGATGTCAATGGCAATACCATCACCGTTGAGCACTCACTCAACAGTGAAGTGCTTCCGGGCTTCCTGCCGGAGATCAACCCGCTGTTTGGTGATGATTATCTCAATGCTGCCGAGGCGAGTAGTGCACAGACCATCAGTGGGTCGTCGGGCGTTGAGGGCGCAGGTCAGACGGTGAACGTGCTGATTGGCGGCATCACCTATACCGGTACAGTGGATGCGCTGGGTAACTGGAGCGTATCGGTACCGTCTGCCACGCTGCAAAACCTGCCGCAGGGCCCAAATACTGTCTCCGTGACGCTGGGTGATAATGCGGGCAACAGCGTTAAAGTCGATACCGACTTTACCGTGGATACTGTGGTACCGGTGGTCACGCTGGATCCGGTAGCGGCCGATAACCGCATTAACCTTGAAGAACAGAACGAGATACAGACCATCGGTGGGTCAGGTACGCAGGGTGACCGTATCAGTGTCACACTGAACAACCAGACGTATGACGTTGTCGTGGATGGCACCGGGCACTGGGAGATCGAGCTGCCGGTTAACGTGCTGAAAGCGCTGACCGCGAGCAGCTATGAACTGCAGGTCACCAGCACCGATGAAGCCGGCAACGTGACCACCGTGGTCCGTACCATTGAGGTGGATATCACTCCGCCGCCAGTGACCGTTAATGCGGTTTCCGGGGGCTATATCAATGCCGCAGAGTCTATCCAGCCGCTGACGGTGACCGGCACCGGTGAAGCCGGCAATGTTATCCGCGTGGAGCTGGCGGGAACCACGGTTACGACCGTGGTCGGTGCCGACGGGTCCTGGTCTGCCCTGATCCCGGGCAACGTGGTGGCCGGGGTGACTGATGGCGACTATACGCTCTCGGTGACAGCCGTTGATCCGGCGGGCAACACGACTATCACCAGCACCCCGCTGGTCGTGGATACCGGGGTACCGTCCATTGTTGTCAACAACGTCACGCCGAATAACAGTGTTGACGGCGCTGAACAGCAGGTGGACCAGATGATCACCGGTACGGCTTCCAATGTGGAAGCCGGGCAGACCCTGACGCTGACGCTGAGTGGCAATGGCGCGACGTACACCACCACCGCTCTCATTCAGTCCGGCGGCGGCTGGCAGGCCAATCTGCCAACAGAGGTGCTGGAGGGGCTGGCGAACGGATCGTACACCCTGACCGCCAGTGTCACCGACAAAGCGGGCAATACCGGCACCACGGATAAAACCTTCAACGTCGATGACACGCAGCCCGCAATTGCCGTCAGCCCGATCAGTGACGATGGCTACCTCAACTTCGCTGAGTCTCAGGTGGCAGAGGGGCTGGATATCATTCTGACCACGCTGAATGTGCCTGCTGACAGCAGAGTGACCTTCAGCTTTAATGGCATCCCGTATGATGGCATATTGCAGCCTGACGGAACCTGGCTGGTCAACATTCCGCGTGCTGACGTGGGAGCGTTGACCAATGGCACCGTAACGGGTGTCGCGACCGTTTACGACAGCAGTGATAACCCACTGGCCACCAGCAACGCCTCGCTGATTGTGCATGTCACCAACCTGCCGAACCCAACGCTGGATACGCCGTTTGGCGATAATACGCTCACCAATGCTGAAGCACTTACCGGGCAGACCCTGACGGGCACCACCGGGGAACTGGGCGACGGTCAAAGAGTAATCATTAACATCGGCAACAGTGCGTTTGAGGCCACCGTTAACAGCTCCGGCGTCTGGACTCTGGTGCTGACCACGCAGCAGTTACTGGATTTGGATCCGAAGGGGGCGTCTTCCATTCTGGTTACGGCGATTGATGTGGCCGGGAACAGCGCCGAAGCCGGGCCGTCATCCGTCACGATTGCCACCGATCTGCCTTCTCTGACGCTGGGTACCATCGCCGAAGATGGCATTATCAATGCCACCGAACAACAGGCACCGCTGGTGATTGAAGGCACCACCGCTGCGGGTAATACCGTGGTGATCACGCTGGAGGGTAAAACCTATAACGCGGTATTCGGCAACAATGGCAGCTGGACGGTAACCATCCCACCTGCTGACCTGGCCCTGCTGCAAGACGGTGGCTACGATGTCACTGTTACCGTCACCGATCCGGCAGGCAACAAAACGGTGGATACTGAGGTGGTGATTGTTGATACCGCCGCGCCAACGTACACCCTCGATCCGATCGGTGGTGACGGCATCATCGATCGCGTTGAGGTGACGCAGCCACTGGATATCACCGGTAGCGGCACCATTGGGGACAGCGTCAGCGTCACCCTTGGCGGCACCACGCTGGATACCACGGTAGGCAGTGACGGCAAGTGGTCGGTCACCTTCCCGGTGACCACGCTCGATAATCTCGATCAGGGGCAGAACCCGGTCACCATTGTGGTCACCAATCCGGAAGGCAACAGCGTGACGCAGAACACCTCGGTGATTCTGGATACCGCTGTATCCAACGCGCTGCTGGTGAACCCGGTCGCGGGTGACGATGTGGTTAATGCACTGGAAGCGGCCGCAGGTCTGACCGTTACCGGTAGCGTACCGGACGGCACCACCAGTGTGGTGGTCACCTTTAATAACCAGTCTTATAACGCCACCGTCGGGCCTGATGGTCTGTGGAGCGCCACCATTCCGTCCACGGCCCTCGCAGGGCTGGCCGACACGGGTTATACCGTGACGGTGGTTGCAACACCATCGGTCGGTGACAGCGTGACGGTCACACGTCCGATTGTGCTGGACACCACGCCACCTGATTTTATGATCACTCCGGTATCTGATGGCTATCTGAATGGCACTGAGCTGGCGCAACCTCTGGCGATCACGGGGACCGGTACGCCTGGCGACAGCGTGCGCGTCACGTTGAACGGCAAGGTTTATCTGACCACCGTGGGCAACGACAACAGCTGGGCGGTGAGCGTGCCGACCGGCGATCTGGCGGCCCTGAACAGCGGTACCAACACCGTCAGCGTGGTAGTGAAAGACCCGGCAGGCAACACCTCAGCCAGCAGCAGCAATTTCACTGTTGACACGCTTGCACCATCGTTGGCGCTGGATCCTGTCACAGGCGACAATATTATCAACGCCAGCGAGCAGCAAAATGGTATCGCCATCAGCGGTACGGGTGAAAATGGCGCAGCCATTGTGGTGACGCTGAATGGCAAAACTTACGAGACCACCGTTGGGGTTAACGGCCTGTGGTCGGTAGAGGTGAATGCAACTGACCTCGGCGCTCTCACGGGCAACAGCTACCCGGTCAGCGTTACGGAAACCGATCTGGCCGGCAACAAAACTACCCAGACGACCACGGTGCAGATCAATACCTCGCAACCGACGATTACGGTTGATCCGTTTACCGGCAACGATATTGTTGATGGTGCAGAGCAGCATGTCAGCCAGAAACTGACCGGGACCACTACCAACGTGGAAGAAGGTCAACTCGTTACCCTCGCGCTGAACGGCGTCACTTACAGTGGCGTGGTACAGGCGAGCGGCGCATGGAGCATTACGCTTCCCGCGACGGCGCTGGAAGCATTAAGCAACGGACAGCAAACCTATGTGGTTTCTGTCAGCAACAGTGCCAATACAGCGATTGAACAAACCGGAAGCTTTGAGGTGAACAACCTGCTTTCGGGCCTGGCAATCAATCCGATCAGCGGTGATGGTTTCCTCAATGCACAGGAGGCGGCTCAGCCGCTGGAAATCAGCGGTACTTCAGCTAACTTCACGGTCGGTACTCTGCTGACGGTCAGCGTGGGTGGTACCGACTTCCCGGTCACCGTTGGCGCAAATGGTCAGTGGACATTAACCTTGCAACCGGGGGCTATCCCCTTAGTGGATGGGCCGCTGACGGTAACCGTGAGTGGCACTGATGCGACAGGTTCGGCAGTGACCAGCAGCAGCTCTCTGGAAGTTCACGTGACGAATCTGCCCAACGTGGTGGTTGATGCACCGTTCGGTGATAGCGTCCTGAATGCGACAGAGGCAGGCAGTACGCAAACCCTGACCGGCTCCACCGGTATCCCTGGCGACGGTCAGACGGTCACCATCACACTGGCAGGTATCACTTATACCGGCACGGTTGACGCTAACGGCAACTGGAGCGTGGCAATCCCGGGTACCGCGTTATCCGCTTTACAGCAGGATGGCAATTCGCTCGATGTGTTGATCACCGATGCCGCGGGCAACCCGGCTGAGCTCACCGTACCGTTTAACGTTGATACCCTGGCGCCGGCGGTCACCGTTGATGTGATAGCGGGTGACGGTGTGCTGAATGCCGCAGAGCGGGGCGCCGATCTGGCGGTTTCCGGAACGGGTGAAAATGGCAGCAGCATTGTTGTGACGCTGAACGGCGTCACTTATCCGCCGGTAGTGGTGAGCGGCGGAATCTGGACGGTAAACGTTCCTGCAGAAGATTTACAGGCCATTCCGGACGGCAGCTACGCGGTGAGTGTGACGGCGACGGATGCGGCGCAGAACAGCAGTGCCCCTGTCACCAGCACGCTGGTGGTGAAAGCGGATGCGGCGGATCTCCCCACGATTACGATTAATACCTTTGCCGGCAACAATATCGTTGATGGTGCTGAACAGCAGAGCAGTCAGTTGTTGTCCGGTACAACGACAAATGTTGAGCAGGGACAGACGGTGACCGTCACCCTGGGTTCGCAGGTCTATAACCCGGTTGTACAGTCAGATGGCAGCTGGAGCATCAGCATTCCGTCCGGTACCTTGCAGAACGGCACACCAACCATTACTGCCGCGGTGAGTGATGCTGCGGGCAACCCAGCCAGCAACACTCTCACTATCACGGTGAACACCCTTGCCTCGGGGATCAGTATCGATCCGATCAGCGACGGTTATCTCAGTGCCGATGAGGCTCAGCAGTCGCTGATCGTTACCGGTCATACCGCCAACGTGGCGACGGGCACCCCGGTGTCAGTATTGATTAATGGTCAGACCTTTACCGTGAACGTGGGTGCCGGTGGCGTGTGGAGTGCGCTGGTACCGGCAAGTGCGCTGGCGGGCCTGGCTGACGGCCAAACCATTGTTTCTGCCAGTACGCTGGATGCCAACGGTAATCCGGTTGCCAGTAACGCCACACTGAACGTGGTTGTCCATAATCTGCCGCAAATCAGCGTCGATATCCCGTTTGGCGATGGCGTACTGAACGCCAGTGAAGCGGCACTGGGGCAGACGTTGTATGGCACCACGGGGGTGGCGGGGGCAGGACAAACGGTGTCCGTGCTTATCGGCACCACCACCTATACCGGCACGGTGGATACTAACGGTAACTGGAGCATTCCTTTGCCGTCGGCAGTCTTGCAAGGTCTGCCGCAGACAGGGGCAGATCTGGCCGTTACGGTCACGGATGTGGCAGGCAACAGCAGTAGCCAGACGGTGACGGTCGGTGTGGATACGGTCGCACCAACGATTACGCTGGATCCGATCGCCACTGACGGTGTGATCAACACTACTGAAGCCGCGCAGGGCGTCACCATCAGCGGGGGCAGTACCGGGGCGCAGGAAGGCCAGACAGTCAGCGTGGTGTTCAATGGACAGACATACACTACCACCGTCGATGATCAGGGGAACTGGAACCTGACTATTTCGGCCGATGCCCTGACCGGTGTTGCCAACGGCAGCTATACGCTGACGGCCACCGTGACGGATGCCGCAGGTAACAGCACCCCTGTCAGTACCAACGTGACGCTGGCTACCGGCGCACTGCAGCCAACGATTAACCTCCCGTTTGGCGATGGTTATCTCAACAATAGCGAAGCGACTGATCCTGCCGGGCAGTCCCTCACGGGCACCACCGGCGCGATCGGTGCCGGGCAGACGGTGATTGTTACCATCGGCAGCCAGGCGTTCCCTGTTACGGCAGACATTAACGGTAACTGGACGCTACCCCTGAGTACCACACAGTTGCAGGCCCTCGGCGAGGGCAGCCTGCCCATCAGCGTGGACGTGACCAATGCGCAGGGCAACACGGGCAGCATCAGCAGTTCCGTTATCGTTGATCGGACTGCGCCAACGCTGAGCCTGGATCCGGTTGCCGGTGATAACGTGATTAACGGCACTGAAATTCTGCAAACCGTGACCATCAGCGGCACGGCATCGCCGGATGAAGCAGGCCAGCAGGTTAGCATCACCTTTAACGGTAACCAGCCTGCTTACATTGCGATTGTGCAGGAGGATGGTAGCTGGCGCTTTGATCTGCCGGGTAGCGTAACGCAGAACCTGGCCGACGCCAGTTATACGGTCACTGCCACGCTGACCGACAAAGCGGGTAACACCTCGTTGGTGGCCACGGAAACCGTCGACGTGAGGGCCGCTGCAGGCGATCTGCCGTTGATCACCATTGATGCGATCACGGGTGATGACTATCTCAACACCAGTGAAGTGGGTCAGGCACTGCAGTTAAGCGGGACCACCACCAATGTTGCTGATGGCCAGATGGTAGAGATTACCTTTAACGGACAGACGTTTTACGCTGAAGTTAACGGCGGAGTATGGAGTTACCTGGTACCGGCTACGGCAGTGGGAAGCATTGCGGATGGCCCGCAGCAGGTGAGTGTCTCGGTTAACGATATCTACGGTAATGTAGCCGATGATACCCGTGACTTTACCGTTATCGCGCGCGGTGACGATCTGCCTTCCATTACCATCAACCCGGTCACCAGTGATGACATGGTGAACTACAACGAGTCACGCGATCCGAATGGCGTCATCATCACCGGTAGCAGCCAGCATATTCCGGAAGGTGACACCATTATCGTGCGCGTGAATGGTAAAGACTATACGGCAACCGTGGACAGCGACGGTAACTGGACAGCGACGATCCCACAGACTGATGCGCAAAATCTGCCGCAGAACAGCAATGCCATTACTGCCAGCGGTAACGACATCGCAGGCAATACCGCGACGGCCAATGAGAGCTTTACCGTTCATACTCAACCGCCACTACTGGAAATCGACGCTAACCTGGTGACGGACGGTGTGCTCAGCCTGGCGGATGCTCTGGCGGGGCTGGTGTTGTCAGGCAATACAGCGCCGAATCTCAACGTTGAGATCACCCTTGGGACCAATGTCTACAGCGTGCTCTCCGATAACCTGGGCAACTGGAGTACCACCATTCCAAGTGCTGATTTGCTGGCATTGGTGGACGGTGACCTGGGGCTCAGTGTCTCCGTGAAGGATGCGTACGGCAACACCACAGAACAAATTATTGACGTCAACGTGGCGGTGAACGCCCTCACGGAACTGACCCTGGAGACGCCATTCGTTGATGGCTTCCTTAACAGTACCGAAGTTTTAGTTGATCAGACGATCCGGGGCACGGTGGATAATCTGCCGAACGGTGCCAGCCTGGTGGTGACTGTCGGGACACAGACTTACTCCCCTGTGGTTCTGGATGGTCTGGGGGGATGGTCGGTGACTATCCCGGCCGCCGATCTGGCCGCGATGGGCAATGGTGTTATTCAGGTCAGCGTATCAACAGTGGATGCGGTCAACCCGGTGAGCGTATCGGCCGATGCCGAGCTGATACTGACCAATACGCTTAACCCGGTGATCAACCAGCCGTTTGTTGATGGTCTGCTGGATGTGGCCGAAGCCGCAGTGTCGCAGACGCTGACAGGCACGACAGGTGTGATCGGTGCAGGGCAGACTATCGTTCTGACGATTAACGGCAACGTCTATGCCGCCAGTGTTGATGCAAACGGTGTCTGGACGGCCAACTTAACCCCGACACAGCTGCTTGCTTTGGGCAACAGCACGGGGGCAGGCCATGAGATTGTGATTGTGGTCGGCGATGCGGCGGGCAATACGGCATCAACCTCGCTGGACTTCCCCGCGATTGTCACCGGATTACCGACGGTCACCCTCGATCCGCTGTCGCTGGCGGGTAACGGTATTTTGACGCTGAATGAAGTCGCTGGCGGGATCACGTTGGGGGGGAATGTGACCTTTAACGGCGATCCGGCTAACACCCATGTCATTGTTAATGTGAACGGTACGCCGATTGAGGCCATCATCAACGGTGATGGCACCTGGAGTCTGCCGCTGTCGGGTGGCGTATTAGCCACGCTGCCGGACGGCAACTGGCCAATTACGGTGACGGTGACGGATGGCGTGGGCAACGTCGGGATCCCGGCAGATGCATCGCTGACCGTGGCGATTAACGATGTGCCCGTTCCGACGATTACCCCTCCGTTCGTTGATGGCCTGCTCAATATTGCGGAAGCCGCGGTCGATCAGGTGTTGAGGGGATCGACGGGGGTATTAGGTGCGGGTCAGACGGTCACCGTCAGTATTGACGGCGCGGCAGCCGTGCCTGCCGTCGTTAATGCCAATGGTAGCTGGTCGTTGGATCTCAGCACCGGCCTGTTGTCTGGTCTGGCCAACGGTGAACACACCATTACCGTGGTGGCGACTGACGCCTACGGCAATGAGGCGGAGGTCGATGGCAGCTTTGATGCACTGCTGACGCTGCCTGTGCCGACCATTGTTAATCCGTTTGGCGACGGGCTGGGTATCGCGGAAGCGGCAGGTACCCTCATCGTGACCGGCACCACCGGCATTCCCGTCGTGTCTGGGCAGGACCAGACGGTTAAGTTGAAAGTGGATGTCAATGGCGTGGTTTACGACGGCGTGGTACAGCCAAACGGTGACTGGTCAGTCAC
The DNA here is from genome assembly GCF_037479175.1 of Erwinia sp. MYb375. NCBI lineage: Bacteria > Pseudomonadati > Pseudomonadota > Gammaproteobacteria > Enterobacterales > Erwiniaceae > Erwinia > Erwinia sp. MYb375. Next base: position 1,550,155 of record NZ_JBBGZS010000023.1, on the reverse strand, counting down.
GCTGCCTGCCGGGGCGCTGAATGGCCTGAATAACGACCCTCATCAGATTAGCGTGACGGTGATTGATGCGGCAGGCAATGAGGCGACGAAAACGCTCGACTTCAATGCCTATCTGACATTGCCGCAGCCTACGCTGGAAGTGCCATTTGATAATGGCTACCTCAACGTGGCAGATCTGGCGGGTACAGTCTTGAGCGGCACCACCGGCGCGGTTGGCGCAGGGCAAACCGTCACCGTGATCTTCAATGGTAATATCCCTATTCCAGCCATTGTTGACGCCAACGGTAACTGGACGGCCACGCTCACACCGGGCGAACTCGCCGATATTGTGACAACTCAAGGCCCTCACACCCTTCAGGTCAGCGTGACCGATCCGGGGGGCAACACCAATACCCTCACCGAAGGCTTTATCATCGATACGGCTGCCCCGGTAATTAACGGACTGACCTTCGCTGGCGATAATGTCCTCAACTACGTCGAAAGCCTGAATACGCAGACGCTGACCGGGATTTCCAATCCTGCTGATGCGGGGGCCACCGTTACGCTGAGCATTGGTGCTCAGACCTTAACCGGCCAGGTGGGTGCCAACGGAACATGGACAATTAATGTCGGGGTGACGGATCTCGCTGCACTGGTGGCCGCAGGCGGTAATTACACGGTGTCCATTACTGACGTTGCGGGCAATACCACCAGCGTTAATGGCGCTGTCGGGTTAAACCTCAGCCCAACGCTTGACGGTTACATTACGCTGGCACCGATCGGCGGCGATAACATTATCAATGTGGCCGATGGCCCTAATACCCTTATCAGCGGGACGCTCAACAACGTCCCTCTGTCGCTGGGCGGGCAGATCACCATCACGGTGGGTGGCACTCTGGTCGATACAATTACGGTCGATGCGCTGCGCCTGAACAATGAGTTTACTTCCCAGACGCTGGTGAATGCGGACCTTCCGGCGGGTTCACAGCAGGTGGTGGTGACCTTTACGCCGACCGCTGGCGACCCTGTTGTCGCCAACACGACGGTTCTGATTGATATCACTGCGCCTACTGTGACGATCACGCAATTTGCCGGAGATAACATTCTCACCGTGGCGGAAGCGGCCACATCGCAGACGATTACCGGTACCTCATCGGAAATTGGCAGCACGGTTTCTGTGACGCTCGGAACCAAAACCTACACCGCCGTGGTGCAGGCTGGCGGCTCCTGGACGGTTAACGTGCCGTCTGCCGATCTGCAAGGGCTGGCTCAGGATGTTACCAGCATCAGCGCCAGCGTGAAGGATGCGGCGGGTAATACCGGGTCTGCGGTACTTAACAATGTGATTGTGGATACTGTCGCGCCATCGTTGCTTAATGTAGACGCCTTGCTGGGTGATAACGTCATCAACGCGACTGAATCACTGCTGACGCAGACGCTGACGGGGACAGTGTCGGGAGCCGATGGTCAAAATATTTATGTTTACCTCGGTAACAGCACTGTTCCTCTGGCGCAGGGAACCGTCCTCAACGGTGCCTTTAACCTTGAGCTGACGCCGACGGCGATCGGCGCCCTGTTGCAGGGCGGTAACGTGCTGACGGTGAAAGTGGCGGATGACCATGGCAACCAGACCAGTGCCGCCATCACCATTAACAAAGTGTTCAACAGCCTGCTGGGGCTGACGGTTGATACCGTGTTTGGCGATCCTGCGGGCTCCGGGGGTTACCTGAATGCGGTTGAGGCTGGCCTCAGTCAGCTGATCACCGGTACTGCGGTGTCCGCAGCGGGGGGATTGGTGTCACTCACGCTGCTCAGTGGTCAGGTCCTGACCGCCACTGTCGGTCAGGATGGTAAATGGTCTCTGGCATTGCCGCCGGCGGCGCTGGCGACCTTGCAGGAAGGGGCCAATACGCTGAATCTGGTGGTGACTGACGTCGTCGGTAACGTTGCCAGCGCGACGACATCGGTCACCACGATTGTCAATAATGTGCCGGTGGTTAACACGCTGACCAACCTGTTTGGCGACAACAACGTGCTTAACCTGCTGGAAGCGCAGGCCGGACAGACCATCGGCGGCACATTAAATGCGGTGGCTGGCTCGGTTGTTACGGTGACGCTGGGCGCTAAAGCGTATACCACCACCGTGCAGGCGGGCGGCGGCTGGAACGTGAATCTCTCCGCCACCGATCTGCTGGCGCTCGGGAATGGCAATGTGTCGCTGGGCGTAAAAGTGGTCGACCCGGCGGGTAACGTTGCCAGTAATAGCACCAGCATCACTGTTGCGACGATCAAGCCAGAGATTATCCTCAACCCAATCCTGGGTGACGGCTTACTGAATATTGCCGATTTGAGCAATGTCGCCAGTCAGCTGGTCAGCGGTACGGTGAAAAATGTGGCGGCCGGTACCATCATCAAAGTGATGATCGGGACAACTGAGGTTGACGCGACGGTTGATGCCAATGGTAAGTTCAGCGCGGGCCTGACTCTGGGTCAGTTGCAGGGGCTGCAGTCCGGGCTGCTGGATATCAGTGCCTCGGTGAAAGACAGCCTGTCCGGTAATGAGTCCACCCTTAATGTTGTGGGCGGGCTGCAGGTCAGTCTGACTCCGCCAAGCCTGTCGTTGAACCAGACGCAGCTGTTCGGGGATGGCCTGCTGAATGCGGCGGATGCACTGGTTAATCAGCTGATCAGCGGCACCACCACGGCGGGGGCGCGTGTCGTGGTCACTGTTGGTGACAGCACCACGCCACTGCTCTCCGGCACGGCAGGGACTGACGGGGCCTTTAACCTGGCGCTGACACCATCGGCGCTGGCGACCCTGTTAGACGGCGGTGTCACCCTTAAAGTGACCGTCACCGATACGGCGGGTAACAGCAGCAGCAGCACACTGGCGGGGACGGTGGGCATTCATGCCTTGCCATCGGTTACCCTGAACCCGCTGTTTGGCGATGGGGTATTAAGTGTGACAGAGGCCCTCTCTTCGTTAGGGCAGCTGTTAAGTGGTCATGTCAATAATGTCCCAACCGGTACCCTGGTCAGTATTAAAGTCGGTGGCCTGACTTTACAGGGGAGCACTGACTCTAACGGCAACTTCGGTGTGACACTCACATCGGCGCAGTTGCTGGGTCTGGCGACGGGGGGACTGACGGTGTCAGCAACCGTGACCGATGCGGTAGGCAATGTGGGCAGCAGCAGTGTCGGCGTCACCATCGGGGTGCATGTGGCACCGACGGTCACCGTAGGCACGCTGTTTGGTGATGGCGTTCTTAACGCCGCTGAGCTGGCGACAGCGCAGACCATCAGCGGTACCTCCACCAATGCGGTGGCGGGTTCAACGGTGAGCTTTACCCTGAATGGTATTGCTTACAGTACGACGGTGGGCAGTAACGGCAACTGGAGTATCAGCATTCCGAAAACCGCGCTGGCTGCCATACCGGACGGTCCGTTGACCATCACCGCCAACCTGGCTGACCCGTATGGCAATACCGCGTCCGGCAGCAACAGCGCCAGCGTGATTGCGCACAATACGCCGACCATCACCTTTGGCACGCTGTTTGGCGATGGGGCACTGAATGCGGTGGAAGCGCAGACGGCGCAAACCATCTCCGGTACTGCGTTTAATGCCGAAGGTTCGACCATTCTGGTTAACGTCGGGTCGAAGACCTACAGCACGGTGGTCGCCGCCAACGGCAGCTGGAGCGTTTCGGTGCCGTCGGTGGATCTGAAAGCATTGCCGGATAACACGGCGTCAATCAGCGCCAGTGTGATCAACGGGGCCGGTACCAGCAGCGGCACGATTACGGTTCCGGTGATTGTCGGTACTCACAGCACGCCGACGGTGACGTTGAGCAATACCGCGGGCTTCAGCGATGGTTACTTCAACCTTGCTGAATCCGGTACCGCACAAGTCATTACCGGGACGTCCACCAGTGCAGCGGGGGGCCGGGTCACTGTCAATATTGAAGGGATTTCATACACTGGCACGGTAGCCGCTAATGGGACCTGGAGTGTGACCATCCCGGCAGGAGGGCTGACCTCTCTGGCAGATGGGCAGCATACTGCGGCAATCACTGTTGCTGACCGCGCAGGTAACACCAGCAGCACCAGCGCCAGCTTCAACGCCGTGACGCAAAACCTGCCGGCGGTGAGCGTTGATGCGGTTGCCAGTCTGTTGAGTGTCTTGCTGACCGGGCTGACCATTTCAGGAGGAAGCCTGCGTCTGGCGACGGGGACCACGGTGACGATCACGCTGTCGCAAAGCGGGCAAACCCAGACAATGACCACGACGGTAGGTGCTAATGGACGGTACAGTGCGAAGTTCGTCGGGGGGTTACTCAGCACGTTGGATCTCAGCTCGGTGGTCACAGTGACGGCGGTTGATGCCGCAGGTAACCCGGCGACCACCGTCACCACGCTGCTGTTGGGTTCAGTGTTGCCGTTAGCCACCACCGCCTCGGTGATGATGGCGGTGGCCTCCGATGAATCCCTGGCGTCGACGGATACGTCTTCAATCAGTGCGGCCAGCACCAGTGAAGAGAGCACCACCCCCACCGTGCATACGGCGGCGCGTGTGGCCTCAACGCTGGTGACCGACAGCGATACCAGCAGCACCGACCATGCCACCTCCACGGCGGCGGCCAGCACCACGGCCAGCAGTGAAACAGTGGCATCGACGGCAACGGATGACGGCAGCTACACCATTGGCGGGGTCACCATTACGCTGGCGGATGGTCAGACCGTGCACGGCGAATCGGTGACGGGTAGCGTGGGTAACGACACCATCACGGTGAGTTCGCTCGACTTTACGCATATCGATGGCGGCGCAGGGACGGATACCCTGGTACTGAACGGTGAACATATTGCGCTGGATCTCACCTCGCTCGGTCTGAAAGTCGAGCATGTGGAGATTATCGACCTTGGCACCTCGGGCAATAACAGCATTAAGCTGGACTTGAACGAAGCGCTGAATATTACCGATAAACAGAGCGATGACCTGCTGATCAAAGGGACGCTGGGTGACCAGGTGACGCTGGCCAATACCGATGGCGGCGTCTGGGCCACCACCGGGCAACGGACGGTAGAAGGGCAGACCTTTGACGTTTATCACAACTCGGCGCTGTCGTCAGACAACACCCTGGGCGATGTGCTGATCCAGCATAATCTCCAGGTCCATGTCGTATAACGAAAAAATAACCCTTGCGCGGGTCGCATTCCCGCGCAGGACGTCTAAAGTTAAGAAGAAGTGATAGATTGGTAGCGAAACAATCCAACAGCGGCTTCGGCCGCTGTTGTTCGTTGTGGACCTAAATAAACTAAGAAAGGTTTTTTTAAAGTGAGTAAGGCAGAAATTACAATAAGATATAAGGCCGCTGGCGAAGTGTAATTCCAGATTTTGGCCAGTAGTAATGTGCTGATGACAAGGCTAACGTAGGCCGCGCCAGCGCTACTATAATAGCTATTTTAATCATTTTCCTTGTTATGGATTACATTGTGATCCGTTGTACACCGGGTGACGCTCGGCGCTATTTTTGTAGCGCTGGCTGATGTTTTGCGTGAAAAAAACGGCCTCTGGCTGGGCTTTTCTTCGCAAACACTTACTCACTTTACCGGGTACACAAGGGGATACACCATGACTCAGCCTGCATCTGGCTTCGTCGATATACTCTCTCGCGATAGCGGAAAACTGCTGTCTCAGAGCCAGTCTCATACGTCTCAAACCGTGCAGCTTGATCAGCCTTCGCTGGTGAAAATTCACGCACCGACCACCTCCGTTGTTGAGTATCAACAGCAGGGCGACGATCTGATCCTGCACATGCGCGATGGCAGCACGGTGCGCTATCAGCATTTCTTCACGGCTATAGACGGCGAACAAAGCGAACTGCTGTTTGATGACGGGGTGAACCCGCCGCAGCATGCGCTGTTCAGCAGCGGGCTGAATACCCCCGATGCCGCAACACCGCTGACACCAACCTATCAGGCACTGGCCAGCGTCGATGCGCTGCTCGGTGCGCCCGCCGCAGCGGAGAGCAGTGGAACCCTGACGGCCGTTGGTCTGGGGCTACTCGGGCTGGCCGGGGTCGGCGGTGGCGTGGCGCTGGCCAGCCATCACAGCAGCAGCGATGACAGCAGCAGTCAGAGTACGGCTGCCAGCGGCGGTGGCACCCCGGTGGTTGTGCCACCGGAGAGCGGCACAGGAACGGGCGGCAGTCCGTCACTCACCGTGACCCCGTTGACGGGCGATGCGGTGATCAGTGCTGACGAGCGCCTGAGCGATCAAACCTTCAGCGGGACCTCCACCAATATTGCCGCAGGCAGCACGCTGACCGTCAGCCTGAATGCGCACACTTACAGCACGCAGATTGCCAGCGATGGCAGTTGGAGCGTTATCCTGCCTGCCGCAGATCTCCAGGCGCTGCCCGACGGCAGCAACACCATCAGTATCAGCTTCGTTAACGCCAGCGGCGGCACGTCGACCGCGAATAAAGTGATTACCGTTGAGCCGCTGACGCCCATCGGTGAGCCGCCGCATCCCACCCTCGACCTGCCGTTTGGCGATGGCATCCTGAACAGTGCTGAGCTGGCAACGCAGCAGACCCTGACCGGCACCACAGGATCGACCGGCAGCGGACAGAAGGTGGTGGTGACGCTGGGTGAAGAAAACTACAACGCCACGGTGGACAACGACGGTAATTGGTCACTGAGTCCCGATTCGTACGCGCTCTATCTGATGGGCCAGGGTGAAGGCACCATTGTGGTCACCGCCACCGATGGCTGGGGCCAGCAGGGCAGCAGCAGCACGCCGATTGTTATCGACACCAGCGACCCGCAAATCACCATGAACGAGATTTCGGGCGATGACGTGATTGATGCCAGTGAAAAGGGTGACGATTTGCTGATTAGCGGTTCGGCCTGGGGCGAAGCGGGACGGACCGTGGATGTGCTGTTCAATGACCAGACCTGGCACGCGGTGGTGAGCAGCAGTGGCACATGGAATCTGGCTATCCCGGGCAGCGCGCTTCAGGGGCTGGACGATGGCGTCTATCGCGTGCAGGCCAGCCTGAGTGATGCCGCGGGTAACAGCACCTACACTGCGCACAACATCACCCTCGCAACCTCTGTTGATACCCTGCCGTCACTGAGCATTGACCCGATCTCCACCGATGATGCCGTCAGCTACCGTGAAGGGATCTACGGCCTTGAAATGTGGGGCACTTCCAGCAACCTGCCTTCCGGCACGGTGGTAACACTGGATCTTGCGGGTAAAACCTATTACGGCAACGTCGCCAGTGACAATATCTGGCGCGTGTCGATCAATGACAGCGAACTGGCGGCGATTACCGACGGTAAATATACCTTTACCTTCAGCGCCACCGATCCTAATGGCAACAGTACCAGCGCCACCCGCGATGTCCTGTTGCTCAGTCATTACACCAGCAAAATTGGTTTCACCGTCGATGACGTCACCCCAGCGGACGTCAGCGTGGTTGACGGCCAGGAGTACGTCACCATTGGCGGCACCTTCGCTGATACCTTCCCCATTAACCTCATCAGCATCCGGGTGGATGACTATCCGTATTACAGCGCGACGCTGACGGAGGATCACCACTGGAGCATCACCGTGCCGCTGTCCGGTTCCAACGTGCATGACGGGCTGAATTATATCTATTTTGGTACCTCGGACGGTGCCGGTAACTGGGTTGAACAGTCTGACCAGATTCAGGTTGATCTTGGGAGTGCGACGGACAGCGGATCGCTGCAACTCGCCAGTCTGGGTCTGACAACGCAGAGCGATACGCTGGTGGCCGCGACCACGCAGGACGACCTCACCGCCGTTCAGTCACTGCTCCTGACCGGGGACAGCCCGGTGGCGCTCAGTACCACCGACAGTGGTGTCTGGTCACAGGTGTTACCGGGGGGCAGCAGCGAACCGATGTCGGATGTGTATCACGCTCCCCTTCAGGAAAGCACGCTGGCAGACGTGCTGACGCAACATCAATTGCAGTTACAAACCGCTTAATTGTGGGCATAAGAGGCGGGGCATTTCCCGCCTCTGGCCCGGAACATCATGATCACAGGTGTCTGGATGAAAAATAGGGTGATATTGCTGTGTTTCACAACCTGCCTGGTGGGGCAGAGCGCACAGGCGGCGAAAGACGAACCTGTTGCGGCATTTAACTGGCGAGCAGCACCCACGGAAGAGCAGATCGCCAGCCTGACACTGCGTGACGCTATCCTGCGGGCCTTTGCCCGCAATCCCAAAATTTCTGAAGCCGCTGCGCAGATCCGCGTCGGTGAGGCTGAACTGGATGCGGCAAAAAGCGCCTGGTATCCCCAGGTGTCGCTGGCGGCCAGTGGCGGACGATCGCACCAGACCGACTCCTCCGGCAGCCTGAATAACAGTGGTTCGGGTGGCATCACCCTCAGCCAGTTGCTGTATGACTTTGGCCGTACCGGGGGGGCAATCGACGAGCAGCACAAGCTGTCCGATGCTTACCGCTATGCGCTTTATGACACCATGACCACTGTGGCACAGGACACCCTTCAGGCGTATCTGGCGGTGAAGCGCTACCAGGCGCTGGTGGATGCCGCGCGTCTGAACATCGCGTCTTTGCAGCGCGTCAGGGACATGGCAAAGCTGCGTGCAGATGCCGGGCTAAGTTCCCAGTCTGATGTCCTGCAGGCACAAACCCGCATTGCCGGTATGAACGCCAGCATGGAGCAGTACCGCGCACAGGCGCGATCGGCGCGTGCGCAGCTGACCGTGCTGACGGGCGTGACGTCTGAAAACCTGCCAGAACTGCCGCAGGCGTTGCTGAACCAGCAGGTGACACTGGACAAAATCGCTTATGAAAAAAGTGCCGCCGTGCGCAGTGCGCAGGCGAAGCAAGAGGCGGCGCTGGAGCGTGTGCGCCAGGCCTCGTCCAACCACTGGCCGACCATTAAAGTCCAGGCCGGCCGTACCCGCTATGAAAATGACAGCCGATCCTACTGGGATGACGAACTGCAATTGCAGGTAGAAGCGCCGCTGTATCAGGGCGGGCTGGTGAATGCCAAGACCCGTGCGGCTGAGGGCGATCGTGAAGCGGCTGAGGCCGCCATCCAGCAGTCAAAATTGCAAATCAACCAGAATGCCTCTACGGCCTATGCCGACATGATCGGCGCGCAGCAGCGTAAAGAGGCCGGGGAGCAGCAGTTGAGCAGCGCAGACCATACGCGTGAAGTGTATGCCGATGAATACAAACTGAATAAGCGTAGCCTGAACGATTTGCTGAGTGTGGAGCAGGACGTTTTTCAGGCTGACAGCAGCCGCCTGACGGCGCTGTACGATGGCTGGGATGCCACGGTTCGTTATGCCGCAGCGGTGGATAATCTGCTGGATATTTTAGGCATTGACCGCGAAAAGAACAGTGGACAAACGCTGCCGTCGCTGTGATGCGGCGCACGTAAGACAACCAGATAAGGCCGTTTTTTATGACTAAACAAACCGCAACCACGGAAAACTGGATCGATGCCATGCTGCGTGTGGCCGCCCGCTTCGGTAAACCGGCTGATGGTAAAACACTGCGACAGCAGATGCGCTGGTTTGAGCACCTCACGCCGCCGCAGCAGCTGGAGCGGTTGGCGGGGCTGCTCGGGCTGCATCTCACCATGACGCCGCGTGACAAAATCCGCTGGCGTCAGGAAGTGACGCCCGTGGTGCTGATTATGGAGAGCGGCAGTGTGGTGGTGATTGAAGCCATTGATGGCGAAGGCAATGCCCGCTACTGGCTCAGTGACGGCGGTGACGTGGTGCGTGAAACCGAACTGGCGCTGCTGCTGGCACAAAGTCAGCAGGAGGTGGGGATTATCGGCGTAGCGGCACGCGGGCGCGATGCGCGTATTGATGAGTTCGTCCAGCCATATAAAAAACACTGGTTCTGGCAGAACTTCCAGGGAATGGGGCGCAAAATCGGTGAGATTTCCCTGGCCTCGATTGTCGGTAACGTGCTGGCGCTGGCGGGGATTCTGTTCTCCATGCAGATCTATGACCGGGTGATCCCCGCGCAGTCAGAAGCGACGCTGTGGGTGCTGTTTGGCGGCGTACTGATTGCCGCCGTTATCGAATATCTCATCCGTCTGATGCGTACGCAGGTGTCTGACCTGATGGGAAAACGCATCGACCTGAAAGTCTCTTCCATGCTGTTTGCGCGTGCAATGAATATCCGTAACGAGGCGCGGCCGAAATCCACCGGCTCGTTTATCTCCCAGCTGCGTGAAATTGATCAGGTGCGTGAGCTGCTGACCTCCACCACCGTGGGGGCGGCGGCAGATATGCCGTTTGTCATCCTGTTGCTGTTTATTATGGCGTTTATTGGCGGCCCGCTGGTGATCGTGCCGCTGCTGGCGATCCCACTGATCGTCATTCCCGGCCTGCTGATCCAGATTCCTATGGCGAAACTGGCCAAAGAGGGATTACGCGAAGGGGCATTGCGTAACGCCATCCTGGTGGAAACCATTGAAGGTATTGAAGATATTAAATCTCTGCAGGCTGAACCCTATTTCCAGCGTCAGTGGGAGCAGACGCACGAAGTGAGCGCCGCGATTGGCATGCAGCAGCGTCTGTGGGGGGCGCGCCTCACGGGCTGGGCGTCGAGCGTTCAGCAACTGACCTATGCCAGCATGCTGGTGTTTGGGGTCTATCTGGTGCTCGATGGTCAGATCACCACCGGTACGCTGGTGGCGAGCAGTATGCTCTCTTCGCGCACCATTGCGCCGCTGATGCAGCTGACGATGGTGTTCTCGCGCTGGCAACATGCGAAAAGTGCGATGAACGGGCTGGATGAATTGCTGAAGAAACCGCTCGACCAGCCGGAAGAGGGAGAAATGGCCCACTGCCCAACGCTGACCGGTCACTACGATCTGCGTGGCGTGCAGTACAGCTACGATGAAGAAAACGTGAAAAACGTGATCACCATTAACCAGCTGCAAATTAAACCCGGCGAACGCATCGCTATCCTGGGACGTGTGGGGGCCGGGAAGTCGACGCTGCTGAAACTGCTGGCCGGGCAGGCGATGGCGACCCAGGGCAAAGTGATCGTCGACGGCGTGGACTTACGCCGCATTGATCCGGTTGACCTGCGGCGACAGCTGGGCTGGCTGTCACAGGATTCGCGTCTGTTCTTCGGCACCCTGCGCCAGAACCTGATGCTGGGCAACCCCCATGCCAGCGAGCAGGATATGTTACAGGCGCTGCGTGTTAGCGGTGCACTGAGTCTGGTGCAGCAGGATGCGGCCAGCCTGGACCGCATTATTAATGAGGGCGGACGCGGACTCTCCGGCGGGCAGCGCCAGATGGTGATGCTCAGCCGTATGATCCTGCGTCAGCCGCAGGTGGTGCTGATGGACGAACCCACCGCGTCGATGGATGAACAGCTGGAAGAACATGTGATCAGTCAGATGAAAGGCTGGCTGAGTGGGCGCACCCTGATACTGGTGACGCATCGCCCGGCGCTGCTGAAAATGGTCGATCGCATTATTGTCATGGATAACGGCCGCGTGATTGCTGATGGTCCGAAAGATGACATCCTGAAACGTGCTACCGCGCAGACAGCACAGGCCGCGCAACCGCCGGCGGCCAGTGCAAGAGGAGATGCCGCATGAGCCTTGTATTGATGGATCGCAGTCTGAAACAGAATGAACGGCGCACCTCAGCCATCATCTGGGTCTGTACCGTCGCGCTGGTGCTGTTTTTTGTCTGGGCACATTTCGCCATTCTTGATGAAGTGACGGTGGGGACGGGCAAGGTCACGCCGCTCAGTCGTGCGCAGGTCATTGAGAGTCTGGATGGCGGCATCGTCGACCAGCTCAACGTCCATGAAGGCAATATCGTTGAGAAAGGGCAGGTGCTGGCAAAGCTTGATCCGACGCGTTTTCAGTCCAACTTTGGTGAGGCGGCATCACGCGCGCGAACGCTGCGCGGATCGGCCGAACGCTTAACCGCTGAACTGACGGGCGCGCCGCTGAAATTCAGTGCCGAAACGTTGAAAGAGCCGGATCTGGTGGCGCGTGAAACGCAACTGTACCAGTCACGGCGGCGTAATTTGCAGGAGACCGTCAGCAACCTGGAGCAGTCAAAAAAACTGGTTCAGGATGAGCTGCGCATGACCCAGCCGCTGGTGGCGAAAGGGGCGGCGGGTGAGGTGGAAGTGATCCGTCTGCGCCGTCAGGTCGCTGAGCTTCAGGGGAAAATTGATGAGGCACGTAACGACTACGCGGTACGCGCACGCGAAGAGCAGGTGAAGAACAACGCGGACCTGGATGCACAATTACAGGTGATGACCGGGAAAGAGGACCAACTGACCCGCGCCACCATTTACTCTCCGGTACGCGGCATCGTTAAAGATATTCAGGTCACCACCGTGGGCGGCGTGTTGCAACCCGGCGGTAAGCTGATGGAGATTGTTCCCCTTGAGGACCAGCTGCTGATCGAAACACGTATTAACCCGCGTGATATCGCCTATATCCGTCCGGGACTGCCCGCAACGGTCAAGGTGACGGCGTATGATTCGTCAATCTATGGCGATCTGCGCGGCGAAGTGGAAACGGTATCACCCGATACCTTGCAGGATGAGGTCAAACGCGACCAGTACTATTACCGGGTTTATGTGCGTACCGACAAGGCCGAGCTGACGAATAAAGCCGGACGGAAATTCCCGATCGTGCCGGGGATGGTCGCAAACGTAGAGATTAAAACCGGCCAGAAATCCGTTATGGATTATCTGATTAAACCGCTGAATAAAGTCAAAGAGTCGATGCGTGAACGCTAGATTTTGCAGTCAGATAATACCTGGGGAAAATAATTTCACAGGGAAACAAAGTGCGTAAAAAAAAGCCAGGCACAAAGCCTGGCAATATTAATAGGTGGTGCAACTCATTCGGGGTGAATGAAGATAATAATTCAATAAATGATGATAGCGCGCTAATAATACTGCTTCATGGCGGGATTATTTTATCAATCAGTGCGTATTGTTACATGTAGTTGTAATTCAATGAATTATAAGACGAATCTTATTTTTTGTCTTTAAGTGCGCAATTAGTTATCCATTTGTGCTGCATAAAAGTTCCGCTTTATTTACATTGAGAAATGTGTTTACTCCCTTAAGAAACATTTTATGTGATTTAGTATCATTTTCTTGATGGATTATTACTCTCCCAAGCTTAACATGACACTAAGTGCTTAATTTTTACCTACAGCACGCAGTGGCAATATAAGACTTATAATCGAGAGGGTATTAAAAAATGAAACTTCGCGTTCTTTCTCTGATGGTCCCGGCGTTGCTGGTAGCCGGTTCAGCGGGTGCGGCAGAAATCTATAACAAAGACGGCAACAAACTGGATCTGTTCGGTAAAGTTGATGGTCTGCACTACTTCTCTGACGACTCTGGCTCAGATGGCGACCAGTCTTATCTGCGTTTCGGCTTCAAAGGTGAAACGCAGATTACCGACCAGCTGACCGGCTACGGTCAGTGGGAGTATCAGGCAGCCCTGAACACCGCTGAAGCCCAGGGAACCGCGAACAGCTATACCCGCGTTGGTTTTGCCGGTCTGAAATTCGGTGATGCTGGCTCATTCGATTATGGTCGTAACTACGGCGTGGCATACGACATCGGCGCATGGACCGACGTGCTGCCAGAGTTCGGTGGGGATACCTACGGTGCAGATAACTTCATGTTCCAGCGCGGCTCGGGCATGGCGACCTATCGTAACAACAACTTCTTTGGTCTGGTTGAAGGCCTGAACTTCGCCGTACAGTACCAGGGTAAAAATGACAGCGATGCTGAAGTGGCGGGCAACCGTAGCGCTACCGCACAGAACGGCGATGGGTATGGCCTTTCTGCCACCTACGACATCGGTGCGGGCTTCAGCGCTGGTGCTGCCATGTTCTCTTCTGACCGCACCAATACCCAGAACAGCAATGCGCTGCTGGGCAACGGTGACAAAGCAGAAGCTTACACCGGTGGTCTGAAATATGACGCGAACAACGTTTACCTGGCAGCCATGTACACCAAATCGTACAACGCGACTCGCTTCGGCAGCACGGATAACCCGGCCGCCTACGGCTTTGCCGATAAAGCAGAAAACTGGGAACTGGTTGCACAGTATCAGTTCGACTTTGGTCTGCGTCCGTCACTGGCTTACGTGACTTCACGCGGAACCGATATTCAGAACTGGGGCACCCAGAACCTGAAACAGTACATCGATGTCGGCGCGACTTACTACTTCAACAAAAACATGTCGACCTATGCGGATTACCAGATCAACCTGCTGGATGACAACAACTTCACCCAGGCTGCCGGTATCAATACCGACAACGTGGTGGCTGTAGGCCTGGTTTACCAGTTCTAATCCTCACCTGATACGGCCATTTTCCTGGCCGCGATAAGCCTGAGGCACAATAAAAAGCCGCCTCTGCGTGATATGACGCAGAGGCGGCTTTTTTGATCATGCCGGGGTCAGGCGGCCATCACGGCCACTTTTTTATCACTCTCTTCTCCTTCCTCTTTCCCGGCGAAATGCTGCGTACTGCCTTCCAGTCCTGCTCCGCCGAGCGTCAGCAGTGAAAATCTCAACAGACGACGTCGGGCCTGGTTTTCTTTGACCGCATTTTTGTTGCGCATGACCTTTCCTCATTCTGAACAATAAGGGTTATCAAGCAGAAAACGTGCCAGGTTGGGGGAGAGCGGATTGAGGGGCGGTTCAGGTGGCTTGTGATACTGTGCGCGGCTCAAAGAGAGGCAGGGTGCACCAGGATGGTGCCGGTGAACTCACCCCGGAACGGCCGGGGGAGTCTGGCATACCGTGTTAGCGGTGACGCGGACGCGGTAACTGTCGGACGTGTGTCTGCTTGTAATGCTTAAAGCCTGCAAAGATAATCAGGGCGATTGAAGCCATGAGAAGCACGTAATAGATCATTATGGCTCTCCTTTAAGAGTGAATGATGGGCGTCAGGAGTGCCCTGTACACCTACCATCCTGGTGAGCAATGACGGTAAGATCAAGGCATCGAGTCCGAGTTTTCCCTGCGGTAAAGCGCGGTTCGGACCAGTTTTTAATCAAGGTTACAGGTTGATATGAAGAGTAAATGGCGGTTTTTTTTAGGTTTGATGGTGGTTTACTTGCTGGCGTCCTGTGACAATCCTAAGCCATCAGCGGGATCTGAAGGGATGGTGCTCGAAGGTAAAACAATGGGAACATTCTGGAGGGTGAGCCTGGCGGGTGTGGCACCAGAACGTCGTGACGCCCTGCAAAAAGCGATACAGCAGCAGCTGGATAACGATGACCACGAACTTTCCACGTGGAAAAGTGATTCGGTTTTGTCACGTTTTAACCAGTATCGCGGCAGTGTGCCGCAGCCCATCAGTAACAACATGGCCGATATTATCACGCTGTCGTTACGCATCGGGCAGCAGACCTCAGGGGCGATGGATATCACACTGGGTCCGCTGGTTAACCTGTGGGGTTTTGGGCCGGATAAACAGCCGCTGAAGACGCCGACAGCGCCGCAGATTGATGCTGCCCGTGCGCTGACCGGGCTGGAACATTTACAGGTGATCAACCGCGCCGGGCAATCCTGGCTGCAGAAAGACCTGCCTGAGCTGTATGTTGATCTTTCCACCGTTGGTGAAGGTTTTGCCACCGACCACCTGGCGCGGCTGATGGAGCAGCAGGGGATTAACCACTATCTGGTATCGGTGGGCGGCGCGGTGCTGACGCGCGGCAAAAATGCCCAGGGCAATGCGTGGCAGGTGGCGATCCAGAAACCGACCGATCAGGAGAACGCCGTTCAGGCGATTGTCGACCTTCAGGGGCACGGTATCAGCACCTCCGGTAGCTATCGCAACTATTATGAGCTGGATGGAAAACGCATCTCACACGTGATTGATCCCTCCACGGGTCGCCCCATTCAGCATAAGCTGGTCTCTGCCACGGTGATTGCCACCACGGCGCTGGAAGCTGATGGCTGGGATACCGGGCTGATGGTGCTGGGTACCGAGAAGGCCAAAGCGCTGGCATTGCGTGATAAGCTGGCGGTCTATCTGATTTTCAAAGAGGGTGATCATTTCACTCACTGGATGTCACCGCAGTTTGCGGCCTTTATCCCGCCATCCTCTTCACGCTGATACGCGAAGGAGTTCCGATGCTCGATCTGTTTGCTGATGATGCCCCCTGGCAGGAACCCTTGATGGACGGCGCAGTGATCCTGCGCCGCCGCGTTCGGGACAGTGCCGCAGAGCTGATGGCACAGGTGAACCAGATTGCTGCGCAGAATCCTTTTGAACATCGCATCACGCCCGGCGGGCATAAGATGTCAGTAGCGATGACCAACTGCGGCGATCTGGGCTGGTCTACGGATTCACGCGGTTACCAGTACAGCGCCCAGGACGACGTCAGCGGCCAGCGCTGGCCCGCGATGCCCGCTTCCTTCCGGGAGCTGGCCGTGACCTGCGCCGCTGAAGCCGGGTTTAGCGGTTTTTCCCCCGATGCCTGTCTGATCAATCGCTACGAACCGGGGGCAAAGCTCACCCTGCATCAGGACAAAGATGAACGCGATCTGCGTCAGCCGATTGTGTCCGTTTCGCTGGGGCTGCCAGCGGTCTTTTTATTTGGTGGTTTTGATCGCGCTGACGCCTGCCAGCGCGTGCTGCTGGAGCAGGGGGATGTGGTGGTCTGGGGCGGGCCATCACGTCTGCGTTACCACGGTATTCTGCCCCTCAAGCCCGGCATCCATCCGCTCACCGGGCCTTTTCGCTTTAACCTGACCTTTCGCCGCGCCCGCTAACCCGCGGGTAAACGTTCCCGAATGAGAATTATTATTGATCTCGTCTTGCTTCTCATTAAACTGCAAGCTGCTTTTTACCTGCCGGGACGTATTCATGGAGTTGCTTCACGTTGTTTATAAGCAGTATCGCTGGCCGTTTATTCTGGTGATCGTGCTTAGCCTTCTTAGCGCCGCGCTGGGGATTGGACTGATTGCTTTCATTAACCGCGAACTGATCGTCACCCTTAATTCCTCTGTGATGGTGTTACCGCAGTTTCTCGGACTGCTGCTGCTGTTGATGGCGGTTACGCTGGGTTCACAGCTGGCGCTGACCATGCTGGGCCACCATTTCGTCTATCGTCTGCGCGGCGAATTTATCAAACGTATTCTCGACACGCGGGTTGAGCGCATTGAGCAGATTGGTAACGCTCAGCTGTTGGCCAGCCTGACCAGTGATGTGCGTAATATCACCATTGCTTTTGTGCGTCTGCCGGAGCTGATCCAGGGGATCATCCTGACGATCGGCTCTGCGGCCTATCTGGCCTGGCTGTCACCGAAAATGATGGTGGTGACCTCCGTGTGGGTGGCGGTGACGATTATCGGCGGCTGGCTGCTGGTGGCACGCGTTTATCAACATATGGCGGTGCTGCGCGACACAGAAGACCGTCTGTATCACGACTTCCAGATTATTATTGAAGGGCGTAAAGAGCTGGCGCTGAACCGTCAGCGCGCGCAGCAGATCTTTGAAAACGTCTACAGCGAAGATGCAAAGACCTATCGTCACCATATTGTGCGGGCCGATACTTACCATCTGAGTGCGGTGAACTGGTCGAATATTATGATGCTGGGCGCCATCGGGCTGGCATTTTACCTGGCGAACAGCCTTGGCTGGGCCGATACCGCGGTGGCGGCGACCTACTCGCTGACCCTGCTGTTCCTGCGCACGCCGATGCTTTCAGCGGTGGGGGCACTGCCCACGCTGCTGACCGCCCAGGTGGCCTTCGACAAGCTGAACACCTTTAATCTGGCACCCTATGAAGCTGATTTCCCGCAGCTTCCGGCGGCGAAAAACTGGCAGACGCTGGAACTGCGCAATCTGATGTTCCATTACGGCGATAACGGCTTCCACGTTGGCCCGGTGAACATGACGCTTAAGCGTGGCGAACTGGTGTTCCTGATTGGCGGTAACGGCAGTGGGAAATCCACGCTGGCGATGCTGCTGACCGGGTTATATCAGCCGGTGTCTGGCGAAATTCTGCTGGATGGCCAGGTGGTGGAAGCGTCCTCAATGGAGAGCTATCGTCGCCTGTTTTCGGCGGTGTTTACCGATGTGCATCTGTTTGACCGCCTGATTGATGATCAGGGGCAGGCGATTGACCCGGCGCTGGTGCATAACTGGCTGGAACGCCTGAAAATGCAGGATAAAATCAAGCTGGAAGGCAACCGTGTGCTGAACCTGAAGCTGTCGAAGGGGCAGACCAAGCGCCTTGCGCTGCTGCTGGCGACGGCAGAGCAGCGCGATATCCTGTTGCTTGACGAGTGGGCCGCCGATCAGGACCCGCACTTCCGCCGCATTTTCTACCGTGAGCTGCTGCCGTGGTTGCAGTCACTGGGGAAAACGGTGTTTGCCATCAGTCATGATGACCATTATTTCCTGCATGCGGATCGCCTGCTGGAGATGCGTGACGGCATACTGAGTGAATTGACGGGGGATGAACGCGATCAGGCCACGCTGGATGCCGTGAAAAGGACGGATACACTAGTGTAGGGGCGAGGCGTGGCAGGCAAGGGTATTTGTAGGGGCGAGGCACGCCTCGCCCGTAACAGGAAATGGTTTTCGTAGGGGCGAGGCACGCCTCGCCCGTGGCAGGTAAAGATTTTCGTAGGGGCGAGGTATGCCTCGCCCGTTGCCGATGAGGTCGAGGCGTACCTCGACCCTATGGTGATACTGACTTATCACAGCACCTTCGCCAGAAAACGACGGGTCCTCGGATGCTGCGGCTGGTTCAACACCTGCCCGGCGCTGCCTTGCTCCACAATTTTCCCTTCCACCATAAACACCACATTATCCGCCACCTCGCGGGCGAAACCGATCTCGTGCGTGACCACGACCAGCGTGGTGCCGGAACGCGCCAGCTGCTTAATGGTATCGAGGACCTCGCCGACCAGCTCCGGGTCCAGCGCCGACGTGGGCTCATCAAACAGAATCACCTTCGGATTCAGCGCCAGCGCGCGGGCAATCGCCACTCGCTGTTGCTGCCCGCCAGATAGATGGCGCGGCCAGGCATCGGCTTTATGGCGCAGCCCGACCGTGTCGAGCAGCTGCAAAGCCCGCTCTTCGGCATCGGCGCGTGACAGTTGCTTATGGGCCAGCGGCGCTTCAATAATGTTTTCCAGCACCGTGAGGTGGGGGAACAGATTGAAATTCTGGAACACATAACCCACGCCGATACGCTGCTTGAGGATCGCTTTTTCCTTCAGCTCATACAGCTTATTGCCTTTACGCTGATAGCCAATATAGTCACCATCAATACGGATAAAACCTTCATCCACGCGCTCAAGGTGATTGATTGCCCGCAGCAGGGTGGACTTTCCCGATCCGGAAGGGCCGAGGATCACCGTCACGGAACCCGGCGGCAGCTCCAGCGATACATCGTCCAGCGCCTTGAAACGGCCATAACTTTTACTCACCCCGGCAATCGAAATATGACCGAGAGTGGCATCGCTGTGCAGATCGATAGCTTCAGACATGATTAGCTCCTGACAGGGGTAACGGCGGCGCGCAGACGCGCAGAGGCGAGTCGGCTAACGGGTTCACGCGTGGCACCCCGGGCCAGCCAGCGTTCCACATAGTGCTGGAACACCGATAACACCGTGGTGATCAGCAGATACCAGACGGCTGCCACCATCAGCAGCGGGATCACCTGCTGCGTGCGGTTGTAAACCATCTGGATGGTGTAAAACAGCTCCGGCATCGCCAGCACATAAACCATCGCGGTGCCTTTGGCGAGGCTGATGATTTCGTTAAAGCCGGTAGGAATAATGGAGCGCAGCGCCTGCGGCAGGATAATGCGCAGCGTGCGGCGCGATGACGGTAACCCAAGAGCGGCAGCGGCTTCAAACTGCCCCTGATCCACGCCTAAAATCCCGCCACGAATAATCTCAGCGGTATAGGCGGCCTGCACCAGCGTCAGCCCAATCACCGCGGTGCTGAACTGCCCGAGCACATCAATGGTTTTATACTCAATCAGTGTTAGCGGGGTAAACGGAATCCCCAGTGAGAGCGTGTCGTACAGATAGGAGAAGTTGTAGAGAATAATCAGCACCACAATCAGCGGTAGCGAGCGGAACAGCCAGATATAACCGAACGCCAGCCCGGAGAGCAGCCAGGAAGGGGAGAGACGTGCCAGCGCAAGCCCCACACCCAGCAGGATACTCAGCAGGCTGGCGATCAGCGTCAGCAGCAGCGTCTGGCCCAGACCACTCAGGATCGCCGGGGCAAAGAACCACTGAGCAAATACTGACCACTCCCAGCGTGGATTAAACGCCACGGACTGGATCACCACGGCCAGAATAAACAGCGCGATGACCGCCCCCACCAATCGCAGCGGGTAGCGTGCGGGCACGACGCGCAGGGTTTCACTGGGTTTCATTGGCGGCTCCTGCATCGACGTTCTGGTGCAACGGCTTGGTAAAGCGCAGGCGGCCATCATGCGGTGGCAGGCTGTACTCTTCCGGGTCACGGCGAGTATCAAACTGCGGCTGATAACCGTGGGACAGATACAGTCGCACGGCCTCCGGCTGACGAAAACCGGTGGTCAGATACACCTGACGATAACCCGCCAGCAGGGCGCGGCGTTCCAGTTCCACCAGCACCTTCAGGGCCAGGCCCTGGCGGCGCAGGTCACTGCGCGTCCAGATGCGTTTCAATTCTGCTGTTTCGGCATCGAGTGCCTTGTAAGCGCCCATCGCAATAATGTCCCCGTCGCGCTCCAGCACCACAAACATCCCCCGGGGCGACAAATACCATTCGGTCAGTTCGACTTCAGCATCGCGTGCAAAGAAGTCGCCGTAACGTGCGCTGTACTCACCAAATAATCCGTCGATAATCGGCGCCAGTTCAGGCGCCTCCGGCGACAGCTGGCGGAACTGTTCATGGCTCATGCTGACCTCCGTTAGTCGCCCAGGCCTTCCGGGTTGATTTCAGAATGGTCGAGACGTTCAATGCCTTCGCCCCAGCGGTTCAGCACCTTGTCGTACTCGCCCCCTTTGATCACGCCATTCAGCGCGGCGTTAACGGCGCTCACCAGCCCGTTGCCTTTCTTCAGCGTTACGGCGATATGGGCCGCTTTCGGCCAGCCGCCATCCACGCTGCCCACCAGCCTGGTTTTTCCGGTCAGTGCGGCTTTCCATGCACCAATCACGTTCGGGCCGAAAAAGGCATCGGCGCGGCCTGACTGCAGTGCCAGGGTCTGCGCAGCATCATCCTTCACATAGTTAGGCGTGAACGGTTTCAGACCTTTCTTCTGATTTTCGGCATCCCACGCCAGCAGGATCGCTTCCTGGTTGGTGCCGGAGCCGACAATAATGCGCAACCCGGCGATATCTTCGGCTTTGGTCAGTGAGGTGATTTTACTGTCAGACTTCACGTAGAAACCGAGGGAGTCTTTACGGTAGGTGGCGAAATCAAACTTCTCTTTACGCGCTTTGGTCACCGTCACGTTGGTGATGGCGGCGTCATACTTACCGGAACTGACGCCCAGCGGCCAGTCCTCCCATGAGGTCGGTACCACGTTCAGCTCCAGCCCCAGGCTGTCTGCCACCAGGCGGGCGATATCCACTTCACTGCCTTGCAGGGTTTTATTGTCATCGGAGAACAGCGTCAGTGGCGGTGAGTTCAGTGCCGCAACGGCGACGGTAAACTTGCCCGGCACTGCCAGCTTAAGATCTTTCGGCAGCAGTTTCACGGCGTCCGGATTGACCGGTGCGTGCACCGGCGTGGCATTGGCCTCAACGCTGATCCCGGTCCCGTTAATCTTGACGGTTTCTGCATTTGCTGTGGTGCCAAGCCACAAAGACGCGCTGAGCAGGCCCAGTAATACGGATGTTTTTTTCATGATGAGTGACTCTTATTATGGTGAAAATGCAGATGAATCGGGCCGTTCTCAGCCCGTTAAGCGATGTCCTTCAGCGCCGCTTCAGCCAGCTGGCTGAAGTATTCTGCGGCGGGATACAGCAGGGCTTCATCCGGGTTAAAACCAGGATGATGCAGACCAAATTCACTGTTGCTGCCGATGCTGACGAAGGTGCCCGGCGTGTTATGCAAGTAGAAGGCAAAGTCTTCGCCCCCCATTTGCAGTTCGGCATGTTGCACTGCGTAGCCCTGACGGGCAGCCACCTGTTTGCTGAACTCGGCCCAGTACTCGGTATTAATTAATGCCGGCGGGCCGGCATGCCAGTTGAGGTCAGCACGTGCACCAAAGCCACTGGCGATGCCTGCAATAAGCGTGCGCAGGCGCTGCGGCAGCTCGCTGCGGATCGCCGCGTTATGGGTCCGTACCGTGCCTTCCAGCACCACTTTTTGTGGTAACACATTCCAGGTATTACCGCCCTCAATACGCGTGACGCTGACCACCACGGACTCCAGCGGGCTGTAACTGCGACTGACCAGGGTCTGTAAGGCGCTGACGATCTGGCTGGCGATCACAATCGCATCCACCCCTTCCTGCGGCCGGGCTGCATGGGCACCTTTGCCGTGAATGTCGATGTCAAAACGATCCACGTTGGCGTAGAACGGGCCGCCGCGTGTCTCAAACGTGCCGACCGGCAGTTCCGGGGCGTTATGCATACCGAAAATCGCCGCCACGTCCTGTAAAGCACCCGCTTTGATTAGCGTTTTCGCGCCACCAAAGCGTTCTTCTGCCGGTTGAAACAGCAGGCGAACGCGGCCGGGCAGGCTCTTTTCACGGGCCTTAAGCAGTTTTGCGGCACCCAGAATCACCGAGGTGTGCACATCGTGACCGCAGGCGTGCATCACGCCCTGATGCTGCGAGCGGAATTCGACCGGGACGATCTCTTCAATCGGCAGGGCATCGATATCAGCACGCAGGGCGATCAGCGGCTCACCCTGACCGACTTCGGCCACGACGCCTGTCGCCAGATCAAAAGGCAGGAGGGTAATGTCAGCTTCTTTCAGCCAGCCGGTGATGCGTTCCGTGGTGGCAAACTCCTCGTTCGACAGCTCAGGATACTGGTGCAGTTCACGGCGCCAGGCGACGAGCTGCTGTGCAAGAGAGTGGCTCATGGTCCGGCTCCTTATGCGGCAACCAGCTGGTGGGTGGCCAGCAGTTGCAGGGATTTCAGGCGTGGAACACCTGCACTGATCGGGGTATCAATAATGAATTCTTCTACCCCGAAACGCTGATGCAGTGCGTCCAGATGGGCGTGAACCTGTGCGGCGGTGCCTTTCAGTACGGCGGATTCACGCGGTTCAATCCGGTGCTGTTTCGCGCCGGACTGGCGAATAAAGGCTTCGGCCTGGGCCAGATTGCCGACCGTGACGCTTTGGCCGTTATCCACATGCACGCGGAAGTGCTGTAAATCGGCCGCCAGCAGATCGGCTTCGGCTTCGCTATCGGCAACAATGGCCTGCACAGCCAGCAGCGCGGATTGTCCTTTGCTGTGTGTGCGGTAAGCGGTCAGGGCGCGGTCCAGTTCCTGCTTGTCGCCATTCAGGTGGGCGGCAAACACGAACTGCCAGTTCAGCTCGGCGGCCAGCTGAGCGCTGGCTTCGCTGGCACCCAGCAGAAAACGTGTTGCCGGGCGCGGTGGCACCGGCGTGGCCAGCAGCTGGTCTTCACCTTCAGGGGCAGGGGAGGCGCTCAGCCACTGATCCAGCGCGCG
The DNA here is from genome assembly GCF_037479175.1 of Erwinia sp. MYb375. Taxonomy (NCBI): domain Bacteria; kingdom Pseudomonadati; phylum Pseudomonadota; class Gammaproteobacteria; order Enterobacterales; family Erwiniaceae; genus Erwinia; species Erwinia sp. MYb375. The sequence continues at coordinate 1,526,476 of NZ_JBBGZS010000023.1, read as the reverse complement.
CAGCTGGCTGGCAAAGTCCCCTTTCTCTTCCGCGTTTACACCCTGCTGTAATGCTTTCGTGGACAGCGGCAAACCGCCCGGTGCTTTACCCACGCCTAAATCGACGCGGCCAGGGGCCAGTGATGCCAGCAAATTGAAGTTTTCCGCGACTTTATACGGGCTGTAGTGCTGCAACATCACGCCACCGGAACCGACGCGGATGTGGCGCGTGTGGGCGAGGATCCAGGCGATCAGCACTTCCGGTGACGGACTGGCCAGTGCGGCCGTGTTGTGGTGTTCTGCCAGCCAGATGCGGTGATAACCCAGTTCTTCCGCCCGTTGCGCCAGGGTCAGGGTTCGTGCCAGCGCAACCGCCGCGGTTTCGCCTTCAGCCAGGGGGCTTTTATCCAGTAAGCTCAGTCGGTAAGCCATAATGCATCCTTGAACGGTATCAGATGCTGGCAATTATTGAAGGAGGGTCCGCTGCTGTAAAACAACAAATCTGGCTTATATCAGTCGGGAAATGGGATTAACCCACGTTTGCCAGGAATCGGCAAAGGCTGTGCGAAATGGGTATTTTGTCTGGCGGGGGGAGTCGGGTTTAATAAAGCTTCACTTGAAGCCTGATGCGACAGGCGGTTAACAGAGGAATAAATGATGAAAGGTATCTGGCTGCACTTCACGCGATTTTTTCAGGCACCCTCTGGCATGGCAACATTAGACAGCTGTCGGGTGATTGAGGCAATGATGCCGATGGTTGAACTGTACGGTGTGGATCTACACGATCTGCCGTCGCTGCAACAGCGTCATCACGATGAATCCCGTTAATCTCTGCGCTGCTGCGGCCCGATAATCCAGGTGATCACCCGATCGGGTTGCAGTATGGCTCTTCCCTCAAAAATTCTCCCGACCACCATCTCCCCGGAAATTGTCTGCGTCAGACGCAGGCTGATGTGCTGTAAGTCGGCACTGCACTGAATCACTTCCGCTGCACTGAAATCCATAAACTGCAACACCCGCGGGTAAAGCGCCTTATACAGACTCTCCTTTAGCGAAAAAGCCACGGTCAGCGCCGTCGTAAAGGGAACCTCACTCAGTTCCAGGCGTGCTTTCTCTGCTGCGGTGATCAGCATGGGGTGCGTCTCATGGGCGACCTGCGACGTCATAATACGTTCACAGTCAACGCCGAGCAGCCGATCCTGACGACGCGTCAACAGTGCGCAGACCTGCTGGTGGGTGTGCGACAGTGACCCGTTGATACCTTGTGGCCAGATGGGGGCGCGATCGGGGGTGTTACGCAGCAAAAACGAGGGAATACCCCAGCTTGCCAGCGCCTGTTGCAGGCAGTAGCGGCTGGCCAGATATTCAGCACGGCGCTTTTTGACTGCCCGCTGTAAGTGTTCAGGCGCAGGGATCGTCAGCGTGGTAAACAGGGATTCCGTGAAATGCGCGGCATCGTAGTGCGCATCGAGCAGATGGATATCGGAATGCTCGGCCAGCGGTTGCAGGGTGCAGTGCGAAATAAAAGGCGGGTAAGACGGGAGGTGCAGTGCAGTCATAGCCGCTAACCTGTTAAAATAAGATGATTTATTTAAACAGGTTAGTGGCTGGATATCAAAATTAAAGGCGTTAATCAGTGATTAGGGGGGATCGCGAAACTTTTCAGTGAGACAACAAAGTGATCGTGGCCTTTGGAGATTTTAGCGCCGCGGTCGCACCACTGGCTGGCAAGACGAAAGAAGTCGTCGCTACCAATGTCATAAGCCAGTTCCACTTTACTGATACCTGAATGAAGCAGTTCTTCTGCATCTTTGAAGTTCTTTGCTTTGATAATAGCCATATTGAGTTATCCCTGTCTGACAGTGCGATGAAAGTCTAGCGACAGCGTATGATATTACTGTGACAGTTTTGTTTCAGTAATGAAGATTGAGAGTTTCGCCACGTTTTCTGACGGAAAAAGACAGAGAACCGACGAAAAAAAGAGCGTAAAAAACAGTGTGAAGGATGTTTGATTGAGGGTTCCGGGTATCGCTGGCTGGCCGTTGCCCGACAAGGCTAAGGTCGGATTATGCACAAAGGGGCGGCAAAAAGGAGGGCCATTTCCTGAGGTGTCTGTTAATTCTGGAGGGATTCAGTTATCCTCTTAACGTAGATTTTCGCGAAATTAGCCCTTATCTGCACACTATTAACAGGATTTCAATGGATGGAAATGCTTAATATGAAATCGTTATATTATTTTTTTTGTGTGTTATCGGTGTTTATCTTTTGTTTCATCATTTTTGCTATTTACTCTTTTGTTACTACCCTTTTTTATATTTACTCTGTTGGTGGTCTGTCGCCTCTCAACTATGGTGAAGTGACCGGGCATCTTATTATTATATTTTTTGCATTGGGTTGTTTTTTATTTTCTATAAAAACAACCCTTAAGTTTAATAAAAGATAGATTTTATTTTTTGATTAAACTTTCTGACAGTATTATTAAAATCTCGTCCCAAATGGCGGGTTTTTTTGTTTTAATGCCATTGCATCTATAAATGGCCCAGCATATGCATCAACAAGAAAGTAGAATAAGTCAAGGTCTCCTGCATTTCTTAGGGTCGTGTTGACTTCATAATTTACCTGTTTTAGCTTTTATGAAGCGTAAACTGCTCTCGATACAGAACCACCTATTGAAAAGAGAGTTGACATTAAAAAACTCACACTCATTTTACCAACAAATTTATTGGTAAAAATCGAGGGTAAATCATTTATCAGGGCCATATTTATAAAAACCTTTCCTGTCAACTTTCCCATGTTGTCTATAGTAGAATTTACTTTGTTTTTATTTATCTGTTTTAAAAACACACTTAACACTTTATTTAATATGGCTGATAAGTCGGAGTTATCAGCACCTTTTTTTACTCTGTGCATTAATCTCATGATGTCTAACTGGTTTCTATATCTATTATCAACATCGAAATATCCCCATAACAGCGCTGATACATCGTTTGAAAAATCCAAAGCGACTTCACCAATTTTATTGGTGTATCTAATATAAACGGATTGTTCTTTTCTTCCTCTCAATACGTCCAGGATTCTATTTGCTATTATTCTTGCTTCAGACATGTGTACATCCTTGTTATCTATATTATAGAGGCGTTACTCGCCCGGCCCTGCGTTTTTCTAAAAAGTATGATAACAAATAGGCTATTAGGTTTTATGCGAAATTGGTCATGCCAGAAGCACAAAGGGAAAAATAGGGTGTTGCATGTGCAATGGGGGAGTCTGAAGAATTCCCATAATATGGTGCCCGCCATGGGTTTGAAAAACACGGCAACAGTATGATTTCTCGTAGGGGGTAACCTTCTTTTCCGGTCTGCCCGTGATGTTGTGGCGGTTTTAACACTCACAGCGAGCACTCTCTTGCGGGGATGGGGCCAGTTTGAGGTAAGCCGGACGTCACGCGACAGGACGTCGCGTGCCGAGGCCCGCAGGGAGCGGGTTTTGCCGTTCCGGCGTGCTCAAACTGGCCTCAGACCTGAAACCGAATGGTCAGCTATGAATATTTATAGAGACCCTTCAGGGGGAGGACCTGTTTTACGCTCGAATCGTGCTGATGGTGTGCACCAGGGTTAAGCCCACGCCACTGACCGAAACGGAAGGTCGGCTGTGCTGGCCGATCGAAACAAAAGATCGGCCACTACGGTCAGGGATGCGGCATAAAGCAAAAGGGCTAACCTTGCGGTTAGCCCTTAGACTATCGGAGTAATTTGGTCGGCACGGAGAGATTTGAACTCTCGACCCTCGCCACCCCATGACGATGCGCTACCAGGCTGCGCTACGCGCCGACAGAGGAATCTATATTACCCAACTGCATCCTGATTGCAACCCGCTAACGCGTTGACTGCTTTAGATTTATACAGCTAATTTGCAATAAATCGTTTTTCGTCAGTCAGCACCTGTAACAACAATGCCAGCTGCGGCTTATGATCTTTCAACGGCTGGCCCTGCAGATCCCAGGCGGCATAGCCCCCATTGTTATCCAGCGCCAGCGTCTCCTGCGGCGTGGTGATCAGCAACTGATGATGGGTGCTGCTGGCAACCCAGTTATGACGACGCTGGGCAGCAAACAGATCCTCGCCCTGCGAATAGTCAACCGCTGGCGTGCTGACGTGCAGCAGGCGCTGCATCAGGGTGGTCATAATATCCTGGTGATCCGTCAGCTTATTGACGGTTTGCGCAGGGGTTTGCGGCCAGTGAACCACCAGAGGCACCTGCAACATTTGACGATTTCCCGGCGTGGTATCGCCTTCCAGCACTACGCCGTGTTGGGCGGTGATCACCACCACGGTGTTCGCCAGTAATCCTTTTTGATCCAGGGTCGTCAGCACCGTCTGGATCTGCTGGTCTACACTGGCCGCGGCGCGGTTGTAGTGACGAGCGCTCTGCTTATCGGCGCTATCACGGTTGTCAGATGTGGACAACGACAGGTAAGAGAACCACGGCGTCCCTTCGTTTTTATGTCCGTCCAGCCAGCGCTGCCACTGACGCGTGGTATCCGCATTCGACTGGTTCTGCGATGTCGGTAAAGAGAAGTCGGTGAGCAGGGCCTGGCGATACAGCGGCGAGTTAAAACCGTCGCTGGCAAACAGACCCAGCTGGTAACCCTGTTGCCCCAACGCCGTGATCAGCGTTGAGGGAATACGCGATGACAGCACGCCATCCATATAGCTTGGCGAGATGCCATAGAACAGGCCAAATAATCCACTGTCTTCCGTAGCACCTGAGCTGAAATGCTGGCTGAAGCGCACGTTACTTTCAGCAAAACGCGCCAGGTTGGGTAATGATTTCGCCATCGAGGCTTCATTCAGGCCATCAACGGTAATCACCAGCAGGTTGTTACGCGTGCCTTTATCACTGAAGGTGATGTCACTGAGCGGATAAGCGACTGACACGGCTTCGGGATTACCCTGTTGTACCAGGCGGCGTTGATATTCCTGAGCATCCAGCAGGCCGTGTTTCTCAAGGAAGCGTCGCGCGGTCATCGGATAAGAGAGCGGCAGGTTTGAGCGCTGCATAGTGATCGGGCGGTAGAAATTGGCATCCGCCCAGATGTACATCAGATGGCTGGCAAAGAAGGCGCTGATAAACAGCCCGGCCAGGGGCTTACCGAAGCTGCGGCGGTTCAGACTGCGCAGTTTCTGCCAGCTCCAGGTGGCAAACAGCATCTCCACCAGGAAGATGACCGGGACGCTGATAAACATCAGTTGCCAGTCACGGGCCATCTCACTTTGGTCGGGGTTGATCACCAGCTCCCAGACGACCGGGTTAAGGTGCAGGTGGAAACGGGAAAACACCGCACTATCAACCAGAACCAGCGTTAGTCCAGCCGTCGCGATAATTGCAGAGAGAAAACGCAGCAGACGCTGCGACATCACCACAAAGGTCAGTGGAAATATAATCAGCAGATAGGCAGCGAAAACAATAAAGCTGAAATGGCCAATCCAGCTGCTGAATGAGTAGATGCGACCGGCCAGCGAGGCTGGCCAGTCAGAGACAAACAGGTAACGGCTACCCAAAATAAGGGCGAAAATGATGTTAAACAGGGCGAACCAATGCCCCCAGCTAATCATCTGGGACACTTTTTCACGGTAGCGCTGTCGATTTGTTACCATATCGGAATCAGGATCATCTCATCAGTGGGCTTGGTCATCGCGTACCGACGCCTGCAGGGCATCGGCAAACGAACGTGCCATTGCCTGGCGCTGTGCCGGTGACACGCTGGTGTTAAGTAAGTTGGTCACCATATTTCCCAATACCATCAGGGAAAGATCGGTTGGGGTCTGGTTTGATTCCAGAACCTGGACCATTTCTGCGAGGATCTTCTCCACGCGCTCGTTGCTGTAGCGGGATGATTGTGCCATAACGTCAATTTTATACTGAGGTTTAAAGGGCGCTATCTTACCGTAAGAACGTGCTTTTTTCTGCATTTTTATCGTAATGACGCGCGAATGAACTGTGCATCGTTCTGACAGTTGATCGTAAAGTCGCACAGTGATTGAATACGCGCCTGTGCTTAAAGGAGAGTTTACCATGAGTCTGGATATCACCCAGATTGCCCTTCACCAGATGATCAAGCGTGACGAACAGACGCTGGAGCTGGTGCTGCGAGATTCACTGTTACCGTCCAACGCGCCCGTGACGGCAATGATGGAAGAGCTGCATCGCGTTTACAGTGCCAAGAGCAAAGCCTATGGCCTGTTTAATGAAGAGAGCGAACTCGCCGATGCGTTACGCAACTGCCGTAAGGGCGAGAATGATTTCCTGGCGTTTAGCCGTGCCGCCAGCGCGCGCCTGCGCGATGAGCTGAGTAAGTATCCGTTCGCAGAGGGTGGCGTGGTGTTATTCGGTCACTATCGCTATCTGGCGGTTGAGTATTTGCTGATTGCGGTACTGAACAGCCAGAACAGCATGCGTGTTAACGAAGAGCTGGATATCAGCACGACCCACTATCTGGATATCAATCATGCCGATATCGTGGCGCGCATCGATCTGACCGAATGGGAAACTAACCCGGAATCGACCCGTTACCTCAACTTCCTGCGTGGGCGGGTGGGGCGTAAAGTGGCTGATTTCTTTATGGACTTCCTCGGTGCCAGCGTGGGCCTGGATACAAAAGCGCAGAACCGTGGCCTGCTACAGGCGGTGGATGACTACTGTGCCGAAGCCAGCCTTGATAAAAATGAGCGGCAAAACTACCGCCAGCAGGTTTCCACTTATTGCAACGAGCAGCTTAAATCCGGTGAAGAGATTGAACTGGAAGGCCTGTCGAATGAGCTGGCCCCGCTGGGAGACAAAACCTTCCAGGCCTTTACTCAGGAACAGGGTTACGAGCTGGAAGAGAGCTTCCCGGCAGACCGCAGTACGCTGCGCCAGTTGACCAAATTTGCCGGCAGCGGCGGCGGGCTGACGATCAACTTTGACGCAATGCTGTTAGGTGAACGTATCTTCTGGGATCCGACCACTGACACACTGACTATTAAAGGGACACCGCCTAACCTGCGCGACCAGTTGCAGCGCCGTACCAGCGGAAAATAGACGAAAAAAAACGCCGCATTAAGCGGCGTTTTTTTCACATCTAAAACGAACGGGCAATTAAGCGCGAACGAAGTCGATGTGGTGCAGTTTTGGCTTGAACGGGTGACGCTGAACAGCCTGCACTTTTACTTTAGTTTCTTTGCCATCAACAACCAGGGTCAGAACGTCGTCGTAGAAACCAGGCTTCGCCTGCAGGTTCATAACAGAGTCGTGGTCCAGTTCGATAGCAACAGCTGCTTCATTTCCGCCATAGATGATGGCTGGGAATTTGTTAGCTAAACGCAGGCGGCGGCTCGCACCCTTGCCCTGCTCTTTACGAGCTTCAACATTAATAGTGAACATTTTTAAGTCTCTTCAAGTTTTATTCCTGCTACAGGCGACCCAGCAACAGGTGGATTGTTCAGCTTTTATCCGGCAAAGCCAGCTAAAAGCGGGCGGAATTATACCCGGCTTTGCTTTTTCAGGCAATGTATTAAGTCGGAAAGCAGAGCAGGAGCGGCAATCCGTCTGTTTTAACGTAATTCGTTGGCCCGGCGAAAACGTCCCTGGTAATCAAACACTTTCTCGCGCACTTGCCAGTAATGGCGCTGTTTACGCGCGACGACGAAATCGGGATGACGCAGCAGCGGCTGAAGCGCAATGATATCGGCGGCGCTCTTCCAGCCCAGCGGTACGCCGGGTGCACGCTGATGCGGGCGTAGAAATAGCTGCTCAAAGGCGGTGCGCTGCGCCGGGGTTTTTAAACGAAAGCGCTCGCTGACTTCGGTCGCTTCTTCATCGTAGTAACGCACCTTCAGCCATTCGCCCTGTTCGTCGCTCCCGTTCTCCAGCACCATCGCCGCACAGCGCAGCACCAGCGCATCTTTCAGTTTCAGTGCGGCTTTCAGCATATCGTCAGGATCAACCAGGATTGCATCGCACTCCCGGCAGCGGCGTGCGGCAATATCATTTTCAGCATGACAGTGCGGGCAGTTTTTAAAGCGAAAACGGTAATCACACTGTTCACGCAGCCCGTCATCATCCTCCAGCACGCCCTGGCAGCGACGGCCAAAGTGCTCGATAAGAGTGCCATCCTGAGTGGTTTTGCCCCAGAAGGTATTGGCAAAACCACAGCCAGGGCAGAAAACCTGCACCGGCTGATTATCACTTTTACCCTTAGGCGCACCGACTTCCGGGGTAAAAATATCGTGGGGGTTACCGGCATAGTCGAGGATCAGACAGTCTGTTTTGCCAGGGCTGAGCCGCAGCCCACGTCCGACAATTTGTTGATACAGGCTGACTGATTCCGTGGGGCGCAGAATAGCGATAAGATCAACATGCGGGGCATCAAACCCTGTCGTCAGCACCGACACATTGACCATATACCGCAGTTCACGTGCTTTAAATGCGGCGATCAGCGCGTCACGCTCGGCAGCCGGGGTGCCCGCGCTGATCAGGGCTTTACTGCCCGGCAGCAATCCGAGCACTTCACGCGCATGGTCGACCGTGGCGGCGAAAATCATCACGCCTTCCCGCTGTTGGGCAAATTCAACAATCTGCTGGATAATGTGCGGCGTAATACGCTGCTGCTGTTTCAGTTCACGGTTGAGGTCAGCCTCGCTGAACAGGCCGTTTTCCTGCGCCTGTAAACGACTGAAATCATACTGCACCACCGGCATATCCAGCCGCTCTGGCGGCACCAGAAAGCCGTGTTTGATCATATAGCGCAGCGGTAGCTCATAGATGCAGTCGCGAAAGAAGGCGCGTTCGTCGCCTCTGACCATGCCGTGATAATGGAACTGATAAATCCAGCCTTTGCCCAGGCGATACGGTGTGGCGGTCAGGCCCAGCAGCCGGAGCTGCGGGTTATGCTGGCGAAGCTGATTGATAATTTGCTGGTACTGGCTGTCGTCGGCATCGCTGATGCGGTGGCATTCGTCGATAATCAGCAGCGAAAATTCCGCACTGAACTGCGCCAGATTTCGTGCTACTGACTGCACGCTACCAAACACCACCTTGGCATGACTCTCTTTACGTTGCAGCCCGGCGGCAAAGATATCTGCCTCCAGCCCATATGCCTGATATTTACTGTGGTTCTGCGCCACCAGCTCCTTCACATGGGCCAGCACCAGCACGCGCCCTCGTGCGACCCGTGCCAGCTCTGCAATCACCAGGCTTTTACCGGCTCCGGTAGGCAGGACAATGACCGCAGGTTGCGACGTATGGCGGAAGTAGCGGATGGTGGCATCCACGGCTTCCTGCTGATAGGGACGTAGGGTGAACGACATGAAGACCTGTAAAGCAGCAATAAAGGGACATTATGCCATGAAAGCGCCATAAGAATACGATCCCCTCTGTGCCTCAGCCCCTTCTGCCGCTATACTCCCTGTTCCATTCCGGATGAGCGTTCTGCGCCACATCACAAGACGATTATCGTCAGTTTCCACTCCAAACTAATTACAGGCAGTGCAGAGTTAATGCGACTTGATAAATTTATATCCCAGCAACTGGAAGTCAGCCGTGTCATCGCCGGGCGTGAGATTCGTGCAAAGAAAGTGACCGTAGACGGTGACGTTGTACGCGATAGTGCATTTAAACTGAGCCCGGACAGCGCGGTTGAATATGATGGCAATCCGCTGCAACAGCAGCATGGCCCGCGCTACTTTATGCTGAATAAGCCGGTCGGTTATGTCTGCTCCACTGAGGATCCCGATCACCCGACGGTGCTGTTCTTCCTTGAAGAACCTTCCGCTTTCAAGCTGCATGCCGCCGGGCGTCTGGATATTGATACCACCGGTCTGGTGCTGATGACCGATGATGGTCAGTGGTCCCACCGCATCACGTCTCCGCGCCATCACTGTGAAAAAACCTATCTGGTGACGCTGGAATCTCCGCTCAGTGACGATACCGCACAGCAGTTTGCTGACGGTGTTCAGCTGCACAATGAGAAGACGCTGACCAAACCTGCTACGCTGGAAGTGATTGATCCGCATCAGGTACGTCTGACTATCAGCGAAGGGCGCTATCACCAGGTGAAACGTATGTTTGCCGCGGTGGGGAACCACGTAGTGGGGCTGCATCGTGAACGTATTGGTGCGATTGCGCTGGATACTGAGATGGAACCCGGTGAGTATCGTCCTTTAACCGCAGAAGAAATTGCCAGCGTCGGACTGACGCGTTAGTGAATTTTTGTCCAGCAGAGGGGCAGGTGAGTGGCAAAAGATAAGAATTCCTCCATGGGACTGGTGGTGATCCTCGGGCTGCTGGCGATGCTTATGCCGCTGTCGATCGATATGTATCTTCCTGCCTTACCGCAAATTGCCCGCGAATTCGCCGTGTCAGCGGGCAGCGTGCAGATGACGCTGAACGCGTATATTCTCGGTTTTGCCCTGGGTCAGCTGGTCTACGGGCCGCTGGCTGACAGCTTTGGCCGCAAACCGGTGATTGCGGCAGGGACGCTGATTTTTGCCATTGCGGCTGCGGCCTGTGCCCTGGCGCAGACCATCGACCAGCTGATCACGCTGCGTTTTCTGCACGGTCTGTCGGCGGCGGCGGGCAGTGTGGTGATCAGCGCATTAATGCGTGACAGCTACTCGAAAGAGGAGTTTTCCCGCATGATGTCCTTTGTCATGCTGGTCACTACTATTGCGCCCCTGCTGGCACCCATTGTCGGGGGCTGGATGCTGCTGATCTGGAGCTGGCATGCCATTTTCTGGACCATCTCGGCGGCAGCGGTGGTAACCACGCTGCTGGTGGTGACCCAAATCAAAGAGACGTTGCCGAAGGACAAACGGCAACCGTTCAGCCTGCGTACCACGTTGCGTAACTTCCTCTCTCTGTTTCGTCACAAGCGGGTGTTCAGCTATATGCTGGCCAGTGGATTCTCGTTCGCCGGGCTGTTCTCATTTCTGAACGTCGGGCCGTTTGTCTATATTGAGCTGAACCATATTTCGCCGCAGGATTTTGGTTATTATTTTGCGCTGAACGTGGTGTTTCTGTTCCTGATGACGCTGCTAAACAGTCGCTGCGTGCGGCGCTTTGGTCCGCTGGTGATGTTCCGTTTTGGGCTGTTAATCCAGTTCTCAATGGGCGTCTGGCTGGTGGTGGTGAGCGCGCTGAATCTTGGTTTTATACCACTGGTGTTCGGCGTGGCGATGTTTATCGGCTGCGTAGCAATGGTCTCGTCTAATGCGATGGCGGTGATTCTGGAAGAGTTTCCGCATATGGCAGGAACGGCCTCCTCGCTGGCGGGTACACTGCGCTTTGGCGTGGGCGCGCTGGCAGGCGCACTGCTTTCCACGATTACGTTCACCAGCGCGTGGCCTATGGTCAGCGCCATCTTTATCTGCGCTACCACGTCCATTCTGTTGTTTATCTACGCTTCACGACCGCGCAAATCTGCCGCTGTGTCCTGACGAATCGTGTAGGGCCGATCCTGTGTTGCGATCGGCCCGTACGAAAAATGTGTCCCGGCGTAATGACAACCCTTTGTCACCCCATCGGCTCCCCAAATCTTGCCTCCCGCCCTAAAAACCTTGCTCACTATGTTGATTTTTTGTAAAAAATTTCCTATAAAAAAGTAACAGCATTGCAGCGAAAACGGTTGTTATCACCCGGCGAACGCGGTAAATATAACAAATAAATGAGAGGCACCTCTCAAAAATGGGGCCGGATACGTGATTTTTCATGTCAGCCGATGCTCTGACACAGGGTAAATAGTTCCAGTAATTAACAGGTTAATCTGTTAGCGAGAATTGATGATTTACCTTGTGAATTATTTGTGAAAATATTGTTTAAAAATCGCTCTGGGGAGCTCTGGTGAATACGTTACAACATTCAGTGGTACATCGACTGCCGCAACGCTATCACTGGTGCACCGGCCCGGTCGGGCAGGTCATTGCAGCACAGACCCTTAATGGTCTGAACAGTGATGATGATCTTATCGGATTGCGCCTGCTGAGCCATAACGGCGAGTCGGCGTGGGAAACCATGCACATGATTGAGTCGGCACTGGCGGAAATTCAGCTGGTATGTTCGGTGGCGGAGTGGGAAGGGGAACCTTGTCTCTTTGTGCATCGTGATGATGAATGCGCAGCAACCTGCCGCCTGAAAAGTTTCGGCGTGGGTATTGCCGAACCTTTTCTTAGCGACCGCAGTGCCTGATCGCCATGCAGCATCAGGCCAGCGTGAGTAACTGCTGTGTATAGCTCTGTTGCGGTGCGCTAAATACCTGCTCACATCCACCCTGTTCAACCACTTCTCCCTGACGCAATACCACCACCTGATGACACAGTGATCGCACAACGCGTAAATCATGGCTGATAAAGATATAGGCCAGACGATGCTGTTGCTGGAGCTTTTTCAGCAGTGTCAGGATCTGTTTTTGCACCGAACGATCAAGCGATGAGGTCGGTTCATCGAGGATGATCAGCTGCGGTTGTAAGATCAATGCCCTGGCGATAGCCACGCGCTGGCGCTGCCCGCCGGAAAACTCAGAAGGGTAACGCTGACGCGTCTCAGGATCCAGCCCCACTTCCTGCATCGCGGTAATGACCCGCGCTTCACGTTCGGCGTTATTCAACTCAGGATGGTGCACCTGTAAACCTTCGGCGATAATCTGCAAAACGTTCAGGCGCGGGTTGAGTGAGGAGTTAGGATCCTGGAACACTACCTGAATCTGGCGCCTGACGGGCAGCATCTTTTTGCGGTTCAACAGGTGCAGAGGCTGATTCTTAAACCAGATTTCCCCCTGCGAATGCAGCAGACGCAGCAACGCCAGCCCGGTGGTGCTTTTACCGGAGCCGGATTCTCCCACCAGGCCCAGACTTTCTCCCGGCCGCAGCGTGAAACTCAGTGACTTCAGCGCATGATGATAACCCACGGTGCGCCTCATCAAACCTTGTTTGATCGGGAATGCGACGGCCAGATTTTCCACGCGCAGCAAGGGCTCGGCCTGCTCGTCAGCCGGATCCGGCTGGCCTTCGGGTTCCGCGTTCAGTAACTGCTGTGTATAAGCATGCTGAGGGGCGCTGAAAAGCTGACGGGTGCTGTTATGTTCCACGCCCTGACCGTTACGCATCACGGTCACACTATCCGCCAGCTGTCGCACAATATTCAGGTTGTGGGTGATAAACAGCAGGCCCATATTCAGCTCCTGCTTTAGCTCTTTCAGCAGGGTGAGGATCTGTGCCTGTACCGTGACATCCAGTGCGGTGGTCGGCTCATCGGCGATCAGCAGTTCAGGCTGCGTCAGCAGCGCCATGGCAATCATTACGCGCTGGCGTTCACCGCCGGAAAGCTGGTGCGGGAAATCGTTCAGACGGCTGGCGGCCTGGCGGATGCCCACCCGATCGAGGCAGGTCAGCATCTCAGCGCGTGCGGCTTCACGGCGCATACCACGATGCAGTGACAGCACCTCATACAGCTGTTTTTCGATGTTGTGCAGTGGGTTCAGCGACACCATCGGTTCCTGGAAGATCATCGCGATACGGTTGCCTCGCAGGCCCCGTAGCGTACTTTCCTCAGCGTGGAGCACGCTTCTTCCATCAAACAGAATATCGCCCTGCGGATAGACCACTGGCGGTGTGGGCAGCAGACGCATGACCGACAGGGCAGTGACACTTTTCCCCGAACCCGACTCACCCACCAGTGCCAGCGTTTCCCCGGCCTCCACAGATAATGACAGCCCATCCACAACACGACGCTCTTCGCCACCCTGGCGGAAAGCGATACTGAGATCCTGAATCGTTAGCAGCGCCATATCAATACACCTTGCTGGGGTCAAAGGCGTCGCGTACGGCTTCACCAATAAAGATTAACAGCGACAGCAGGGTCGCCAGTGAGAAGAAGGCGGTCAGGCCGAGCCATGGGGCTTGCAGGTTATTTTTACCCTGTAACAGCAGTTCGCCCAGCGAAGGCGAGCCGAGCGGCAGACCAAAGCCGAGGAAGTCCAGCGAGGTCAGCGTGGTGATCGAGCCGCAGAGAATAAAAGGCAGATAGGTCAGTGTGGCAACCATCGCATTTGGCAGCATATGGCGTGACATAATGCGCCAGTCGCTCACACCCATTGCCTGCGCGGCACGGATGTAGTCAAAGTTACGGGTACGCAGGAACTCTGCACGCACCACACCGACCAGTCCCATCCAGCCAAACAGCACGGTGATCCCCAGCAGCCACCAGAAACCGGGTTGAATCACGCTGGAGAGCAGGATAATCAGGAACAGCGTTGGCATACCGGACCAGACTTCAATAAAGCGTTGCCCCCAGAGGTCGACGCGCCCGCCAAAATAACCTTGCACCGCTCCGGCAAAAATCCCCATCACGCTGGAGGCAATCGTCAGCATCAGACCAAACAGCAGGGAGATACGCGTGCCGTACAGGATGCGCGCCAGTACATCGCCACCGTTAGCATCGGTCCCGAGCCAGTTCTGCGTGGAGGGAGGCGAAGGGAAGGGCACGGTACTGGCAAAGTTAATCGTATCATCACCAAAGCGGATCGGTGCCCAGATGGCCCAACCATTCTGATCCAGACGAGATTTCAGCCACGGATCCTGGTAGTCGGCCGGGGTCGCCAGCGGGCCACCAAAATCACTCTCCTGATAGTTGACCAGCAGCGGGAAGTAAGTGCGATCCTGATAATGCACCACCAGCGGTTTATCATTGGCCAACAGCTCTGCGCCAAGACAAAGGATAAACAGCACGGCAAAGATCCACAGCGACCAGTAACCCCGGCGGTTATGGCGGAATCGCGCCCAGCGCGCCTGATTAATCGGGTTTAAACGGCTCATTAGCGGCCCTCAAAATCAATGCGCGGGTCGACCAGCGTATAGGTGATATCGCTCAGGATATTCAGTAGCAGGCCAATCAGGGTGAAAATATACAGCGTGCCGAACATCACCGGATAATCGCGCTGGATCGTGGCATCGTAGCCCAGCAATCCCAGCCCGTTGAGTGAGAACATCACTTCGATTAACAGTGAACCGGTGAAAAACATACTGATAAAGGTGGCCGGGAACCCGGCAATCACCAATAGCATGGCGTTACGGAACACGTGGCGGTAAAGGATCTTTTTCTCATCCAGCCCTTTAGCGCGGGCGGTAACAACATACTGCTTGCGGATCTCATCCATAAATGAGTTTTTGGTCAGCATGGTCAGCGTGGCAAAACCGCCAATCACCGTGGCCAGTACCGGCAGGCAGATATGCCAGAGATAATCGGTGACTTTGCCATACCACGGCAGGGAATCAAACTGCGGGGAAACCAGCCCGCGTAGCGGGAACCAGTCGAGGTAACTGCCCCCGGCAAACAGCACAATCAGCATGATACCGAACAGGAAAGAGGGGATGGCGTAACCCACGATGATCAGCGTGCTGCTCCAGATATCAAAGGCGCTACCGTTGCGCACCGCCTTTTTTATCCCCAGCGGTATCGAGACCAGATAAATAATCAACGTGCTCCAGAGCCCGAGCGTCACCGACACCGGCAGGCTCTCTTTGATCAGCTGGATCACTGAGCTGCTACGAAACAGGCTGTCGCCAAAGTCAAAGCGCACGTAGTTCCACAACATGGTGAAGTAGCGCTCATGCAACGGTTTGTCGAAGCCGTAACGCTTGGTTATCTCGGCAATCACTTCCGGGTCCAGACCGCGTGAACCCCGGTACTGACCGTCCCCCGGTGCGGCGTTAAGTGAACTACGCCCGTGAGCCGAACCTTCGGCCCCGGCACCGGGGAGGCCGGTCGTCTGACCAAACTCAATATTAGCAATGGCCTGATCCACCGGGCCGCCCGGTGCGATCTGCACAATGAAAAAGTTGATAGTGATGATCGCCCAGAGCGTTGGGATAATCAGCAATAAACGACGAAGTAAATAAGCACCCACAGTCAGACTCCTTAGCGACGCTGCGCCGGCAACTGTGCGGCTTTGTTGACATCGTACCACCAGTTATCAAAACCCTGCGCATAGGTCGGGCGCGTGGTCGGCATCGAAAACTTGTTCCAGTACGCGTAACGGTCATTGGCGGTATACCACATCGGGATCATGTAATAATTCCACAGCAGGACGCGGTCGAGGACCCGTCCCAGCGGCAACAGTGCTTCGGCGTTGCCCTGATGCTGAATTATCTGGTTAATAAGATTATCCACCAGCGGGCTGCTGACGCCAGGGCGATTGTAAGTGGATTCAATATAATCAGATGCCCACACCAGTTGCAGCTGGGTATTGGGGAAAGCAAAGGTGTAATACAGGGTAGGCAACATATCGAAATCCCGTTTACGCAGACGGGCCAGATACTGTGAACTGTCCACCTGTCGCACCGTCATGGTGATGCCAACACGCGCCAGGTTGTGCTGGAAAGGAAGCACCCACTGATCGTTACCCCCGCTGCGCAGCAACATTTCAAAAATGAAAGGTTGCCCGGTTTTGACATTAACCAGCCGCTGGTTTTTCAGTTCCCAGCCTGCCTGTTTCAGTAAATCCAGCGCCTGTATCAGTTTTGAACGATCGTATCCTGAACCGTCAGAGACCGGTGGATGATAGATTTTATCGATCACTTCCTCAGGATACTGGCCTTTTAATCGTGCCAGAATGGAAAGCTCTTGCGCGTCCGGTAAACTCTGCGCCGCATATTCTGTGTTCTGGAAGTAACTGCCCACGCGCTTGTAGGCGTTGTAAAATAGCGCCTTATTCATCCATTCAAAATCAAACAGCAGCGACAAGGCTTCGCGCACACGGCGATCGGCAAACTGTGCTTTTTGAATATTAAACGCCAGCCACTGTGTATCTGTCGCGACGGTGTTCGGCACGGCGTCTTTGACGATAAATCCTTTAGCAAAATTAGTGCCTGTATATTGTGTCGCCCATTTCTTCGCCGAGCCTTCGCTGCGGAAATCAAATGCACCGGCTTTAAATGCCTCGAAGGCAACGTTATCGTCCAGGTAATAGTCGTAGCGAATCGTATCGAAGTTATAGCGACCTTTATTGACCGGCAGGTCAGCTGCCCAGTAGTCCTTCACGCGTGAATAGGTAATCGACTGGCCAACTTTATACGCGGAAATGCGATAAGGCCCGCTGGACAGGGGGGGGGAAGGCAGGGGGTCCGCGAGATTATGATCTTTCCAGAAGCTTTTCGGGAACACCGGCGTTGAGAGTAGTGAAAGCATCTGATCGCGATCGGGTTTGGGCAGATCGAAGCGCACGGTGAGGCGTGAAATGGCTTTCGCCGTCACCCCTTTATAGTAAAAGCGATAAGCTGGCACGCCCTGAGTCATAATCAGGTTAAAGGTGAAGGCTGCATCTTCAGCTGTTATTGGCGAACCATCATGAAAACGCGCCCGGGGGTTAATAGTGATTTCTACCCAGCGATAATCATCTGGATAACGGGCAAATTCGGCGACGAGAGGGTAGAGGCTGCCGGTTTCATCCTCAGATGGAGCAAATAGATTATCGTACAGCGCGTCTGTGCCCACCCCGGGGCTGCCACGCAGGGCGAAGCGGTTGAAGTTATCGTAAGTACCAATCGCGGAAAGTGTGGCGCTGCCGCCTTTCGGCGCCGCCGGATTAGCATAATCAAAATGGGTGAAGCCGCTGGGGTATTTTGCGACCCCAAGCTGGGCGAAGCTGTAGCTCTGATTAATTTTTTCTGCCTGCACGCTGGCCGCAGACAGGCTAAGTAATGCAAAGGCAACAAGACGCACAATCATGGTTTCAACAGGCTCCCACCAGCGACAAATCGGTTATATTTGCAAGCCGTGGCACTAAAACCACGATGACACAATGATAGTAAAGGTTTTTATCTTATTTGACAGCCCGTTATTCCTTTAAAATTGTACTGAGAACAGGCGTTTGTTGCTCAAGGTAGTACTCAATAAGCTGTGGCACGGTACGTGGGCGACTGAACAGATAGCCCTGCAAATAGGTTACGCCGCGGTTGATCAGCCACAATGCCTGTTCGCCCGTTTCGACACCTTCGGCCACCGTATTAAGGTTGAGTTTGTTCGCCAGCGTCAGCACCGCGTCCAGTACGGGAGAATTGACCGTCTCCATGCCGATGCTTTGTACAAACCCCCGGTCGATCTTCAGATAATCAAACTGGAATTTTTCCAGATAGATTAATGCGCTGTGACCGGTGCCGAAATCATCAATGGCTATTCTGATGTTCTGCTGGCGGATCCAGTCGAATATTTCCTCGGTCCCCTGTTCGCTGACCATCGCCCGTTCGGTGATTTCAAACACATACTCAAAATGGCCCGCAGGCATCATTGCCAGCCAGTCCAGCACATCCTGGCGAAAGCTCGGGTGAACAAGGTGATTGGGCGACAGATTAACCCCCATTTGAGTGCCGAGGGGCACCACTTTACAGAGGCGATGCGCGTCCTGTGCCACCAGCGTAAAAAGATGGCGGGTCAGCGGCACAATCAGATTCTGTCCTTCGGCATAACTGATAAACGAATCTGGCGGGATACGGCCATCGGTCGGATGTGTCCAGCGCAGCAACGCTTCCAGCCCATAGCATTTTCCGCTGTGGGTTTCGATGACGGGTTGGTATTCAACATGAAACTCTCCGCGTTTAATGCCAAGCATGATTTCTTTACCCGAGCGCAGCCGCAGCGTAAACATCAGGAAACAGCCGCAGGTAATCAGTACACCCATCAGTAGCCCGGCCAGCAAGATAATATGGATATCGCGGCGTGGTAGCGCTTCGCCATACAGATAGAGCGTGAGGGGATAGCCTGGAATAGCAATGCTGCGCAGTGGCTCCTTTGGCAGCGCGCTGCGTTTCACCACGCGTTGTTCATCCCAGGTGGTCATCGCACTGTCTCCGGCGACGATTGCCATGCCGCTAATCTGTTGCTCGCGTGAGGCGAGCAGTAAATAAGGTGTCAGATTAATATTGAGAGTAGTGAAAATACCGCTGGCGGGCAGGGCAGGGTTTTTTAGCCACAGAACGATCGCGGGTGTATGGCGCATCATTGGCGTACCGGGGATCAGCCGAATGTCGGTGGCGTTTCTGACATCGGTATCGGGAGAGATTTCGCGGATATCCATTTGCATCGGGCCGGTAGCGGATGAGCAAAAGGCACTGTGATCTTTGACCAGGAGAATCGCGCGAACGTTGGGCGCAAAGGCTGAGCGTTGCGTAAGATCGTTGCGTATGGTTCCACAGGCCGCGTTGGTGGCTGCCTGAAACGGTTGAAGGGTGGTCTGCAACTGGTCGAAGACGTTCGCAACGTAGCGTTGCGTATAGCTGGCGAGGCGATCGTGTCCTGTGGATCGTCGGCTCCAGGTGACGGCCAGCATAATGATAAGAAACAGTAGAAAAAAGAAAAAACCTATGGACGCACTAAGACAAACTATCTTGCGCGGCTGAGTCACCTGCCGCCTGACGGTGGTAGATAGTGGCATTCGGTGATCTCTCCCGTTTTTCGCCGATTTTATTATTATTGGTCGCGAACCGCTTTCTTCTGGTGTCAGCCAGTGAGGATATAACGGAGGCGAAAATCTGTCTCTATCTTATTGATGGTAATCAATTCTTTTTCAGGCGGTCTGCCAGGGGAAACAACTGAAAAATTGTTCCAGGACGACTTTATCCTTTCAGCGGCAAAAAACAGGTTTCCTTCCGTGAGATGAAGAAGAGCAAGGCCGGGAGAAAAGGCAAAAAAAAACGCTGCCATGGCAGCGTTTTCATATCTCGTGTTCGCAGATTTCAAGGGAGTGAAATCAGCTTTGCGTTCGGCTCAATACCCTGCGGGCATCGCGGTAACGGTTTTTCCAGTAGGAATCATTCAGGTTCGAAATCATCACACCGCTGCTGGTGGAGGCATGAACGAAGTTGTCATTACCGATATAAATACCGACATGACGACCCGTGGAGCCTGCACGGAACAGCACTAAATCACCGGCACGCAGTTTTGCGCGCTGAATACTTTTTCCGGAATCTTCCTGCTCATACGTTGAGCGTGGTAAATCCAGGCCAAACTGTTCACGGAATGTGGTCTGGACAAACGCAGAGCAATCAATGCCACGTTTGCTGGTGCCGCCAAGACGATAGCGTACACCTTTCCAGTCCGCATACTGGTCCATCAGGCGGGATTTGATATCCACATTCTGGACCATCTGTTCGAATTCATCCTGAGACGCTTGCAGTAAAAAACCGTTTTGATCTTTAACTGCATGAGTATCAGTTTGTACATTGTGTCCGCTGTTCGAACTACATGCTGACAACAGTGTCGCTAGTGCGACGGCGGGGAGCACCCGCAAGATATATCTCAGAATAGGTTGAGACTTGACCATTATGTTTGTGATCCCTTGAAGTCCTTAACGACGAAGTCGTTAGCAAAATTGCGAAACGAAACGAGATTAATTAGTGCTGAAGAGTAAGACAATTCGGAAAACGTTAAAATGTGTCATTGAACACAAATTAAAATGTAACTTACCGAAATACTTTAGCCATTTCACCTAATCGAAAACGAGATTACCCGATAACAAGCCCCATAGCGAGGGCTTTTAAGCACTTTTTTATAGGATTTCACGATGTAAAACCATTACGTAACGAATTGGTTACATTATCGCCAATAAGCAGCTTAACTGAATGTGCTTAAGCGCAATTTTGCTGCTAACAACTACAGGTCAAGCAAAATTCAGAACAATCTGGATAGACAAGCTTGAGATGTAGAGGTTTCGGCTGTTATCCGGGCATAATAAATACGTCTAATAGCCCCTCTTTGCCCCGACATTATTTGCCTGAGCAGCCAGGCTGTGGACGTAAAAAAGAGCGATTACGTCCGTGCAGCAGGGGGGTTAATTTCCAGGTTTATATTTGCCTGGCAAATTGCGATACAACCAGTTCACCAGATAATCACTTGCCGGAGTCAGCAACCACCAACTCATACCGACCAGTACGATTGACAGGGAACCCACGGCAATATCGGTAAACCAGTGTGCGCCAATCATCACGCGCGGCAGCGCAAAAATCAGCACAATAATCACGGCCAGAGCAAATGCACGTCGGGTGAAATAGCGCAGCATAAAGCAGGCAAAAATCATCAGCATCATACCGTGGTCACCGGGGAAACTGTCTGCCGAAGAATCTTTTGTCGGGATCCCGGTGAGTTTGGTCACATGGTTAACGTCCGGGAAGAATTTCGTTGGGCTGGGATGCGACACGGGAATTTGATGGCCGAGCTGGTTAAGGCCTACGGCCGTGATCAGCATGGTGATGCCGATGGCGAACATACGGCGGCGCCCTTCAGGTGTTTCACGACGCCAGAAATGCAGGTACAACCCGCCCATCGCCAGCAGTGACACACCGTCAAAGGCGCGGAAGTTGGTAATAGCCACCAGCCATAACAGAATTGGGTTAGTCACCAGTCGCTGGTTAAACCAGTAAAAAAGGGTTTTATCCAGGCTAAACCACAGGCCGTGGTTAGCTGGGAGATACCATGAGAAAAACAGTGCCAGGCCGAGAAAGTTCAGCAGCAAAATGAGTGAAAAACGTTTAATAGTCATATCCGTATTTAGGCTTTTTATAGAAAAGTCGCGGCGTATAATATGTCTACAACTATAAACGAAGATTCAACAAGGCATTTTGCAAAAGATTCCATTCGGCCCTTTCCTCATGAATTAACTCTATACGGCTATCGGGCGGTGTTGTCTGACGGGTTTCAATATGGAAGTCCGCACCCTGACGATTAATGCTCACTAACCCTTCCGAAATGCGTAATACGCCCTTAACACGTGAAACCGGTGCCAGCCTGGCCCATTCAAGCAGGCCAATAGTATCAAACACCGTTTCACTGTCGAAAATCCAACCCGCCGCATAGTAGCCCTGTCCCTGATTCAGTGCTCGCCGCCAGCGTGCGTTGTTGTCCAGCTTTAGCGCGGCCAGCCCTGACTGTGACGGACTATGATGATGGTGTGAGGGCGTTGGCAGCGCTTGCAGGTTGGCACGCGGTTGATCGAGCAGTGCAATATCGATCTGGCCGTGTGAGGTGGCAACCAGCTGACGCGGCGCTGCTGATAGCTGCTGCCACTGATCAAGTCTCTGCCGATCTGCCTCTTCCCAGCGATCTTGCTTATTGGCGACAATAATATCTGCGGCGGCCAGCTGGTCGCGGAAGTTTTCATTATAGACAACGCGTTGGTCGGCAAGCTGACGCGGATCGAGCAGACACAAAGTGGCGCGCAGGTCGATCCACGGCTGATAAACGGTGGCTGACAGCATATCGAGGATCTGTTTTGGATGGCCGAGCCCGGTAGGTTCAATCAGCAGGCGGTCAGGTTTAGCCTGCTTCAGCAGCATATTGAGCCCCACCTGCATGGGCAGTCCGTTGACACAACACATGCAACCACCGGGGATCTCTTTCAGTAGGGCGCCCGTCTCTGCCAGCAGGGCACCGTCGATGCCAATTTCACCAAACTCATTGACCAGAACGGCCCACTGCTCACCTTCGGGTTTACTGGCCAGCAAATGACGCAGAGTGGTGGTTTTTCCGCTGCCAAGAAAACCGGTAATCAGATTGACTCGGGTCATATTAACTCCTCAGGAAAACTTTAATGATATTTATCGTTCTTGGCCCGTATTTGTTTTCATCACATCGACGTGCGTAATTGGCTAGAGTCATCGAGAAGAAGATGAACAGCGAGGTTAATATGAACATTATTGCTACAACAGCAATCGTTATTTTTTTCGCATCATGGACGAGCAATGTAATGGCAGAGCCGCAAAGCACTTCGGGGATCATCCAGTTTAGCGGGAGGATTGTGGAGTCTGAATGTACCCATAAGATTCAGCAGCAACAGGTGCAAGTCTCATGCGAGCGTAATGGCCAGGCGAAATTCAGTCATGTTTCTTTTAAAAGCAATGAATTACAGCCACTACCTTACAATTTAGGTACCAGCCGGATTCGCTGGATCGACCAGCAACATAAGATGGGCATTCTTATGGTCGACTACCTGTAGTGTTGTTATGTTATAACATGTTATTTATGGCGCTGTCACCTGACCGCGCCATTTACGTGGTGGCTAGTCTGCACGGCTCATATAACGACGCTCAGGGATGTGAATGCGAATTTTGTCACCATTACTGAGGTATTCCGGCACCTGAACGACCAGGCCTGTGGCCATTTTCGCAGGTTTTGTGCGGGCGCTGGCGGAAGCACCTTTAATTCCCGGGGTGGTTTCGACAATTTCCATATCTACCGTCTGAGGTAACTCCAGCGCCAAAATCATGCCGTCCATGGTCAATACCTGAATACCCGGAATGCCGCCTTCCGGCAGGAACAGCAGTTCATCTTCGATCTGCTCCTGTTTGAAGTTGTACGGCGTGTAATCTTCATCATCCATAAAGACGTATTCATCGCCATCAATGTACGAGAAAGTGACCTGGCGACGGCTGAGTGAAATGGTGTCGATAATGTCGTCACCTTTGAAACGTTCTTCCACTTTCATTCCGGTGCGGATATCCGTGAAACGCATTTTGTACAGCGTAGACGCGCCGCGTGCGCTCGGGCTTTGTACGTCAATATCTTTAACTAACAGCAGTTTGCCGTTAAAGCTGACGGCCATGCCTTTTTTGATTTCATTGGCTCTTGGCATAAAACAGGTCTCGTATGAAAGATGAGGGAGAAATTTATCGCGACACGTTACTCGCGCCCGCGTCGCCAGGCAAGATGGCCCGGAGAAAAATATGCACCTGAAAGGATACGCATGGCCCGAACATCGGTTTTCGACGTATCGAAATTGATAACCTGTAGGGGCCGATCATTTGTTTCCATCGGACCGAACCGGTTACAGGACAAGAATAGTATTCACGAGGGCGACCTGCTATTGTCGCGCTTTCGTATTGGAGGTCAGTGATGGAATGTCGCGCCGCCTGTGGTGCCTGCTGTACGGCACCGTCAATTTCATCGCCTATCCCAGGCCATCCGCATGGAAAACCGGCGAACACACCCTGTATTCAGCTTGATGCTCAGATGCGCTGTAAACTCTTTGGTTCGCCACTGCGGCCTAAAGTGTGCTCAGGGTTGCAGCCGCAGGTCGAGATGTGTGGCATCAGTCGCGAGCAATCGATAGTGTATTTACTGGACCTGGAAGCACAGACCGCACCCTGAATCAGCCGGCGGGCTGCTCAGCGCTGGTTTCCCCTGACTGAGGTTCCGGCACGCGCAGCAGGCAAAGCAGCGAGGCGGCCATCATGACGACGGCAAACCAGAATACCGCGTGGAAACTCCATACCTCAGCCACCATTCCTGCCAGCGAGCCGCCAACAATCCATCCCATACGGGTAGAGTTGGTGAACAGTGTCGTCGCTGCTCCCGCCTGGCCGGGCATCATGTCCTGGAAGTAAATCATTCCGATGGCTGCCACCACCCCAATAAACATGGCATTCAGCCCCTGCAACAGCAGCATCGACACTTCGCCATTAAACATCAGCGTGCCGCCGTAAAACAGCAATCCTGAAAACGCGGCAGCGCGCATCAGGCGGCGCTTACCGCAGCGTTTGGCATAATAGCCCGCCAGCAACATCACCGGGATCTCCAGCCCCGCAGCCAGCCCCATCATCAGCCCGGCCAGTTTTTCCGGCAGATGCAGCTCATTCACTACGTATAACGGCATGGTGATGAGATACAGACCATTGCTCGACCACATCAGCGTGCAGGCAATAAACAACATCAGCGTGGCACGGCGGTGACGGCGCGGAGCCTGAATGGGCTGACGCATCACCACGGTAGTTTTGCGCATTGAGGGCAGCAGATAGCGCACAATCACCGCGCAAAGAACAAAGGCCACGGCGGCCGTCAGATACATAGTGCGGAAGCCGTAACCCAGCGCCAGAGCAAAGGCCAGCGGTGGGCCTACCATCCAGGCCAGCGAGATCTGTGCACGCATAACCGAACTGAACATCACGTTTTCACGCCCGGTTTTATCTGAATGTTCACGCGCCAGCGCAAACATCTGAGAGGTGGCGCTGGTGCCGAAACTGGAAAGCAAAACGCCCACGAACAGTAAAATAAAGTAGTTGCGGTTCCAGGCGAACAGTAGCGACGCCATTGCGCCCAGCAGACAGCAATAGAGGATCAGCGTTTTACGGTCGCCTTTGCGGTCTGAATAGCGCGCCAGCAGCTGGCTGACGACAATGCCAATGACGGCGCTGAGGGTGAAGAACAGCCCAACCATAAAGGGGCGCACATGAACTTCAGTGCTCAGGAACAGGCTGAGGGTTGGCGTTTGCAGTGCACCGGCCAGCCCGGAGATAAATGCCACGACAAGAAATGCCAGAGATTTGCTGTCTGGCAGGGTACGGGCGGGCGCAGCAGGTAATGACATGGGTTCCATAAGCCTGGTGAGGAAAAGCCGCGAGATTTTACGCCTTAATGCGAAAGTCGGGAAACCTTTTTCAATGGAGGAGGAAACCGTTTTTATTTTAGGCACTTTTTGCACAATTCCGCGGTGAGGATGCTCGTCAGCATGCCTTCAGCTATTCACTCTTTTGACGTGCGTTTTTCTGAAAATGATTAATGAAATGTGCGGAGCGTCAAAAATCTGCTACGCCATTCACAGTAAAACTTGCAACAGATCCGCTATCCGGACCACACTCATTGAAACGTTTCAGCGTTGTCTCCTCAGGTTGTTAGTGCAGAGATAGCGCTTTTTTTCTCAAATTAGCTGAAACGATTCAAATCAGCAGCGAGGAGAACCATGTTCCAGTTAGAACTCAACGCCATTAAGCCTGGTGCCCAGGCAGGCGACAAACAAGATGCTATCCGTCAGGTCGCCGCCGCGCTGACCGCCGCCGGGAATGTCGGTGAAGGTTATGTCGACGGCATGCTGGCACGCGAACAGCAGACTTCAACTTACCTCGGTAATGGCATTGCCATCCCGCATGGCACCACCGATACCCGCGACCTGGTGTTAAAAACCGGTGTGCAGGTGTTCCAGTTCCCGCAGGGCATTGCCTGGGGCGAAGATCAGACGGCCTTCGTCGTGATTGGTATCGCCGCGAAGTCTGACGAACACCATGCGCTGCTGCGCCAGCTCACGCATGTGCTGAGTGATGACAGTGTGGCAGAACAGCTGCGTACCACCGACTCGGCTGAAACCCTGCGCAGTATTCTGATGGGTGAAAAACTGGCGGCAGAATTCAAATTCGATACCTCACTGATCACCGTTGATGTGGCTGCCAGCGACCTGATGACCCTACAGGCGCTGAACGCCGGTCGTCTGCAACAGGCCGGCGCAGTGGATGCCTCTTTCGTGAGCTGCGTGATTGCCGGTAAGCCGCTGAATCTGGGGCAGGGTATCTGGCTCAGTGACAGCACCAACGGTAACCTGGCCAGTGCGGTTGCCATCAGCCGCGCTGCTGCCCCGTTCAGCGTGAACGGTGAAACCGCGTCCCTGTTGATCACCGTTTCCGTCACCGATGACCAGCCGCTGAATGTGCTGAATTATTTAAGCGATCTGCTGATTAAGCAGAAAGCAGATCGTCTGCTGAGTGCGGACGCAGCCGGAATTCTGGCATTGCTGACCAGCGATGTCTCCGAACAGGCTGACGTACTGACCGAAGAGTTCACCATTCGTAACGAACATGGGCTGCACGCGCGTCCGGGTACAGCACTGGTCAGTGTGATCAAGCAGTTTAACTGTGATGTGACCGTGACGAACCTTGATGGCAGCGGTAAACCGGCTAACGGTCGCAGCCTGATGAAAGTCGTGGCGCTTGGTGTGAAAAAAGGCCATCGTCTGCGCTTCAGCGCCAGCGGTACCGATGCCCGCGCAGCACTGGATGCCATTGGTGAAGCCATTGCTGCCGGTCTGGGCGAGGGTGCATCATGAGCAGACGTGTCGCCACTATCACGCTGAACCCTGCCTACGATCTGGTGGGGTACGTCCCGGAAGTTGAGCGCGGCGAAGTCAACCTGGTGAAAACCACCGGGCTGCATGCAGCGGGTAAAGGCATCAACGTGGCCAGGGTCCTCAAAGACCTGGGCATTGATGTCACCGTGGGCGGCTTCCTGGGTAAAGAGAATCAGGACGGCTTCCAGCATCTGTTCAGCGAGCTGGGGATTGCTAACCGCTTCCAGGTGGTTGAAGGCCGCACCCGTATCAACGTCAAACTGACCGAGAAAGATGGCGATGTCACTGACCTGAACTTCTCGGGTTTTGACGTAACAGCACAGGACTGGGAGCGCTTTACGGCGGATTCACTGACCTGGCTGGGGCAGTTCGATATGGTCTGCGTCAGCGGCAGCCTGCCCGCAGGCGTTGACCCGGATGCTTTCACCGAGTGGATGACGCAACTGCGCACCCACTGCCCATGCATTATTTTTGACAGCAGCCGTGAGGCGCTGGTTGCGGGCCTGAAAGCCGCACCGTGGCTGGTCAAACCCAACCGCCGTGAGCTCGAAATCTGGGCAGGCCGCAAATTACCGACATTACAAGATGTGATTGAAGCAGCACATGCGCTGCGTGAGCAGGGGATCGCTCACGTGGTTATCTCTCTCGGTGCCGAAGGGGCGCTGTGGGTGAATGCTTCAGGCGAATGGATTGCAAAACCACCTGCCTGTGAAGTTGTGAGCACCGTGGGTGCGGGCGATTCTATGGTTGGCGGGCTGATTTATGGCCTGCTGATGCGTGAATCGAGCGAGCACACACTGCGTCTTGCAACAGCAGTGGCGGCTATGGCCGTCAGCCAGAGCAACGTGGGCGTTACCGATCGTACCCAGTTGGCCGCAATGATGGCGCGTGTCGACCTACAACCTTTCATTAACTAACAGCAGGAGACGCATAATGAAAACGCTGCTGATAATCGATTCTTCGCTGGGGCTGGCAACGGGCTATCTGGCAAAAAATATCACCACAGCGGCTGCGGCAAGCGCCGGTCTGATTCTGACGGATAATCCGGCAGAAGCGGATCAAGTCATTGTGGCAGGCAAAAATATTCCGGCAGACAGCACGCTGAACGGCAAAGCCATTTATCTGGCTGACATCGAACAGCTGCTGCGCCAGCCAGCCGACGTGCTGGCCAAGGCGCAAACTCACGCTCAACCTTATCAGGCACCGGCGGCATCAGCGGCTGCGCCTGCTGCGGTCAGCACCGGACCTAAACGTGTTGTCGCGATTACCGCGTGTCCGACTGGCGTGGCACATACCTTTATGGCCGCCGAAGCCATTGACACCGAAGCGAAAAAACGCGGCTGGTGGGTGAAGGTTGAAACCCGTGGTTCAGTGGGGGCTGGCAATGCCATTACCGCCGAAGAAGTGGCGGCAGCCGATCTGGTGATTGTGGCGGCAGACATCGAAGTGGACCTGGCGAAATTTGCCGGTAAGCCGATGTACCGTACTTCTACCAGCCTGGCGCTGAAGAAAACCGCTCAGGAACTGGATAAAGCCGTGGCAGAAGCCCGTGTTTACCAGCCTCAGGGTGGACAGTCTTCTGCACAGGACGAGAAAAAAGAGAAAGCAGGGGCCTATCGTCACTTGTTGACCGGTGTGTCCTACATGCTGCCGATGGTGGTTGCAGGGGGGCTGAGCATTGCCCTGTCCTTCGCCTTTGGTATCACTGCGTTTAAAGAGCAGGGTACGCTGGCAGCAGCGCTGATGCAGATTGGTGGCGGCAGTGCGTTTGCCCTGATGGTGCCGGTGCTGGCAGGCTTTATCGCCTTCTCGATTGCCGACCGTCCGGGTCTGACGCCTGGCCTGATTGGCGGGATGCTGGCGACCAGCATTAACGCCGGCTTCCTTGGCGGTATCATCGCCGGTTTCATTGCCGGTTATGCCGCGAAGTTCCTCAGCCAGAAGGTCAAACTACCGACCAGTATGGAAGCATTAAAGCCGATTCTGATCATTCCGCTGGTCGCGAGCTTGATTACGGGTCTGTTGATGATCTACGTAGTGGGCAAACCGGTGGCCGGTATCATGGCGGGTCTGACGGCCTGGCTGGCAAACCTGGGTACGGCTAACGCCGTGGTTCTGGGCGCTATCCTCGGTGGCATGATGTGTACCGATATGGGTGGCCCGGTGAACAAAGTGGCTTATGCCTTTGGTGTCGGGCTGCTCAGTTCGCAAACCTATGCGCCGATGGCGGCGATTATGGCGGCCGGTATGGTGCCACCGCTGGCGATGGGTCTGGCAACGCTGGTTGCACGCAGGAAGTTCAACAAAGGTCAGCAGGAAGGGGGCAAAGCGGCGCTGGTACTGGGTCTGTGCTTTATCTCTGAAGGTGCGATTCCGTTCGCTGCCCGTGATCCGATGCGTGTTCTGCCTTGCTGCATCATCGGCGGTGCCGTAACCGGCGCAATGTCGATGGCGATTGGTGCCAAACTGATGGCGCCACACGGCGGTCTGTTTGTCCTGTTAATCCCTGGCGCAATCACCCCGGTCGTCGGTTACCTGGCGGCGATTATCGTGGGTACGCTTGTGGCAGGTCTCTCTTACGCGGTGTTGAAACGCCCGGAAGCAGAAGCGCTGAAAGTCTAATCTTATCCCCGTAGGGGGGGGGCCCGCCTCGCCCGTTTCACAGGGTCAGGCACGCCTGACCCCTACGGGTTTTATTTCTGCTCTGACTTCAACCACGCAATTTCATCTTTCCAGATATCCGGATTGATCGTTTCAAGAATCATCGGGATCCCGTCAAAGCGTTTATCCTTCATCAACCAGCTAAATACCGTCTTACCGATATTCCCCTCGCCCAGACTGTGGTGACGATCGACGCGGCTGTTAAACTCGCTTTTCGCATCATTCAGGTGCATACCGCGCAGATACTGAAAGCCCACGATGCGTTCGAAATCAGCAAACGTCTTCACGCACTCTTCTTCGGTGCGCAGGTCGTAACCCCCGGCAAAGGCATGGCAGGTATCAATGCAGACACCGACGCGGGATTTATCTTCCACGCCATCAATGATCGCCGCCAGATGTTCAAAGCGAAACCCCAGGTTACTGCCCTGACCGGCGGTATTCTCGATCACCGCCGTGACGCCTTCCGTCTTATCCAGCACGATGTTGATCGACTCAGCAATACGCTGAAGGCAATCGTCTTCGCTGATTTGATGCAGGTGGCTGCCGGGGTGGAAGTTCAATAACGTCAGCCCCAACTGCTGGCAGCGTGTCACTTCATCGAGGAAGGCTTCGCGTGATTTTTCCAGGGCCTCCTCAACCGGGTGCCCAAGGTTGATCAGATAGCTGTCGTGGGGCAGGATTTGTCCGGGCGTGTAGTGATACTTTTCACAGGCGCTGCGAAAGGCCGAAATCACTTCATCAGTCAGCGGAGCCGCGCGCCACTGACGCTGATTTTTCGTAAAGAGCGCGAAAGCAGTGGCTTCCAGTTCGTATGCGCGTTCAACCGCTTTATCCACACCGCCAGCTGCACTGACGTGGGCACCGATATATTTCATGCCGTTCTCCTGTTAATGACCTGCTTAATGGCAGGCGGGTCATCATAACCGGAAAAGAGCGGAAACTATGCCATCAAATGTTGAACCAGCAGGTTGATAGCACCACCGCCCACGATCAGCCAGATAAACAGCGTCAGGCCAAGAAGAAGGGGACGCATCCCGGCGCGCTTCAGTTGGCTGACCTGTGTCGTGACGCCGAGCGCCGCCATGGCCATCGCCAGCAAGACATTATCCAGCTGGTTAATCGTATTGACGACTGACCGCGGGAACAGCTGCAGAGAGTTAAACAGCGCGACAACAATAAACAGCAGGGCGAACCATGGGAAAGAGAGCGCGCTTTTGCTCTGGGTTGCAGTGGCTGGCTGCATCCGCTTTATCTGCCAGTTAAGGATCACCAGGAAGGGGGCCAGCATCATCACGCGTAGCATTTTACTGATCACCGCCGCGTTCTCTGTTTCCGGGGCGATAGCATGTCCTGCCGCGACCACTTGCGCGACTTCATGCATCGTTGAGCCGGTGTAAATACCGTAACTTTCAGCCGTCACCGACGGAAACATTTGCAAGACATGCGGATATAACAGCGGATAAAGGAAAATGGCGAGAGTGCCAAAGATCACAACCGTAGCCACGGCCACCGCGACTTTTGAGGCTTCGGCTTTCAGCACGGGTTCTGTTGCCAGCACGGCCGCGGCACCACAGATACTGCTGCCGGCGCCAATCAACCAGGCCGTGTCGCGATCCAGCCCGAAGACTTTACGGCCCAGCCAGCAGGCAATAAAGAACGTGGAGCTCAGGGTCATGATATCGATGATCACGCCACTGACACCCACGCTGGTAATTTGCTGGAAGGTTAACCGGAAACCATAAAGAATAATGCCCAGCCGGAGCAGTCTCTGCTTTGCCAGCAGAATACCGCTATCGCAAGGCGGATAAATGAGGGGATACAGCGTATTGCCAACGACGATGCCAAATACAATAGCCAGGGTCAGTGCGCCAAGCCCCAGTCCGGCAACCCAGGGGATATTGCCTGCCCAGATAGCCAGCGCGGCAATCCCGCCTGCCAGCGCGAGGCCTGGAATAAAGCGCTGTATCGAGTGATGATGATTTTTGAGAGCGATGTCAGCCAAAATATCTTCCTCCATAAGATGATGGCAATATGATGATGGCAACTTACTTAAAAGAGAAATTGATTATATACTTATAATCAACCACTCTAAGTGTTAAGCGGTCTACTTGTGAGCCACTTTTTTGTGAAAGGAATGACGATGCATATCACCCTGCGCCAACTGGAAGTCTTCACCGAAGTTCTGAAAAGCGGTTCAACCACTCAGGCCTCTCAGGTGCTGGCACTTTCCCAGTCAGCGGTCAGTGCCGCACTGGCCGATCTTGAAGGCCAGCTGAGCGTCCAGTTGTTTGACCGGGTCGGCAAACGCCTGGTCATTAACGAACATGGCCGCCTGTTATATCCACGTGCCGTTGGGCTGCTTGAGCAGGCGCAGGATATTGAGCAGTTATTCCGTGAAGACAACGGGGCGTTGCGCGTCTCGGCCAGCAGCACCATCGGCAACTATCTGTTACCCGGCATGATCGCCCACTACCGCCGCGATTTCCCGATGCTGCCCTTAGAGCTGAGCGTCGGTAACAGCCAGGATGTGATTACCGATGTGGCAGATTTTCGCGTGGATATAGGTCTGATTGAAGGGCCATGTCATATGGCCGAGTTGATCACTGAGCCCTGGCTGGAAGATGAGCTGGTGGTTTTTGCGGCCCCGAATGCCGATATTCTCAACCAGCCGGTGACGTTACAGAGCCTGGCCGCTGCGCCCTGGATCCTGCGCGAACATGGCTCCGGCACGCGTGAAATCGTCGACTATCTGCTGTTGTCACATCTGCCGCAGTTCGATCTGGCGTTGGAGCTGGGCAACTCTGAGGCGATTAAAAATGCGGTGCGTCACGGCATGGGGATCAGTTGCCTGTCGCGGAGGGTGATTGCCGAGCAACTGGAGATGGGGACGCTGGTCGAAGTGACCATTCCGTTGCCAAAACTCAAACGCACGCTGTACCGGATTCATCATCGGC
Source organism: Erwinia sp. MYb375 (assembly GCF_037479175.1). Lineage (NCBI taxonomy): Bacteria > Pseudomonadati > Pseudomonadota > Gammaproteobacteria > Enterobacterales > Erwiniaceae > Erwinia > Erwinia sp. MYb375. The sequence goes on along the minus strand of NZ_JBBGZS010000023.1, from coordinate 1,493,977 downwards.
AGAAACACCTCTCGAAGGCGCTGAACCGTTTTCTGAGCTATTGCACGGAATAAAACCCGGGTCGGGCATGCCCGACCCCTGCGAAATCATGCGCTCTGACAGGGGAGAGCACGCCTCGCCCGTGTTACGCTAATAATTTCCCGCCGATCATGAAGCTAACTTATAACGTGGCGTAATCGCTATACGACCCCCGCCAGGTTGCTATAATCGCGCCTTATTTTTTGCAAGGCGCAGCGTTAAAACATGGATCATGACACAACAACAACACAACCCACTGGATTAAGACGTGAACTGAAAGCACGTCACTTAACCATGATCGCCATTGGCGGTTCGATTGGCACAGGCTTATTTGTCGCCTCAGGTGCCACTATTTCTCAGGCGGGTCCAGGCGGGGCATTACTGTCCTATATGCTGATTGGCCTGATGGTTTACTTCCTGATGACCAGCCTCGGTGAGCTGGCGGCCTTTATGCCGGTTTCAGGCTCATTTTCTACCTACGGCGCCAAATACGTCGAAGAAGGCTTTGGCTTCGCGCTGGGCTGGAACTACTGGTACAACTGGGCGGTCACCATCGCCGTTGACCTTGTCGCTTCACAGCTGGTAATGACCTGGTGGTTCCCGGACACCCCGGGCTGGATCTGGAGCGCACTGTTCCTCTGCCTGATCTTCCTGCTGAACTACATCTCCGTAAAAGGCTTTGGCGAAGCGGAATACTGGTTCTCGCTGATCAAAGTGGTCACCGTCATCATCTTTATTATCGTGGGTGTAGCGATGATCGTGGGCATTCTGCGCGGCGGTGAAAGTGCAGGCTGGCATAACTGGCAGATTGGTGATGCGCCGTTTTCCGGTGGCTTTGCCGCGATGATTGGCGTGGCGATGATCGTTGGCTTCTCGTTCCAGGGCACTGAATTAATTGGTATTGCCGCCGGGGAATCGGAAGACCCGGCGAAGAACATTCCACGTGCGGTCCGTCAGGTGTTCTGGCGCATCCTGCTGTTCTATGTGTTTGCGATTCTGGTGATCAGCCTGATTATCCCTTACACCGACCCAAGCCTGCTGCGTAACAATGTGACCGATATCAGCGTCAGCCCGTTCACGCTGGTATTCCAGCATGCCGGCCTGCTGTCGGCAGCGGCAGTCATGAATGCGGTGATCCTGACGGCGGTATTGTCAGCGGGGAACTCCGGGATGTATGCCTCCACGCGTATGCTTTATACCCTGGCTTCAGAAGGTAAAGCACCGCGTATCTTCGCCAAACTGTCCAAAGGCGGTGTGCCGCGTAATGCGCTGTATGCCACGACAGTGGTGGCGGGGCTGTGCTTCCTGACCTCGATGTTTGGCAATCAGACGGTGTACCTGTGGCTGCTGAACACCTCCGGGATGACGGGATTTATTGCCTGGCTGGGTATTGCTATCAGTCATTATCGTTTCCGTAAAGGGTATGTGGCTCAGGGCCGGGATCTCGCCGATTTGCCGTACCGTTCCGGTTTCTTCCCGCTGGGGCCGATCTTTGCGTTTGTGCTGTGTCTGATTATTACCCTGGGCCAGAACTATCAGGCGTTCCTGTCGGATACCATTGACTGGGGCGGCGTAGCGGCCACGTATATTGGCATCCCGCTGTTCCTGATCATCTGGTTTGGCTTCAAGCTGACGCGCAAAACGCGTTTTGTGAAGTACAGCGAGATGGAATTCCCTAAGTTCGAAAAGTAATGGCGATGGGATAACAGAAGAAGGCGCGGATCCCGCGCCTTTTTTTATCTGAAAAAAACAGACTAAAAATATTACTGATTAGTATTCGCATTTGCTTTATTTTAAGCGGCATTAAATACATTTCTAGCAGGTATTAAGAATGAGTCTGACCCAGGAACCCGTGCAGCACGCGGGCAATATCCCGCCTGAAGGTGTCATGGGGCGTTACCACCAGCTGCTGCGCCACCGACTGTTAATTATGGCCGTACTGGTGCTGGCGATCGCCGCTTCGCTGGTGCTGGACTTCACGCTTGGCCCGTCCGGCCTGTCGTTACAGGTATTATGGCAAACGCTGCTGTCACCGGAGACGGTTGATGCCGGTACCCGGGTGATCGTCTGGGACATACGCCTGCCGTATGCGTTGATGGCTGTGGTGGTTGGCTTAGGACTGGGCCTTGCCGGGGCTGAGATGCAGACCATCCTGAATAACCCGCTGGCCAGCCCGTTTACCCTTGGGGTGTCGTCGGCCGCCGCCTTTGGTGCTGCACTGGCCATTGTGCTGGGCATTGGTATCCCGGGCATCCCTGACCAGTGGTTTATCTCCGCCAATGCGTTTGTCTTTGCGCTGCTGGCCGCACTGATGCTGGACGCGGTCACCCGCTGGACGCAGGTGTCCACCTCCGGTGTGGTGCTGTTTGGTATCGCGCTGGTGTTTACTTTCAATGCACTGGTCTCGATGATGCAGTTTATTGCCAGCGAAGATACCTTGCAGGGGCTGGTGTTCTGGACGATGGGCAGCCTGGCGCGCGCCTCGTGGGAAAAGCTGGCGATACTCTGCGTGGCGTTGCTGATTCTGGTACCGTTCTCGATGTTAAGCGCATGGAAACTGACAGCGCTGCGTTTGGGTGAAGATAGGGCAGTGAGCTTCGGTATTGATGTGCGTCGCCTGCGTCTGGTCACGCTGCTGCGCATCAGCGTGATCTCTGCACTGGCGGTGGCATTTGTCGGCCCGATTGGCTTTATCGGCCTGGTGGCACCGCATATTGCCCGCATGATTTTTGGTGAGGATCACCGCTTCTATCTGCCCGCCAGTGCGCTGACCGGGGCACTGGTGCTGTCGATGGCATCGGTGGTATCGAAGAACCTGATCTCAGGCGTCATCATCCCGGTGGGGATTGTCACCTCGCTGGTGGGCGTGCCGTTCTTCCTGAGTATTATTCTGCGCCATCGGGGGAGTGTCTGATGCAGGGGCTGAAAATTAGCGGTTTCCATGCCGGTTATCCAAAACGTCAGGTGATCAGCAACCTTAATGTGCCGCTGCTGCCACGTGGCAAAATCACCGTGCTGTTGGGGCCTAACGGCTGTGGGAAGTCAACGCTGCTGCGCTCGCTGGCCGGGCTGAATCGCGCCAAAGGCGAACTGTGGCTGAACGGTGAAGACCTGATGGCGTTGCCGTTTGCCCGCCGTGCCTCACGTGTGGTGTATCTGCCGCAGTCGCTGCCGGCCGGGGTGCATCTGCATGTGCTGGAGTCTATTATAGTGGCTCAGCGTGCCAGCGGTGGGCGCAGTAATGCCAGCAGCGAAGCCGAAGTGATGGCGCTGCTGGAACAGCTGGGTATCGCGCATCTGGCGCTGAGTTATCTTGACCAGCTGTCCGGTGGTCAGAAACAGTTAGTCGGGCTGGCGCAGTCGCTGATCCGCCGCCCGGAGCTGTTGCTGCTGGACGAACCGTTAAGCGCCCTCGACCTCAATTACCAGTTCCACGTGATGGATTTAGTGCGACGCGAAACCCGCCTGCGCAACATCGTTACCGTCGTGGTGGTGCATGATATTAATATCGCGCTGCGTCACAGCGAGCACGTATTGATGCTGCAAAACGGTGAGCTGATTGCCGATGGTTTACCGGAAGCGGTGATTACGCCGGAAAGCCTGGCGCGGGTATATGGTGTGAAAGGGCGCATTGAGCGCTGCTCGCAGGGTGTACCGCAGGTGTTGATTGATGGGTTAGTGGCAGAGGCCATCACGTAGAACGGGTATACCGCAGAAGGGTCGGGCATGCCCGACCCCTACGTTCAGGAGGGTGCGGTGATCTTGGGTAGGGGCGAGGCATGCCTCGCCCTGGGTCAGAGATGCCCCCGTGCGCGATTTACACCAGCAGATGCTGCGCATGGAAGCGCAGGTGATCTTCCACAAAGCTGGCGATAAAGAAGTAGCTGTGATCGTAACCGGGCTGTTCCCGCACGGTTAACGGATAGTTCAGCTCCAGCGCGATGGCTTCCAGCCGTTGCGGCCTCAGCTGATCGGCGAGGAACTGATCGTTATCGCCCTGATCGACCAGCATCGGCAGCACGGCACCGCCGTTACGCATCAGCCAGCAGCTGTCATATTGCTTCCACGTGTTGATATCGTCCCCCAGATAGGTGCGGAAGGCCTTCTGCCCCCATGCCACTTCCAGCGGATTCACAATCGGTGCGAACGCCGACGCCGAACTGAATTTACCCGGGTTACGCAGTGCAATCATCAGTGCACCGTGGCCCCCCATCGAATGCCCCATAATCGCCTGACGATCGCTGACATTGAAATTACCGGCAATCAATGCAGGTAATTCAGTGTTGATGTAATCGTACATGTGAAAATGATCTGCCCAGGGCGCTTCGGTGGCATTGAGGTAAAAACCGGCACCCTGACCGAGGTCGTAACCGTCGTCATTGGCAACGCCTTCGCCGCGCGGGCTGGTATCCGGCATCACCAGCACCAGGCCCAGTTCGGCCGCCACGCGCTGCGCACCGGATTTCACGCTAAAGTTCTCGTCGCTACAGGTCAGTCCCGCCAGGAAGTAGACCACGGGTGGCGGTGAACTGCTTTTCGGTCCCGGTAAAAAGACGCTGAAGGTCATCGCGCAGTTCAGCGTCTCAGACTGATGCTGATAGCGCTGTTGCCAGCCGCCAAACAGGCGATGTTCTTCCAGAAGTTCCAGAGTCGATGGCATCCTTTCCTCTCTTATTTTTTGGCGAAATGCACCACGGAACGAATCGATTTCCCTTCGTGCATCAGGTCGAATGCGTCGTTGATCTCTTCCAGCGGCATGGTGTGGGTAATAAAGTCATTCAGCTGGAATTCACCCGCCATATAACGATCCACGATGCCTGGCAGCTGCGAACGGCCTTTCACGCCACCGAAGGCAGAACCGCGCCAAACGCGCCCGGTCACCAGCTGGAATGGACGGGTAGAAATCTCTTCACCGGCACCGGCTACACCGATGATCACGGATTCGCCCCAGCCTTTATGACAACACTCAAGAGCTGAACGCATCACGTTGACGTTACCAATACACTCGAAGGAGTAGTCAACCCCGCCGTCGGTCATTTCAACGATCACATCCTGAATCGGCTTGTCGAAATCTTTCGGGTTGATCAGATCGGTCGCGCCCAGTTTGCGTGCCAGATCGTATTTGCTGGTATTGATATCAATCCCGATGATGCGTCCGGCTTTCGCCATTTTCGCGCCAATAATCGCCGACAGGCCGATGCCACCAAGGCCGAAAATCGCCACGGTATCGCCTTCTTTCACTTTAGCGGTATTGGTCACGGCACCCATGCCGGTGGTGACGCCGCAGCCCAGCAGGCACACTTCTTCCAGCGGCGCTTCTTTGCTGATTTTCGCCAGGGAGATTTCCGGGATCACGGTGTATTCAGAGAACGTTGAGGTGCCCATATAATGGAAAATCGGCTGACCGTCTTTGAAGAAGCGAGTGGTGCCGTCTGGCATCAGGCCTTTGCCCTGGGTGGAGCGGATCGCCTGACACAGGTTGGTTTTACCGGACAGACAGAATTTACATTTGCCACACTCCGGGGTGTACAGCGGGATCACATGGTCGCCCACGGCCACGCTGGTAACGCCTTCACCCACGGCTTCCACCACGCCGCCGCCCTCATGGCCCAGCACCGCCGGGAACACACCCTCCGGATCTTTACCGGACAGCGTGTAAGCATCGGTGTGGCAGACGCCAGTGGCAACGATACGGACCAGCACTTCGCCTTTTTGCGGTGGCATCAGATCCAGTTCTTCAATTTTCAGTGGTTCACCGGCGGCCCATGCTACGGCGGCACGCGTTTTAATCATCTGCATATGTTGCTCCTGTCTTTCTTTCAAAGGGGTGTAATAAGCGTAACCAGGGTTGAAGGAAACAGCGGTTAATCGCTGGACTTCTCATCAAATTGTTCAATAATCAGATACTTCAGCGCCTCAACGTTGGGCGTGAAGGCATCACGGCGCCACACCAGTCGGGTCTCTGTGTCGCGCATTTCAGGTGGCAGCGGGTGCTGGCGCACGCGTTCGTGGCCCGGCATCTGCGCCAGCACGGCGGCAGGCAGCAATGCCAGCCCGCCGCCGCTGGCAACGCAGGCCAGCATCGCGTGATACGACTGAATCTCCATCACATTGCCCGGCTGGACGCCTGCATTGCGGAACCAGTTCTCAAACCGGATGCGATAGGAGCAGCCTGGACGAAAGGCAAACAGCGTGCTGCCTGCGGCATCGGTGGGCGTTATGATCCCGGCGTGATCCAGACTGGAAATCAGCACCATCTGCTCGGGAAACGCGACACAGCTGTTGAGTTCATCGGCATTGACCGGACCATCCGCCAGCGCGGCGGCCAGGGTGCCAACGCGCACTTTTTCGATAATCTCAGAAGAGGTACCGGTACTCAGCGCCAGGTTGACGGCGGGATAACGCTGATGAAACTCTGCCAGCAGGGAGGGAAGGCGCGTGGCAGCCGTGCTCTCCATCGAGCCGAGGGCAAAATTGCCCGCCGGTTTGCCGCCGTGTGCCATATTTAGCGCCTCTTCGCTCAGCGCAAGGATACGCTGAGCATAACAGAGGAAGTTGTGGCCCATCGGCGACAGGCGCAGGCGCTGCTTCTCGCGGATAAACAGGTCGGTGCCCAGCTCTTCTTCCAGCTGGCGCAGGCGCGTAGTGAGGTTTGACGGCACCCGATGTAACTGCTCCGCTGCCCGTACAACGGAACCGCTGTCGGCCACTGCACAGAACATTTTAAGTTGGGTCAGGTCCATTCGTTCTCTTATCGTCAGTAACTTAGTTAGTATTATTCACTTTTCGTGATTTTAACCATCACGCATGCTGATGGCAACTGAAAATCGGCCAGGGAGTCAAAAATGGCAGTACGTGTGGCGTTATGTGCTTTTCTGACGTTGGTGGTGGCGATGGGGATAGGGCGCTTTGCCTTTACCCCGCAGGTGCCTTTAATGATAGGCGAAAATCAGCTATCGCTGACGAGTGCGGCGGTGGTGGCGGCGCTGAACTATCTGGGGTATCTCTGCGGTTCGTTTGATGCCATGCGTGCCACCCGGCGCGTGGAGTGGCGCTTACAGGCGGGCGTCTGGGGAGCGGTGGTGCTGACGCTGCTTTCCGCCCTGGTTTCCGGCCCGTGGCAGCATGGCGTGGTGCGTTTCCTGATTGGCTGGGCCAGTGGCTGGGCGATGGTGCTGATCGCCGCGTGGAGCAATGAACAGTTGCACCGCTATCAGCGTCCGGGGCTGAGTGCCGCCGTGTTCGCCGGGCCGGGAACCGGGATTCTGATCAGCGGACTGCTGGCGGTGTGGCTGCACAGTCAGCAGGTCAGCGCGGCCTGGGCGTGGGGCGCTTATGGTGTGCTGGCACTGGTTCTGGTGGCGCTGATTGCCCGCACCTTACCGCGTACCGGCCAGTTGCATCGCCCGGAAACCGCCCCGGAGCCGCTGCGCCTGACACCTGGGCTGAAGCGGCTGGTATGGAGCTACAGTCTGGCCGGATTTGGCTATATTCTGCCCGCAACCTTTCTGTCACAGATGGCGACCACGCGTTTTCCTGGCCTGATCAGCCAGTTTGTCTGGCCGGTGTTCGGTGGGGCCGCGGTGGTGGGGATCGCTATCGGTATTCTGACCCGTCACCTGGGTGACAGTAACCGTCGCCTGGCACTGGTGCTGTGGGTGCAGGCGCTGGGAGTCTTTGCAGCGGACCTGATCCCCGGATTGGGCGGATTGGCGCTGGGATCGGCACTGATTGGTGGTGGCTTCCTGTGCGTGGTGCAACTCTCTCTGCAATATGCCCGCGAACTGGCTCCGCTGCACACGCGCTATCTCGCCGGATTACTGACCACCGGCTATGCGGTCGGGCAACTGGTGGGGCCGTTGTTATCGGCGATCTCTACCGCGCTGACGCACCGGCTGGAACCCGCGTTGTATGTAGCCGGGGCGGCGCTGCTGGTGGCGGGGATTCTGGTGTGGCATCGCGAGGCGGCAACTGAATGAAACTGTTTCATCGACAATTAAATTGATTCACTGGATCAGACTCCAAATGTGTTCCAAAATAGCGCCTCAGAAATCCTCTTCATCTTTCACGCTGCAGGTGCGTTGTCTGCCCTTACTCACCCCGGTCACTTACTTGTTGTAAGCTCCCGGGGATTCGTTCGGTTGCTGCCTTCCTGCATCATGAAATCTATTGAGGATTGGATTTTGTCAGACCTGCTGGAGAAAAGAGACAAATGGCGACGTTAAGTCAGGAAGCCACACTGGTTCATGAGGCGCTGGTTGCCCGCGGCCTGGAAACCCCGCTGCGTTCACCTGTGCGCGAGATGGATGATGACACGCGTAAGCAGCTTATCGCCGGTCACATGACCGAAATTATGCAGTTGCTCAATCTTGATCTGGAAGATGACAGCCTGGCTGAAACACCGCAGCGTATTGCCAAAATGTACGTTAATGAAGTGTTCTCCGGTCTGGACTACGCCAACTTCCCGAAAATCACCGTTATTGAAAATAAGATGAAAGTGGATGAAATGGTGACCGTGCGTGATATCACGCTGACCAGCACCTGTGAACATCACTTTGTGATCATCGATGGCCAGGCCACCGTGGCCTATATCCCGAAAGAGAAGGTGATTGGTCTGTCGAAAATCAACCGTATTGTGCAGTTCTTCTCCTCGCGTCCGCAGGTGCAGGAACGCTTGACGCAGCAGATCCTTGTGGCACTGCAAACGCTGCTGGGCACCAGCAACGTCGCGGTGTCCATTGATGCCGTGCACTACTGTGTTAAGGCGCGTGGTATTCGTGATGCCACCAGCGCGACGACAACGACCTCACTGGGTGGGCTGTTCAAGTCCAGCCAGAACACGCGCCAGGAGTTCCTGCGCTCGGTACGCCATCGCTAATGTTCAGGGTCAGGCATGCCTGGCCCCTACAGGAATGCCTTCATGTCCCGTATTCTTCCTCTCGATTTTATTCGTGGACTGGCCATTCTTGGCATTCTTCTGCTGAATATCACCGCCTTTGGTTTGCCGAAGGCGGCTTATCTCAATCCGGCCTGGCAGGGATTGCCATCGACCCGCGATTTTCTGGTGTGGGCGGCAATGGACCTGTTCGCCCAGGCAAAATTCCTCACGCTGTTTGCGATCCTGTTCGGTGCCGGGCTGCAACTGCTGCTGTCGCGCGGTAAGCGCTGGATACAGTCACGCCTCTCCTGGCTGGTGATCTTCGGTTTCCTGCACGCGTTGCTGCTGTGGGAGGGCGATATCCTGCTGGCTTACGGGCTGACCGGGCTGGTGACCTGGCGCATGATCCGCGATGTGCCCGGTACAAAGCAGCTGTTCAATACCGGGTTAATGCTTTACCTGATTGGCAGCGCGGTGCTGGTGGTGCTCGGCATGGCCTCAGGGCCGAATCCGAACAGTTCATGGTTGGCCGGGGCGGCCGACGTGCAGTATGAAACCTTCTGGCGTACCCAGGGCGGCTGGGAGGCGATGGTGAATCGCCTGGATATGCTGGGGTCGGCGCTGATGGCGCTGGCGGCACAGTACGGCTGGCAGCTGGCGGGCTTAATGATGGTGGGCGCCGCATTGATGCGCAGCGGCTGGCTGCGTGGCACATGGAGCCTGCAACATTATCGCCGTACGGGCACGATGCTGGTGCTGTCCGGTATGCTGATTGAAGCACTGTCGATTGCGTTACAATGGCACGTCAAATGGGAGTTTCGCTGGGCGGGTTTCTTCCTGCAGGTGCCGCGTGAAATCAGTGCCCCCTTGCAGTCGCTGGGCTACGCCGCGCTGTGCTTCGGCTGGTGGCCACAGCTCCAGCGTTTTCGCCTGACGCTGATGGTGAGTGCGGTCGGCAGAATGGCACTCTCCAACTATCTGTTACAGACGCTGATTTGTACCACGTTGTTTAACCACTTTGCATTGTTCAATCACTTCGACCGCCTGCAATTGCTGCTGATTGTTCCGCTGGTCTGGGGCGTTAACCTGTTGTTTTCCCACTTCTGGCTGCGGATATTCCGTCAGGGCCCCGTCGAGTGGTTATGGCGCCAGCTGACCGGGGTGGGGGTAGAGAAAAAACCGTTGGAAGATGATGCTCATCACAAAGGTTAAAAAATTGTATGTAACCGTTTTCAAGCCTGTGACGGAATTCACGTAGCCCGGGTGTTTCACCTGACAGAATAGACGTCAGAATGCGTCTGGGTCAGGAAGAGCTATGCAAATAACAGGCTTCAGTGGTAATCGCTCATGATTACCATACGTGATGTTGCCCGCGAGGCGGGCGTTTCGGTCGCTACGGTCTCCCGGGTGCTGAATAACAGTGCGGCGGTGACCGGAGACACCCGCGAGGTGGTGCTGAAAACGGTTGCACGCCTCGGTTATCGTCCCAATGCGAACGCCCAGGCGCTGGCCACGCAGGTCAGCGACACCATCGGTGTGGTGGTGATGGACGTGTCCGATCCCTTCTTTGGCGCGCTGGTGAAAGCGGTTGATACCGTGGCCCAGCGTCTGCACAAACATGTATTAATCAACAACTCCTATCATCAGGCGGATAAAGAGCGTCACGCGATTGAAGTATTGATCCGCCAGCGCTGTAACGCCTTGATCGTCCATGCGAAAGCCTTACCAGACGCCGAGCTTGCCTCTCTGATGCAGCAGGTGCCGGGTATGGTACTGGTTAACCGTATTGTGCCTGGTTTTGCCCATCGCTGTGTTTGCCTCGACAACGTCAGCGGGGCGCTGATGGCGATGCGTATGTTGCAACAGCACGGTCACCAGCGCATTGGCTACTTAGGTTCCGTACATCCGATTGAAGATAACGACCAGCGCCGTGAGGGCTGGTCTCAGGCGCTGAGCGAGCAGGGCGTGACGCCCGTTGAAAGCTGGTGTGCCAGTGGTGAGCCGGATTTACAGGGCGGTGAGGCGGCGATGGTGGAGCTGCTGGGGCGGAACCTGCAATTGACGGCAGTGTTTGCCTACAACGACAGTATGGCTGCCGGGGCGCTGGCCGCCCTGAAAGATAACGGTATTGCGGTGCCGCAGCAGCTTTCTGTCGTCGGGTTCGATGATATTCCCATCTCGCGTTACACCGATCCGCAGCTCAGTACCGTGCGCTACCCGATTGTTTCTATGGCAAAACTGGCCACTGAGCTGGCGCTCAAAGGCGCCGCCGGGGAGCTGGACAGCAGCGCCCAGCACTGCTTTATGCCGACCCTGGTGCGACGCCATTCAGTGGCAACACGACAAAATGTGGCGGCCGTCACTAACTCAGGCGAATCTACGATGTAACCGTTTCCAATCTGTGAGTAAATTCACAGTTAATTAACAAGGCCTTCTCTATGATGGCAGCGTCCTGCAGGGTTTGAAACATTATGTAACGGCAGAACGTCCCCTTGTGACGGTCATTTGCCCTCCCTGCGAAACAGTTTCACACACAGCACTCAGGAAGCATTCCGTACAGGGAAGTCGGGTTTGATGTTAGCAATATGTCGGTGCCGCAGATCGTACATGTAACATTTCGCGCCGCCGCCAACAAACTGATCGCCCTGTACCTCATCATTGACGGGTACGCGGCGTTGAGTACTACCCTACAAAAACCGGAGATACCATGAATAAGAAGGTTTTCACTCTCAGCGCCCTGGTGGCCACCATGCTGTTTGGCGCAACTGCTCAGGCAGCAGATACCCGTATTGGCGTCACCATTTATAAATACGACGACAACTTTATGTCCGTCGTGCGCAAGGATATTGAGAAAGAAGCCAAGCTCAACCCGGGCGTGCAGCTGCTGATGAATGACTCGCAGAACAGCCAGTCTACTCAGAACGATCAGGTTGACGTACTGGTTGCTAAGGGCGTGAAAGCGCTGGCCATTAACCTGGTTGACCCGGCTGCCGCTGCCGTTGTGATCAGCAAAGCAAAAGCTAACGATATCCCGGTTGTGTTCTTCAATAAAGAACCGACTGCGAAAGCACTGGCCAGCTATGACAAAGCTTACTACGTTGGTACTGACTCTAAAGAGTCTGGCGTGAAGCAGGGCGAGCTGATCGAGAAACACTGGAAAGCCAATGCCAACTGGGATCTGAACAAAGATGGTCAGATTCAGTTCGTGCTGTTAAAAGGCGAGCCAGGTCACCCGGATGCGGAAGCCCGTACCAAATACGTGATCGATACGCTGAACAAAGATGGCGTGAAAACGCAGCAGCTACATCTGGATACCGCGATGTGGGATACCGCACAGGCGAAAGATAAGATGGATGCGTGGTTGTCTGGCCCGAACGGCAACAAAATTGAAGTGGTTATCGCCAATAACGATGCGATGGCAATGGGTGCAGTAGAAGCACTGAAAGCACACAACAAGTCATCTGTACCGGTCTTCGGTGTGGATGCGTTGCCAGAAGCTCTGGCGATGGTGAAATCTGGCGCAATGGCCGGCACCGTGCTGAATGATGCGAAAAACCAGGCGAAAGCGACCATCGATATGGCGATTAACCTGGCGGCGGGTAAACCAGCCACCGAAGGTACCGATTACAAACTGGATGGCAAAGTGGTTCGTGTTGCCTATGTCCCGGTCGACAAAGACAACCTGGCCGACCTGCCTAAATAAGTACAATCTGATACGGATGCTGGTTCCAGCATCCGTTTTTCAGGCGTTGAATAAAAAACCTTCAGCCGGGTAGAAATATGGGCAGCGATAACGTGCAAACACAGCGCGAGTTTTTACTGGAGATGACTGACGTCAGTAAGTCATTCCCCGGTGTTAAAGCGCTCGATAATGTTAATTTAAAAGTCCGTCCACATTCGATTCACGCCTTGATGGGGGAGAATGGTGCCGGTAAGTCAACACTCTTAAAATGCCTTTTTGGTATTTACAGTAAAGATACGGGGAGCATTCTTTTTCAGGGCGAGGAAATTAATTACAAAAGCTCTAAAGAGGCGCTGGAAAATGGCGTGTCGATGGTGCATCAGGAATTAAACCTCGTTCTGCAACGTACGGTTATGGATAACATGTGGCTGGGTCGTTATCCAAAAAAAGGCTTTTTCGTCGATCAGGATAAAATGTATCGCGATACCAAAGCGATTTTCGACGAGCTGGATATAGATATTGACCCGCGTGACAAAGTGGTTTCTCTGTCTGTTTCTCAAATGCAGATGATTGAGATTGCGAAAGCATTTTCCTATAACGCTAAAATCGTCATTATGGATGAGCCCACCTCATCGTTGACGGAAAAAGAAGTTAACCACCTGTTTACGATTATTCGTAAGCTGAAAGATCGTGGCTGCGGCATTATCTATATCTCTCACAAGATGGAAGAGATCTTCCAGCTGTGTGATGAAATTACCATCCTGCGCGACGGACAGTGGATTGCCACTCAGCCGCTGGAAGGGTTGGATATGGATAAGATTATTGCCATGATGGTTGGGCGGTCGCTGAATCAGCGCTTCCCGGATAAAACCAACGTGCCGGGTGAAACCATCCTGGAAGTGCGTAATCTGACCTCACTGCGTCAGCCGTCGATTCGCGATATCTCCTTTGATTTGCGTAAAGGGGAGATCCTCGGAATTGCCGGTCTGGTGGGTGCGAAACGTACCGACATTGTTGAAACACTGTTTGGTATTCGCGAAAAATCAGGCGGTACGATTAAGCTGCACGGTAAGGCCATTAATAACAACAGCGCCAATGAAGCCATTAATCATGGTTTTGCTTTGGTGACTGAAGAACGCCGTTCTACCGGGATTTACGCTTACCTTGATATTGGTTTTAATTCACTGATTTCAAATATCGGTAAATATAAGAACAGTATTGGTTTGCTGGATAACACCCGAATGAAGAGCGACACTCAATGGGTGATTGACTCGATGCGGGTAAAAACGCCCGGGCATCATACCTCGATTGGTTCATTGTCCGGTGGTAACCAGCAAAAAGTGATTATTGGTCGTTGGTTATTAACGCAACCAGAAATACTGATGCTCGATGAGCCTACACGAGGTATTGACGTTGGGGCGAAATTCGAAATTTATCAGTTGATTTCTGAACTGGCAAAAAAAGGGAAGGGGATCATTATCATCTCTTCCGAAATGCCAGAGTTGTTGGGCGTTACCGATCGTATTCTGGTAATGAGTAATGGCCTGGCCGCAGGCATTGTCGAAACGAAGACTACCACGCAAAACGAAATATTGCGTTTGGCATCGTTGCACCTTTAATGATGTAAGGGCTGTTACTATGAAAGCAGTGAATAAGAAAAGTTTGCTCACCTGGCTGAAAGAAGGTGGGATTTATGTGGTGCTGCTGGTGTTACTGGCCATCATTATTATCCAGGATCCAACGTTCTTAAGTTTAATGAACCTGAGTAATATCCTGACCCAGTCTTCGGTGCGTGTGATTATCGCGCTGGGTGTGGCGGGTTTGATTGTTACCCAAGGGACCGACCTGTCAGCAGGACGTCAGGTGGGTCTGGCTGCGGTTGTGGCCGCCACGCTGTTACAGGCAATGGATAACGCCAATAAGGTGTTCCCGCATCTGGAAACCCTGCCGATTGCTGTTGTTATCGGGATTGTCTGTGCGATTGGCGCCGTGATTGGTCTGATTAACGGTCTGATCATTGCTTATCTGAAGGTGACGCCATTTATCACCACGTTGGGCACCATGATTATTGTTTACGGTGTTAACTCACTGTATTACGACTTCGTAGGGGCATCTCCGGTCGCGGGCTTTGACGAGAAATTCTCTACCTTTGCTCAGGGATTCCTGCGCTTTGGTGATTTCAAACTGTCATACATTACCTTCTACGCGATTATCGCCATCTTTGTGGTGTGGATCCTGTGGAATAAAACCCGCTTCGGTAAAAACATTTTCGCCATCGGTGGTAACCCGGAAGCGGCACGCGTCTCTGGTGTTAACGTTCCGTTTAACCTGATCCTGGTCTATGCACTGTCCGGTGTGTTCTATGCCTTTGGCGGGATGCTGGAAGCGGGGCGTATCGGTTCTGCTACCAACAACCTCGGCTTTATGTATGAGCTGGATGCGATCGCTGCCTGCGTGGTCGGTGGCGTATCGTTTGCGGGGGGGGTTGGTACGGTTGCGGGTGTGGTGACCGGGGTGATTATCTTTACGGTGATCAACTACGGTCTGACCTATATCGGGGTTAACCCTTACTGGCAGTACATCATCAAGGGCGGCATTATTATCTTCGCCGTTGCGCTGGACTCCCTGAAGTACGCACGTAAGAAATAGCGGCGAGGCGAGCTCGACGGGTTTCGGGACGGGCATGCCCGTCCCCTACGATAAGCGCTCACTCGACGATACGTAGAGGCGAGGCACGCCTCGCCTGAAGGGCTGACCTTTTCTGGTCAGCCCTTTTGTTATTTCTTCTTCTGTATCTCCAGTAACTGCTCCGGGGTCACCGCTGGATAACTCTGGGCGTCTTCCGGTACTTCATGCCGCGCCGGGATGGGTACCAGCGGTCCGAGGAAGCGTGGCTCACGCTTCATCAGATACAGATCGGCCAGCGCACCCAAACGTGCACCGACTTCACGCGTTCTCACGCTCCACATATTTTTTGGCGAGGGAACGGCATAACACTGGGCCTGAATCCCCATATGCAGGGCGATAAACAGCGCACGCTCACAGTGGAAACGCTGAGTGATAATAATAAAATCGTTGGTATCGAACACTTTCCGGGTGCGCACAATCGAATCGAGGGTGCGGAAACCAGCATAATCCAGCACGATATCGGAGGGCGCCACGCCTGCGGCAATCAGGTCGCGGCGCATGGTCATCGGTTCGTTATAGCTCTGCTGGGCATTGTCGCCACTCAGCAGCAGATAACTGACCTTGCCGCTGTTGTAGGCGTTAATCGCCCCCTGCATGCGGTACAGATAATACTGGTTGATGACCCCGGTCCGGTAATATTTGGCGGTACCCAGAACCACGCCAACCTGACGGTGTGGCAGCGCTTTCAGATCGTCATAGATATAAGGTGCGGTTTTCCAGCTCATCCAGCGATCGAGGCCAAGCGCGGTCAGTACCATCAGGGCAATGATGATTATCAGACCATAAATCAGGCGTTTCAACATGCGGAATGGCGCTCAGGTTGGCGGTGGAATGTGGATTCAAGGCTACTTGAGGCGGAGAGGTGAAGCAAGTCACACCGTATCGGATGGGGGTTTTTCGCGCAATAACCCCTTCCAGGCGGAGAGTATGACCCGCCTGGAAGGGAAATCGCTGTATCAGATTGAGGTACGGCGATAATTACGGTACTGCGGCAGCCAGAAGTTGGCCGCGATAGCCTTCGAAAGTACATCTTCGGAGGTCACCACCGCCACGCCTGATAGCTGCGCGGCTTTACCCACTGCCATAGCGATCAGTTTTGACACGCCCTGAATATCTTTCACTTCAGGCAGTACCGGGCCAGACCCATCGTTGGCCAGCGGAGAACACTCTGCCAGCGCCCGGCTTGCTGCCATCAGCATGCCGTCCGTGACGCGTGTTGCACCCGACGCAATCACGCCAAGGCCAATGCCCGGGAAGATATACGAGTTATTACACTGGGCAATCGGGTAAATCTTATCCTTCCAGGTAACCGGGGAGAACGGGCTGCCCGTCGCCACTAAAGCATTACCGTCGGTCCACGCCATAATATCCTGCGGTGTCGCTTCCACACGAGAGGTCGGGTTAGACAGCGGCATAATGATAGGACGTGCGCAGTGTTTATGCATTTCACGCACGATCTCTTCGCTGAACAGGCCAGGCTGGCCTGACACGCCGATCATAATGTTTGGCTGTGCGTTACGGACCACATCGAGCAGTGACAGCGAGTCGCTGCTGCTGTCCCAGCCGGCCAGGTTTTCACTTTTCTGCACCAGCTTGCTCTGGAAGTTAAGCAGGTTGGGCAGCTTATCGGTCAGCAGGCCGAAACGATCGACCATAAAGACGCGGCCACGGGCCTCTTCATCGCTGAGGCCTTCAGACTTCATCTGCGCGATGATTTGCTCGGCAATACCGCAACCGGCTGAGCCCGCCCCCAGGAACACCACTTTCTGTTCACACAGCTTGCTGCCTGCTGCACGGCTGGCGGCAATCAGCGTCCCCAGCGTCACTGCCGCGGTGCCCTGAATATCATCATTGAAGCAGCAGACTTCATCACGATAGCGCTCAAGCAGCGGCATCGCATTTTTCTGTGCGAAGTCTTCGAACTGCAACAGCACGTTAGGCCAGCGGCTTTTCACTGCATGAATAAAGTCATTTACGAAGCTTTCGTACTCTTCACCCGTAATACGCGGATGACGCCAGCCCATATACAGCGGGTCATTCAGCAACTGCTGATTGTTGGTCCCCACATCCAGCACCACTGGCAGGGTATAAGCCGGGCTGATGCCGCCGCAGGCGGTGTAGAGGGAGAGTTTACCGATAGGAATGCCCATTCCGCCAATGCCCTGGTCGCCCAGGCCGAGGATACGCTCACCGTCGGTGACCACAATCACCTTCACATTCTGCTTGGTGGCGTTTTGCAGCATATCTTCAATGTTGGCTCGGTTCGGATAAGAGATGAACAAACCGCGCGCGCGACGATAAATCTCAGAGAAGTGCTCACAGGCGGCACCCACGGTTGGGGTGTAAATGATCGGCATCATCTCTTCCAGATGATTATCGAGCAGGCGGTAGAACAACGTTTCGTTGGTGTCCTGAATATTGCGCAGGTAGACGTGTTTATCGTTATTGTTCTTGAAGTCCTGGAACTGACGCCATGCGCGCTCTGCCTGCTCCTCAATGCTCTCCACTGTTTCTGGCAGCAGGCCATTCAGGTTGAAGTCATTACGTTCTTCAATTGAGAACGCGCTGCCTTTGTTCAGAAGGGGGAATTCCAGCAAGATAGGGCCAGCATAAGGGATGTATAGCGGTCGTTTACTTTCGTATTAGAGTTGCATGCAATTAATACTCTATTATGATCGGGATGTTGTGGCGCCAATCCTAAAATAATTAATCTGAAAGTACAGCTTTTTTTAAAATGCAATAAAAAAAGCTGCGATCTTTCTCGAATTATAGAGACTCTTTTACGCTTTATTCAGCACCACCGTAGTCAAACGCGTGCAACCCAGCGCGGCCAGCGTGGCTGCGGTAGCGCTCTGCTGGCTTAATGCCGCATCCGGGGCTTCGGCCAGAACGGCCTGGTGAATATCGCTCAGGCTATGTCCGCTAAGGCTGAGTAAGTTCAGTGCGCCCTGCAACGGAGGCAGACTGGGATTAAACGCCGCGTTTTCTGCATAGCGCCCGGCAAAGATTGCGCCGCTGGCGGTTTGCAAGGCGACACCGCTCCAGGCTTTGCTGTAAGGCGCATGACTGTGGCTGGCGGCGTTAATGGCGGCTTGTGTCAGTGCATCTCCCGCCGCGATAAAGCCGTGGTCGATATCGTCCATCAGCAGGGTGGTGATGGCCAGGTCGTGCGGGCCAAAGGAATCCGGCAGATAGTCACCCAACGTGGCCGCAGCACGGCCAGGCAGTTCAATCGTCAGCCCGCTGCCGCTGTTCAGCTCATTCATAAACTGTCGGCAGTGGCCGCACGGCGTGTAGTTGACGGTAATGCACGCCAGTGCACTTTCACCCCGCAGCCAGGCATGTGTCACCGCACTCTGCTCGGCATGAACGGTCTGCTGCATTGTAGTACCGGCAAACTCCATATTGGCACCAAAGAACAGCGTGCCGCTTTTGCCACGTGCAATGGCACCCACTTTAAAATCAGACAGGGTGGCTACCGCGCAGGCTGCTGCCAGCGGCAGCAGGGCAAAGGCCAGTTCGCTGTCGGTCAATCCACAATGTTTTTTCAGTTCGCCCGCCTGGCTGGCCGTGATAAATCCGGCGAAGTCATCCGCGGCCAGGATCGGCTGAAGTGCGCTTTGTAACAGGGTAGGAAGTGTGGCAAATGCCTGCTGGTAACGTGGGTGCATAGTGGGGCCTCTTTCGCTGAATGCAGCCCATGTTAGCGGGCCGGCAGCCAGTTATATGTGATCTAAGTCTCTCTATCAATGTAATAAGTGAAATTGATCAACGAAATGCGAGACTTATCGCAAGTTTTAGCCCCACAACGCCATTAATAGCGGAAAAATAAACGGTGCCAGAAGCGACGTGATAATGCCGCACAGCACCAGTGCCAGTGAGCTGAACGCGCCTTCCTGATAATCGATCTCGGCAGCCCGCGCTGTCCCCAGCGCATGCGAAGCATTACCAATGGCAAGACCGCGTGCGGATTTACTGCGCACTCGCAGCAGGTTGAGCAGCATATGGCCGAAGACGGCACCCAGCACGCCGGCCAGCAGCACGCAGATAGCACTGATAGCCGGGATGCCACCCAGCGTGCCGGAGATGGCCATCGCAATTGGCGTGGTAACCGATTTGGGTAACAGCGTGGCGGCAATCTGTGGCGTGGCCCCTAACCACAGCGCAATCGCCGTACCGGACACCATTGCCGTGATGCTCCCGACAAAGCAGACGCTGATAATCGACTTCCAGCGTGTACGGATCTGGTGCATCTGCTCATACCGCGGCAGCGCCAGCGCCACCACGGCCGGTTGCAGCAGGTCGTTGAGTAGGGCGCTGCCCTGGAAATAGCGCGTGTAGGGCAGTTGTAGCAGCAGCAGCAGAGGAATAATGACCGCCATCGCAATCAGCAGGGGGTTAACGATCGACATTTTGACTTTTGCCGCCAGTTTGCGTGCGGCAAGAAAGACCAGCACGGTCAGCGGCAGCGACCACCAGATATCACTCATCGTTTGCTCCTGTGCGTCGCTGGTGGCGGTCATTAAGGCGCTGTGACATCAGTCCAATAGTGACCAGCACAATCAGCGTACTCACCACGCAGGAGATCACGATCGGACCGAACTGAGCGGTCAGGATATCCATATCGTTCATGACGCCAACGCTGATGGGGACGAACAGCAGAGCCATATAGCGGATCAGCAGATGACAGCCGGGTTTTACCCAGTGGATCGGAAGCAGTTGCGAAGCCAGCAGGGAAAACAGCACCAGCATACCGAGGATACTGCCGGGAATGACAACAGGCAGCAGGGCTGAAAGCCCGCGACCGGCATAGAGGCAGAGGTAGATGATGATGAACGCGCGAAGGTATTGCCATAAAACCAGGAGAGTACTGCGCATGGTCAGATCCCAGAGTGCGTAGGGGCGGGGCGGGCCCCGCCTGGGTCAGGCAGGCCGGACCCCCGACGAATTTACTTAACTTGTTGGCCTGGCTGAGCGCCGCTATCCGGGCTGAGCAGGAAGATATCTTTCCCGCCAGGACCTGCCGCCATCACCATGCCTTCTGAGATACCGAAACGCATTTTGCGCGGCGCGAGGTTTGCCACCATCACTGTCAGACGGCCCACCAGCACCGCCGGGTCCGGGTAGGCTGCACGGATGCCGGAGAACACGTTGCGTTTCTCTCCACCCACATCCAGTGACAGACGCAGCAGCTTATCGGAGCCATCAACAAATTCCGCGTTTTCGATCAGCGCAATACGCATATCGACTTTGGCAAAATCATCGAAGCTGATGGTGTCCTGAATCGGATCATCCGCCAGCGGACCGGTCACAGGTGCCTTCGCTGCGGCGGCATCTTCTTTTGATGCTTCAATCAAACCGTTCACTTTGTCCATCTCAATGCGGCCATACAGGGCTTTAAATGGCGCAATGCTGTGGTTCAGCAACGGTTGCTGAATGCCGTCCCAGCTCAGCTCCTGATTCAGGAAAGCTTCGGTGCGGGCGGTCAGCGATGGCAGCACCGGCTTCAGCCAGGTCATCAGCACGCGGAACAGGTTGATGCCCATGGAGCAGATCGCCTGCAGGTCGGCATCACGGCCTTCCTGTTTCGCCACCACCCACGGAGCCTGCTCGTCAACATAGCGGTTAGCCACGTCGGCCAGCGCCATAATTTCGCGCACGGCACGGCTGAATTCACGGCTGGCCCAAGCTTCACCAATGCTGGCTGACGCATCCGTGAAGGTTTTGTACAGCGCCGGGTCTGCCAGTTCAGCAGAAAGCTGCCCGTCAAAACGTTTGGTGATAAAGCCGGCATTACGTGATGCCAGGTTCACCACCTTGTTGACGATATCGGCATTCACACGCTGCACGAAATCTTCCAGATTGAGGTCAATATCGTCGATGCGTGATGAGAGCTTCGCCGCGTAGTAGTAACGCAGGCTGTCGGCATCCAGATGTTGCAGCCAGGTGCTGGCTTTAATAAAGGTGCCGCGTGATTTAGACATTTTCGCGCCGTTAACCGTGACATAGCCATGCACAAACAGGTTGGTCGGTTTACGGAAGTTGCTGCCTTCCAGCATGGCTGGCCAGAACAGGCTGTGGAAGTAGACGATATCTTTACCGATAAAGTGGTAGAGATCGGCATCCGAATCTTTCTGCCAGAACGCATCGAAGTCGATATCACCGCGCTTATCGCACAGGTTTTTGAAGGAGCCCATGTAGCCGATAGGCGCATCCAGCCAGACATAGAAGTATTTGCCCGGGGCATCCGGAATTTCGAAGCCGAAGTACGGCGCATCGCGGGAGATATCCCA
Source organism: Erwinia sp. MYb375 (assembly GCF_037479175.1). Taxonomy (NCBI): domain Bacteria; kingdom Pseudomonadati; phylum Pseudomonadota; class Gammaproteobacteria; order Enterobacterales; family Erwiniaceae; genus Erwinia; species Erwinia sp. MYb375. The sequence continues at coordinate 1,472,418 of NZ_JBBGZS010000023.1, read as the reverse complement.
CTGCTGCAAGCCGGACTCAAACCACTCCTGCATTTTGTTCGCCACCTGCTCCTGCAACGCACCGGAACGGGTCCAGGCCTGTAACATCGCGCTGAATTCCGGCAGATCGAAGAAGAAATGCTCAGAATCACGCATCACAGGCGTTGCGCCGGAGACGACGGATTTCGGATCAATCAGTTCAGTCGGGCTATAGGTGGCTGAACAGACTTCGCAGTTGTCGCCATACTGATCCGGCGCCTTACATTTCGGGCAGGTGCCTTTCACAAAACGATCGGGCAGGAACATGCCTTTTTCCGGATCGTAAAGCTGAGAAATGGTACGGTTCTTAATAAAACCGTTCTCTTTCAGTCGGGTATAGATCAGTGCAGACAGCTCACGGTTCTCTTCGCTGTGCGTAGAGTGGTAGTTGTCGTAGCTGATATCAAAACCGGCAAAGTCGGTCTGATGTTCCTGACTCATCTCGGCAATCATCTGCTCCGGCGCGATGCCCATCTGCTGAGCTTTCAGCATAATTGGCGTGCCATGTGCGTCATCGGCACAGATGAAGTAAACCTGATTGCCGCGCATTCGCTGGTAACGGACCCAAATATCTGCCTGGATATGCTCGAGCATGTGGCCGAGATGAATGGAACCATTTGCGTACGGCAGTGCGCACGTTACCAAAATTTTTTTCGCGACTTGAGTCATATTAAGACTTAGCTCATACCTGTTGAAAAAGGGGTTTAGATGGTAACCGATTGCCTGACCCTGCGTAAACAAGGGGTTCAACTCCCTGCGGTTTTTTCCGGCCAGTGACGTCAGTTCGGGCCAGATCTGATATGCTTAATCACATAAATGCAGGCAGAACAACCAGCAATATCAAGGAACACAGATGACTTCACAATCCCAGGGGCATCATTCCCCCGAAGCGCTACGCGCGATAGTGATGGGCGTGCTGACCACGTTTGAACACCCCACGTTGCACCATAATCTCACCGTACTGAAGGCGCTGCGCCACTGTGCGCTGCTGGATAACACCCTGCATATTGAACTGAATATGCCGTTTGTCTGGCAGGGGCCGTTTGAAAGCCTGAAAGCGACGGTCAGTGCCGACCTGCTGCGTCTGACAGGAGCGGTCGCGATTTCCTGGCGCTTAACGCTGAATGTAGCGACGTTGCAACGGGTAAAAAATCGCCCTGGCGTCAATGGCGTGAAAAACATTATTGCCATCAGCTCTGGTAAAGGCGGCGTCGGCAAATCGACCACGGCGGTGAACCTCGCGCTGGCGCTGGCGGCAGAGGGGGCGAAAGTCGGACTGCTGGATGCCGATATTTACGGACCGTCGATCCCGGATATGCTCGGTGTTGAAGATCAGCGGCCAACCTCACCGGACGGCACACATATGGCGCCGATTATGGCCCATGGCCTGGCCACCAACTCGATTGGTTATCTGGTGACCGAAGATAACGCCATGGTGTGGCGTGGTCCGATGGCCAGCAAAGCGCTGATGCAATTGCTGAACGAAACGTTATGGCCGGAACTGGATTATCTGGTGCTGGATATGCCGCCGGGTACGGGGGATATCCAGTTAACCCTGGCGCAGAACGTGCCGGTGACCGGTGCCGTGGTCGTGACCACGCCGCAGGATATTGCGCTGATCGATGCGCGCAAAGGCATTGTGATGTTTGAAAAAGTGAATGTCCCGGTGCTGGGCGTGGTGGAAAACATGAGTATGCATATTTGCAGTCAGTGTGGTCATCATGAAGCGATCTTTGGCACTGGCGGTGCCGAAAAGCTGGCGGAACAGTATCACACCTGTCTGCTGAGCCAGCTTCCGCTGCATATCAGCCTGCGCGAAGACCTGGATAATGGCGAGCCTACCGTTATCCGTCGCCCTGACAGCGAGTTCACCGCACTGTACCGCCAGCTGGCGACACAGGTCGCCGCGCAACTTTACTGGCAGGGTGAAGTCATCCCGGAAGATATTGCCTTCCGCGCACTGTAGTATGACGGGCCGGCCTTATCCGGCCGGCCCGTGATGAATCCGTTACACCAGTCTGACGTGTCGCTGCTGAAATCCATCCACCATTGAATAATCGAAATCAATTTTCCCACCGTCGAAAAGCTGAGTAATCAACGTGAAATCATTGTCCGGTGTGACATTACAACGATGGTTAAGCAAGGTGTCCTGAATAGTAAACGAAGGGTCACCGCGCGCGATACGCTTCAGATATTGCAGCATGTCGTATGCACGTACACTGACGCCTGCTTGTTCATGAGGGGGTCTGCTTGTCATCGCGTGTTCAGCCATTCCTGTGAAAAGCGCATTATAAACGTTGAATTTTAGTCATCAGCAAGCTAAATCGACTTTTGAGTGTCACCAACGGTATCCGGTTTACAGCACGTAGTGCATCAGCAGATACTCGCCCTGGTCGCTTTCGCCTTCCGCTACCACCCGCCAGCCGTGCTTTTTATAAAACAGCTGAGCCTGCAGATTTTCCGCCAGGCATTTGAGCGCGCCGGTAGAGGTAAAGCTTTTTTGCACGGCCTGTAATAATGCACTGCCTGCGCCGCTGCCCTGCCAGGTGGGGTCGATAAACAGGCTGTGCAGAAAATTATCGTTATCCAGTACGGCGGCAAATCCGATGCGGTGGCCGTCTTCTTCGGCCACGATTACCCGCTCGCCCCGCGTTACCCGATCGAAATCCTCTAACTGCCATTGACTGTCATCCAGCCAGGTCCAGTTGGTTTTACGCGCGGCAAGAAACAGAGTGCGTAAGAATGGCCGATCTGCTTCGGTAAAAGGACGGATATTCATCGAAAAACTCCTGCAACATAAACGCCGGGTGGCAACGGCGCAGAGTGTAGCGTAAAAGTGCGTCGGTAGCAGCGAAAGGCATCAGGCAGGGGGAACGCATGAGAGAAGGGCGCAAAAAAAAGAGATGATGGGCTCATCTCTTTGCTGGTTACCGTCCGTTTTTTACTTCAATTTTACGGCGATCGCGGCCACGTGTTGACCCTGGTGTTTTGCGATAGCCAGTTCGCGTTCGCTGGGTTGTCGCGACCCATCGCCGCCCGCCAGTGTGGACGCGCCATAAGGCGTGCCGCCACGGACTTCTGAAATATCAAACAGTTCGGGGGTGCTGTATCCGATGGGGACAATAATCATCCCGTGATGCGCGAGGGTGGTCCAGGTCGAGGTAATGGTCATTTCCTGTCCACCACCGGTGCCGGTAGAGGTAAATACACTGGCCACTTTGCCCACCAGGGCACCCTTGGCCCACAGGCCGCCGGTCTGATCGAGGAAATTACGCATCTGCGCCGACATGTTGCCAAAGCGGGTGGGGGTGCCAAAAATAATCGCATCATAGTCAGCCAGTTCTGCCGGGCTGGCAATCTCGGCGGTCTGATCGGCTTTACCGCCGTACGCTTTGAACGCCTCGCTATCCATGGTCTCCGGCACGCGTTTGACGGTGACCTCGGTGCCCGGCACGCTGGCTGCCCCTGTGGCAACGTGCTGCGCCATGGTTTCAATATGCCCATACATTGAATGGTAAAGAACTAAAATCTTTGACATTTTACTTTCCTTATTGGGATGGATGGCATTTTCTTTTGGTGCTAATAAACGTGAAATAAAACGACGTAATACAGACACTGATATCCCCCCTGGTGAAGGCGTTGATGAGCCACATTATTTAAAAATGGGCATGGAGGTGGGCTGAGGTTGGCCCACCATTTCCTCACGCAGGCGGCGACCGATGTCGTTAATTCTAGCTTCGCCTGCGCGTAATGCCGCATCACTGGTGTGCACAGAATAATTTCCCAGCGAGAGGGGCCACGGATGAGCAACACCGGAACCGATCACGAAGCGCGTTTCGGCGTCCCCGGCGTGAAGGGTGACGGGTTGAGAACCGGATGCGAAGATGACCATTTCACCTGTAGCGATCTTCTCAGGTGAAACCAGCGTGCCGCGACTGATACTGAGCCACAGGCTGGAATGATTTTCTGGCGGAATATACTGCCAGGATGAGTGTGCGGGCAGGGTCACCAGCAGATAATTGATGCCCTCATGCGAGCGAACCGGGCTTTTAACGCCCTGGTATTCACCCAGAATGACGTATGCCGGGCCGGTTTGCGGCATCGACCGCGCTTCAAGATACTGACTGTCAACGGGGCCATTTTCCAGTTCAGGCGGCAACGCCAGCCAGAGCTGAAATCCCTCCACAGACTGAGAATCACCTGCCGACATTTCTTTGCCGTGCCAGACGCCGCCGCCTGCGCGCATCCATTCCACCCCGCCATAGCCAATCATGCCTTTACCCGAATCCGGATCGTCAAAGCGCAGATTGCCTTCCGTGATCACCGTGACCGTGGCAATGCCAGAGTGCGGATGAAGCGGCATACGATCAATCATCGAGCGATCGCCGGTGAAGCGATCGAGGAAAACGAAAGGTCTGGCGATCGTGCCATAGTCTGACGGGCTCATCAGACGGATAATCGGCCCCGGACCCCTGCCGTGTGTCCGGTGTTCAATGGGGCGTGAGTCGGGTTTTTCCTCGGGTGCGAACGGTGACATTTGACTTCCTCTGGTAAGCGGTGAGCGCGGGCAACGCAAGGTTATTACGCTGGAGTACAGGATAGTGTTGTATCTTAATCATTCGTATACGGCTTGATTAGAGGGCGTAATATCATTGGACTCATCCATTTTTGGACGTAATAAGATGCTCGATCTCAACGACGTTGCGATCTTTATCCATATTGTTGAAACGGGAAGTTTCGCCGCTGCTGCGCGACGGCTGGGAGTGCCACCGAATACGCTGAGCCGACGGATTAAGCTGCTGGAAGCGAGTCTTGCGGTGCGGTTATTTCATCGTTCCACCCGCAAACTGACCCTGACCGGTGCCGGTGAGCAGCTGTATGACCACAGTGCACAAAAAATCAGTGAGTTAAACGCCATCAGTACGCAGCTGGTCAGCGAGAATCAGGTGCCGATGGGACGGATAAAAGTTGCCGCGCCTGCTGACTTCTTCGATCTGTTTTTCATGGAGTGGGTGGCCGATTTTCTGGCGTTATATCCGCAGCTGCAGCTGGATTTTATTCTCAGTGATACACATGCGGATATGATCGGCGAGGGCATTGATGTCGCGTTTCGTGGTGGACGCTTAAAGGATTCCAGTCTGGTTGCCCGAAAAATCAGCACGGGTCGGCGTCTGATGGCCGCCAGCCAGCATTATCTGGATACCTTTGGTGTACCTGACAGCATCGACGCACTGCAGCATCATGCCTGCATCGGCCAGTCTGCATCCTCTTCACCGGCTATCTGGCATCTGGTGGGGCCGCAAGGTGCGGTGCAGGTTGAGGTGACTGGCCGTTTCTCGGCCAATACCGCGCAGGCCCAGCTTAAAGCGGCTCTCAGCGGGCTGGGCATCTGTTTTTTACCTGAATCCCTGTTATACGACAGCCTGACCCGCCAACAGCTGGTCGCTGTGTTGCCTGATTATGGCCAGCTGAATAACGATTTGTCGATTGTCTATCCCAGCCGTCATTACATTCCGCTGGCGGTATCGACTTTTGTCGAACACACGGTGGCGCTGCTCAAGAAAACCATCGCTGATAAGCACCGCCGTTCATGATGTGATGCGGCTGGCGAGGGCTAGTGAACACCGGCGAGCCGCAGCAGGGCGGTGACCGCTGCTGCCGCCAGGATCACCAGGATGAGCGGTGTCTTACGCCAGGCCAGCAGCACGGCAACCGCCACCCCGGCGACACGTGCTGTCCCGGCAAAGTGGTCACCGGCATAGAATGTGCTGCCCAGCGCCACCGCAAACAGCAGCGTAGTGGCCGCATCAGACAGCAACTTACGCGCGTTTTCAGACAGGGTCATGCGGTTACCCAGCGTGGCACCGGCAAAGCGCATCAGCCAGGTTCCCACGGCCAGAATCACGATCCCGCAGATAATCAGTGTGTTGTCCGCCATTATTTCCTCCTCGCCAGCAGTCCGGTCATTGAGAGCAATACGGGCAGCCCGATAGGTGTAAAGGGCACGGCCAGCAGTGAGATTACCGCCCCGCAGGCGGCGCGGATCAGCGTGGTGCGTGATTTCAGGGCGGGGATCACCAGCGCCAGTAAAATGGCCGGAAACACCGCATCCAGCCCGATCATCTGGGTATCGGGCAGCAGTTTGCCAATCACACTGCCCAGCATGGCCCCCAACGGCCAGACCACGGCCACGCCGAGGCCACACAGCCAGAACGCGGCTTTACGCTGTTGCGCGCTGGACTGCGACAGGCCAAACACCACGCTTTCGTCATTCATAATATGGCAACCGAGCACGGCAGAGAGACGCGAACCTACCAGGTCACGTACGGCAATGCCAAAGGGGAAGTGGCGTGCATTGACCAGCAGCCCGGCCAGCGCAGCGGCCAGCGGATTGCCCCCGCCAGCGACGATGGCTATAAACATAAACTCTGAGGCACCGGCCAGCACAAACAGGCTGGAGAACAGCGGAACCCATAGCGGGAATCCATAAGCGGTCGCCAGCGAACCGTAGGAGATGCCCACAACGCCGACCGCCAGGCAGATCAGATAAATCGCTTTACGCGTGTCCGGGCTGAGTGATGAAAAATGCCGACTGAACATAATTTGTTTTCCATAACGAACGAAGTTTCCATTATAATGAACGTAGGTGCTCCTAAGATCAACACGAACGTTTCGTTCATTTTGGCGAACGATAAGGCGAAAGATGACACAGCCCATAGCGGTAATTGCGGAAAGTTTGATTCGGGAACGCACACAGGCCGGGCTTTCACTCGCCGAAGTGGCCCGAAGGGCGGGAATTGCAAAGTCGACGCTGTCGCAGCTGGAGGCGGGCAACGGTAACCCCAGCCTGGAGACGCTGTGGGCGCTGTGTGTGGCACTGAATATTCCCTTTGCCAAACTGCTGGAACCTGAAGGCAACAAAACCCAGGTGATCCGGCGTGGCGAAGGGGCGAAAGTGGTGGCCGGAGAAGCGAACTATCAGGCCATTTTGCTGGCCAGCTGCCCGCCGGGTGCGCGGCGCGATATCTATCTGTTAATGACCCAGCCAGGTGCTGACCGTCTGTCTCAGCCGCATCCTGCTGGGTCGGTTGAGCATATTATCGTCACCCAGGGGCGGGCGCTGGTCGGGCTGAAGGAGGCCCCGGAAGAGTTAGCGCCAGGCGATTACATCTGCTATCCCGCCGATCGTGAGCATATCTTTAAAGCGCTGGAACCCGACACCCTGGCACTGCTGGTGGCAGAGCAGGGATAAAGGGAGGATGGGGACGGAAAACCGTCCCGTAATCGGGTTTTTTATACCGTGTCGCTGAATAGCGGTTGACGGGGGTTATGATTCTATCGAACCGATTTTTTGTTGAGACTATTCTTATCGTTAGCCAGAATGCGGCCTGAAAAAGTGAAGGCGTATTATCATTTCTACATTAAATGTGTATTTGATTTTAATAAAGCAATCTGGGATTTAAATCAAAATCGGTCAGACTGACGTTCAGAACGTGCTGGCCGATATAAATTATAAAATGGAGTTAAGAATGAAAGGCATCAGTAAGCTGGTCTGGGCAGGTCTCGCGCTGAATATCTGCTATCTCGGCGCAGTAGTCTATCTCACTACCCAGATAGATGATGATGAGTTAAACATTTTTGCACGCAATGCGATTGCTTTTTTGCAGTACTTCACCATCCCGTTCTTAGTTTCTCTGTTACTGCAGATGCTCAGTTTGCCCATTCTATTTAAAAGCCCAAAGTGGGGGCTGGCGCTGGCTATCATTGGCTCGCTTATTATCCTGCCATTAAGTATGGTTTTCCTCGCCGGTTATATGTTTAGCTATGAAAAGCATTGCAACAAGGGCCTGGAAGTATTTTCACCCAATGAAAAAAACACACCTTCACGGGCTTTGATTTTTAAAACATCGATGTTCTATGTGCAGGGCGGGATTTCCCTTGCTATCGGATTGTTTATTCTTGCCGATGGTGTGAGTGTTGGCGGATTATTAGTCTGTACCGGGATCATTTTTATCTCAAATGCGATGCGTTTAAAGCAACGCGTAATGATTGGTGTGTCAGGCGATAAATTGATTCTTACCCCGGCGCTGTATGCTGAAACCTGTCTGATCCCGCTAACCGATGTCACGTTAATCAAAGAAAACAAAAATATCTTCAAACTGCATATCCACTCTGCTGGTGTTGACAGGAAATGTAGCTTTAGTAAAAAAATGATCGCCGGAGAGAATGCTCAGGCTGACCTGGCGGTGATTTTGTCAACATTGCCGAAAGCGGACAGCGAGGCTGTGGCGGTGAGTGACAAGCCTGAATAACCTCCAGCCCGGGCGGCGGGAGACGTAAACGCTTGTTTCTCTGCCATCTAACTGGCATGATTCTGAGTGGTGATTATTGCAACGGTAATCACAAATCATTGATTTTACTATTTAAATGACTCGGGGTGCCCTTCTTCGTGAAGGCTGAGAAATACCCGTACCACCTGATCTGGATAATGCCAGCGTAGGGAAGTCAGATGCCCGACCGGCATCGCCTTCTTGATCGCCGGTTGGGAGCACATATGAACCAACCTGAACGCCTGAGCCACACCGATGTAGCCCATTCACTGACGCTGTTTCGACAGCAATCCCCCCTGATTCACTGTATGACCAATGATGTGGTGCAAACCTTTACCGCCAACGTGCTGCTGGCGCTGGGGGCTTCTCCGGCGATGGTGATTGATGCCGAAGAAGCCGCGCAGTTCAGTGCGATGGCCGATGCGCTGCTGGTCAATGTCGGCACGCTGACGCATTCCCGCAGTGAAGCGATGCAGGCGGCGATTCATGCCGCCAATGCCGCAGGACGCGCCTGGACATTAGATCCGGTGGCGGTGGGCGCACTGGATTTCCGTACCGCCTTTTGTCATCAGCTGCTGCTGCTTAAACCCGCTGCGATCCGCGGTAATGCCTCGGAAATTATGGCACTGGCAAAACAGGCGGTCAGCGGACGGGGCGTAGACACCCAGCATGCGTCAACGGCGGCATTGCAGGCAGCCGTTGCGCTGGCGACGGAAACGGGGGCGGTGGTGGCGGTTACCGGGGAAGTGGATTTTGTCACCGACGGTGTGCGCACCCTCAGCGTGAGCGGCGGTTCCCCACTGATGACCCGCGTGGTTGGTACCGGCTGTGCGTTGTCCGCCGTGGTCGCCGGATTTGCCGCGCTGCCGGGCGATCGTCTGGTGCATGTTGCCAGCGCCTGCCGCGTGGTGGCGCTGGCGGGAGAGCGTGCAGCGGCAGCGGCGCAGGGGCCGGGCAGCTTCATCCCCGCGTTCCTTGATGCACTGTATCAACTGAACCCGGAGGCACTGGTATGAAACGGATTAACGCCATGACCATTGCCGGGACTGACCCGAGCGGTGGCGCCGGGATCCAGGCCGATCTGAAAGCTTTCTCTGCACTGGGCGCCTATGGCACCAGCGTGATCACCGCGCTGGTGGCGCAGAACACCACGGGCGTGCAGTCGGTCTATCGCATTGACCCGGCATTCGTGGGCGCGCAGCTGGATTCGGTCCTGTCGGATGTGCGTATCGACACGATAAAAATCGGTATGCTGGCAGAAAGCGCCATCGTTGAGGTGGTTGCCGAAAGGCTGAAAGATACCCCGGTGCCCTGGGTGGTACTGGATACCGTGATGCTGGCAAAAAGCGGCGATCCGCTGCTCTCTGCTGAGGCGGTCGCCACCTTACGCGAGCGTCTGTTACCGCAGGTCTCCCTGATTACCCCCAATCTGCCAGAAGCCGCCGCGCTGCTGGCCTGCGATCCGGCACGCGATGAGGCCGAGATGCGTGAACAGGGCAGGGCGCTGCTGGCGCTGGGCTGTCAGGCGGTACTGATGAAGGGCGGCCATCTCAGCGAATCGGAAAGCCCGGACTGGCTGTTTACCCGCCAGCGGGAGCAGCGCTTTACCGCCCCGCGCATCAACACCCGCAATACGCACGGCACCGGCTGCTCGCTCTCGGCGGCGCTGGCGGCACTGCGTCCGCGCCATGACGACTGGGTCACCACCGTACAAGCGGCTAAACACTGGTTGCAGGGTGCACTGGAGCAGGCTGACTCGCTGGAAGTCGGCCACGGGCAAGGGCCGGTGCATCATTTTCATCAGTGGTGGTAAGGGGTGATGCGGGGGAAATGGATTTTTTATTGATTAAAATTAATAAGTTAGCGTTTTACTCTGTCTGGCGATGGTCTTATCGCCAGATAAAGGGGTAAAACTGGCCTCTACACTCGCCATCCTGGTGAGAGCAGGGTGATAGATTTGGCAAACGCATAGTATTCTCTTTACACCGAGGTGTAGTTTGCATCCTGAATCAACGTTCCTTAGCCAGTTTAAGTCGATCTCACAGCTGCTGATTGCTGAACCTCGTGAAAAAATTAACCAGCTGGCAATACTCCTGTCTGAAAATAATACTTTCCTTGATGAGAGCAATGAAACCATTGAAATGATCAATGCGCTGTCTGAAACGATTGAGAATGATTTTTCAGACACGTCTCTACAGCTGTTACAAAAAAGTCTTTTCCTCTTCTGGCGAAGGCTGATTGTCAGTAAAAAAATGGATATCTTCTTTTTTGGTCATCAAACCAATGCGACATTTTTCTTTGAGCTGCTTGATAAAGAGAATGCGGGGAATTTATTTTATATTGATGTCAACCCGGGTGAGAGTATCAGCACGGAGAGTTTTTCGCAGCCATTGCTCACCAGCGCGCATCCGGTGATCATTTACGATCACGGCGCAGAGGCGGTCAAAAACCTTGATGAAGTCCGTGATGCACTGCTGATAGCCGATTTTCAACAGGTTATGATGTTGAAAGCGTTACCTTTCTCCGACAGTGATGATGTGTTCATCTCTTTTTTACAGCATAAACACAATCAGACAGTGATGAAGAAACCGCCCACGCTGATTATGGGTAATTCTTATGGTTATTACGCCTATCCGCATAGCTGCCTGAATAAGTCTGTGAACCTTTCCATGCACAGCCTGGATATTCGTCAGGCACAGACGATGTTATCCCATTATGCTGAAAGCAAAAAACTTAAAACGGTTGTTTTGACCTTTGGGTATTTCGACATTTTCTATGAGCTGTATAAAACCCGGATGCAGGAAAATATCAGGGTAGTACATATTGTGAGTCATTATAATCATAAAAATAATATCCTGCCTTATGACAGTATTGCCACTGACTTTCCTCATGCTTCTGATGAAGCATTACTGGCTCATTTTCTGCCGATGGTGAGAAATAGCGAGCGGCTAGCGAATTTTAATCTTAAGCTTGATGATGCCGCCACGCTGGGCAGCATAAGTGTCAATCTCGAAGAACATATTAAGGGGGCGAGTTCGCTCCCGCAGGCGGTGTTTGAAGAGACATCGAAAAGTCGCGCCGCGCTCCACAATAAATCGTATAAATATAAGAAAAGTAAAGAGGTTAACGCAAAAATCATCAGCGAAATGTGCGCACTGGCGAAAGACAAAGGTATTCGAATTCATTATGTTATCCCGCCGTTTCCGGATGCCTATCTCCAGTCCCTTGAGCCACGGATGATTGAAGAGAACCGTGCTTTCTTAAAAAGTCTGGAAAGTTATCATTTTAATTTTCACGATTTTAATGAGGATAAAGCCTTTAACCGGACTGATTTTCGCGATGGCGATCATCTCAACTATCATGGTGCCGTTAAGCTGGTAAAAACCCTGAAGAAAAGGGGCGTGCTGCTTTAGCCTGGCCGGTTTTCAGCAGGATAAGTGACGGAGAGTGAGTGCTGCGTGACACTGCGCTTTTTAGTGCGGATCGTTCTGAAAAATGGAGTCAGCAATTTGCCTTAATGACGGTATTGGGTCCACCCTGTTGAGGTCAGGAAAACTGACCCGCGGGCCAGCAAAATGGCCCCCACACATTTTAACAGGAGTTATCATGACGGACATCGTACAGTTATTGGGCAAAGAAGCGGACTCTCTTTTGCAACATCGCTGCATGACTATTCCAGCGGACAACCTCTATCTTCCAGGGGCGGATTATGTGGATCGGGTGATGGTCGATAACAATCGTCCCCCGGCAGTTTTACGCAATATGCAAACACTGTACAACACCGGACGTTTAGCCGGGACAGGTTACCTCTCTATCCTCCCCGTAGACCAGGGCGTCGAGCATTCGGCGGGCGCCTCCTTTGCCGCCAACCCGCTCTACTTCGATCCGAAAAATATTGTGGAGCTGGCGATTGAAGCGGGCTGTAACTGTGTGGCTTCCACGTATGGCGTACTGGCTTCAGTCTCACGGCGTTACGCTCACCGCATCCCGTTTATGGTTAAGCTCAACCATAACGAGACGTTGAGTTATCCCACCCAGTATGACCAGACGCTGTATGCCAGCGTTGAGCAGGCGTTTAACCTCGGTGCTGTCGCCGTCGGGGCCACCATCTATTTCGGTTCAGAGCAGTCACGGCGTCAGATTGAAGAGATCTCTGCGGCCTTTGAACGCGCCCATGAACTGGGGATGGTCACCGTGCTGTGGGCGTATCTGCGCAATAATGATTTTAAAAAAGACGGGGTGGATTACCATGCCAGCGCCGACCTGACCGGCCAGGCGAACCATCTGGCGGCCACCATTGGCGCGGATATTGTGAAACAGAAAATGGCGGAGAATAACGGCGGTTATAAAGCAGTGAAATTCGGCCATACCGATGAGCGCGTCTACAGCACACTGACTACAGATAACCCTATCGACCTGGTACGTTATCAACTGGCGAACTGCTATATGGGGCGCGCCGGGATGATCAACTCCGGCGGTGCGGCAGCAGGGGATACGGATATTGCTGAATCCGTGCGTACGGCGGTGATCAATAAACGTGCAGGCGGCATGGGGCTGATTTTAGGGCGCAAGGCCTTTAAGAAATCGATGAAGGACGGCGTAGCGCTGATTAATTCAGTGCAGGATGTCTACCTCGCGAAAAACGTCACCATCGCCTGATTTATCGTAGGGGTCAGGCATGCCTGACCCTGTATCAACCGTGCCTTGTCCCGCCGGTTTCAGAATGGCTCAAACCACTCGCTGTTCTGCTCGGCAATCGGGGTAATAGAGAAAATCATCTCCTGCAAATGGCGGCGCAGCGCCTGTTCAGCGGCATCGGCATCTTTCGCACACAAGGCCAGGTAAATCTGGTGGTGCTGCTCAATCAGGCTCTCTGGCGGTGACACTTTACTTAACGTCAGAAAACGCACACGGTCCATGGTGGCTTTAATATTTTCCACCGTCTCCCACGCCAGTTCACAGGCAATACTTTGCGCGATCAATCGGTGAAACTCATCGTCCAGCAAGAGAAACGATTGGCTGTCGTGGCGATCGGCGGCCAGCTTTTGTAACTGCAGATTATGCTCCAGCGCCGCCAGCCCGACAGGTGTGGCTTCTGTGGCCGCACGGCGTACCACTGCAACCTCGACGGCTTCACGTATAAAGCGACCATCGGCAACGCGCTGCGCGGAGATTTTACGCACGAAGGTGCCGCGCTGCGGAAGGACCTGCACCAGGCCCGCTTCTGCCAGTTTGATAAAGGCTTCACGAACCGGCTGACGTGAGACGTTAAAGCGCGTGGACACCTCTTTTTCCGAAAGCAGTGAGCCGGGATGGATCGCACAGGTGACGATATCCTGACGCAGGAATCGATAAATCTGCTGGTTGACCGGCTCACTGGCGGTGATGGTATAAACTGTCGACATTCGGCAACGTCCCTTTAGCGGCGGGTCAACAGCCTGCCCGCCTATGGCGTGAAAGCCTTCAGTCTAATCAGGCTGGCGCATCAGCGCCAGAGTTAAACGCGGGCAACCAGTTGATGCACCGTTTGTTTCGCTCCCTGGCTCAACAGCAGACGGTAAAAATGGTTAACCTGGTGGACAAACTGTGGGTTACCGGGCAAATCCTCACCAAAGACATGTTTCAGCCCCAGTAAGGCGGCCACGCGGGATTCCCCTTCGGCACTTTCCGCAACCCTTTTTGCCAGCTCGGCACTGAGGGGATCGTTGATCACCATCGGCTGACCCTGCTCATCGTAACCGCTGATATAACGGATCCATCCTGCCACGCCAAGTGCCAGTAAATCGAACTTGCTGTCATGCGCGAGGTGCCAGCGGATGCTGTCCAGCCAGCGCTGGGGCAGTTTCTGGCTGCCATCATTGGCGATCTGCGCGGTGCGGTGCCGGATAGCACGGTTGCTGTAACGCGCAATCAGCGAGTCGGCGTAGGCCGTCAGATCAACGTCCGTTGTGCGTAGCGTCGGTGCCTGCTGTTCGAGCATCAGCTGGCGCGCCGCCTGTTTGAAATGAACATCTGTCATACAGTCGCTGATGTGCTGATACCCGGCGAGGTTACCCAGGTAGGCAAGGAACGAGTGGCTGCCATTCAGCATACGCAGCTTCATCTCTTCAAAGGGCAGCACGTCAGCCACCAGTTCCGCTCCGGCCAGTTCCCATGCCGGGCGGCCGCTGACAAAGTTATCTTCGATCACCCACTGGAAGAACGGCTCACAGGCCACTGCCACCGGATCCTCACCGCCCAGTTTGTCACGCAAGGCGCGGTGGGTTTCATCGGTCATCGCCGGAACAATACGGTCGACCATGGTGGACGGGAAGGTCAGCGTTTGCGTGATCCAGTCGGCCAGTTCCGGCGCCTGCTGGCGTGCCAGCGCGGTGATCACGTTGCGGGTGACATGGCCGTTTTCCGGCATATTATCGCAGGACATCACGCTGAAAGGTGCCAGCCCTCGCTCACGGCGTCGACGAATGGCCGCGAGAATAATGCCCGGCAGCGACTGCGGCGCATCGGGATTTTCCAGATCATGACGGATCGCCGGATGGTCAAGATTTAACTCACCGCTGGCCGGATAATGGCAGTAGCCTTTTTCCGTGACCGTCATGGAGACAATAGCGACGTCGGGCTGGCTCAGCGCGTCCAGCACCGCCTCAATACCGTCGGACTGGCCGTGCAGGGCGGCGGTCACCACGCCTATCACGCGCAGATTCAGCTGGTCATCGGCCATTTCGGCCACGGTGTAGCAGAGTTGCTGCTGACGCAGGGCGGTAATCAATTCGCCGCTGTTTAGATTGATTTCGCAATATCCCCAGTCACTGCCCTGTTCGGCGGCGAGCCGATCGCTACAGACGGCCTGGTGAGCACGATGGAAAGCACCAAAGCCAATATGGACCATGCGGGTCCGTAGCGCGTGACGGTTGTACTGGGGGCGTTCTACATCGGGCGGGAGGGTATCAAGAGACAACATAACGCATCCTTACAGATAAACGGGTGGTGCAAGCCCACCCGCGCTAATCAAATGGACACCGGAGTATCCAGTTTCTTCGGTGGTTTAATCACAAACAGCACCAGGAACGCGCCCAGCGCGGCCACCACGCCCGCCAGCACAAAGGCGCTGTCGAACTTACCGGTGTGCTGCACGATATAGCCGGTGACAATCGGCCCGACAATCCCGGAAAGGCTGCCGATCAGGTGAATAAATCCGCTGATACTGCCGACGCGGCTTTTATGCACCACATCCTGAATAATCGCCCAGTAAATTGCCCCGGTGATGTAGAGGAAGAAGATGGAGACAGACATCAGGCCGACGGCCGATGTGACCTCTTTTACCGTACCTGCAAAGCCGACACAAATTGCAGCGGCCATTAACGAGACCACCAGCACGATTTTGCGTGAAAGCAGCAGCTTGCCGGTCACTTTGAAAATTTTGTCCGAAATAATCCCCCCGAGCGCCAGACCGACGAAGCCGACGATCCATGGGATCATGGTGGTAATACTCATCGCTTTAATATCCAGCCCGTGCGCCTGGACCAGATAGGCCGGGAACCAGCTGAGGAAAAAGAACAAGATGTAGTTGTAGCAGAAGAAAGCGAATGCCGTGACCAGGATAATCGGCTGGCGCAGATAGTAGCCTAAGCCGTGCTGTGACTGTGACAGTTCCTCTTCAGCACTCAGCTGCTCGTCTTTCATCTGCGCAATCAGTGCACGTTCACGTTCGCTGATTAATTTGCTTTTCAGTGGATTGTCAGCGCAAAAAAAAACCACACGACCATCCAGATGATGCCAATCGAGCAGATAATGGCGAAGGCCGGACGCCAGCCGAAGGCAAGGGCAAGGTAGCCGATGATCGGCCCGGCGACTGCGCCGCCAAGGGGCGAACCGGCGCTTAGCAAGCCCATCGCCGTGGCGGCCTGTTTTTTCGGGAACCAGCCGTTAATCGCTTTATTAGCCGAGGCACAGATCGGCCCCTCTGCCATGCCGAACAGCACGCGCAGGATTAACATTGACCAGAAACCGGTGGCCAGGGCGGTAAAGCCGCAGAACAGTGACCACATCCCGACGGCAACGCCGAGAGTGATTGTCGGGCCGAATTTATCGGTCGCGAGGCCACCCACAAAGTTGAAGATGGCATAGCCGAAGAAGAAGCTGCCGAAAATCAGGCCAAACTCTTCCGCATTCAGCATCAGATCTTTTTCAATCATTGGCACGGTCAGGGACAGCGCCACCCGGTCAAGGTAGTTAATCATGTAAACAAGGAACAGCAGTAATACGATGGTCCAGCGCAGGTTCTTAAACATGGTAATAACTCCGCGTTCTATTTGTCATTGTAGGGTAGAGGTGATGGCCGGATGTCACCCCGGCTTTAGGGTTAATGCATGCTGATGATCACCTTGCAGCAGCTGCGCGGGTCCTTCTCGAACAGTGTCATGGCCTGTTCAATCTGGCTCAGGGGCAACGTATGGGTCACCAGCTTCTCTGGCTGAATCAGTCCCTGCTCCATCCACGTGATAACCTCGGGGAAGCGATGGCTGTTCAGTCGTGATGTAAACAACGACAGCTCTTTGCTGGTCAGGCTTTGCTGCGTCAGGGTGCAGGGTTCGCCAGAGAATCCCAGCAGGCCAATGCGCCCGGCCGGAGAGGCCAGTGCGGCGGCTTCGGACAGAATTGACGGATGGCAGGCAGCATCAATAATCAGCGTGGGCTGTACGCCGTTAAGCTGTTCTGCCAGCGGCGTGGTGCTGTTGTTCAGTGCCTGATCCGCACCATTTTCCCGTGCCATCGTCAGGCGCTCTTCCAGACGGTCAGCAACAATCACCGTCTTGACCTTGTAGACGCCTTTCAGTACCTGAATCGCGGTCAGCCCCATTGGCCCGGCACCGTAAATCAGTGCCACATCATCGGGAACCGGCTTGAGGAACGCGCTGATATTGGCCGCAATGGTAAATGGCTCGACCAGGCTGGCCAGCGTGTCCGGTATCGCCTCCGGCAGCACATAAGCATTTGCCGCTGGCGCAATCGCATACTCACTGAAACCGCCATCGCGATGCACGCCGATGACCTGCAATTCGCTACAGACATTCGGTCGACCGATCGAGCAGGGGTAACAGTGACCACAGCTGACGACCGGATCAACCGCCACGCGTTCACCGATGCGCGTACTGTCCACACCGCTGCCAGTGGCATCAATCAGACCGAAAAACTCATGACCGATCACACGCGGATAGCGAGCGAACGGGTTGTGGCCGTGCCAGATATGCACATCCGACCCGCAGATGCTGGCGTACTTCACTTTAACCCGCACTTCACCGGCAGCCGGTTCCGGCAGGGGACGATCCTGCAACTGCAACTCGCCCGGACATTCAATCACCACGCTTTTCATGTTGTGCTCCTTACCAGTTCCACAAGGTGCCGTCTTCCAGACGGGCCACAGGCAGATAGGCGGGTTCATAGGGGTATTTCGCGGCCAGTTTTTCGTCGAACTCAATACCCAACCCTGGCTTATCCCCCGGGTGCATATAGCCGTTATCGAAGCGCCAGCTGTTCGGGAAGACTTCCAGCATTTGCTCGGAGTAGCCCATGTATTCCTGCACGCCGAAGTTCGGCACCCACAGGTCAAAGTGCAGCGCTGCCGCCATGCAAATCGGTGACAGATCGGACGGCCCGTGCGATCCGGTTCGTACCTGATACAGCGAGGCGAAATCTGCGATGCGGCGCATACCGGTAATGCCACCTGCGTGGGTGATGGTGGTGCGGATATAATCGATAAGCTGCTCTTCGATCAGCTGTTTGCAGTCCCAGATACTGTTGAACACTTCGCCCACGGCAATCGGCGTTACGGTGTGCTGACGGATAAGGCGGAAGCTTTCCTGATTTTCAGCCGGTGTTGGGTCTTCCATCCAGAACAGGCGATAGTCTTCGATGCTTTTGCCGAAGCGGGCCGCTTCGATAGGGGTCAGGCGGTGGTGCATATCGTGCAGCAGGTGCTCGTCAAAGCCGAATTTATCGCGAATAGCTTCAAACAGTTTCGGGGTGAAATCGAGGTACTTCTCGGTAGACCACAGCTGCTCTTCCGGGTGTGCGCCTTTGGTCGCGGGTTCGTAAGCTTCACCTTTGCCTTTAGCCATTCCGTAGGTGGTTTTCATTCCCGGTACGCCGCACTGAGCGCGAATGGCTTTGAAGCCCAGCTCTTTATGCTTCGCATAGTCGTCCATCACTTCGTCAATGCTGTGCCCGGTAGTGTGGCAGTAGACCATCACGCCCGTGCGCGAAGCGCCACCCAGCAGTTGATAGACCGGCATATTGGCCGCTTTGCCTTTAATGTCCCATAGCGCCTGGTCTACGGCGGAGATGGCCGACATGGTAACCGGGCCACGACGCCAGTAGGCACCCTTGTAGAAGAACTGCCAGATATCTTCGATCTGATGGGCATCGCGGCCAATCAGCTGCGGGCAAACGTGATCTTTCAGGTAAGACGCCACCGGCAGCTCGCGGCCGTTCAGCGTGGCATCACCAATACCGGTCAGTCCCTGGTCGGTGGTGATTTTTACGGTGACAAAGTTTCTGCCCGGGCAAGTGACAAACACTTCTGCGTTAACAATTTTCATTCTGAACCGCCTTGTACGTCAACAATGGTGAAAAAATACGCTTATAACGTACTACCATACAAGTTGTGCGTGTGGGATTCGCGAGAGGGATCACATTTCGTCGGTGGAGCAGGAGGGGGGAAAAAGCGCCCAGGGGCGCTTTTAGTGAGTGTGGTATTAACGCACAGGCGACGATTCAGCCTGAGTGGTGGCCTGTTTTCTCTCAACAGCTTTTATCGCATCTACCGCCTCTCCGACTTCGCGCATTCTCTGACCCAGTTTATCCACTGCTTTTTGTAGAGCGATTTGCTGTTCTTGTTCATAGATAGCATTGCGGCGTTCGTATGACATATCCCCTCCTGTTGGGTTGAAAACCTGACTCAAGTGTATTTCCTGATACAAAATGCTTTTTGACGATACGCTGATATATTTTGCATAGCTTGTCATTAACAGCAAGAAAGAGATACATACCAGCATGGTACTGAATATAGTGTTCAATAAGTGCTCTTTCGACATGGCGGATAACATGTATAGACGAAATATTTCCACGCGGAGGATGAAAGCATGTTGAGTTTTTTACGCGATTATCACGAGTATCAAAAGAAACTTCATAAGCGCCATTGTGGCTCAAGGTAAAGCCTGCTTGTAAGTGGATACCTGAATCACTTTGTTGAGTAATCTGCTGAATAACCAACTCATATTCTACATCTTTTGATGTAAAATCATTAAAGTAGGTAACTCTGTTGGTGTAAAGATAGAATGGCCTGAATTCCATTTCCGTCATCTCCTTATTTATCCGCAACAAAAATAAAGACTTCTGTTATTACAGGGGATAATAACGATAACGTTTAATGGTTTCCTCTAATCCGGGCTGATTATTCATTATTCTGGAGCCGTGCCGCAAAAATTCACCCTGACGTTAATAACGACAGGGTGAACATCACCTTGAACAGAGAATATTACATCAGTAATTCACAGGAGGGGGGCAGGCGGCATTCCAGCGCATCCGGCATCACCTCAATGCGAAATTCTGTCCCGCTCAGGGGTTCGCCATCGAGATTAAAGGTCATCTCATTCGGCGCGCGGATAGTCAGCCACGACAGCGAGGCGGTAATCAGATTAGGATTTTCTTCGTTACTGGTCAGCTTATGCACCAGCGTGGGCAACAGCTCCTGCGAGGTGGCGATACTCAACTCCAGTTTGCCATCATTAATCAGCGCCGTTGGGCACAAACGCTGACCGCCACCCGCCTGACGACCATTACCAATACCAATCACCAGCGCATCACCCTGCCAGTGAAAATCCGGGCCTTCCAGCGTACAACTGTCGGCTTTCAGGGTATCCATGCGCATCAGCCCATGAATAAAGTAGGATACGCCACCCAGGGCAGATTTCAGTTTTTCCGGGGTTTCGGTGGTAATCCGCGTGCCGAATCCGCCAGTAGCCATATTGATGAAGTAGTGATCATCATTCACCCGCGCGAGGTCAATGGCCGTGGCTTTCCCCAGGATGGCCAGACGCAGTGCGTTTTCCATCTCCAGCGGGATACCTGCGCTGGTGGCAAAGTCATTGGCAGTGCCCAGCGGCACCAGGCCCAGCACCGGACGGCGCTCTGGCGATAATCCGGCGAGCGCGGTCGCCACTTCGTTAATCGTGCCATCGCCGCCAGCGGCAATCACGGTTTCAGCCTGCAATGCTACCGCTTCGCGCACGTAGCGCTCGCCGTCACCGTGCTCCCAGGTCACCCGCACTTCCAGCGGGAATCCCTCATTGCGCAGTGTTGCTATGGCCTCACGCAGCGCTTCATTGCCTGCGCTTTTACCATTTAAGATTGCCAGCGTAAGTGAATGTTTTTCCATTTTTTAATCCCTGAAGGCATTTGCGGTTTGCATCAACATATAGCATACCCTGCCACAGAGGGTTACCTCAGGTCGAAAAAGCGCGGAGTTTTCTGAAAAAAGGCGGGGACTGAAAAAAGAAATGGCCCGCACGGGGGAGCCGTGTGGGCCGAATAAGGTGGTTCTGGACACCAGGGTCCTGATAACATGCTATTTGAATTTGTTCATTAGGAGCGCGAGTATCTTAACGAAGTTAATGAGACGGTAATGTGATCGCATTCTAAGATCAGTAACATCATGTAACTTCTTTCGCCCGTTCCACTGCATGAGGATTACGGGTGGTCGTGCCTGCGAGATTCCGCATCAGCAGGGCATACTGAAGATCCATTTCCTCCGGCAGCGGCAGCCACACCAGATGGCCGTTGCCCGGGGCCACATCAATCGGCTGTGCTTTGCCATTTTCCATCTGCGTCAGGGTGAAGTTGATATTTCCCGCCGGGGACATCAGTTCCAGACTGTCGCCCACGCTAAATTTGTTCTTCACATCCACCTGCGCCAGAGCACCCCGGCGTTCACCCGTAAATTCACCGACAAACTGCTGACGGTCGGAGACCGAGTAGCCAGCATCATAGCTCTGATAGCTGTCATGCGTATGGCGACGCAGGAAGCCTTCGGTATAACCGCGATGTGCCAGCCCTTCCAGGGTTTCCAGCAGGGCAGGGTCAAAGGGTTTCCCGGCGGCGGCATCATCAATAGCGCGCCGATACACCTGAGCGGTGCGTGCGCAGTAATAAAAGGATTTGGTGCGTCCTTCGATTTTCAGCGAGTGGATGCCCATCTGCGTGAGACGCTCAACGTGCGCCACGGCGCGCAGATCTTTCGAATTCATAATGTAAGTGCCGTGTTCATCTTCGAAGGCGGTCATATACTCACCCGGGCGCATGGCTTCTTCGATCATAAACACTTTATCCGTTGGCTGCCCGGCGCCCAGCGTGGGTTCGACATTCTGTACGGCAATTGGCGCCTGGCGATGCACGATATTGCCAATCGCATCCTCTTTGCCTTCCTGGACGTTATATTCCCAGCGGCAGGCATTGGTGCAGGTGCCCTGATTCGGGTCGCGTTTGTTGATGTAACCGGAAAGCAGGCAGCGGCCGGAGTAGGCCATGCAGAGTGCGCCGGGGACGAAAATTTCCAGCTCCATCTCCGGCACCTGCTGACGAATCTCACCGATCTCTTCCAGGGACAGCTCGCGTGACAAAATCACCCTTGTCAGCCCCATCTGTTGCCAGAATTTCACCGTCGCCCAGTTGACGGCGTTCGCCTGTACCGACAGATGAATATCCATCTGTGGAAACGCTTCGCGAACCAGCATGATCAGCCCGGGATCGGACATGATCAGCGCATCTGGCTGCATATCAATCACCGGTTTCAGGTCACGAATAAAGGTTTTCAGCTTGGCGTTGTGCGGGGCAATATTCACTACCACGTAGAATTTTTTACCAAGCGCATGGGCTTCATTAATGCCCGTGGCCAGATTCTCATGGTTGAATTCGTTATTGCGCACGCGCAGGCTGTAACGAGGCTGACCGGCATACACGGCATCTGCGCCATACGCAAAAGCGTAACGCATATTTTTTAGTGTCCCGGCCGGAGAAAGCAGTTCCGGTTTGTTCATAATGTCTCAGTCTGATGTCAGGTCAGATATTGCGGTGATAGCGGTTTCTGTGCGGCATGGGTCAGGCATGCCTGACCCCTACAAATGACGCAGGGGTGAGGCATGCCTCGCCCGGTATGTTGTCTGGCGGGGATTGTAAGGCGGTGATTGTTTGGGGAAATTGATCTACATCAAACGACAGATATCTGCTTCCCAGCGATATCCCATGCCATAGACTGCACGGATAAAGGGCTGGTCGGCATCCAGCAATTCCAGCTTACGGCGCAGGTTCTTAATGTGGCTGTCGATAGTACGGTCAGTGACCACGCGGTAGTCGTCATAGAGATGATTCAGCAACTGCTCGCGTGAGAACACTTTGCCCGGCTCCTGGGCCAGGGTTTTCAACAGACGAAATTCGGCGGGCGTCAGATCGAGGGGTTTATCGTCCCAGCTCGCCTGGAAACGGTTTTCATCCACCTTCAGCAGCGACACCTGACGCGCTTCTTCCGGGGTACGCTGACAGCGTTTAAGAATGGTTTTGACACGCGCCACCACTTCACGCGGGCTGAAAGGCTTACAGATGTAGTCATCGGCGCCAATTTCCAGACCGAGCAGGCGGTCAATCTCTTCAATCTTTGCCGTCACCATCACCACGGGGAGGTCGGAGAAACCGCGCAGTTCGCGGCACACGGATAAACCGTCCAGCCCCGGCAGCATCAGATCCAGCAGGACCAGGTCCGGTGAATGCTGTTTTACCCATCCCAGCACTTCATCACCGCGCAGCAGATGATGGGTACGAAAGTTAGCGGCCTGCAGGTAGTCGATCATCAGTTGGCCGAGTTTGGGTTCGTCTTCAACGATTAAAATCAGCGGAGCGGGCGTGTCGAGCGTCATAGTGTGGTCGCCATGGTCAGTGAGTCTTATACGGCAAGTGTACCGTAATTCGCACGCCACCGGCATCGGAGTGCTCCGCAACAATGGTGCCGTCATGCGCTTCGACAATATTATGGCAGATAGCCAGCCCCAACCCTGAGCCCCCGCTGGCCCGGTTACGTGAACCTTCAGCACGGAAGAAACGCTCAAAAATCTGCGTCCGTTGTTCATCGCTGATACCGGGGGCGCTGTCATCGAAGTGCAGCACATTGGCATTGGCACGTTGTTGCAGCGTGATATGCAGGCTGCCGCCGGGATCGGTATAGCGCAGGCTGTTTTCCATCAGGTTGGTGAAAAGTTGCATCAGACGGTCCGGGTCACCAAACTGAGGTGCCTGGTCGGGTAACGTCAGCGTCAGATTCAGCGGATGCTGTTCAAAACGATGGCGGAAATTGCCGGAGACCAGTTCGAGCAGCGGGACGATGTCGGTCTGGCTTTTGCGATAGGCCAGTGCCCCTTCATCCGACAGCGATAACTGATGAACATCGTCCACCAGCTTGGTCAGCGTGGCGACCTCGCCCTGTAAGGAGACAATTGATTCCGGAGTCAGTTTACGCACCCCGTCCTGAATCGCTTCCAGCTCGCCGCGCAGGATCGCCAGCGGCGTGCGCAGCTCGTGGGAGATATCGGCCATAAACGCCCGGCGCATTTTTTAATTTTTCTCCAGCGTGTTGGCGAGGCGGTTAAAGTCCTGCGCCAGCCTGCCCAGCTCATCGCGGCTGGAGGCCTGCACCCGGCTGGTAAAATTCCCTGTCGCGAGGTGATGGGTGCCTTCCACCAGACGTTTTACCGGCGCCAGCAGCCCGCGTGACAGCAGCCAGGTAACGGCGGCGGCCAGCAGCATCGTCAGGCCGACGATCATCCAGCTGGTACGATTCTGCTGCCGATCGAAATTAATGTCGGCGCTGCGCGTCAGGCGTTCAGAGGGGGAGCCAATCACCCAGCCGACCACTTTGCCATTGCTGGTGGTAATACTGCGGCGGGAGCCTTCCTGCGGAACCGGAGCGCGTGGGCCAATCATCACATGATACTGCTGGTCGATAATCCAGAACTGTGTACGCCAGCCGTGAGGCGGAAGCTGATTGTTAGCATCCGGGTTCTGCTCCAGCGAGCGCAGAATATTAAACACCAGCTTGTTGTTATTACGCAGGAAATCCCAGTTGCCATGCTGCTCATACTGGTCTGCCAGCGCATCGCTGAGCAGCGTCAGCCGCTGCTCATTGCCGCGTTTGATATAGTCGATAAAACCGTGTTCAAAGCTCAGACGAACGCCCCAGTGCATGGTGATCAACACCAGCATGCAGGTGGAGAAGATCGCCGCGAAAAGCTTGGCAGTGATGCCGATACGTAATTTTGCCAGCATTAAGGCTTTCTCCTGCGCGCCGGAAGCGTATTAGGGGACGTCTCTTTGGGGACGCGCCAGAAAACAAAGACCGGCAGGGCAATGATCAGTGCCATACACAGCCAGGTATAGATAAACGTCTCTGCGATTTGCGGGCTGCCGCTCGCGGCCTCGTGGCCGAAAGTGCCCAACAGCAGCCCGGCCACGGTCACGCCGATACTCATCGACAGCTGCATCACCATCGACAGTAGGCTGTTACCGCTGCTGGCAAGCTCGTCAGGCAGCTCTTTCAGCGTCAGCGTATTCATGGCAGAGAAGCGAATGGCGTTGACCATTCCTTGTAAAAACAACACCACGGGCAGCAGGGCATGCCAGCCCATCAGCGCCACGGCAGGGAATAAGAGCACCACCAGCGCCAGTGCCAGCGTCGAGCCCATCAGCACATGGCGGTAGCCAAAGCGGTTAACGATCTGCACGACAATGCGCTTCATCCCCATATTGCCCAGCACCATCGGGATCATCATTAATCCGGCGTGCAGCGGGCTGTAACCCATGCCGATTTGCAGAAAAATGGGCGTCATAAACGGCAGCATGCCACTGCCGATACGTCCGGTCAGGCTGCCAATCAGGCCAATAGAATAAATGCGATTGTCGAAAAGTTTCAGGCTGAACAGTGCGCCATCGTTGTGACGGGCATGCAGCAGATAAAACAGCAGGCTGAAGACCCCGCAGAGGATCAGCAGACACAGCAGCAGGGGAGAGAGACCGGAGCCGCGCTGGCCGGCCAGCGCCAGTGTGAGCGTGGCCATACCGGCTGCCAGCAGCAGATAGCCGGTAAAATCGAAGCGTCGGGTTTGCAGGGTAAAGTTTGACATCAACGTGAGCGTGGCAATCGCCCCGATAATCCCCACCGGGATGTTGATCAGGAAAATCCAGTGCCAACTGGCGTACTCCACCAGCACACCGCCCAGCGCCGGGCCGAGCAGCGGGCCAATTTGCCCCGGCAGGGTGACGAAGGTCATTGCGGCCATATAGTCGGCGCGCGGCACCAGCTTCATCACCGTTAAGCGGCCCACCGGCACCATCATTGCCCCACCGATGCCCTGCAACACGCGTGAGAGAATCAGCTGGTCCAGTGTGGTCGAGAGCGCACAGCAGAGCGAGCCCGCACTGAACAGCACAATGGCGCTGAAGAACACATTTCGCACCCCGAAGCGGTCTGCCAGCCAGCCGCTGATCGGTAACATCACCGCCACCGTCAGCACATAGGAGACAATCACCGAATGCATATTCAGCGGGCTTTGATGCAGGCTGGCCGCCATCGACGGCAGCGCCGTATTGACGATGGTGGTATCCAGCGTCTGCATAAAGAAGCCGAAGGCCACTATCCAGAGTTGCCAGCGTACGGAAGCAGGAGGCGCGGTCATGGCATCAGCTTTCCCCGGTGACGGCATCAAAGCGCGGTTTACGCCGCAGTTTGTCCATGTACAGATAGACCACTGGCGTCGTGTACAGCGTCAGCAACTGGCTCATCACCAGCCCGCCGACGATAGTGATCCCCAGTGGCTGGCGCAGTTCGGCACCGTCACCGCTGGTCAGCACCAGCGGCAGCGCACCGAACAGCGCAGCCAGGGTGGTCATCATAATCGGGCGGAAGCGCAGCAGACTGGCCTGGAATATCGCATCGCGCGCCGTCATCCCACCGTTGCGCTGGGCGTCCAGCGCGAAGTCGACCATCATAATCGCGTTTTTCTTCACGATGCCGATCAGCAACAGGATGCCGATCAGCGCGATCAGGCTGAACGGGGCACTAAACAGCTCCAGCGCCAGCAAGGCGCCGACCCCCGCTGACGGCAGGGTGGAAAGGATAGTCAGGGGATGAACGTAGCTCTCATACAGGATCCCCAGCACGATATACACGGTGGCAATCGCCGCCACAATCAGCCACAGCTGGCTGCTTTGGGTTTGCTCAAACACCGCCGCCGTGCCGGAAAAACTGCCGCGCACGCTGGATGGCACACCCAGCGAGGTGACGCTGCGGTCGATGGCCGCTGAGGCCTGCGACAGCGATACCCCTTCGGGCAGGTTAAACGAGACGGTGGAGGCGGCGGACAGCCCCTGATGATTCACCGACAGCGGTGAGTTCGCCGGCTGCCATTTTGCAAACCAGGAGAGCGGGATGGATTTCCCCTCACTGTTAATCACATACATCTGGTTAAGGGCGCTGATATCCTGGGTGTAGCGCGGATCGACCTCCATCACCACTTTGTACTGATTCAGCGGCTGATAAATAGTGGAAATCTGCCGCTGGCCGAAGGCGTTATTCAGCAGGTTATTAACATCGGCGACATCAATGCCGAGCCGCGCCATACTGGCGCGATCGTAGGTCAGCGCCATCTCAGCCCCTTTATCTTCCTGATCGGAGTTCACATCGGCCAGCTCGGGCAGGGCGGCAAAGGCGCGGCGGATTTTAGGCTCCCACTCACGCAAATCATCCAGGCTGTCTGAGAGCAGCGTGTACTGATATCCGGCATTGGACTCGCGCCCGCCGACGCGAATATCCTGCACCGCCATCAGAAACAGGTTGGCACCCGGTTCTTTTGCCAGCTTGCCGCGCAGCCGGGCGATCACCTGTTGGGCGTTTTCGCTGCGCTCACTGAGCGGCTTCAGTGAGATAAACATCGAGCCGCTATTGGTGCGAGAACCTCCGGTAAAGCCCACCACACTTTCGACGGCCGGATCGGCGTGGACGATACGCATAAAGTCTTCCAGCTTGCCGCGCATCGACTGGAACGAGATGCTCTGGTCGGCCTGAATAAAGCCCATCAACCTCCCGGTGTCCTGCTCCGGCATAAAGGTTTTAGGAATGGAGACGTACAGATAAAGGGTCAGCCCGATGGTGGCGAGAAACACCAGCAGCGTCCAGCGCGCATGGTCCATCACCCGTTGCAGAGTGCGGCCATAGCCCTGTTGTACCGCCAGCAGCACGCGGCCAAAACCGCGAATGCGCGGCTGCTCATGTTGGGGTTTATTACGTAGCAGCCAGGCACACATCATCGGCGTCAGGGTAATGGATATCACGAGGGAGATGGCGATGGCCACCGAGAGTGTGACGGCAAATTCTCTGAAAAAACGGCCAATAATGCCGCCGAGCATCAGCAGTGGAATAAACACCGCCACCAGCGAGATACTCATCGACACCACGGTGAACCCGACCTCGCGTACCCCCTGCAACGACGCCTGAAGCGGCTTCATGCCAGCCTCAACATGGCGTGAGATATTCTCCAGCACCACAATGGCATCGTCGACGACAAAACCGGTCGCTACCGTCAGCGCCATTAGCGACAGGTTGTTCAGACTGAAGCCACAGAGATACATCGCGGCAAAAGTGCCGATCAGCGACACCGGCACGGCCACTGCCGGGATCAGCGTGGCACGGCCGGAGCGCAGGAAGGCAAACACCACCAGGATCACCAGACCCACGGAGATCGCCAGCGACTGTTCCACCTCGTGCAGTGAAGCACGAATGGTCGGAGAACGGTCCTGCGCCACCTCCAGCTGAATCGAGGCAGGAATAATCTGGCTCAGCTCAGGGATTTTTCCCCGAATCCGATCAACGGTATCAATGATATTGGCTTCCGGTGCTTTTCGGATCAGCACCAGGATCGCCGGGCGGGCGTTTGACATCCCGGCGTTGCGCACATCTTCGACCGAGTCGGTTACCGTGGCGACGTCCTGCAAGCGGACTGCGGCACCGTTGTTGTAATGCACCACTAACGGCTGGTATTCGGCGGCGGTTTGCAGTTCATCGTTGGTTTTCAGCCACCAGCGTTGGTGAAGATCTTCAACGGCACCCTGAGGTTTACGCACGTTGGCGCTGGCAATGGCCGTTCGTACCGCGTCCAGCGATACGCCCTGATGGAACAAGGCTTGTGGATTGAGTGCAACACGCACCGCAGGCAGTGAACTGCCGCCGATAGTGACATCACCCACCCCGTCGATTTGTGACAGTTTCTGCGCCAGCTGTGTCGAGGCGTAGTCATACAACTGACCCGGGGACCAGCTGTCTGAGGTCAGCGTCATGATCATAATCGGCGCGTCGGACGGGTTCGCTTTGCGGTAGGTCGGCCGGCTGGGCATCCCGGTCGGCAGCAGGCTCTGGGCGGCGTTGATTGCCCCCTGCACATCGCGTGCCGCGCCGTTGATATCGCGTTCGAAATCAAATACCAGGATAATCCGCGTGCTGCCAAGCGAACTGGTGGAGGTCATTTCAGTGATGCCGGCCACCCGGCCCAGCGCGCGTTCCAGCGGCGTTGCAACGGAGGACGCCATGGTTTCTGGCGAGGCGCCAGGCAGCGATGCGCTGACCATGATCACCGGGAAATCGACCTGTGGCAGCGGAGAGACCGGCAACAGACGGAAACCGAGGATCCCGGCCAGCAGGATCGCCACGGTCAGCAGGCTGGTGGCGATCGGACGATGAATAAACAGGGCGAAAAATTTCACTCTGCCTCCCGGCGTGCCAGGCGGCGGGTCGCGCGCGACAGACGATCAAACAGCAGGTAGATCACCGGCGTGGTAAACAGCGTCAGCACCTGGCTGACAATCAGTCCACCCACCATCGCGGTTCCCAATGGACGACGCAGTTCCGCACCGACCCCGGTACTCAGCATCAGCGGCAGGGCACCAAACAGGGCGGCCAAAGTAGTCATCAGAATCGGACGGAAACGCAGCAGACATGCCTGGTAGATGGCCTCATACGGCGTCATGCCCTGTTCACGCTCTGCCGCCAGTGCGAAATCGATCATCATGATGGCGTTCTTTTTGACGATGCCAATCAGCAGAATAATACCAATGATGGCAATCACATCCAGCTCGCTACCGCTCAGCAACAGTGCCAGCAGCGCACCGACTCCCGCCGTTGGCAGTGTGGAAAGAATGGTTACCGGGTGGATCAGGCTCTCATACAGCACGCCAAGCACGATATACATTGCGACAACCGCCGCCACAATCAGCCATACGGTACTGGAGAGCGCGGCCTGGAAGGCGAGGGTGCTGCCCTGGAACTGCGTCATGATTTCTGACGGCATCGAGAGATCTTTTTCCGCCTGGGTAATGGCATTCACCGCCTGCTCCAGCGAATAGCCATCGCTGACGTTAAACGAGAAGGTGGTGGACGGGAACTGGTCGAGGTGATTGATGCTCAACGCACCATGACGCTGCTCTACGCTGGCAATCGCGCTGAGTGGCACGCTGCCGCCATCGGTACTGTTCAGGCGAATGGATTGCAGCGCTGCCAGGCCTGGCGTGGCCGCCGTGTCATGCTCCAGCACCACGCGGTACTGATTAGCCTGGGTATAAATGGTCGATATCAGTCGCTGGCCAAAGGCGTTATACAGCGCGTTATCCACATCGGCCAGTGAGATGCCCAGGCGGCTGGCGCTGTCACGGTCAACGCGGATATACGCTTCCAGTCCCTGGTCCTGCCAGTCGCTGCTCACTTCTTTGAGTTCAGGCAGTGTGGCCAGCCTGGCCTGTAACTTCGGTACCCAAAGGCTCAGTGAGTCCAGCGATCCGGCCTGCAGGGTAAACTGATACTGCGTGCGGCTGGCCTGGGTATCAATGGTCAGGTCTTGCACCGGTTGCAGCCAGAGGTTAATGCCGGGGATTTTCGCAGTCTGCTGTTGCAGACGGGCCATCACCACCGGGATGCGGTCATCACGTTCATCCAGCGGTTTCAGGTTGATTTGCAGCCTGCCGCTGTTGAGTGCGGCGTTGGTGCCGTCCACCCCCACGAAGGAGGTCAGGCTTTGTACCGCCGGGTCCTTCATGATCACCGAAGCCACTTCCTGCTGGCGCTGCGCCATATTGCTGTAGGAGACCGACTGCGGAGCTTGGAGGGTTCCCTGAATAATGCCGTTATCCTGCAGCGGGAAGAAGCCCTTGGGGATCACCAGCCACAGTAGGACGGTCAGCGCCATGGTGCCGAAGGCGACACCGAGTGTCAGCCACTGATGTTTCAGAACCTTCTGCAACAGGCGGCCATAGCGGGCAATAATCCGTTCGAACAGGGCTTCACTGGCACGTGAAAAACGGTTCTGTTTGCGCAGAGACTCAACGCTTAACATGCGTGCGCACATCATCGGCGTCAGTGTCAGCGACACAATGGCCGAGATAAGGATCGCTACCGCCAGGGTAATGGCAAATTCGCGGAACAGGCGGCCAACGATATCCCCCATAAACAGCAGCGGGATCAGCACCGCAATCAGCGAGAAGGTCAGGGAAATAATGGTAAAGCCAATTTCACCCGCCCCTTTCAGCGCTGCCGTCAGCGGTTTTTCCCCTTTCTCGATATAGCGTGAAATGTTTTCGATCACCACAATGGCATCATCAACCACGAAGCCGGTGGCGATCGTCAGCGCCATCAGCGTCAGGTTGTTGACCGAAAAACCAAAGAAATACATCACCGCAAAGGTGCCTACCAGAGAGAGTGGCACCGCCACGGCGGGAATAATGGTCGCCGCGACGTTGCGCAGGAACAGATAAATAATCATCACCACCAGCGCCAGCGCCAGTAGCAGTTCAAACTGCACATCGTGGACCGAGGCACGGATATTGGTGGTTCGGTCGGTCAGCAGCTTCACGTCTACGGACTTGGGCAGTGAGGCGGTGAGGGCGGGCAGCATTTGACGAATATTGTCGGCGGTGGCGATGATATTGGCCCCCGGCTGACGCTGGATATTCAGCACAATCGCGGGCTGGCGGTTAGCCCAGGCCCCGAGCCAGCTATTTTCGGCCCCTTGCTCTACGGTGGCCACATCCCCGAGCCGCACCGGCGCCCCGTTCTGGAAACTGACAATCAGCTGGCGATAGCCTTCAGCCGTTTTGATCTGGTCGTTGGCCGAGAGCGTAATCGAGCGTTCCGGGCCATCCAGGCTACCTTTCGCTGAGTTGACGTTGGCATTGCTGATGGCGGTACGCACCGTCTCACTGGTGATATTCATCGCCGCCAGCGCCTGAGCGTTCAGTTTCACTCGTACAGCCGGACGCTGACCGCCGGAGATCGTCACCAGCCCCACACCGGAAACCTGCGAAATTTTCTGCGCCACACGGGTTTCCACCATGTCGGCCACCTGGGTCATTGGCAGGCTGGTGGTGGTGACGGCAAGGGTCATGATCGGGGGATCGGCCGGATTGACCTTGCTGTAAACCGGCGGGTTAGGCAGATCGGAGGGCAGCAGATTGGTGGCGGCGTTGACCGCGGCCTGCACTTCCTGCTCGGCCACATCCAGCGGCAGCGTCAGTTGGAACTGAAGGGTGACAACCGAAGCACCGCCAGAACTTTGTGACGCCATCTGTTTCAGGCCGGACATCTGGCCAAACTGGCGTTCCAGCGGCGCGGTAATCGCCGATGTCACCACATCCGGGCTGGCCCCGGGGTACAGCGTGACCACCTGAATTGTCGGATAGTCGACCTCTGGCAGCGCCGAAACCGGCAGGGCGCGATAGCCGATAATCCCCGCCAGCAAAATAGCGATCATCAGCAGCGTGGTGGCGACCGGGCGCAGAATAAACTGGCGGGATGGACCACCGCCTGGTGTTGGGGGCATGACCTGCATCAGTCGCTGGCTCCCTTCGCCGGTTGGGCGGTTTTACCGGATGTCAGCGGTGTGGCCTGCGGGGCGACCACTTCCACCGTTGCCCCGTCTGTCAGACGATCGATACCGTCTGTCACCACTTTTTCACCGGCTTCCAGCCCGGCCTTGATCACCACTTTTTCGCTGTCCTGGAATTCAATGGTGACGATTTTCTTACTCACTTTGTTGTCGCTGTTAACCACCCAGACAAAGCTCCCCTCATTGCCCATTTGCAACGCGGCTGCCGGGATCACAATCGCATCCTGCAAGGTGCTGACCTTCAGACGGGCGTTAACAAACTGATTGGGGAACAGGCGGTCGTCCTGATTCTCGAAACGCGCTTTTAGCTTGACGGTGCCGGTCGTGGTATCGATCTGGTTATCCAGGCTCAGCAGCGCCCCGGTGGTCAGCAGCGTTTTATTGCTGCGATCCCAGGCTTCTACCGGCACTGCACCCTGTTTCTGCGCGCTGAGGATGGCGGAAATATCATTTTCCGGCAGGCTGAAAATCAGGTCGATGGGATGCGTTTGCGTGATCACCACAATGCCAGTGGTGTCGCCGCTGCTGACATAGTTGCCAATATCGACCTGCTTCAGGCCCACGCGTCCGTCAATCGGTGACGTCACGCGGCTGTAGGTGAGGTTGAGCCGGGCACTGGCCACGCTGCCTTCATCGGCTTTGATGGTGCCCTGGGTTTCACTGACCAGCGAACGCTGGGTATCCAGCTCCTGCTGTGAGACCAGGCTGGTTTTCGCCAGCTTCTCATAGCGTGCCAGGTCGCGCTTTGCATTGGCCAGCGTGGCGTTGCTTTTTGCCAGCTGCCCTTCGGCCTGGATCAGCGCCACCTGATAGGGACGCGGGTCGATCTCCGCCAGCAGTTGCCCGGCTTTCACTTCCTGGCCTTCATTAAAATGAAGGGCGATAAGGTCGCCATCGACGCGGCTGCGCAGTGTGACGGTGTTTGCCGCCGTCACGGTGCCCAGCCCGGTAAGATATTGAGGCACGCTCTGACGGATGGCGTCGGCGGCCTGCACCGGGGCCATCGCAGCGCCCATCGCACCGCCGTTACGCCCACCGCCGCGATGACCTTTGCCACGAGATTGCTCTGCGCCTTCGGCAGGCTGTGCCTGGGAAGCGCTACTGTGGCTGTACCACCAGTATCCGCCGCCTGCGATCAGCGCAACAGCGATAACCAGGGGGATGACAGGGAAACGACGCGGTGTTTTCATGTTTTTTGCTCTCAGTAAATCTGGTGAATACCCAGGCGGGACAAAAAGGTGCCCCGAATCTTAAAAGAATAGCGAACTTCAACCGCTGAAAAATGAAGGAATTAAGAATAACGGGTTAGCGATACGCTGTCGCGTGAGCATGAAATGATTTTAATCACTTCTCGCAAATTCATTACCATTATTGAACCAAGCGTGCTCCAGGTTCTTTGTTAGACTTAGGGACTGCTTTATTGACATCCAATCAGGAGAATCATGATGAGTACTTTAGAACATCGCCAGCTGGGCCGTTCCGGCATTCAGGTTCCAGTGCTGACGTTTGGCGGCAATGTGTTTGGCTGGACCATTGACGAAAAGACCTCGTTTTCTCTGCTCGACGCACTGGTGGAGAAAGGGCTGTATTTTATTGATACCGCTGATGTGTATTCTCGCTGGGCATCGGGTAACAAAGGTGGCGAATCGGAAGTCATTATCGGTAACTGGCTGAAAAAAAGCGGTCAGCGCGACAAGATTGTGCTGGCGACCAAAGTGGGGATGGATCTGGGTGACGGGAAAACCGGCCTGGCACCTGCCTATATTCGTCAGGCGGTAGACGCCTCGCTGGCGCGTCTGCAAACGGATTATATCGACCTGTATCAGGCGCATCGCGACGATGCGGATACGCCACTGCAGGAGACACTGGCGACATTTGACGCGTTGATTAAAGAAGGTAAGGTCCGTGCCATCGGTGCCTCTAATTATTCTGATGACCGCCTGAGCGAGGCGCTGAAAATCAGTGCCGACAATGGGCTGGCGCGTTATGAAACCCTGCAACCGGAGTATAACCTCTACGATCGCCAGGGGTATGAGAGTGGTCTGGAGTCGGTCGCCAAAGAGCACGGTCTCGGGGTGATTAACTATTATTCGCTGGCCAGCGGTTTCCTCAGCGGAAAATACCGCAGTAAAGCGGATGCCGCCAAAAGTGCGCGCGGTCAGGGCGTGGTAGAGAAGTATCTGAACGATCGGGGTCTGAAGATTGTGAATGCGCTGGTGCAGGTGGCAGAAGCACATCATGCTTCGCCTGCGCAGGTCGCGCTGGCATGGCAGATTGCCCGTCCGTCGATCACCGCGCCGATTGTCAGCGCCACCTCACTGGCACAGGTTGATGAGCTGGCGAAAGCGGCGGTGTTGACGCTGAAAGACGACGATCTGCGCCTGTTGTCGGAAGTCAGCAGTTATTAAATCATTGCCAACAGTGAACACGGGGGCGGGCATGCCCCACCCCTACGGCAGTAACGCGCGGGGCAAGGCATGATCAATCCCTACGGCAGTAGCGCGCAGGGGCGAGGCAGGCTCAATCCCTGGGACAGTATCCCGTAGGGGCGAGGCATGCCTCGCCCGATTGTTTCGTTACCGGAACATCACCTGCGCCCAGCGCGCCAGCCCCGCCGTTACGGAACCGAAGTCATCTCCGCTTGCCAGCGGAATATCCGGTAACTGCTGTTGCAGTGCCGCACGCAGTACTGGCGAGCGGGCGCTGCCACCCGTCAGATAAATCACGTCAGGACGCGTGCCACTGGTGTTCAGCGCCAGCGTCACCTGTTCCTGGATACGTTCCAGCGGCTGACTGATCGCCGCCTGAAGGCCCGCCACACTGATTTCGGTTTCCAGCCCACCATCAATAAAGTGCATGGCCGTCATCACCTCATCACGATCTGACAGCGCAATTTTGCTCTCTTCCGCTGCCCGCACCAGACGATAGCTCAGACGCTGTTGCCACACTTTCAGCAGGCGCTGCACTTTTTGCGGTTCGGCCGCGTCACGGATCAGATCCTGCAACTGCTTGCGGGATGCCGTGGCATAGAAGTCGCTCTGTGCCGGAACGTCGTTGATGGCAACGGCATTCCACCACGGCAGGGCCGGAAGTCCGGTGCCTTTCACGGTTTCGCCACCCAGACCGAGCAGCGGCATCAGTTCTTTAAAGGCCAGCATGATATCCAGATCGTTACCGCCGACGCGGCAGCCACTGTGGCCCAGCAGGCTGTCGCCACGATCGGCTTTATCGTGCCACTGCGGTCCCATCAGCAACATGGAGCAGTCGGTGGTTCCCCCGCCGATATCCACGACCAGCACACGCGTTTCTTTTGTCAGCGTGGCTTCAAAATCCAGACCCGCGGCAACCGGTTCAAACTGGAAGATCACATCCTGGAAGCCGGCACGACTGGCCGCGCGCGCCAGGATGCCTTCAGCCTGTTGGTTGGCCTCATCGCCGCCCAGTCCCTGGAAGTTAACCGGACGGCCAATCACCGCCTGGGTGACGCTGTCATTCAGGGTGCTTTCTGCTGTTTGACGGATATGCAGCATGGTGGCGCACACCAAGTCTTCAAAGAAGGCGACCTGCTGTGGTTTTAGCCCACTGGCTCCGAGGAAAGATTTGGGTGATTTCACAAACCACACGTCTTCCGGGTCATCCATATACTGTGCCAGTGAGGCAAGGCCAAATTTGACGCTGGCAGGCAGAACCTCAATATCTTCTTCGCGGTTAAAAGCCAGCGCGCGACGTAACAGCGCCTGGTTTTCTGCCTGCGGGGTCGGTACCTGGTGATGACGGAACAGCCATTCGCTGACCGCATCACGGGTTGGCGCACACAGCATTGAGGGTAAATAAGGCGAGCTCTGCTCTAACGGCAGCAGCTTAGGTGCGCCGTTCTCCATGATGGCAATAGAGCAGTTTGCCGTACCGTAGTCGAAACCGATAAACATCGTTTCCTCCGCTGAGTGTGAAAAAAGGGGGGACTTTAGCTTGAGAGCGCTGACGGCGCAAGCGGCAAGATGAGGCCCCACGCGGGGACTCGAATTATTTTGGGTATATCTGTCTGCTTTGTATAGAATCACGCCCTTCACACGGCATCACCGCCTTGCCATTTGGCCGCGGGGGCAGGGAGAAATAAATGGACTGGTCTGTACTGATATTACTGCTGGGGTTAATGCTGTCGCCATTGATGCTGGGGATCACTGCGCTGATGTTGCTGATCCGTAGTCAACATATCCGACCGCGCTGGGTTCTGCTGGCGATGGTGCTGCCACAGATACTGATTGGCGCACTGTTGCTCTGGCCGGGTGGCATGTCTACGGTGGAGTTTTCCCGCGATATTCTGCAATGGCTGGTGACGCTGGTGGCCTGGCTAACGCTGTTTCTGGCGCGCTGGC
The DNA here is from genome assembly GCF_037479175.1 of Erwinia sp. MYb375. NCBI lineage: Bacteria > Pseudomonadati > Pseudomonadota > Gammaproteobacteria > Enterobacterales > Erwiniaceae > Erwinia > Erwinia sp. MYb375. Next base: position 1,435,671 of record NZ_JBBGZS010000023.1, on the reverse strand, counting down.
AGCGCCGCGGCACACCGCCCATCCAGGCGCTGGTGACCGGCTGGCTGCTGTTTATTGTCCTGGCCGCCGCCTTCTATTTTAATCCCTCCAATCAACGCACGATGGCCTGGAAACGCCACGAACAGCAGATGCAGCATAATTTGGTACTCCTGGAGCAGGGGGCCCGCTCGCAGCTGGACAGACTTTCGGAGGAGAGTGCGCGCGAGCTGTTCTATCGGGCGGCGGCAAAAGCGTATCCGGAACAGACGCTGCGCTACTTTATCCGGCGTGGCCTCTCGCCGCTGGATAAAGGTGAAAATGGCTATAGCGTGTTAAGCAATGCCATCGAAAGCCATAATACGGTGGCGCTGAAACTGTTCCTGTCGGTGCTCACCCCGGCGCAAATCCAGTCATTATCCTTTGATTACGACCCGCTGCGCGATCTGCGCCTGGACCCGCCAGCGGGAGAGGCAGAGCAGCAGCAGTTTTATGACAGCATGGCCTTGTTACTGGCGGCACGCCCGGACTGGATCCATCCGCGTGACAAGCGCGCCGCTTCTTACCTGACCCGTGCGATTTTTGACGGCAACGGTCAGAGTGCGAACTTCTTACTGAGGTATCTGCCTGCGCCGGAAGGGCTCTGGCGGCTGGCACTGCTGGCGCTCAATGAGGACACACAGACGCTGATGGCCGCGCTGCGTGAGCAGCCGTCACAGCTGGAACAAACGTTGTCTGATGGTGAGGGACGCCACCTGAACCTGATGGCGTGGATGATCAAATATGCCCCGCCAGCCACCCGCACCGCGCTGCTGAACAGCAAATTAATCGTCTGGGATCACTACCAGGAACCTTCTCCACGCGACGGGAAGGGGGCAATGACCAATACATTGATTGATGAATCCCGTGGCAACTGGCGTTTCCGTGAAGAGTCACCCAGCGTGTTACAGCAGGTGCTGGCCAGTGCGATCGCTCAGGGAGTGACCTTATCGCCTCAACAGATGCTGGCGGTGTTTCGTTATGAAGATGGGCCCGAGACGCTGGCCGTTATGCGCAAGGCAGGATTGCCCTGTGGTCCGTTGATGTCGGCCAGCGCACAGCTGTTGACTGATTCGGTGCAGGACAGTCAAGTCCGGCGCTGGGTCAGTGAGTCCTGTCTGCGTCAGCCCAGCTGGCAATAACATCGGCGTGGCGGTGAGGGGGTTATTTTATCGCAAAGTAGCTGTTGAGCAGCAGTGTCGATAGCGGCTGGCGTGGCGCAATCACCTCGCCCCAGACGACATCAATCCCAATGCCAGACAGCGTATTCAGCGCGCCCGGCAGTTCGACGGGCCCGGCAAGGGTGCTGATCCCCAGGCGCTGGGCGTGGCCGTGAATGATCGACACCATCATTTCGTCCATCAGATTGCGGTGCACATTGGCGACCAGCTCACTGGCGAGGATCATATAGTCGATCTGGTCGGCCGGTAGCTGGTTAAACGCATCAAGATTACGGCCAAAATCACGCAGTACAATGCGGCTTCCCATCGCGCGCAGACGGGCAATATTCTGGTGCAGCACGACGTCATGCTGGCTCAGGACATCGGCGTTGATCGCGAACCAGATAAGGTTGGCCGGAACGTGATAGCGTGCAAACTGTGCCAGTGTCTCGCTGATAAACTGCTCATCACGTAAACCAAAACCCGACACCGGTAGCGCCAGCGTTAACCCTTTGCTCAGTGCACCCTGCGCATAATGCTGGAAAAACTCTTTGATCAGTTTACGGTCAAGGGCCACAAACAGATCACCATCCTGTAACCCGGTGCGGAAGCTGGCCTCATCAATCTCGTGTCCCTCCGGGGTAAACAATTGCATCTCCGCCAGATAGAAGCTGGTGGCATGAATTTTCCCCGGCGGTGCGGCGGCCCAGACGTGCAGACGCATTGGCTGCTGAGCGATGATTTGTTCGTTTTCAATGCGGCTCATCACGGGTTTCAGGCGCTTCAGCAGATGGCTTTCATACATGGAAAGTTGGCCGCGTCCGTTATTTTTGGCGTGATAGCAGGCGAGATCGGCCTGTGCCATCAGTTCACTGGCGCTGGTGTTTTACGGGCTGATACGCGTCAGGCCTGCGCTAGCACCGACATGATGCAGGCGGCCCTCCCACAGGAAGCCATATTCATTCACGGCGTGAACAATACGTTCGACCACCTCACTGGCCTGTTCCAGCGAGCAATCTGGCAATAATGCACCGAACTCATCACCGCCCAGACGGGCCAGGAAATCGCTTGCGCCCAGATGCTGCTGCATCACGCCAGAGATTTCACGTAACAATGCATCACCCGCAGCATGGCCCGCGGTATCGTTGACCGCTTTAAAACGGTCGAGGTCGATAAACACCAGCACATGCTGCTGTTGCTCGGTGGAAGAGAGGATCAGACGTTTTAACTGATGTTCGAAGCTGACGCGGTTGGGAAGGCGAGTCAGCATATCGTGAGAGGCGCTGTAGCTCAGACGTTTCAGCATCGCACGCGATTCGCTGACGTCCTGAATGACCATCACGCTACCGATATTTTCTCCGGTCAACGTTTTCAGTGGTGACAGGCTGTAATGTATGGCGAACTGTTCGCCGGAACGGTTGTGCAGCACCAGTTCGGCATCAAGATCGCCGGGGGTTTTTTGCTGTGGCAATTCGCACAGCAGCAAATTTTCACGCTCGGATCCCTTACTGCCGTGAGTGATATGCAGAATATTGCTGATGTGTTGACCCGACGCCTGATGTTGCAGCCAGCCGCTCATTTTTTCTGCCACCGGGTTCATAAAGATAATGCGCATCTCTTCATCGGTGCTGATCACGGCTTCACCGATAGCATCGAGGGTAATATGCATGCGTTCTTTCTCTTCATAGAGCGCATCGGTCAACTGGCGCAGCGCGGTCATATCCTGATTGATGCCCAGCATACGTTCGACGTTGCCTTTTTTATCCAGCACGATACTGCACTGTGAGCGGATATGGCGGGTGCCGATATCGGTCTCAATGCGAAATTCAATATCCACGGTGGTGGCATTCTTAATCGCATTATCAAAAGCGGTGATGGCTCTATCGCGGTCGGTAGGGTGCAGGCTGTTTGCCCAGGTCAGATAGGTTGCCTGCGCATTGACAGGGAGTTGGTAGATCTGGAACATGCGCTTATCCCAGTTCATGGTTCCGCTTTGCAGGTCCCACTCCCACACGCCGATACCGCCGGCTTCATTCGCCAGGGTGATGCGTTCCATCAACTGCTGATTGACCTTCTCGGTTTTTTTTAACTCGGTAATATCTTCAATTTGCGCGATAAAGTAGAGCGGCTGCTGCTCACTATCACGAACCAGTGAGACCGCCAGCAGCGCCCAAAGGGTCTGTCCGCTCTTACTGAAATAGCGCTTCTCCATGCTGTAACTTTCAATATCCCCTGCCAGCAGGGTCCGTAACTGAACCAGGTCTGCATCAAGATCGTCTGGATGCGTCAACTGCTGAAAGTTCATCGCATAGAGTTCCTCGGGCGTATACCCCAGCAGTCGGCACAGGGCTTTATTGGCCTGCATCCACTGACCGCGGATGGAGACCAGTGCCATACCGATGGCTGAATATTCCATTGCGTGACGGAAACGGGTCTCGCTTTCAGAAATATGTTTGCGCTCTTCGCGGAACGAATGCATCACCAGCGTCATCATATGGCTGGGGATCAGCGCCAGCAGGAAAGGCACCCATGGCATGGAGGAGAGCAGTTGTGCACTGGTTTTGTCCGTTGGGATGAGGTGAAGCGCCAGCATCAGCGACATCATGGAAATGGTCGCGAGATAGATAACAAAGGCTTCAAAGCGGGGCAGCCGCACCGCACTGTAGAACAAGATCACAATGACAAAAGTGAACGGCCAGGGGGCATAGCTCAGCGTTACCCAGCACAGGGACAACGTGATGACCAGAGTCAGCAGCGTTTCAAACAAGACATGCTGGCGTAAGTGACGGCGAACATAATCAGGCTGCCACAGCAGACAAACCGGCCCCAGAGCCAGCATGCCGATCACCTCGGAAATCGTCCACGTGGTAAAAAAACGAAATGAGGCATGGCCGTTGATATCCAGTATCCAGGTGGCTAACAACCCGCCTGCCAGTGGCGTAAACAGGCCGATGGAAACGACCATCTTGCACCAGCTGTACAGGGAGTTGAGCGGCGCACGTCGGTCAAGCAGATGGCGAAGCAGTATTCCTCCCATCAATGCCTGTAGCAGGTTAACCAGGGGGAATTTTAGATTTGAGAACGACATGCCCAGCACCAGGGCGTTAGCGCAGGTGACACCCAGCACGCAGCTCATCAGAAGGACGGGCAGATCGCGTGAAGGATTGCGGAACACCACGATGGTCATCAGGGCGGTGGAAAACCACAGCGGGGAGATTTGTCCGCTGACTTTTATCAGCTCAAGGCAGAAAAAGGTGACGACAAAACTCAGTAATCCCAATAGCAGCCCGTTGACCCAACGTGGGCGGGAGAGGGCTACTTGTTGTAACGTTTCTGTCGTCATTACATATCCAGCGCGGCGCCGATATAGGCGTAATCTCAATCACTAATGCCATGCTAGCATAAGGAATAGACGATTCAGCGGCAAATGCACAATCAAAAGATCGTCTTATTCGAACGATTGAAGGGGGGCAATATCGCGTCAGGGAGAAGTTTTGCGCCATTACTGGCGCAATTTGAGCAACTCTTCACGGGTCCAGGCATGATCGATACCGGCGATCTGCACGGACAGGCGTTGCAGGAACTGCTGGGTGGTGGCGATGCGGCCATGACCAATCAGCAGCAGCGGCACCAGCAGGGCAATACTCAGTTGCCACAGGGAGAATCCGCGCGGGCGGGTGTGGCGCTGGCCGATCAGGAAGGCGCTGCTCAGTGTAAAGCCGAGGATCAATCCGCTGACCACTTCACTGACAGAGTGATAATTTAATACCAGGCGCGAGATGCCGACCATCAGCGGGATCAGATAGCCGATAGCGATCGCTGCGGTACGCCAGATTGTTGGCAGACGCGCGCCCAACAGCCAGAGCATCACCGGCCAGAGGGTTGCAGACATTGCGCTGTGGCCACTGAAACCGGTGAAATTGAAACGAGCGCTGCCAATACCAAACCCCAAGAAGGCGATTTTCGACAGGCTGACCACCGCGCCTGCGGTGCAGAAGGCCAGCAACCAGTACCAGGCGGTGCGTTTATTGTCGCTTTTCCGGTGAAGGAGTAACGCCATAATGGCTGCGGTGGGGATCAGCAACATGCTGTCGCCAAAATAGGTCAAAATATGGACAATATGCCAGGACACACGGTTTCCTTTTTACTGTTTTTCTGTCCATCAGTTTAACGATGAAACTGATTGTCGCCTAACGGGAAAGTCTGAAAAAGTTGCAGGCGCTTTTTGCTGGCATCAGCAGGGGTAACTCCCTATAATTGCGCCCTCTATGCCCTTCATATTTCAAGCCGCAGGCAGGTTTATTGACGTTATTTGCCTGCGTCAACAGCAGGCCCCATGAGGGGCTCGAAATCTGCCGGGTTATGCTTACCCTTATATTGTCTCAGAATCAGGTCTTTAATATATGACTGACAAGTCGCATCAGTGCGTCATCGTAGGTATCGCAGGCGCTTCGGCCTCGGGAAAAAGTCTTATTGCCAGTACGTTGTATCGTGAAGTGCGCGATCGCGTGGGTGATGAAAATATTGGTGTCATCCCCGAGGATGCCTACTACAAAGACCAGAGCCACCTCACTATGGAGGAGCGGGTCAAGACGAACTACGACCACCCCAGTGCCATGGACCACAATCTCCTGTTGCAGCATTTGCAAATGCTGAAAGCCGGTCAGGAGATTGAGCTCCCCGTATACAGCTATGTGGAACACACCCGCACCCAGCAAACCCTCTGCCTTAAGCCGAAAAAAGTGATTATCCTTGAGGGGATTTTGCTACTGACGGATGCGCGACTGCGTCAGGAGATGAACTTCTCTATTTTCGTTGATACCCCGCTGGACATCTGTTTGATGCGTCGTATGAAACGCGATGTGAACGAACGTGGGCGCTCAATGGATTCGGTGATGGCACAGTATCAGAAGACGGTGCGCCCGATGTTCCTGCAATTTATCGAACCTTCAAAACAATACGCTGACATTATTGTGCCGCGTGGCGGCAAAAACCGTATTGCCATTGATATCCTGAAAGCGAAAATTAATCAGTTCTTCGAGTAATCGAAGCGTCTGTTGGAGTGCTCCATGAGATTATGTGACCGCGATATAGAAGCCTGGCTCGATAATGGCAAACTGGGCATTGATCCTCGCCCACCGGTTGAACGTATCAATGGTGCCACCGTTGATGTCCGTCTGGGCAATCAGTTCCGCACTTTTCGCGGTCATACTGCTCCTTTTATTGATTTAAGCGGACCGAAAGACGAAGTCAGCGCGGCGCTGGAACGCGTGATGAGCGATGAAATTGTGCTGCCAGAAGGCGATGCCTTCTATCTGCATCCGGGTGAACTGGCGCTGGCGGTGACGCTGGAGTCGGTGACCATCCCCGACGACCTTGTGGGCTGGCTGGACGGTCGCTCTTCGCTGGCGCGCCTTGGGCTGATGGTTCACGTGACCGCTCACCGTATTGATCCGGGCTGGCAGGGCCGGATTGTGCTGGAGTTCTATAATTCAGGTAAACTGCCATTAGCACTGCGCCCTGGCATGCTGATTGGCGCACTGAGCTTTGAGCCGCTGTCGGGGCCGGCCGCGCGTCCTTATAACAGCCGCCAGGATGCCAAGTACAAAGGGCAGCAGGGTGCGGATGCCAGCCGTATTGATAAAGACTGATACCCGGCATCATTCAAGCTGAGCCTGCGCTATCAGTCAGTGACTGGGGTGAGGAAAGGCAGCCAACACCGCTGTGAGCGGAAAGAAGAGTGATGAAACCCTTTAGATTTCAGCTTGCAGCAATGCGGCAACTGAGCGAATCCCCAGGAGCTTACATCAGTCAGTGACTGGGGTGAGGGAAGGCAGCCAACACCGCTGTGAGCGGAAAGATGAAGGGGTAAGGAGAGGCATGAAAAGATTTATAACGACCCTTGCCATTCTACTGGTGGTGATGGTAGCGGGTATGACTGCGCTGGTCGTGCTGGTCAATCCTAATGATTTTCGCGCCTATATGATTCGCCAGGTGGAGCAGCGTAACGGCTACCAACTGGCGCTCAATGGCGATTTGCGCTGGCACGTCTGGCCGCAGCTCAGCATCCTTTCCGGGCCGATGACCCTGACCGCGCCGGGTGCCGCACAGCCCGTTGTCAGTGCGCAAAATATGCGGCTGGACGTCGATCTGTTGCCGCTACTTTCCCATCAGCTTTCCGTCAAGCAGGTGATGTTGAAAGGTGCCGTTGTGCGCCTGACGCAGGACAGCGAAAGCCAGCGTCCTGCTGATGCACCTATCGGCCCCGTCGATAAAGGTAACACTGCTTCCGTCAGTGACGTAACGCATGGCTGGAAGTTCGATATTTCCCATCTGCGCATTGCTGACAGCCTGCTGGTCTGGCAGCAAAGTAACGGTGAACAACTGAACGTGCGTGATTTTAATCTGGCGCTGGATCAGACGCAGCCTCGCCGTGCACATATCACGCTGAGCAGCCGGATTAACCGTGACCAGCGCGAGTTGCAGGTGAGCATGGATAGCGATCTGGATATTACCGATTATCCGCGACACGTTGGTGCGGTCATCAATCAGTTCGATTACCAACTCAAAGGGGCCGATCTTCCTCAGGACGGCGTGAAGGGCAGCGCCCGGATGAAAGCCCACTGGACGTCGCCAACCCGTCAGTTCAGTCTTGAAGATATCAGTCTCAGTGCCAATGACAGTCAGCTCACCGGCACGGTGTCCGGATCGCTGGGCACGCGCCCCCAGGTGGTTGCCAGTCTGCACGCGGCCAGTCTCAATCTGGATGCCTTACTGGGCCTGAACCCGGTTTCTGCCGGGGGGGGCACCGGGGCCGAACAGCGTTCCGGCCCTGCACCGGTGATTGCTGCGTTGCCAGAGTATGATAATGCCAATTCCCCGCTCAATGCGATGGACGGCCAACTCTCCCTCGTGGCCGATAAACTCAACTGGCGCGGGCTGCAGATGAACAATGTGCAGCTGGACGCCGCCAGTGAAGAGGGGTTACTGACGGTGAAAACCTTCAATGGCCAGGCCGCTGACGGCAGTTTCTCTCTGCCGGGTACGATTGATGTGCGTAGCGCCCAGACTAAAGTGGCCTTCCAGCCAGACCTGAAGCAGTTTGCACTCACTCCGTTATTGAATGGGTTTGAATTGCCAAACAACATCAGTGGTGCGCTTTCGCTGAAAGGGGACTTTCACGGTGAGGGGCTGACTGTCGACGCCTTTAAGCGACAGTGGCAGGGCAGTGCAGATCTGAGTATTCGAGACGCGCAGTTTGCCGGTCTGAATTTCCAGCAATTGATCCAGCGTGCGGTGGAGAATAACAGCACCAAGGTGCGCGGTCAGAATGACGACAGCCAGCCCAACCTGCAACAAATCCAGGGGCGGCTGGCACTCAATAATGGCGTGTTTAATTTTGGTCGCCTGGATGCCCGTTCCGATCAGCTCAACTATACCGGCGCAGGTATGATTGATGTGGTGAAAAGAACGCTGGATATTCGCTTTGGCGTGACGGTGACCCAAGGCTGGAGCGGTGACAGTACGCTGGTACAGCGTCTGCAACAAACGCCAGTGCCATTACACATCTATGGTCCGTGGTCGGCGATTAACTACAACCTGAGAGTGGATCAGGTGCTGCGTGACGAGTTGCGTGACGAAGCCCGTCAGCGTCTGCAGCAGTGGATTGAACGTAACCCGGATAGCAATAACAAAGACGATATGAATAAGTTGCTGAAAGGTCTGTGATGTTGTCGGGGGCGATGGGAACAGGATCGCCCCCGACATTCACTGACATTACACGGTGTCATTCTGCGGGATAATTTGCACCTTTTGTACCCGATGGCTGTCAACCTGTAACGTCCGGAAGAGGTAATCCCCCACCTGAACCTCTTCCCCTTCCTGCGGTATGCGCTGCAAATGCTCCATCAGTAATCCTGCCAGCGTGAGGTATTCGCGTTTCTCATCCAGTACCAGCGGCAGATGCATGGCCAGATCGTCGAGTGGCATATGGCCATTTGCCGTCCAGCTGCCGTCGGCATTCTGTTGAATATCGTAGCGTGGGTCGATCTTCTCCCCTTCATTGGGCAGATTCCCGGCGATGGTTTCCATCACATCACTCAGCGTCACAATGCCTTCAACCGAACCAAACTCGTCGACCACAAACGCAAAATGGGTACGGGCAGTACGGAATTGTTCCAGCGCGGGCAGCAGGGCAAGCTGCTCAGGGAAAACTAATGGCTGGCGGATCAGCGCGCGCAAATCCAGGTCATTGCCATGCAGAGCCTGCTTTAACAGGTCAATAATGTGTACCACACCGAGCGGTTCATCACTGTTTTCGGTAATGATCAGCCGCGTATGCTGATTATTGTCCAGCAGCGCCATGATTTTTTCCGGTGACTCTGCCAGGTCAATATGCTCAATATCATGACGCGAGGTCATGATGCTGCGCACGCTGCGCTGGCCCATGGCCAGTACGCGTGCAATCATCATGCGCTCCTGCTTGTTGAAGATGGCTTTGCGCCCGGCATTATCAGCAATCAGTGATGAGGTTTCCGCGTCCAGTTCAGCCTGTTCGTGGTGGCCGCGCAGTAGCCTCAGGACCGCTTCTGCGGTGCGTTTACGCAGCGGCGATTTTGCAGAGAGGAAACGGCGGCGGTTAAACTGTGCCAGCTGGTTCAGGGCTTCAATAATCACTGAGAAACCGATGGCAGCGTACAGGTAGCCTTTAGGAATATGGTAGCCAAAGCCATCGGCTATCAGGCTGAAGCCGATCATCAGCAGGAAGCTGAGGCAGAGAATGATAATGGTCGGGTGGCTATTAACGAAACGGGTCAAAGGCTTACTGGCCAGCAGCATCAGGAAGATGGCAATAATCACCGCTGCCATCATCACGGCGAGGTGGTCAACCATACCGACAGCGGTGATCACCGAATCCAGCGAGAACACCGCATCCAGCACCACAATCTGAGCCACCACAGGCCAAAAGCGTGCGCCCTGTTTTTGCGGGCCTTCTTCCCCATCCTTACCTTCCAGCCGCTCGTTCAACTCCATCGTGGCTTTAAATAGCAGGAATACACCGCCGACCAGCATGATCAGATCGCGTGCACTAAAACCGTGACCGTTGACGCTAAACAGGGCATCGGTCAGTGATGAAAGCCAGGAGATAGAGGCCAGCAGGCCAAGGCGCATCAGCAGAGCCAGCATCAGGCCGGTGACGCGCGCACGGTCGCGCAGTGCGGGGGGAAGCTTTTCAGCCAGGATGGCTATAAACACCAGGTTATCAATACCCAGGACCAGTTCCAGCAGGACTAGCGTGACCAGGCCGGCCCAGATTGACGGGTCGGCGATCCATTCGAACATTGTTTTCACCTGAACAGCATATGAGATCATCAATGATGAGTCGGAATCGCCACCATTTCAACCTGTAATCCGGGCGTATTGTCGTTAGGACTTCATGACGGGAGGATAATCCGCCTTATCGGCGGATTAATAACCATCGGTTACCGAAATTCTTAAACTGTTTCTTTTCAGGATTAATCGTATAGGGCCAGATTGATTAAAGAGTAATACTTATAACCTGAATACACGGAAGTAGGATTATTCTTAGTTTTCGACAGGGAATTAATCTTAATTTTACTGTGAGAGGAGTAGGGCAATGAGTGGTACTGACGCAGCAGCAACGTAGTCTTATTCCTAAAAGAAGGTACGGGCGAGGGGAGCCTCTTGTAAACAGGCCAGTTATAACTAGTATAGCAACGTGTTACTGAATGTCTGCGTGGATGTTGTATTTAGCGCAGTACTGACGGATTAAATGTTGATTTATGTGAATGATGACGCATTTCTGTCGATAAAAACGCTAAAACCTGACGCTGAAAATGGCAGGTGAACAACATGAAACGGCAACATTACAGCGCATTGGCAGCTACAAGCCAGGGGCGGTAGCGTGTCCTGACGAGTCTTGAGACTGTTCAGGAAGCGCCGCGGAACAGTAAACGTTCATGTTGATTTTCTTGCCAAAATCTCTAGCCGCTATGCCAGCTACGATGACCTTTTTGTCAGACTCCCTAAATAAGTTTCCTGTGTAATAACTGATGCGTTGATTAAATACTCATCTCACCAGGTCAGAAACCAATAAAACACAGGCTTCCTAAGATAAAAATTACGAGTTAACTATGCGCGATATTGAATTTACCTTTAAAGGGTTGTTAATAAAACTGTCATTGGCTCTCTCAGATCTCATCTGTTTTAATGCGGCACTGGCTGTGGCCATTCTGCTCATTAATAGTTTCCCTGGTGATACTCTGTCAGATATACCTGCCATCGATTTCAAATTGACTATTGCTACACATATTCTGCTTTCTGTTGTTTGCGTGGGATGGTTCTGGGTGAGATTACGCCATTACACTTACCGCAAACCCTTCTGGTTTGAGTTAAAAGAAGTCTTCAGAACGGTCTTAGTATTTTCGATTATTGCACTTTCCATCAGCGCATTATCTAAATGGGAATTGTCCCGCTGGATTTGGGTATTAACCTGGTTGCTGGCGATGGTGATGATCCCGGTGGGGCGTGCCGTTGTTAAACGGGTGCTTAATCGAAACAATCTGTGGAAAAAGCAGTCGATTATTTTAGGCAGTGGTAAAAATGCCGAAGAAGCGTATCAGGCGCTGCAAAGCGAAGAAGTGATGGGCTTTGATGTGGTGGCTTTCTTTGATGTCGATGGCAGCCAGCCCGCTCATGAACTCTTCGGTATCCCGGTGGTGAAAGACGAGCAGACGCTGTGGTCAATGGTGAACAGCGAAACTCAGTTTATCGTGGCAGTGGAATACGAACAGAGCCAGTCACGCGATCTGTGGCTGAAGAATCTGGCCAAACATAACTGTCGTTCAGTATCCGTCATCCCTTCACTGCGTGGTGTGCCACTTTATGGCACAGATATGGCATACATCTTTAGCCATGAAGTGATGATTCTTCGGGTGAACAATAATCTTGCCAAGCGCACTTCGCGCTTCCTGAAACGCACTTTCGATATTGTTGGCGCGCTGGGGATTATCACCATGCTGTTGCCCGCATTAGCGGCACTGATATTTATGGTGTCCCGCGATGGGGGTGCACCGATTTATGGTCATGAACGCGTTGGCTTCAAGGGCCGCAAATTTAAATGTCTGAAGTTCCGCTCCATGGTGGTGAACTCTAAAGAGGTGCTCGAAGAGGTGCTGCGCACTGACCCGGCAGCGCGTGAAGAGTGGGATAAAGACTTTAAGCTGAAAAATGACCCGCGCATTACCCGCGTTGGACATTTTATCCGTAAAACCAGCCTTGATGAATTACCGCAGTTATGGAATGTCGTGCGCGGTGAAATGAGTCTGGTGGGGCCACGTCCGGTCATCGAAGCCGAACTGGAACGCTATGCGGGTGATGTGGATTACTACTATATGGCTAAACCAGGCATGACCGGATTGTGGCAGGTGAGCGGACGTAATGATGTTGATTATGAAACGCGCGTCTACTTCGACTCCTGGTACGTGAAAAACTGGTCACTGTGGAACGATATCGCCATCTTGTTCAAAACCGTTGGTGTGGTTCTGAAACGGGATGGGGCTTATTAAAACAAAGCAGGGGGCCTTACAAATAAGTACCTGATTTGCAGTATTAGCAACTTTTAGACGCTACACAGCGGCGGTCTCGCCATTCACATTCAAATTACTGATAGCGATAAACCAGATGATTAAAATCAAAACTAAATTGATACCCCTGCTGGTCTCAGCAGCGTTCCTTTCCGGCTGTACCATCGAGCCGGGCAGCCACCTTTCCACCACGGGTAAAGATGTTGTCAAGCAACAGGACAGTGATTTTGACATCGACAAATACGTTAATGTCTTCCCGCTGACGCCGGGCCTGGTTGAACGCATGCGACCAAAACCGGTTGTGGCACAGGCGAATGAAGCGCTGCAGCGCGAGTTGCAGGCTTATGAGTATCGTATCGGGGTAGGTGATGTTCTGACGGTGACCGTCTGGGATCACCCGGAACTGACAACCCCATCTGGTCAGTATCGTAGCGCCAGCGACACCGGTAACTGGGTCCATTCCGATGGCACGATCTTCTATCCGTATATCGGTAAAGTGCGTGTAGCGGGTCGCACGGTGCAGGAAATCCGGGATGAGATCGCCCGCCGCCTGTCCCAGTACATTGAAAGCCCGCAGGTGGATGTCAGCATTGCCTCATTCAAATCACAGAAAACTTATGTGACCGGTGAAGTGACGACGTCCGGCCAGCAGCCGATCACCAACGTGCCGTTGACCATTCTTGATGCCGTCAACGCCGCGGGCGGGTTAACCGCCAACGCCGACTGGCGCAACGTAGTGCTGACGCACAACGGCCGCGAGCAGCCTATTTCATTACAGGCGCTGATGAAGAACGGTGACCTGTCGCAAAACCATCTGTTGTACCCTGGCGACATTCTTTATGTGCCGCGTAATGACGACCTCAAAGTGTTCGTTATGGGTGAAGTGAAACAGCAGGCCACACTGAAAATGGACCGCAGCGGCATGACGCTGTCGGAAGCGCTGGGTAATGCTCAGGGCATGGATCAGGCCGCTGCTGATGCAACGGGTGTCTTCGTGATTCGTCCAACTAAAGGACCTAACCGCAGCAAAATCGCCAACATCTATCAGCTCAATACTAAAGATGCCGCCGCGATGGTAATGGGTACCGAGTTCCAGTTAGAACCTTATGACATCGTTTATGTCACTTCTACGCCGCTCACCCGTTGGAACCGCGTGATTTCACAGCTCGTTCCGACCATCAGCGGTGTTTACGATGCGACACGTACCGTGCAGACGCTTCATAACTGGTAACCGCCGGAAAACATTATGATTAATTCAATCTTAGTTGTTTGTATCGGAAATATCTGCCGTTCCCCCACGGGGGAACGACTGCTGAAATCCGCACTACCTGAGAAGAATATCGCATCCGCGGGATTGGGGGCCATGGGCGGCCACGCTGCTGACGAGACTGCCAGCAGCGTGGCCGGTGAAAATGGTGTGTCACTGCAAGGGCATGTGGCACAGCAACTCACGTCGGGCATGTGCCGGGATTACGATTTGATCCTGGTGATGGAAAAAAAACATGTCGACCAGGTCTGCCGCATCAACCCTTCCGTACGTGGCAAAACCATGCTGTTTGGACACTGGATCAATCAGCAGGAAATCGCCGACCCGTATAAGAAAAGCCGCGATGCCTTTGAGGCCGTGTACGGAATCCTTGAAAACGCTGCCCAGAAATGGGTCAACGCATTAAGCCGATAGTTGGGACTTCCATGAAAATAAAAAGTAAGGCACCGTCAGCGCCTCAAGACGATTCAAACGGGTTCGATCTGGCGCATCTTGTGGGACAGTTCATTGACCATCGCTGGATAATCGTTGCGGTTACGGCGTTATTTATGTTGATGGGCACACTTTACAGCCTGTTCGCCACGCCGATTTACAGCGCGGACGCCATGGTGCAGGTTGAGCAGAAAAATGCCAACACCGTGTTGAATGACCTGTCGCAGATGATGCCCAATGCACAACCCGCGTCAGCGACTGAAGTGCAAATTATTACCTCACGTATGGTGCTGGGGAAAACGGTGGCAGACCTCGGCCTTGATGTGCTGGTGCAGGAGGACTATTTCCCGGTGATCGGTCGCGGCCTGTCACGCATGATGGGCAATAAGCCGCAGCAGATTGCCATTTCACGCATGAAAGTGCCGGCTATCTGGGATAAACGCCAGTTAACGGTTGAAGTCGATGGGCCGGACAGCTACACCGTCAGCAAAGACGGCGATGAGCTGTTTAAAGGCAAAGTCGGCCAGTTTGAACAGCACGGCGATGTCACCATGCTGGTCAGCGACATTCAGGCAGAGGAAGGCACCAGCTTCACCGTGTCTAAACTGAGCGACCTGCAAGCCATCAAACTGATCTACAACAACCTGACCGTTGCGGATATGGGCAAGGACACCGGCGTGCTGGGCCTGACCTATACCGGTGAAGACCCGGTATTGATCAGCCAGGTGCTGAACCAGGTGATTAATAACTATCTGTACCAGAACGTTGAGCGCAAATCTGAAGAAGCCGAGAAGAGTCTGGCCTTCCTGAAGAACCAGCTGCCTGAAGTTCGTAGCAAACTGGATGTCGCAGAAGACAAACTGAATACCTTCCGTCGCCAGAATGACTCCGTCGATGTGTCGCTGGAAGCGAAATCCGCGCTCGACTCTTCTGTCAGCATTCAGACGCAGCTGAACGAACTGACTTTCCGCGAAGCGGAAGTGTCACAGTTGTTCAAGAAAGATCACCCGACCTACCGCGCACTGTTGGAAAAACGTGCCACGTTGGAAGATGAACAGAAAAAGCTGAACGGCAAAATCAGTCAGATGCCGCAGACTCAGCAGGAAATCGTGCGTTTAACGCGTGATGTGCAGGCAGGGCAGGAAATCTACATGCAGCTGCTGAATCGTCAGCAGGAGCTGAGCATCAGTAAGGCCAGTACCGTGGGTGATGTTCGCATCATCGACCATGCGGAAACCGCCGGTACACCGGTGGCACCGAAAAAACTGTTACTGATTCTGGCCAGTATGGTGGCAGGTCTGGTGGTATCGGTGGGTCTGGTGCTGCTGAAAGCCCTGTTCCATCATGGTATTGATAACCCTGAACAGCTGGAAGAGCTGGGTCTGAGCGTGTATGCCAGCGTCCCGCTTTCCGAATGGCAGCGTAAGAAAGATGCCGAAGCGCTGGTGAAACGTAACCTGAAAGGGAAAACGGACCCGCACAACACGCTGCTGGCACTGGGCAACCCAACGGACCTCTCCATCGAAGCGATCCGCAGCCTGCGTACCAGCCTGCACTTCGCCATGATGGAAGCGAAAAACAACATTCTGATGATTACCGGTGCCAGCCCGGGCATAGGTAAAACCTTTATCTGTTCTAACCTGGCAACACTGGTGGCGAAAGCCGGTCAGAAAGTGCTGTTTATCGATGGTGATATGCGTCGCGGTTACACCCACGATTTGCTGGGTGCTGAGAGTAAAACGGGTCTGTCGAACATTCTGTCCGGTAAGACGCCATTTACCCCGGATCTGATCCAGCGCGGTGAATACGGTTTTGATTTTATTGCGCGTGGTCAGGTGCCGCCTAACCCGTCTGAGCTGCTGATGCACAGCCGCATGAATGAGCTGCTTGAGTGGGCCAGTCAGCACTACGACCTGGTGTTAATTGACACCCCACCGATTCTGGCTGTGACCGATGCGTCCATTATCGGCAAGCTGGCGGGAACCTCCCTGATGGTGGCGCGTTTCGAAACCAACACCCTTAAGGAAGTGGAAATCAGCTACAAACGTTTCGCCCAGAATGGTATCGATATTAAAGGGGTGATCCTCAACGCCGTAGTACGCAAGTCAGCCAATGCCTATGGTTACGGTTATGACTATTACGACTACAGCTATAAGCAGGATGCGAAAAGCTAATATCCCTGAGGAACCTTTATACCGAAAGGGTAAAGGTTCCTTTTTTCTGGTGAGTGTTTGTTTGTAACCGTTTAAAAGGTGCCTGGTAATGAAGGATATTTTCTTTTCCATCGTCATTCCTGCATATAATGCATCCGAATCTATTGTGACCACCCTGGACTGTGTGGCGGCGCAGAGCTATCAGCATTTCGAAGTGATCATCGTTGATGATAAATCGGCCGACGCCGATAAGCTTGCTGCGCTGGTGCAGTCAGACCGTTACCGCCAGCTGAAGATTAATCTGGTGCTGTCGCAGGAGAAACTGAACGGCTCCGGTGCGCGTAACAAAGGTATTGAACTGGCAACGGGTGATTACATCAGTTTCCTTGATGCCGATGATGAGTGGCACAAAGACAAGCTGGCTGAAAGCCTGAAGCTGATTCATCAGCTGGAAGGGCAGGGCAAACAGAAGTTCGTGATTTACAGCCAGGTCAATATTATTCAGGATGGCCAGTTCCTGAAAGTGTTGCCATTGCAGCAGGTGGGGCGCCATGAAACCGTGGCCGAGTATCTGTTTGGCTGCTATGGCTTTATCCAGACCAGCACCATCGTGCTGAAGCGTGAATGCGCGCAGGACATCCGTTTTGACCCGAAGTATATCCGTCACCAGGACTATGACTTCTGCATCCGGGCTGACAAACTCGGCTACGAGTTTGTGATGATTGACCAGCCACTGGCCAACTACCATCTGGTCACCAAATTTGGTTCTAAACATAAAGGCGAGTCGGTGAAGTATTCCTTCTTCTGGCTCGACAACATGAAACCGTATCTCACCCGGCGTGATATTCACACCTACAAAGCGTACAAACTGCCGCTGCGTTATAAGATGGACGGTAAGTCGTTCCAGGCCAGCCTCAGCTTTGCCCGCTACTTTTTCTTAACCAATAAAGATAACCGCACTTACTTCCTCAATCGTGTGAAAGACAAACTTCGGGCAAAACTCGGAGGGAAGTAACGTGAGCAGAAGAATAATAATTGGGTGGGAAACACTATGGCAATATATTGGATAGTCAGTTACAGCATTCTGATTTTATGTTTCTTTGAACTGGCGACGATTAACCAGGCGAATGAGCCGAAAATGAAACGCGTAACCACCTACTTCTTCTTTATCGCGGTGGTGGCGTTGATTATGTTTGCGGGCTTCAGGGGCCCCAATTCCGGTATTGATGACTGGCAGTATCTTGGGTTTTTCTACGATTTTTCCCGTCAGTCGAGTATCAGTGGTTATGAAACCGTGGCGGATATTTACCGTTACGAAAACCTGTTTATGTTACTGGCATGGGTATTGTCGTGGTTCACCCATGAAAGCTACTTTTTCCTGCTGTTCATCAGTTTTATTGCCGTATCAACCAATGCCTGGATTTTTAAAAAGTATTCGCCGTTGATCCTCTGTTCGCTGTGCCTTTACTCAGCGCACCTGTTTATCAACAAGGATATGAACCAGATTCGTTTCGGGCTTTCCAGCGCCTTCGCGGTGGCCTGCATCTGTTCTGCCGCCGGACGTAAATATTTTCTGGCGTTTGTTTTTCTGGCGTTCAGCACCCAGTCACACTCAACCGGTTATGCGGTACTGATGGTGTTACCGTTCCTGTTCCTGCGTGAGCGTAAATACTTTGGTATTGCGATGGTACTGGCGGCGATCCCGCTGGGCCTGATCGGCGGGAAAAAGCTGTTCCTGGACTCACTGGGGATTGTCCCGGTGATCGGGGACCGCGCGATGGGCTACAGCGGTACGGTATTTGATGCCGCCTCACCGGTCTTTGGTCTGGCGAACTTAAAAAACATCGCCTTTATTGCCTTCTTTACCGTGGTTTATTTTAACCGTCCGATTAAAGAAGAAGACCGTATTGCCTACATTCTGTTTATCGCTTACTCGGCCGGTGCCGCCGTGCGTATCATTTTCTCGGACTTCTCCATTATCGGTGGACGAGTCGGGAACCTGTTCCTGCACTGTGAACCGTTATTGCTGGCGTTTTTGATGATGCGTATCCGTCACACGCTGGTTAACTTTGGGCTGCTGTTTGCCATGACCTCTTATTATCTGGCGTACAACACCATTCTGTCAGTGCAGTCCATCAATGGTTACAGCATTGCGCCGTTATTCCGTCTTTTTTAACACCAGCGGGCGAGGCGTGCCTCGCCCCTACGCTTCCCCAGATATATTTCGTAGGGGTCAGGCATGCCTGACCCGTAATCTTCGACAGATATATTTCGTAGGGGGCAGGCCTACCTGGTCCGTAATCTTCGACAGATATATTTCGTAGGGGTCAGGCATGCCTGACCCGTAATAAAAATAGGGTATCAGATGAATAATCAAATCGGCACGGTAGGGATTATTATCCCGATGTACAATGCGCGCGCGACCGTTTTGCGTGCGGTGCAGTCGGTGATTGATCAAACGTATACCGACTGGCGGATCTATCTGATTAATGATAAATCCACCGATGACTCACTGGAATTTGTGCAGCAGCATTGCACTGACCCGCGGATTACTATTCTCAGTAATGACGTTAACCTCGGTGCAGCAGAAACCCGTAACGTGGGATTAAAAGCCGCGACGGAGCCGTTTATTGCCTTCCTCGACAGTGACGATGAGTGGGCCAGCGATAAGCTGATGTTGCAAACCGCCTGCCTGGCGGCCGGTGATGACCTGGTGATCAGTCATTATCATTACCAGTCACGCACCAAATCCTACGAGGTACGTTACGGTAACCCAGTGTTGCTGAAAGATAACTTCGTTAAAAAGCAGTTCCGCATCTGCTTCTCTTCTGTCTGCTATCGTCGTCCGGCGCGTCAGGTGCTGTTTAAGAAGAAAGGGCATGAAGATTTTCTCTTCCTGTATGAATTGTTCGAACAGTACAAGCAGGCGCGGGTGATTGATAAAAACCTGGTGACCTATTATGAAATGGGAGATTCCCTGTCGCGTAATAAAAATAAAGCGGCGAAATGGCACCTCGATTTACTCAAGTACATTTATAAAAATAACCCGCTGAAGGTTTATTACTACTACGTCTGGTACATGGTTAATGGCGTGTTGTTTACCTTAAAACATCGCTGATCTGAGGTGGTTGAAATAATGAAAAAAATCGTACTGGTCATCAAGGATGCGTATTCCTATGCCGGAACTGAGAATATCTGTAACTTCATGTCAGAGTGCTTCGGTGAGCAGCATGAGGTGACCATCTATTCACTGGAAGGGTCGGGAGAACCGTTTTATCCTTTCAGCCAGGTACAGCAGATCGTCAGCTTCGCTGGCGAAAAAAATCCGCTCAAGGCCGCCGTGAAGCAGATTCAGCAACAGCAGTTTGATGCGGTGTTTCTGATTAGCATGGGACGCCTGAGCGTGATGTTTGCACTCTACAGCATGATGACCCTCAAAAAGAAAACGGCCCGCGTCTATGCCTGTGAGCATGTGGCGATTAACTCCTTCAGTAAACCGATCAAACTCCTCAAGTACCTGATGCTGCGTTATTACGATCGCGTGATCGTACTGACCGACAAAGATCATCAGGTGTTCAATGGCTGGAATATCGCCAGCAAAACCATCCCCAATCCTGTGGTGTATAAAAATCTTCAGCGCACAACGCGGCACCATCAGGCGCTGGCGGTCGGACGTCTTGATCATCAAAAAGGTTTCGACCTGTTACTGGATGTCTGGCAGGGCTTTGTTGCCAGCAATCCTGACTGGAAGCTGGTGATTGCTGGGGACGGAGAGCTGAAAGATGAACTGATCGCGCTGGCAGCAAAGCTGAACATCAGTGACAGCGTTAATTTCGTTGGCCGCGTAAGCAACATTAACGACTATTACCGTGACAGTGATATGGCGCTGATGACCTCGCGCTACGAAGGTCTGCCGCTGGTGCTGCTGGAAGCCAAATCCTGGTCACTGCCTGTTGTCGCGTACGATTGTCCGACCGGGCCGCAGGAAATTATAAACCATCAGCAGGATGGCTTCCTGGTCGCAATGAACGATAAAGCGCGTTTCATCGACAGTATGAATAAGATCGCTCATGACGATGACCTGTTCTATGCCATGAGCGCCAGTACCCAAACCACGGCTCTCAAATTCGATGGCCGCGTGATTAAAGAGAGCTGGCTGTCCCTGGTGTAAGGGCAGTTCAGGTTCTAATTGAGTATCTCTGGACATCCGTTTCCTGCCTGCTTTGCAGGCTCCAAAAAATTGACCATGGGATAACACCAATGAAAAGAAGAGAATTACTCACGGCATTCTCGTCAATTCTTGCCGGGCTTTCTGTCAGCTCTATCTCCAGTGCGGCGGCGGCGAAAAGCGATCCTTCTCTGGCGTTAAAAGGGATTACACCCGGTGAGCTGCCGAAAGGCGATGTACCGATTCTGACGCCAGAGAATGTCTACACCATGCCAGACCAGTTCTGGAAGAATTTCAACGGTAAACTGTTTATCGGTAAAGCGGGCACGGACCCGACCCAAGCCGGAAATCTGATTAACCTCTATCTGCGCGATGCCTCTGGCAAACTGTCGCAGGTACAGCAGCCCGTTGCGCTGAATAAGGGCAATTTTGAACAGTTTATCGCTGACAACGCTGCGCTGATTGCCGATCCTTCGCATTCTATGGCGGTGGTCGATGATGCCGGAAACACGCTGTTTAATATCCCTGATGTGACCCGCGGTGCGAATAATTTCAGCCAGCGTCTGGCACAGCCCGCCGGGTATCAGCTGATTGGTGAAATTCCTTCGGTTGACGATCTGCGTAAAACGCGCCCGCTGTTTAGTGGCGCAAAAATTAAGCTGAAAAGCTGGCATGAGGGGCTGGAAGTGGGCGGCGGCGAGTTCGTTGGCACACTGGAAGCCGCCAAAGATGACGGAGGCGTCACGATCTCCTCCGGTGCGGATTACCACTGGCGCCGCGTGGTGGAGGACTTTAACCGTCTGACGCTGTTTGATTTCGGTGCGATTGCCGATGGTAAAACCGACAGCGCCCCGGCGATCAAAGCGATGTATCAGTGGGCGCAGGATGCGAACCAGCAGATCTGTCTGCAATTCCCGGCGGGCACCTTCTTCGTCAGTGCCTGTGACTTCTCGCAGCAGCAGACGCGTTTCTTCCGCGTCTCCGGTGCGATGGTGAACTTCGGCTATTTCCCGGCCACCACCATTGTCTCCAACGGCGATTCTGACTTCGTCTTCAAGGTCAACACCCGCTGGGTGGAAGTCAGCAACCTGCAATTTAACGGGCGCACCGACACCCAGCCGAACAAGCAAGGCTTCTTCGATAACCAATGCGAAGGCGGCCAGTATTTCCGTGGCGCCTGCCTGCGGTTTGTCCGCGTGGGGGGCACGGCGATCAGCCTGATGGATACCCTCGACTGTAAAATTGATCAGTGGTATGCGCTGCGCTGTAGCGGCGACGTAATCAAGTCTGTCTGGTCCAATGCACCTAAGGGTAAGTGGGATCACAGCACGGCCATCGAGCTGTCTAACTTTAATGCCCAGTACTGCACCGACGGTAAGGTGCTGAACCTGCAACGCTGCGGTCAGTCGCTGATCCACAACGGCTGGATTGAACACACCGAATTCCCCGGTGATATCTCGAACGGGCAGTGGATCATTGATGCGCTGAGCCTGGAAACCTGTAAAAACCCGCTGATTGCGCACAACTCGCGTCTCAATATGCGTCAGACCAATCTTCAGGCCGGTAGCTGGATTGATAATTCGCTGGCGGAAGGCGAGTGGCTGGGCGCCTGGGAACGCGGTTCCACGCGCGTGGAGTCTTACGGCGTGGCGGTTGATGGCAGTATGAAATACAACTATCTGACCTCAAGGTTCCGCATCGAAAACAACAGCGACCAGCAGAAGTGGGTGGAGCTGGGCAATATCTATACCCCGGATGTCGGCGATGCCTGGGAAATTGAAGTCTTCGGCCAGTCCTCCTTCAGCAATGGCAGCGGCAATGCGCCGCTGAACAAAGTGGTGGGGGACAAAACCACCGGCGGAAGGGCGATTGTCAGCCTGCAACGGAAAACCCACAAGTTTGAAGCGTCCTGGCATGCCGAAGGGGCCAGCCCGGTGCTGGATGTGATGATTGTGACACCGCACGACACCGATGTGCGGGTGTTTGTCAAAATCGATGGCTGGGTGGCGTCGGCCGGTGTGTTGATCAAAACCACCGCAAAAGATCGCTTTAAGACCGGCCGCTGCGCACGTTTCGATAGCAAAATGGCATTTGGCAACGCACCCTCGGGCAAGGATGTCAGCCGTGCCAGCCAGCGTTTCAGCCTGCATAACGGCAAGGCTGGGATCGGCGCAAATGAGGCGGGGGATTTGCTGATGGCTTCCCGGCCACTTACCGCCGATCAGGTCAATACCGATCACCCGGAAGGCTTCGTGTCTATCGTGCTGAACGGTAAACAGGTCGCCATTCCGTACTTTTCACTGAAATAAGTGTCAGTTTTTCGTTAAGACCAGGCAATTTCAGAGTTATCAGGCTGTTTTTCTCCGGGCAGGACAGGCAGCCTGTTTTAAACGATTCAGCTGCATTGATGGGCGTTAGCCTGTAAAAATTACAAAAATTTTTCTGGAGTAGTTATGAAGATTTTATTAGTTGGCAATCATACATGTGGAAATCGTGGTGATGGCGCTATTTTACGCGGGATTATTGATTCGTTGAATCTGGCAAGGAACGATATTGATATTGATGTTATTAGCCGTTATCCAACCAGTTCTGGTTACCTGCTCCAGCAAGACATTCTGCCTGATGCGCTCTTTTTGCAGACCAAAAAGGGCAAAAACAAGATCGTCGACAAGATCAAACGCCGCCTGATGCCAAAAATCATGATGGCGCACATCGCGAATAAGGGTGTGTTCAAGCTGTTTCCGGTGCCGCAGTATTTGCAGGAATTCAGCGACAACCTGAAACAGTACGATGCGATTATCCAGGTCGGCGGTTCGTTCTTTGTGGATCTGTATGGTCCGTTGCAGTTTGAGCACTCACTGTGTGCACTGCTGGCGAAGAAACCGATCCATATGATCGGTCACAGCGTGGGGCCGTTCCAGAAGCCACGTTTCAATGAAATTGCAAACTTCGTGTTCGACCGCGTCGATAGTCTGGTGCTGCGTGAAAGCGTCAGCCTGGAGATGATGAAGCAGGGCGGTATCACCACCGGGAAAGTGGTAAAAGGTGCTGATACCGCCTTCCTGGTCCGCGCACGTGAGGTGGCAGAGCCGGGTCATAACCTGGTGCACTGGCAGCAGGTGATTGGCCAGCAGAAAACGATTGCCATTACCGTGCGTGAACTGGCGCCTTTCGACAAGCGCCTTGGGGTGACCCAGCAGCAGTACGAAGCGGCGTTTGGCCGGGTGATCAACGCGATGATTGCGCGGGGCTATCAGGTGGTCGCCTTCTCCACCTGTACCGGCATCGACAGCTACAACAAAGATGACCGTATGGTGGCGATGACACTGAGCGATCATATTGAGCAGAAAGATAAGTATCACGTGATCATGGATGAATTTAACGACCTTGAGCTGGGTATCCTGCTGGGTCAGTGCCATCTCACGATTGGCACCCGTTTACACTCCGCGATTATCTCAATGAACTTTGGGACGCCAGCGGTGGCGATTAACTACGAGCACAAATCTCTGGGCGTGATGAACCAACTTGGGTTGCCAGACATGGCCAGCGATGTGAAGAGTCTGATGGACGGTAGCATTATCACGCGGGTGAATAATGTGCTGGATAACTATGAGGCGGTGAAGCAGCAGGTTGATACGGCTGTGGAACAGGAACGGATCCTGGGTAACCGTATCACTGACGACGTGGTCAAACGCTTAGGGTGAACCAATGAAACTGACATTTTTCACGATGCGATTTCCGGTTTCCTCGGAAACTTTCGTACTGAATCAGGTGACGCATTTTATTGATATCGGCTACGACGTTGAGATCATTTCGGTGTTTCCGGGCGACCTGGTGAATCGACACGGTGCGTTTGACCGTTATCATCTGGCTGAGAAGACCCACTATTTGCTGCCAGAAGAGAAGGTCAGTAATGCGGATAAACTGAAACAGCGTCTGCAAATTGTGCTGCCAAAAATCCTCAATACCGCCACGTTAAAATCCTTCAATATCGGGCGCTACGGCGCCCAGTCCAGCAAACTGCTGCTGCCGGCGATTGTGGCCGCCAACAAAACCCCTTTCGTTGCCGATGTGTTTTTAGTGCACTTCGGTTATGCCGGGGCGCTCGCCAATAAACTGCGTGAACTGAATGTTCTGCAGGGCAAGCAGGCCACCGTCTTCCACGGTGCCGATATTTCCCGCCGCCATATCCTCGATGAGCATAAAGATGACTATGCTCGCCTGTTTACCCAGACCGAGCTGCTGCTGCCTATCAGCCACCTGTGGGAGAACAAGCTGATTAGCATGGGCTGCCCGGCAGAGAAGATTCATGTGACGCGCATGGGCATCGAGCCGGAGAAATTTAATCTCAAAATCAGGGATTCTCTCCATCAGCCGCTACGCATTCTTTCCGTGGCGCGCCTCACCGAGAAGAAAGGGCTGGGTGTGGCAATTGATGCCTGCAAAATCCTCAAAGCGCAGGGCGGACAGTTTGAATACACCATTGTCGGCAACGGCGACCTCGAAGAGGAACTGCGTGCCACCATCGCGGCGGCCGATCTGGCTGACTGCGTGAAAATGGTCGGCTTTAAGCCGCAGGAAGAGATCAAACGCTATCTCGATGAAGCCGATATCTTCCTGCTTCCGTCGCTGACTGCGGCGGATGGTGACATGGAAGGGATACCCGTGGCGCTGATGGAAGCGATGGCTGTCGGGCTGCCGGTGGTGTCCAGCGAGCACAGTGGTATCCCTGAGCTGATTGAACACAATGTGTCCGGCTGGCTGGCACCGGAAGGCGATGCCGCAGCACTGGCTGACATTCTGCTGAAACTGTCACAGGGTGAGGCCGATATCGCACCGGTGGTGGTGGCCGCACGGCACAAGGTAGAAACCGAATTTAACCAGCATATCGCCTACCGCGAACTGGCAGAGATTCTGGAGCAATTAGCGTGAGTAGTTTAAAAAATCAGGCCGTATGGCTGTTTGGCGGTACCTGTTTTGCCGCCGTGTTACAGGTGGTGCAGCTTGGGGTGCTGGCGCGTAAGCTGGAAACCCACGAGCTGGGTATTCTGGCAATTATTAACGCCATTCTGGCCGTGGCGATGGTGTTGCAGGATATGGGGATGAGCAGCTACATCGTGCATCGCCAGAACATCACCCGCAAGGAGCAGAGCACCATCTACTGGGTGAACGTTTTACTGAGTCTGCTGACCGGATTGCTGTTGATCGCCATTGCCTGGCCGATCGCGCATTTCTATCACATCCCGGAACTCACCGGACTGATCATGCTGACCAGTATTAACTTCCTGGTGCTGGGTTCGCTGTCGCAGTATCAGGCCCACTTCGTTAAAGCCAAACGCATGGTATTGCTGGCGAAGATCGAAATGGTCACCAAGTTTCTGGCCTTTGTGCTGACGGTGGGGCTGCTTTACTACTCGCCGCTCAATGTCTCGGCGGTGATCCTTGGCCTGTTTGCCAATGCCGCCATGCGCATTCTGTGCATGATCTGGTTCGGTGAAAAGTCCTGGCGACCGACCTTCGAGTTTGATAAATCGACGTTTTTCAGTTCGATGAAGTACGGCGTGTATCAGCTGGGTTCACAGACGATTAACCAGTTACGTACCCAGGCCGACTCCCTGATTGTCGGTAAGGTGATGGGCGCTGAAATGCTCGGGGTGTACTCACTGGCGAAAGAGCTGGTGCTGCAACCGCTGAAACTGGTGACGCCGGTGATTAATCGCCTGGCACTGCCACGCTTTGCTGAGAAACAGCATGAACCTGCGCAGTTGCAGAAGCTGTTCCTGAAAGGCACCTTCATGATCATGCTGTTCAGCAGCCTGATGTATCTGGCGATAGGTATCCTCTCCCCGGTGGTGGTGCGCGTGCTTTACGGCCCGGCGCATGAGGCGGTTGGGTCGCTGATCCCGCTGATGCTGCTGTTCGGTATGCTGCGTCCGATGGGCGGGCTGACCGGCGCGATATCTCAGGCCAACGGCCGTACCAACGTCGAATTCTGGTGGAACGTGGTGGCAAGCATCATCGTGGTGCTGGTACTGGCAACCACCTGGATCTGGCCGAACGTCTGGTATGTGGCGCTGACGCTGTCGATTTCTCAGGTGCTCATCTCTGCCTTTGCCCATCCGTTCTTTATCAAACCAGTGATTGGCATTCCGTTTATCCCCTATGCCCGTCAGTGGATGTCGGTGGCGGCGGTGTTTGTCGGGATCATGGCGCTGGTGAGTTATTTCAATCTGTTTATCAGGCCGGAATGGTTCACTCACTGGCTGTAACCCGGTAATAAATATAAGGTCACCGTGATGGTGGCCTTTTTTATTGCTGGCCCTGGAGCTTATTTTTCAGATTAAGATTATACTTGTGAATCATCTCTTTAATGCATAATCAATGGACGTTTTTTACTTCATTTATATGGAAACACTATGACCAAGCTTAAAGCAGTTATCCCGGTTGCGGGTCTCGGTATGCATATGCTCCCTGCTACAAAAGCCATTCCTAAAGAGATGTTGCCTGTTGTCGACAAGCCGATGATTCAGTACATCATCGACGAGTGCGTGGCAGCGGGTATCAAGGAAATTGTCCTGGTCACTCATGCATCCAAGAATGCGGTTGAAAACCACTTTGATACGTCCTATGAGCTGGAAGCCCTGCTTGAAGCGCGTGTGAAACGTCAGCTCCTGAGTGAAGTGCAGTCTATCTGCCCGCCGGGTGTGACGATCATGAACGTGCGTCAGCCACAGCCACTGGGTCTGGCAAACTCCCTGTTATGTGCCCGTCCGATGCTGCATGATGAAGCCTTCGTGGTGGTTCTGCCGGACGTATTGCTGGATAACGCCAGTGCCGATCCGCTGCGTTACAACCTTGCCGCGATGGTGGCACGCTTTGAAGAGACCGGTCGTAGCCAGGTACTCGCCCACCATATGCCTGACGCGGATCTGTCTGAATACTCCGTGATCACCACCGAGGAGCCGCTGGACTTCCCTGGCAAGGTCAGTTCTATTGTCGAGTTCGTGGAAAAACCAGAGCAACCACAGACCCTGAATTCTGACCTGGCTGCGGTTGGCCGCTATGTATTGTCTGCGGATATCTGGCCAGAACTGGAAAATCTCGAGCCGGGTGCCTGGGGCCGCTATCAGCTGACCGATGCGATTGCCAATCTGAACAAAAAACAGCCGGTAGATGCACACCTGCTGAGCGGCGACAGCTTCGACTGCGGTCGTAAACTGGGCTATATGAAAGCGTTTGTGACCTGGGGCCTGCGTAACCACGCTCAGGGCCGCGAGTTCCGTGAAGAAATTCAAAAAATTCTGGCTAAGTAATCTTATTTGATTATGGCCGCGCCGGGCGTGGTCTGAAGGAGTCAACATGGCAATTTTAGTAACGGGCGGGGCGGGCTATATCGGTTCCCATACCGTGTTATCGCTGCTGCAACGTGGTGATGATGTTGTCGTACTGGATAACCTGAGCAATGCCTCACGCGAGTCGATTAACCGCGTGGAGAAGCTCACGGGTAAAACAGCCATCTTCTGCGAAGGGGATATCCTCGACCGTGCGTGCCTGCGCGATATTTTTGCCAGCAACCGCATCGATGCCGTGATTCACTTTGCCGGCCTCAAAGCCGTTGGCGAGTCCACCCGCAAACCGCTGGAGTACTACCAGAATAACGTTACCGGTACGCTGGTGCTGCTGGAAGAGATGCGTGCTGCGGGTGTGAATCAGTTTATCTTCAGCTCTTCAGCAACTGTCTACGGTGCCGATGCGCCGGTTCCGTATGTGGAAACCACGCCGATTGGCGGCACAACCAGCCCGTATGGCACCTCAAAGCTGATGGTTGAGCAGATCCTGCGTGACTACGCCAAAGCGAACCCGGAATTCAAAACCATTGCGCTGCGTTATTTCAACCCGGTGGGGGCGCATGAGTCTGGCCAGATCGGCGAAGACCCTAACGGTATCCCGAACAACCTGCTGCCGTACATTGCTCAGGTGGCCATTGGCCGTCTGGAGAAACTGGGCATCTTTGGCGGGGATTACCCGACGAAAGATGGCACCGGCGAACGCGACTACATTCACGTGATGGATCTGGCTGAAGGCCATCTTAAAGCGCTGGACCATATTGCTGCGGTTGATGGCTATAAAGCCTACAACCTCGGTGCCGGGGTAGGGTACTCGGTGCTGGAGATGGTGAAAGCCTTTGAGAAAGCCGCAGGTAAGCCTGTGCCTTACCAGATCTCACCGCGCCGTGATGGCGATCTTCCTGCGTTCTGGGCGGATGCTTCACTGGCGGATAAAGAACTGAACTGGCGTGTTTCACGCGGTATTGATGAGATGATGCGTGATACGTGGAACTGGCAGTCGAAGAATCCTAATGGGTATCGTTGAATAAAACGTGAAATCCCTTATGTATAAAACTCCCTCATCTGGGAGTTTTTTTGTTTGTGAGAGGTGGCAATGGTATATTTTAACCCTCTATCTTACCGATAGTTACTGAGAGCAGAGCGTGTGGGTGAGATCACAAAATAGCATGAGTTAGAAAATAACCTATCAGTGTTGCTTAATTGTTCATTTAAAGTCAAAAGCGTTAAACCCACAAAAAAAATAAAGATTAGGCTTGTATGGTCCAGTGCTTAGTATAAAAATTGGCGCTGGGTTTTGTGACACTTTATGTCTGATTATTTCCAGGACTAATCTGGTTATGAAAAGCACGTCGAGTGACAAGGTCAGACTATGCTTGTGTAACAAGGTAAGAGACAGCTATCTGGTGGCTACAGCCAGTGGCGGTAGCGTGGCTAAGTGAAACAGTATGCACATCTGATATGAACAATTCAGGTCATCACCGTATACCTATTGATGTTATACGCCATAAAAGTACGGCAAAAATTGACTGTGACTTCGCCACGCTGTTTGACGGACAAATGACCGTCAGCGAGCATTCTTAGCATTATCGATATTAGCCAAAGAGAGAACGACGGCGTGAAAATTCTAGTGACCGGCGGCGCCGGATTTATTGGTTCAGCAGTAGTTCGCCATATTATTACGCAGACTACAGACAGTGTCGTGAACATTGATAAACTCACGTATGCGGGCAATCCTGAGTCCGTTGCTGGTGTCAGCAATGATGCGCGTTATGCTTTTGTACAGGCCGACATCTGTGACAAAGATGCCATGAGTGCGATTTTCAATGAACATCAACCTGATGCGGTAATGCATCTGGCGGCTGAAAGCCACGTAGACCGCTCCATCAGCGGCCCGGCTGATTTTATTGAAACCAACATTGTCGGCACTTATGTCCTGCTGGAGGCCACACGCAGTTACTGGAGCGGGCTGGATTCTACGCGCAAAACGGCTTTCCGTTTCCACCATATTTCCACCGACGAAGTCTACGGGGATTTACCGCATCCGGACGAGATGAATGATGACTCAGCTGCGCTGCCATTATTTACCGAAACCACCGCCTATGCACCCAGCAGCCCGTATTCGGCATCAAAAGCCTCCAGTGACCATTTAGTCCGTGCCTGGCTTCGTACCTACGGTTTGCCAACGATAATTACCAACTGCTCAAACAATTACGGCCCTTATCACTTCCCGGAAAAACTGATCCCTTTAGTGATCCTGAATGCACTCGACGGTAAGCCTTTGCCGGTTTACGGACGTGGCGATCAGATCCGCGACTGGTTGTATGTGGAAGACCATGCGCGCGCACTCTACACGGTGGTAACAAAGGGTAAGATCGGTGAAACCTACAATATCGGCGGCCATAACGAAAAGCAGAATTTACAGGTGGTGGAAACCATCTGTGATCTGTTGGATGAGATGGTGCCGAAAGCCTCTCACTACCGTGAGCAGATTACCTATGTTGCCGACCGCCCGGGGCACGACCGTCGCTATGCGATTGATGCCTCTAAAATCAGTCAAGAACTGAACTGGCAACCGCAGGAAACATTTGATAGCGGGATCCGCAAGACGGTGCAGTGGTATCTGGACAATACCGAGTGGGTGAGTAACGTCAAAAGCGGCGCCTATCAGTCATGGATTGAACAGAACTACAGTGAACGTCAGCCATGAATATTCTGCTGTTCGGTAAAAATGGTCAGGTCGGCTGGGAATTGCAGCGTGCGCTGGCTCCACTGGGGAACGTTACCGCGCTGGCCACATCATCAACAAAATATTGCGGTGACTTTGCTGATACCAAGGGAATTATCGCTACGATCCGCAGCATCCGCCCTGATGTGATTGTGAATGCTGCGGCATATACTGCCGTCGATAAAGCCGAGAGTGAGCCTGAGCAGGCGCATCGGGTCAATGCATTGACCGTGGAAGCTATTGCTAAAGAGGCCGAATCGCTGAGTGCCTGGCTGGTTCACTATTCGACTGATTACGTGTTTCCGGGACAGGGTGAGCAGGCCTGGCAAGAAGACGATTCCACTGGGCCGCTTAATGTGTATGGTGCCAGCAAACTGGCCGGTGAGTTGGCCATTCAGCAGTATTGTTCCCGGCATCTGATTTTCCGCACCAGTTGGGTGTATGCCACCAAAGGTAATAATTTTGCCAAAACGATGCTTCGTCTGGCGAAGCAGCGTGATGAACTGTCAGTGATTAACGATCAGCATGGCGCACCAACCGGGGCTGATCTGATCGCGGATTGTACGGCTCATGCTATTACTGCTGCGTTGCGCGATCCGTCGGTGGCGGGGTTATATCACCTTGCCGCAGCCGGCACTACGACCTGGTATGATTACGCTAACGTCGTGTTTGCCGAAGCAAAAGACGCAGGTGTTGAGTTAGTCTTGAAGACGGTACATCCGTTGAACACCAGCCATTATCCAACGCCAGCGCATCGACCGCTTAACTCCCGGCTTGACACACGTAAATTTCAAAACACGTTTGGTCTGAACTTGCCCGACTGGCAGCGCGGGGTTCAGCGGATGATGGCTGAGTTAGCCGCCTTTAATGCGCTCTGACCTCATTAACCCCATATAAATTAGAGATATCTCATGCGTAAAGGAATTATTTTGGCAGGGGGGTCTGGAACCCGCCTGTATCCTGTCACTATGGCCGTCAGCAAGCAACTGCTGCCCATCTACGATAAACCCATGATCTACTACCCTCTCAGCACGCTGATGCTGGCAGGCATTCGCGATATTCTGATTATCAGTACCCCGCAGGATACGCCGCGCTTTGAACAGCTGCTGGGCGATGGCAGCCAGTGGGGGCTTAACCTGCAATACATTGTGCAGGAGAGCCCCGATGGCCTGGCACAGGCCTTTATTCTGGGTGAAGAGTTCATTGGTGAAGATACCTGTGCACTGGTGTTAGGCGACAATATTTTCTACGGTCACGACCTGCCGAAAGAGCTTCAGGCCGCGGTGAACCAGACCTCCGGTGCGACGGTATTTGCTTACCATGTTAACGATCCTGAGCGTTATGGCGTGGTGGAGTTTGATAAAGACGGCATTGCGGTCTCTCTGGAAGAGAAACCGCTGGAGCCCAAGAGTAACTATGCGGTTACCGGGCTCTATTTCTACGACAATAGCGTAGTGGAAATGGCGAAAAGCCTGAAACCTTCACATCGCGGCGAGTTGGAAATTACCGATATCAACCGCCTGTATATGGATCAGGGCAACCTGTCGGTGGCGATGATGGGGCGTGGCTATGCGTGGCTGGATACCGGTACGCACCACAGTCTGATTGAGGCGAGCAACTTTATTCAGACCATTGAGCAACGTCAGGGCCTGAAAGTCTCCTGCCCGGAAGAAATTGCCTATCGCAAAGGGTTTATCGATGCAGAGCAGGTGAAGAAACTGGCTGCGCCATTAGCGAAGAATGAATATGGGCAGTATCTGCTCAAGATGGTGAAAGGGTACTAATGCTATGAACGTGATTAGAACAGAAATACCGGATGTGCTGATTTTTGAGCCTAAAGTGTTCGGGGATGAACGAGGTTTCTTTTTTGAGAGCTTCAGCCAGAAAGTATTTGAAGAAGCAGTGGGCCGTAAGGTGGAGTTCGTGCAGGATAACCACTCTAAGTCTTTTAAGAGCGTTCTGCGTGGTCTGCACTACCAAGTCGCACCTTATGAGCAGGGCAAGTTAGTCCGCTGTATTTCTGGTGAAGTCTTTGATGTGGCAGTGGACATCAGAAAGTCATCTGCAACTTATGGTCAATGGGTCGGTTTTAATCTTTCTGCCGAAAATAAGCGTCAGATGTGGATCCCTGAAGGATTTGCACATGGGTTTCTGGTTTTGAGTGAGAGTGCGGAATTTGTGTACAAAACCACTAATTACTACAATAAAAATTCGGAAAGAGCGATTATTTGGAATGACACTAGTTTGAATATTAAGTGGCCTCTTATAAAAGCAATTCTATCCGAGAAAGACGAAATAGCTCCCGAATTTGAAATTATAAATTTAAAGAAGTGAGATAATGATGGATATCAAATTAATTCCATTGCAGTTGCATGGGGATGATCGCGGCTCACTTTTTGCGCTTGAAGAAGATAAAAATATACCGTTCAAAATAAAACGTGTCTATTATATGCTGAAGACAGCAAGAGGTGTAAGTAGAGGGTTTCATGCTCACAAAGCTCTTAAACAGATAGCGATTGCATTATGTGGATCATGTCGCTTTATTCTTGATGATGGCACTGAGAGGGTAGAGATTGTATTGAATGACCCAGCCCAGGGATTATTGATTGATTCGTGTATGTGGCGAGAAATGCATGATTTCTCAGAAGACTGCGTACTAATGGTGCTCGCCGACAGTTTATATGATGAATCTGACTATATCCGCGATTACGATGAGTTCATTAAAGAGATAAAAAATGAAAGTTATCATTGCAGGTAAAAATGATATAGCTGTTAACGTAACCTCTTGGCTGAGAGATAATTTTCAAGAGGTTGAGGTTTTAGCTGTTTTTAATAAAAGTGATGACGGTAAAAACACACACCAACGTTCCTTCAAAAACTATTGCCTTAAGAATAAGATTCAAGAAATTTCTTTAGATGTTGCATATGAAATTGAAGATTCAATTTTCCTCTCACTAGAGTTCGATCGTATAGTTAAACCAGAAAAATTTATTCATAAGCGGTTGTTCAATATCCACTTTTCGAAATTGCCACAGTACAAAGGGATGTATACATCAGCATGGCCTATTTTAAATAATGAAAAAGAAAGTGGTGTTACACTTCATATGATTGATGCTGGAATTGATACTGGAGCTATTTTAGATCAGTTCATATTTTCAATAGATGAAGATGAAACAGCTAAAAGTCTTTATCTAAAATACATAGCCAATGGAACCCGTTTGGTATTAAAAAACATACCATCGATAATAAATAACACTTTTAGTGTTCAAGATCAAAAAAGTGAAGGGTCTAGTTATTACTCTAAAAGCTCAATAGATTATAAAAAAATAACTATTGATCTGAATAAAACTGCATTCGAGATTTTAAGTCAAATAAATGCATTCACCTTTCGGGATTTTCAATTGCCAGAAGTTTATGGGTTCTCGATATTCGGTGGGTCTATTTTAAGTTCAAGATCAAGTGGTAAACCAGGTCAAATTTTACAAGATTCATTTAATAAAATAGTTGTATCAACAATAGATTACGATCTTGAATTAAAGAAAGATAACCTGCAAACCATTTTTGACATATGTGAAAAAGGGACTTTTCACGATTTAATTAAAATAGAAGCGACTAAAAAAAGCTTAATTGAGAAAAATGATAAGGGTTGGAGCCCTATTATAGTAGCAGCATACCATGGAAACATAGATATGGTTCGATGGCTTGTGGGTAATGGTGCTGACATAAATGATCGTAACCATAACGGCACAACCGTAGCGATGTATTTGAAAAATTTCATCGCTGAAAGCAGAAGATTTGAGTTGCTCGATGATTTAGTGGATATGGGTGCAGACTTGAATTTACAAGACTATAGCGGATTAACTGTTTTTGATTATGTATTAAATTCTCATGATGAAGAGTTAATCAACGAATTAAAAAGGCTGTCAAAATGATTGATTTTTTGAACTTAAAAAATGTTAATTCTCGCTATTCGAATGAGTTGAAAGAAGCTTGTGCGAGAGTCATTGATTCTGGCTGGTATGTGTTGGGTAAGGAGTTGGAGGATTTCGAAATGAAATTCTCTGAGTATTGTGATGTGAAACATACGATAGGGGTGGCAAACGGTCTCGATGCTCTTATCTTAGTCCTGCGCGCCTGGAAAGAGATGGGACTTCTGAAAGATGGGGACGAAGTTATCGTTCAGGCTAATACCTATATAGCTTCAATTATGGCAATAACACAGAATAAGCTAACGCCTGTGTTAGTAGAGCCCGATGAGGATAGTTTCAACTTGACAGTTGAGAATATTAAAAGAGCGATAACGAATAAAACACGCGTAATTCTTCCTGTTCACCTTTATGGGAAAATATCACCGATGTCTGAAATTATGGATATCGCACGTGAGAATAATTTGTTAGTTCTTGAGGATTGCGCGCAGGCACATGGAGCAAAGCTCAATAATACAATGGCAGGTAACTGGGGTGATGCTGCTGGTTTTAGTTTCTATCCAGGTAAAAATTTAGGTGCGTTAGGTGATGCAGGTGCAATCACAACAAATAATGAAGAGCTAGCGAAAAAAATTCAAGCTTTGAGAAACTATGGTTCACATAAGAAATACGAAAATG
This sequence comes from Erwinia sp. MYb375, assembly GCF_037479175.1. Classification (NCBI taxonomy): domain Bacteria; kingdom Pseudomonadati; phylum Pseudomonadota; class Gammaproteobacteria; order Enterobacterales; family Erwiniaceae; genus Erwinia; species Erwinia sp. MYb375. The sequence continues at coordinate 1,400,192 of NZ_JBBGZS010000023.1, read as the reverse complement.
TCCATGTTGGATACAATAGTCGTTTGGATGAAATTCAAGCTGCTTTGCTTACAGTCAAATTAAAATATCTTGATGAAGACATCTTGAGCAGGCAAAAAATTGCAGCACGTTACAATAATGAAATTAGAAACCCATTGGTAAAATTACCGAAGATTCAAGATCCGTCAGAGCATGTTTGGCATCTATATGTAATTCAATGTGATCATCGTGAAGCACTTCAAAAACACTTAACTGATAATGGTGTGCAAACCCTTATACATTATCCTATTCCACCCCACAAACAAGAAGCATACAAAGAGTTGGCGGATACATACTTGCCTGTAACCGAGAAAATTCATTCGCGAGTGTTATCATTGCCTATGGATCCAACTTTGACGGATAGCGATATTTCAGTAGTGATCCGTGCTGTAAATGAGTTCCGGGCATGAAGAAATTTTTTAGCGTAACTGCATTTAGTGCCCTTTTAACACTTTGTCGTATGTGCGCAGGTTTTGTGGTTGCTAAGGTTGTCGCTATTTATGCTGGGCCATCTGGGATAGCAATGCTTGGGCAGTTTCAAAGTGTTGTCACTAGTATTACCGGCATTGTGAACGCTCCAGCAGGTAGTGGGGTTGTCAGATATACAGCGGAAAACCATAATAATGGTGTTGATTATTGTGCGCCCTGGTGGCGCGCATGTATTTACTGCATTATGGGCCTATCTCTGATAATTCTTCCTGCAGTTTGGTTTTTTTCCGAAGAACTTTCTCAGGTAATTCTAAAAGATAGTGAGTATTCCAGTTCTTTTAAAATTCTGGCTCTACTTATACCATTCGCCGCGTTTGGTACAATGCTTACTTCAATACTCAACGGCCAACAGAATTTCAGAAGATTTATTTCTATTGGGATGGTGTCCGTAATATTTTCATCTTTGATTATGCTCGGGTTTATATATTTTTATGGCCTCAAAGGTGCTATTAACGCAGTAGCATTACAAGGAGGGTTGGTTGGTGTTTTAGTCATGATGCTCTGTGTGACCCAACCATGGTTTAGGTTTAAATATTTTTTTTGTAAATTCAATGTTATTGAAATAAAAAAAATCGGTAGCTACATATTAATGACCGCGACTACCGCATTATGTATACCAATTTCATTAGTAATTATCAGGAAAATTCTAGTCGCTCATGTTGGATGGGAAAGTACAGGTGAGTGGCAGGCCGTCTGGAAAATATCAGAAACTTACCTGACAGTCATTACTGTCGCCCTCAGTACTTATTACTTCCCTAAATTGTCAAAATTGAATCGAGTTGGGGAAATTAAAAGTGAAATATTCAGCGTATTGAAAATGGTTTTACCTATTTCGATATTACTGGCAGTTTTAATTTATTTCTCTAAAGATATTATCATTTTTATCCTCTTTACTGAGCAGTTTAAAGGTGCGAGGGATTTATTTCTTATCCAGTTAATAGGTGATGTAGTTAAAGTTGCTAGCTGGTTGTTTGCATACCCAATGTTATCGCAAGGCGCGACTAAATGGTATATTAGTACTGAGGTGTTATTTTCAGTTAGTCTGATATCCTTAACCTACATTTGTGTGTCACACTTCGGGGTGCAAGGTGCAAATATAGCTTATCTGGCTAATTATATATTGTATTTTTTCGTTGCATATAAAGCTTTACCATTATATGTAAAATAACAATTAAACAGAATGGCATTTTTATGGATTACAATAAAAAGGTTTCCCTTTTAACTTCTGCAATTACAGTTAATAAAAATCTGGAAGAGGTTATTCTTGATTCACAGTATCTTGGGGAGATCTTGTGGCACAATAAAATTGGCGTTTTTAGTCTTCCCGATTTTGAAAATAAAATAACAGAAAAGTTTGATTTCTTAGTTGATGAGTTTAAAAAAGAACATAAAGGGTCAGTATATAAAGATCCTGTTTTTGTCGTAACAGAGGCGTTCAATGTTGGTGGGCATACACGGCTAATGGAAAGATTAGCAAGCTTTATGCCGAATAAACCAAACCTCATTATCACGCGGCCCATAGCAAAAGAAGTTATTTCCAGACTCAGTGGTTTTTTTGAAAGTCTGATCTTATGCTCGTCAGCTGGTGTAGACAGTGAGGTTGGACATGTCAAAAATATTCTAAAAGAAATGTTGTCTTATGATGAGGCTATATTAAATATACATCCTGATGACATCCACTCAGTAATAGCATGTAGTTTAGCGAAAAAGATAAACCACAAGTTTAAAGTTTATTTTGTTAATCATGCAGATCACGTTTTTAGTTTTGGTCAGACAATATCAGATGTTTGGTTTGAAATAAGTTCATCAGGAAGAAAATTAGATACCTTAAAAGGTATATCCTGTGAAAAATCTTTCTTAGGTATACCGTTATTCGAAAATTTCTCCGAGCTTAAATGTAGAAAAGTTGATGTTAATGATCAGGTTATTTATTTAACAGCAGCCGCAGGGTATAAATTCAGGCCAATACAGGGAGAAGGACTTGGAAAACTGGCCAGGGAAATCCTGAAAAAATATCCAAAATCTATTTTCAATGTTGTTGGCTGTGATCCTTTAAGAGACTATTGGTGGTGGTTACTAAAAGTTAAGTACAGACATAGAATTAATCTGATTAAAAAATTAGATTACAATCAATATATGACTCTTGCTAACAAAGCAGATGTGTATATTGATAGCCATCCTATGCCTGGCGGGAGTGCATTTGCAGAGCAATTTATATCAGGTCGGCTGTGCAGCGGTTTACTGAGCCCATTTCAGGGGTTTACTCCTCTTGAACTACTAAAAAAATCAAGCTCTGACGAGGTGCTGCAATTTTTGAGTGAAGGATTGACGGAGAACTATGAATCTGAACTGAGAAACAAAATAAAACAGGTACATGGTTATAACAACGTAAAGCAAAGATTTTTAGATGCAATTTATCATAATAAATATCATTCAAATTTGATTGAAGAAATTGTCCCTTGGACTGGTGATGTACATTTTGGAACATTACCTAAAATTGTAAGAATACCTGATCATTTTTTAGTGAACAATAATATTACCCGCTTCGCCTTGAAGAATTCGACATTGGTTGTTAAGTTGAAATTCTTATTGAAAAAAATCACTATCGGCAAGAAATAAAAAAGTAGCGTTCCTGGCTAAGACTAATATGCATTTTTAAAGGCAATTGAATTATATGAGTGAGAAATTAGCAATAAAAGAAAACCTGGCGTACTACCTTCCGCAATTTCATCAGATAGATGAGAACGATAAGTGGTGGGGCAAGGGTTTTACAGAGTGGACTCAGGTTCGTTCAGCTATGAAATTATTTAAAAACCACCAAATATTACAACCATATCAAGGTGATTATTATAATTTGATGAACCCGGAAATAATCGGTGAACAATACAAACTCGCTAAAGAGCATGCCATAACAGGTTTTTGTTTTTGGCATTATTGGTTTGGAAACGGTGAAATGCTGTTAGAGAAACCTGCAGAAATTCTTATTAAAAGTAATGTTGAAGCAAGATTCTGTTTTGGTTGGGCGAATCACTCCTGGTGGAATAAAACCGAAAATCTCTTGCTGAAAGAACAACGTTATCTCGGAAAGGAAGACCAAAGAAAACATTTTATGTATTTGCTTGATTTTTTTAAAGATGACAGATATGTAAAAATAGATGGAAAACCTGTTTTTCTTATTTTTAAAATTTATGAGATACCTGATGCTCTTGAATGGGTTCGAAACTTCAGGGCGCTTTGTAAGGAGTTTGGTTTTCCTGATGCATACATTATTGGTGAGTTCTGTAAGTCTCAAGACCTGAATGATTATAATCTGGATGCAGTTGTCAATTCTCGCGGTATGTTCACCAATAGAAGTTTTTACGAAAAAGTACGAGATAAACTTATTCGACATAAGTTCATCTCTGAGAGCCTGTTTAACCCGAGGGTTTATTCTTACCCGAAATTATCACCAGGCTTTAATAGTGATGAAACAAAATCAGATAAGGTTCTTCCAGTAATTATTCCTCGTTGGGATTCTACTATTCGTCATGGAAAGAACGGATGGTTACTTAACGGAAGCACCCCTGAGAGCTTTGAATTCCACGTTAGAGCAGTAAAGAAAATACTGTCAGCGAAAGATTACAATAACCGAGTTGTAATTATAAAGTCTTGGAATGAATGGGCTGAAGGTAATTTCATAGAACCGGATGATAACTATAATGATGCATATCTAAAAGTGATTAAAAAACATTTTAAGACTACGCTCTGAATATTATTTGGATGAAGTGTTTTTTCTATCGTGGTGAAAAAAATGATTTTCGTATTGTCACTAGTTTTTAGTTGTATGATTTCAATGTCATTTTCATATTTTATAAAAAATAGAAAAATATATTTGTCCATTATTGCATTTTCCTATTCCTTTGCATTTTTTTTCATGTGCGTGTTCTTTTTCGTCATTAAATTTAATGGCGAAAATATATTGATATTTCCAGATGAAGGGCTTTATGTAAATGATTATACTTCAGTCCTTCCATTTTCAGTATATGTCAGGACTGTAAATGAATTATTAGGGCAGGATGCTATTAGATTAATAAATATTTTCATTTTCTCGACTTCACTTGCGCTCTTATCGTCAGATGTAATGGGAAGAGTTGAAAGTGAAACTCATAAAATTTACATTGCATTCTTTTCTTTGTTTGGAGTGATCGTCGGTGGCTATTGGTCATACTTTATTTTAAAAGAAGCCTTTAGTATCGCTGCTATTTCTTTCTTGATGGTAGCTACACTGAGAAAAAGCTGGCTATTTTTAACCAACTCGCTCATTTTCTTAGCGCTTGCACGCCCTGATTTATTTACTCTTTATGCAGGTATCATTTTTATTTTTTATATACGAGATAAAAATAGAAGTCTATACAAGCTGATTGTGGTCGGCGCCATCCTTAGCACAATATGGTTTATGAATAGCGATCTTTCTTATCGTATTAAAATATTTACTCTTTCCAAAAGGTTTGGTGAGTTGAACGTAACGTATGATTCAACTACGTTAGCGGTGAGTCAATATTCGTTCATACCATTCATTTTATCTGATGCGTTCCATCAAGCTATAATCACAAATTTAAAAAGCAGTTTTAACCCATTCCACGAGATTAATGCTCTGACTATTGTACAAAGAACATTCAATGTATTAGCTATCATTCTCTTCATCAAATGCTTCTTTTCATCTTTCCTCAAAGATAAAGTATATACTTTTATCTTTATTGTTATCGTAGGTTTGATATGTACTCACTCAGTTTATAGATATATGAATACGTTGCTAATTCCATTTTCAATTTATTCTATCTACTTAATCGACTTGAAAAAAAGAAGAGCTAAGATTGAAAAAAATATCGGTCATAATACCCGTTTATAACTCATCTCAATATCTATTCGATGCTTTAAACTCTGTAGTTCAGCAGGAAATCACAGACTATGAAATTATTGTTGTTGATGATGGATCATCTAAGGTCGAACATGAAAACTACATTAAAATAGTTAATTCCTTTAAGAATACGATCATTTTTTCAAAAGAAAACGGTGGAGCAGCTTCTGCCAGGAACTATGGGGCAAGGAGAGCTAGTGGAGAGATTTTAGCTTTTCTTGATTCTGATGATGTATGGCTGGCTGGAAAACTCGTCAGCCAGTTAAAGGTTCTCGATGATGAAAATGCTGATGTAGTTCTTGGCAATATTCTTGTTGCCGATAACCTTTTGAACATTAAGCATCGATCATCCAAAAAAGTACCTACAGATTCTAAAAAATGTATGGAAGGTTTTTTCTACGGAAGGATTTTAATGAATACTCCAACAATTATTGTGAAAAAATCTTTCTTTGAGCAATTGGGTGGCTTCAACGAGCAGTTGAAGTATAGGGAGGATCATTACTTTCTCATCAATTGTGCCGCTAAAGGAAAAATCGCACTTGACGAGCAATTCCATACGATCCGGCGTGAAAGAGAAAATAGTTTGAGTATGGTTTCTGATATTGATACCGAACTTGGCAAGCATGTTGATTTTTGGACACTGGCTAGTGATAAATATCGCTTCTTGAATGTTAGAAAAGCAAGGGTAACGTTACTGCTCAGACTGTTTTTCTACTATCTAAGAATGAATAGACAAGCTGATATTCTCGGTGTGTTAAATTACATAAAGAAAGACAGCAGAATGCTTTATGTTTTTCTCTCGCCTGTCAGATTTCTTACCGGGTTCGCTAAATTACTCTTCAATCTAAGAGGTTCTCTGAGACGTGCACTTAAATAATTTTTTCAAACTCACCAGTCGTATTAGATACGCTGCACAGCTATTTTTTTTAAAAATTCGATTTGGTAAATCGATTAATTTGCCGAAGTTGCTAAGTTCTTATATCGCTTCAGGCACTTTGATAACCATTAATAAAGGAAAACTTACTTTCAGAGGTAAGTTTTACTCTCGTAGATTTCTAACGGTGAACATCAACGGTGGTAATGTCATTATTGATGAAGGTGTTTTCTTTAATCAGGGGGTAAGCATTAATTCGCATGAGCTTGTCACGATCGGAAAGAATACAATTCTTGGTGAAAATGTCAAAGTCTATGATCATAACCACCGCTTCCGGAGTTCAATCCCCGTGCTTCAACAAGGGTTTAAATCTAGACCTGTTCATATTGGTAATAATGTATGGATTGGTACCAATGCCGTTATACTTTCAGGCGTATCAATAGGAGATAATTCAGTTGTTAGTGCTGGTTCGGTAGTCAGGAATAATATACTTGAAAATTCACTCTATACTGATGGGCATTCGACAACGATAGAAAGGGACAAATCTTGAGCATTATTGCAGTTACTATAGAAAGAAGATATAAAAACTATAATAATGAGTTTTATGTGCAAGGTATCGAAGATGAGGAGTTTTTTAAACGATATCTTGATACCTTCGATCATGTGAAAATAATTGCTCGTGTAGAAAAAGTAGATGTATGCCCTGAAAATCATGTTAAATTTGAAAACGAAAATATCAGCTTCTTACCTATTTACACTACCGGAACTGGGTTGAGAAAATTCGCTGAAATTTGGCACTTGGCGAATAAGTTATATGTTGATAATACGCCTGTTATTATTAGAACACCTGGTATTCTTGCTTATCTATTTTCACTTGTTTGCATGCTCAAAAGGAAAAAATTCTCTTTAGAGGTTGTAACAAATCCCAAACAAGAAGCTTTACATTCTACCAATTTTTCAATTTTAAATCATTTTCTTTGCTTTGTATTTAACTTAATATTCAAAATGCAACTTAATTTTTCTAGTTGCGTTTCATTTGTTACTGAAAATGAAATACAAGATCTCTATTTAAAAAAAGAGGAAAAATCAGAACCAAAATTCAACTCTTTTTACAGTAGTATAACGCTATCAAAATTACTATACACAACAGAACAAGTTTTAGATGTTCGGTCAAATAACTATGACCCGATTAACAATGATACAGTTCTGCTGTTTACGGGAGTGCTCGATAGAAAATTCAAGGGGCTTGATGTTTTTTTGGATATTATTAAGCAACTGCCAGTAAACTACAAAGGTATAGTGGTTGGTGATGGTCTATTATTAGAAGATTATAAAGAGTATGCCCGCCAGCTAGGCGTATATGAGCGAGTGTTTTTTACTGGTTATATATCATCACCTGAAATGAAAAAAAATATAATGGAGTCTTCAGACATATTTATTCTGTCTTCTCGTAGGGAAGGGTTACCAAGAGTGGTAATCGAAGCTATGTCAAATGGCTTACCATGCGTTTGCACGAATGTATCCGGCGTTAAGGAACTCATATCACACTCAATGATCTATCCAGTAGATGATGTCTTATCGGCAAAAAAAATCATTCTTTCTTTAAAAAGAGATGATTATAAAAAACATTCTAAAATAAATTATTTAAAAGCATTAGATTTCGAAAAAGAAAAACTTCAACTTAAGCGTAATATATTCTATATTAAGGTAAGGAACAGTGAAAGTTCTTCATTTAAGTAAGTATTATAAACCTTTTTCTGGTGGACTTGAGCAGGTCGTTGCTGATATTTGTGAGGGTTTGGTTGAAAAAGGCATCTCTACTGACGTCCTTTGTGTTAACCATCTCAAAGAAAAATTCAAAACTTACTCCTACAATTCTGTAAATGTCTCTAGCTGCCCTTCAAATTTCCATAATAATTCTGCCGACTTTTCTTTAAGCTATATAAATAAATGTCGTCATATGATTAAAGACTTTGACGTCATACATGTCCATTTACCTAATCCTTTAGCAAATATCGCATTAATGGCATCAAGTCTTCGTGCAAAGAAAATTGTCGTACATTGGCATAGTGATATTATAAAACAAAAAAAACTCAAGTATTTCTATCAACCTTTTCAAAATTGGTTATTACGTCGCGCTGATAAAATCATTACTACTTCGCTAGTTTATGGGCAGCAGTCGAAAGACCTCACTGATTTTCAAGAAAAAGTCGTTGTTATCCCCATTGGAATAAAAGATGGCTTTCTGAAATCAGATCCTGCTGTTGTTAATAAAATAAAAAATGATTATTCTGATAAGAAAATCGTATTCTCTTTAGGAAGGCTTGTCTATTACAAAGGCTTCGAATACCTGATAGAAGCTGCTAATTTTCTCCCGTCCAATACTGTCATCGTTATCGGAGGAACGGGACCTGATAAAGCCAAACTTGAGAAAGTTATTGAATTAAACAATCTCTCTGAGAAAGTAAAGCTACTGGGGTTTGTAAAAGATGAAGACTTGCCTTCATGGTATGAAGCATGTGATGTTTTTTGTTTACCATCAATCGAGAAGTCTGAAGCTTTCGGTGTCGTGCAATTAGAAGCTTTTTCACTTAACACTCCAGTTGTTTCTTGCGATATTCCAGGATCTGGTGTTGGTTGGGTGAATAGGCATGGCGTCTCAGGACTGGTGGTAAAACCCAGGTCTCCTGAAGAACTTGCTGAAGCAATAAATGCTATTACTTCTAATTCTGTCGTTTTTGGTACTATTAAAGATTATTTTGAGAAAAACTTTGACTCAAAAGTTATGGTAGAAAAAACATATGATCTATATAAATCATTCTTCTTGAAATAAATTAATTTCGCACAATCTATAGGATGTAAGAATGCTGATCCCTGTCATTCTCGCCGGAGGTTCCGGTTCCAGAATGTGGCCATTATCTAGAATGAGCTACCCTAAGCAATTCCTTTCATTGTATACAGATGACTCAATGTTGCAGGATACCTTTAATCGCCTTACGAATATCGAATATACCGACTCTTTAGTTATTTGTAATAACGAACATAGATTCCTTGTCGCTGAGCAGTTAAGAAATATTAAAAATAAAAAAATTGAAATTTTATTAGAGACGGTAGGGAAAAACACAGCACCAGCTGTTGCACTGGCTGCATTTAAAGAAATCTCTTCTGGCCGTGACCCGTTATTACTGGTTTTAGCTGCTGATCATGTTATTAAAGATACTCAATCTTTTGAAAGTGCAGTTAGAGATGCTATTGAATTTGCTAATGCCGGTAAGTTAGTCACTTTTGGTATTGAACCCAAAACCCCTGAAACTGGATATGGGTATATCAAAAAAGGGTTTAAGGTTTCCGATACGGGTTATGCTGTAGATAGCTTTCATGAAAAACCTTGCTTAGCCGTTGCAGAAAGATTTCTCTCTGAAGGTGATTATTTATGGAATAGTGGCATGTTCCTGTTTAGATCCTCGACCTATTTGAGTGAACTGGAGAAATATCGCCCAGATATTTTACTTGCTTGTAAGGCCGCTTACGATGGAGCCTATAAAGATCTAGATTTTATCAGAATTGATGGCGCGTGTTTTTCGAATTGTCCCTCAGAGTCGATCGATTTTGCTGTTATGGAGCACACGCATGAAAGTGTTGTCGTTCCAATGAATGCGCAGTGGAATGATGTGGGTTCATGGTCATCATTATGGGATATTTCCAAAAAGAATAAAAACGGGAACGTCATTCGAGGTGATACGGTCGAAATAGACAGTAAAGATAATTATATCTATGGAGATAATGGACTTATTGCAGTCGTTGGTGTTTCCGATTTGGTAATCGTAAATACCAAAGATGCGACGTTAATTGCAAGCAGGAATAGTGTACAGGATGTGAAAAAAGTCGTTGAGAAACTCAATTCTTTGGGCCGCACAGAGCATATTAACCATCATGTTATCTACAGGCCCTGGGGTGAGTTCGATATTATAGAAAAGGGCAGTGATTACCAAGTTAACCGTATAACCTTACATCCTGGAAAGAAAATAAAAAATCAAATTCACTATCATCGGGCAGAGCATTGGATAGTGGTCTCAGGTACTGCTATGGTGCATTGCGGTGACGAAGTTTTCACATTAACGAGTAACAAATCTACATTTATCCCTGCTGGTGTTTCTCATTCTTTGGAAAATCCTGGCAAAGTACCTCTTGAAGTCATTGAGATTAAGACCGGTAGCTATCTTGAGGATGACGACACGGTACGGGTTCCTTGAGAACTTTCATTTCAGAATTAGGGATATATAATTGAATACCTCAGATATTCTAAAGCAGAGTGGAACTGCTTTTGGTACAAGCGGTGCCAGAGGACTGGCTGTAGATTTTACGTCGGAAGTGTGTCAGTCATACACACATGCCTTTATTGATGTTATAAAAAAGAAATATAGTTTCTCGAAATTAGCGATTGGTATCGATAACAGACCGGAAAGTGAAAATATTGCACGGCGTTGTGCTGCTGCTCTAATCGATTTAGGTATCGAAACTATATATTGCGGGGTTTTACCCACTCCAGCGTTGGCTTTTTATGCCATGGAGTGTGCGATTCCCTGCATCATGGTAACTGGAAGCCATATCCCTTTCGATCGTAATGGTCTGAAATTTTATACACCGGAAGGTGAAATCACTAAAAAAGATGAAGTTAACATTCTGCAATGTGATAAAAGCTTTTCGCTGTCACTGTCATTACCTGATTTTATTAAGACAAATGTTGCGGTAGAGCGTTATATTTCTCGTTATACTGACTTTTTACCTAAAAATGTGTTGAAGAATAAAAAGATCGGCATTTACGAACATTCCAGTGCAGGACGTGATATCTATCCTGAACTTTTCACTCGTCTGGGAGCGGAAATTATTTCGCTTGAACGTAGTGATGAATTCGTACCCATTGATACCGAAGCCGTCAGCCAGACGGACATTGAGAAAGCCCGTAAATGGGCTTCCATGCATCATTTAGATGCTATTTTCTCTACTGATGGAGATGGTGACCGGCCTCTGGTCGCTGACGAAAACGGAGAGTGGCTCCGTGGTGATATACTTGGATTGCTTTGTGCCGACGCACTCAATATAGAGATGCTGGCAATCCCTGTCAGCTGTAACACAGCAGTTGAGTTAAGCGGGCGATTTACTAAAGTCACACGCACCCAAATTGGCTCACCATTTGTGATTGAAGAATTTAACACTTTGCGTGCTGAGTCATCGAAAATTGCCGGCTTTGAGGCTAATGGAGGTTTTTTATTAGGCAGTGACATTCATATGGAGGGGGCGATCTTGCATGCCTTACCCACCCGTGATGCTGTACTGCCGGCTTTAGTGCTTTTTTCCGCAAGTCGGGATTGTTCTATTTCCTCCTTAGTGGCAAAGCTCCCGGGACGTTATACTTTTTCCGAGCGAGTGAAAGACTTTCCTACCGAAACCAGCACTGCAATCATTGCGAGGGCATTACTCAATCCGCAGACATTGATTGACGACTTAGGTTTTTCGGAGCTGTTGGTTGCATCGACTGATAGTACTGATGGGTTGAGAATGACGTTGAACAACGGTGATATCATTCACCTCCGCCCTTCAGGTAATGCACCCGAATTACGGTGTTATTCTGAATCAAGCGATATTGATGAAGCGATTAAGTATGTTAACCAGACTTTAAGCAAAATTGTTCAACTTCCGCTGTGAAAACTATTCTCTGATTTAATACATTTTTTGGGGGATATCTCGCTGGTAAGGCCTCCATTATGCAGGGTTTTTGGCGCTGTGAACTTAGCAATATCTATCGCACCAATCACTACCACCCCCCCCTAAACCTGAGTTAACATGTCTGGAACATTGACCGCAGTCACAGAACTGCGGGTTTTCCACCCAGACAGGAGTAGGTAATGTCCAAGCAACAGATCGGCGTTGTAGGTATGGCTGTAATGGGCCGTAATCTGGCACTCAACATCGAGAGCCGTGGCTACACAGTTTCTATCTTCAACCGCTCGCGTGAAAAAACCGATGAAGTCGTGGCTGAGAACCCAGGCAAAAAACTGGTTCCACACTACAGCATCGAAGAGTTTGTTGACTCTCTGGAAAAACCTCGTCGTATCCTTTTGATGGTGCAGGCCGGTGAAGCGACCGACAAAACCATCGCTTCCCTGACGCCACACCTCGATAAAGGCGATATCCTGATCGATGGCGGTAACACCTTCTATAAAGACACCATTCGCCGTAACCGCGAGCTGTCCGAGCAGGGCTTCAACTTCATCGGTACCGGTGTATCCGGTGGTGAAGAGGGCGCGCTTAAAGGCCCATCTATCATGCCTGGCGGCCAGAAAGAAGCTTACGAACTGGTTGCGCCAATCCTGACTGAGATCGCTGCTGTCGCTGAAGGCGAAGCCTGTGTGGCTTACATGGGGCCGGACGGTGCGGGTCATTATGTCAAGATGGTTCACAACGGTATTGAATACGGTGACATGCAGTTAATCGCTGAAGCCTATTCACTGCTGAAAGGCGCACTGAACCTGAGCAACGACGATCTGGCTAAGACCTTTAGCGAGTGGAATGAAGGCGAGCTGAGCAGCTACCTGATCGACATCACCAAAGATATCTTCACGAAGAAAGACGAAGAGGGTAACTACCTGGTTGATGTGATCCTGGATGAAGCCGCGAACAAAGGCACCGGTAAGTGGACCAGCCAGAGCTCACTGGACCTCGGTGAGCCACTGTCACTGATCACCGAATCCGTGTTTGCCCGTTACCTCTCTTCACTGAAAACCCAGCGCGTTGCAGCATCTAAAGTGCTGAGCGGTCCTAAGGTTCAGACCGTCAGCGGTGATCAAGCAGAGTTCGTTGAGAAAGTGCGCCGTGCACTTTACCTCGGTAAGATTGTTTCTTACGCACAGGGCTTCTCTCAGCTGAAAGCGGCCTCTACGGAAAACAACTGGGATCTGCACTATGGTGAAATCGCTAAAATTTTCCGTGCGGGCTGCATTATCCGTGCTCAGTTCCTGCAGAAAATTACCGATGCTTATGCTGTTGATGCTGACATCGCTAACCTGCTGCTGGCTCCGTATTTCAAAAATATCGCTGATGAATATCAGCAGGCATTGCGTGATGTTGTGGCCTGGGCGGTACAAAACGGTATCCCAACGCCAACCTTCTCTGCGGCCATCGCCTACTACGACAGCTACCGTTCAGCGGTACTGCCTGCGAACCTGATCCAGGCGCAGCGTGACTACTTTGGTGCGCATACTTACAAGCGTACTGATAAAGAAGGTGTGTTCCACACCGAGTGGCTGGACTAAGTCAATGCTTAACCCCCCGTTTTACGGGGGGTATTTCATTTTTTCTCCTCGATTTTAAGACTATCCTTCTGGTGTTCTGCTAATTGCTCGACTATCTTTTATTCGCATAACCATAAAAACGATATCAGTTTTTTTTAAGTTGAGTCACGATGAGCCAAAAAAATACAACTGCCTTTGAACAATTAGAATCTGTAAAGCATGATGAACTGAACCTGCTGGATATTTTTTTCCAGTTATGGAAGGGTAAGTGGATCATTATTGCAATAATAGCGGCCAGCCTGGCGTGTGCAGGAATCTATCTTGCCTCGGTTAAATCTAAATGGATATCAACGGCCATAGTGACGCAACCCGATTTCGGCCAGATGGTCTATTACAGTGGTATTTTAAATCAAGTCTATGCAATAAATGATACTGATAACAACGGTAACAGCGCTCAGAGTAAATCAGGACAGTTCTCTCCGGATATGCTTCAGCAAAGCCTGTTTAGTCGCTTTAGTGCTTCGCTTGCCGCATCAAACTCCGTCGATATTAAAGTCATAGACAAACCGCTTAACTATCCCCTTAGCATCTCAGTCACGGCCGATACTGCCAGCCACGCTCAGGCGCAGCTGTCAAGCTACATCCAGCAGGTGAATACCTCCCTGGTGAATGATTATGTCGCTGAAATCAAAACTAACCTTATTGCGATACAACGCGAACTGAACGTATCCCTGGAAGCGCAGAAAAAAATCGCGCAGCAGCGTAATGCACATCGTATGGAAGTTATTCGCTATGCATTGAAGATTGCTGAAGATTCGAATATTTCCAGCTCTCAACTGACCCAAGCGGAGAACCTGTCGGATGATACGTTATATCTGCTGGGTACCCATGCGCTAAGTGCGATGATTGCTAATGAGGCCAACAAGCCTCTCATACTCAATAAACAGTATTTCGATACACAATCTCAGCTCCTGGCACTGTCACAGTTGAAGCCTGACGCTGAGAAGTTACAGCCATTCACTTATATTAAACAACCCGATTTACCTGCTGCGCCTGTCAAACCCAAAAAGACGGTAGTGCTGTTGCTGGCCGCTATTTTGGGCGCGATTGCAGGTTCAGCGATTGTTATCGGGCGTACTGTGGTCGCTGATTATCGTTTGAGGATGAGAGCAGAGTAGGCAGAGTAGAATGCAGGCCGGGATGATCCGGCCTGATAATTAGACGGGCTTACTTATGACGCTGACGCAGATTCTCAATCACCGTTGACAGGTTCAGATCCTGGTCCTGCAGCAGGACCAGCAGATGATAGACCAAATCAGAGGCTTCATTGGTCAGCTCATGACGGTCGTTGACGGTCGCAGCCAGTGCCACTTCCACGCCTTCCTCACCGACTTTCTGTGCAATGCGCTTAGTGCCGCTGGCATACAGGCTGGCAGTATAGGAGCTTTTCGGGTCAGCGTGTTTACGCTCAGCCAGGATCTGCTCCAGTTGATAGAGGAAAGTCCAGTCTGTTGCTGCGGGCGAGAAACAGCTTGTGGTGCCACGATGGCAGGTTGGGCCGACCGGATTGACCAGCAGCAGCAGCGTATCGTTATCGCAGTCTGGCGTGATGCTCACTACATTCAGAAAGTGCTCCGAGGATTCACCTTTCGTCCACAGGCGCTGTTTAGTGCGTGACCAGAAGGTCACTTTGCCAATCTCCAGCGTCTTCGCCAGCGCTTCCTGATTCATATACCCATGCATCAGCACTTCACCAGACACCGCGTGCTGGACGATAGCGGGCATCATGCCGTCGGTTTTCACCCAGTCGAGCTGGGACAGTTGTTGTTCTGTTAACACGCGCGAATCTCCACACCTTTTTCAATCAGGTAGCTTTTCAGCTCACCGATATTAATAATCTGTTTATGGAACACTGAAGCTGCCAGTGCGCCGTCAACGTCAGCATCGCGGAAGGCCTCATGGAAATGCTCCATGGTGCCCGCGCCGCCGGAAGCAATCAGCGGTACTTTACAGCGTGCACGTACTTTTTGCAGTTGTACCAGGTCGTAACCATTGCGCACGCCATCCTGGTTCATCATGTTCAGCACAATCTCACCCGCGCCACGCTTCTGCACTTCTTCCACCCAGTCGAGGGTTTCCCACGTGGTGACTTTGGTCCGGCTTTCATCGCCGGTGTACTGATTCACATGGTACTTGCCGCTTTCACTGTCATACCAGGTATCGATGCCCACCACAATGCACTGCACGCCAAAGCGATCGGCCAGGCGCGTGATAAGGGAGGGATCGGCGAGTGCCGGGGAATTAATCGAAATCTTATCCGCGCCGAACGAGAGCAGCAGGGCGGCATCTTCAACCGACTTAATGCCCCCGGCCACGCAGAAAGGAATATCAATCACTTCTGCCACGCGCGAGATCCAGCTTTTATCCACCACACGGCCATCACTGGATGCGGTGATATCATAAAACACCAGTTCGTCGGCCCCTTCCTGAGCGTAGCGCTGCGCCAGTGGCACGATATCGCCGATGATTTCGTGGTTGCGGAACTGCACGCCTTTCACGACCTGGCCGTCACGTACGTCCAGGCAAGGGATTATCCGTTTTGCCAGCATGAGATAGCCTCCGATGCGGTGAATTTATCTTCCAGCAGAGCGCGACCCACGATCACGCCCTGAGCGCCACAGCCGCGCAGGGCAGCAATATCGTCCAGAGAGCCGATGCCGCCGGAGGACTGGAAAGCAATGCTCGGGTAGCGGGCAGACACTTCGCGATACAGTTCAACGTTAGAGCCACTGAGTGTGCCATCGCGTGAAATATCCGTGCACAGCACGTGTTTCAGGCCGAACGGCAAAAACTGCTCAATCACTTCCTCCAGCGTGATGCCGCTGGCTTCCTGCCAGCCGCTGATCGCCACTTCTTTACGGTTACTGGCATCAATGCGTACGTCCAGCGCCAGCACAATCGCTTCCGCGCCGTATTGTTTAAACCACTGCTGCACTTCTTCCGGCTGTTTCACCGCCGTAGACCCCACCACTACGCGTGTGGCACCCGCCTTTAACAGCGCGTCCACATCCTCTTTGGTGCGGATACCGCCACCCACCTGCACCGGGACGGAGACGCCTGCCAGCAGTTTGGTCAGCAGGGGGATCTGACGTGCGGCCGGATCTTTTGCCCCGGTCAGATCGACCAGATGCAGTGCCTGCGCACCCTGTGCTTCATAATCCTGTAAGCGCGGCAGCGGGTCGCTGCCATAGTCGCGTTGCTGGCCGTAATCGCCCTGGTGCAGACGCACCACCTTGCCATCAATTAAATCTAATGCCGGGATAATCATGCCGGTTACATCTCCAGGAAGTTTTTCAGCAGCTGCGCGCCAGCGGCACCGGAACGCTCCGGGTGGAACTGCACGCCAAAGAAATTATCTTTCTGCACGGCGGCGGTAAAGGCTTCGCCATAATTGCACTGGGCAATGGTGTATTCATTGACCGGCATGGCGTAGCCGTGCACGAAGTAGAAATAGGCACCGTCTTCAATACCGCGAAACAGGTGGTTACCCGCTTGCGAGGTGATTTGATTCCATCCCATATGTGGCAGCGGCAGGCCGTGATCTTTCATGCGCTGCACAGGCTGGTCGATGATATTCAGTGTGGGTACGCCGCCGCTCTCGTCGCTACCGCTGCCCAGCAGTTGCATACCGAGGCAGATACCCAGTACCGGTTGGGTACAGGCTTTAATCAGCGCGATCAGTTCGCGTTCACGCAGCTGATCCATCGCTGCCTGTGCGGTGCCCACGCCGGGCAGAAACAGTTTGTCGGCGTTCAGCACGATATCCGCTTCTTTACTGACCACCGGATCATAGCCAAGGCGCTGTACCGCCCACTTAACGGAGGACAGGTTGGCGCAGCCGGTATCGAGGATCACCACATCCATCACAGCACTCCTTTTGAGCTTGGCAGGGTATTTCCCTCCACGCGGATCGCCTGACGCAGCGTGCGGCCGAAGGCTTTAAACAAGCTTTCAACGCGGTGATGGTCATTTTTGCCTTTGGTGCGCAGGTGCAGGGTGCTGGCCATGGTGTAAGAGAGTGAGCTGAAGAAGTGTTCCACCATCTCGGTGCTCAGATCGCCAACGCGCTGATAGCTGAACTCCGCTTTATATTCGAGGTGCGGACGACCGGAGATATCCAGTGCGCAGCGTGCCAGGCATTCGTCCATTGGCAGCACGAAACCGAAACGACCGATGCCACGTTTTTCACCCAGTGCTTTCAGCAGGGCTTCACCCAGCGCCAGCCCGGTATCTTCCACGGTGTGGTGATCGTCAATATAGAGATCGCCTTTCACGTCGATGTTCATGCGGAAGCCGCCGTGGGTAGAGATCTGATCGAGCATATGGTCAAAGAAACCCACGCCGGTATTAATTTTGCTGTCGCCTTCGCGATCCAGCCACACTTCGACTTTAATCTGCGTCTCTTTGGTGTTGCGTTGCACCAGCGCATAACGGTCACGCTTCGTCAGCTGCTGTTCAATCGCGTTCCAGTTGAGGTCTTTGCTGTACAGCAGACCGGTGATGCCCATGTTCTGCGCCAGCTGCACGTCAGTTGCGCGGTCACCAATCACATAGCTGTTGGCGATATCCAGTGCGCCTTCCGCCAGCCAGGCCTCCACCATTTTGGTTTTTGGCTTACGGCAGTCGCAGTGATCTTCCGGCTTATGCGGACAAATCAGAATGTCGCTAAAGTTCACGCCCTGTGAACGGAGGATCTGCATCATCAGATTATGCGGACCGTCGAAATCGTCCTGCGGGAAGCTGCTGGTCCCCAGGCCATCCTGATTGGTGATCATCACCAACTGATAGCCCGCTTTTTGTAACGACAGCAGGGCAGGGATGACGTCAGGCTCGAAGGCCAGTTTATCCATGCGGTCTACCTGAAAATCTTCTGGCGGCTCAGAAATGAGGGTGCCATCGCGATCGATAAAAAGGACTTTCTGACTCATGCTTGCTCCTGAGATACGGATGAACCGGGTAATAATGTTAGTGCGGCCACTGCGCGTTCACACTCTTCGCGCGTGCCAATAGAGATGCGCAGGCAGCCCGCCAGACCAGGCTGTTTGTTCTGATCGCGCAGAATAATGCCCTGATCCCACAAGGTCTTAAACACCTGACTTGAGGCGGAGAAGCGCGCCAGAATATAGTTGGTATCGCTCTCAAACACCTGCTCAACGCAGTCTAGCGTACGCAGATCGGCAATCAGCTTTTCCCGGGTGGCGACCAGCTCGCTCACATGCTGGCGCATCAGTGCAATGCCCTGCTCGCTCAGTGCCTGACCCGCAATATCCGCCACAGGCGTAGAGAGCGGGTAAGGGGCGATCACTTTCATCAGCAGCGCAATGACATCGGCGTTGGCGAGAGTGAAACCACAGCGCAGCCCTGCCAGCGCAAACGCTTTAGACAGCGTACGGAGCACCACCAGGTGCGGGTAATCTTTCAGCCAGCCAGCGAGTGAGGCCGAAGGGCAGAACTCAATATAGGCTTCATCGGCGACGACCAGCGCTTTGCCACGGGTCATCTCCAGTAGCTGGCGAATATCATCCGGGTTGATCAGATTTCCGGTCGGGTTGTTCGGGCTGCACACATACACCAGTTTCACATTGTCTAACTGGTCAGCGATGGCGGGCAGATTCAGCTGCCAGTCTTCGCGTGCTTCTACCGTACGGTATTCAATGCCGATGGTTTCAGCGCTGACGCTGTACATACCGTAGGTCGGCGGGCAGAACAACACCGCGTCTTTACCCGGTTCACAAAAGGCGCGCATTAACAGTTCGATGCCTTCATCAGCACCGCGGCTCACCAGCACCTGCTCCGGCGTCAGTCCCGCATAGGCCGCGTAACGCTCAATCACTAACTTAGGCTGACATTCCGGGTAGCGATTCAGGGTCTGCTGGCTGAGCTCAAACGGCACCGCCAGCGGGTATTCATTGGCGTTCAGCCAGACATCACCGTTGCCCCCCAGACGGCGTGCCGACTGGTAGGGCGTCAGGGCGCGCACATTAGCACGGGCCAGATCTTCAATCTTGCTGCTCATGGCTTCTCCTTCAGTGCGGCTACGCGCAGGGTCACGGCATTTTTGTGGGCAGTCAGTTGCTCGGCAGCGGCGAGGGTTTCAATGGTGGCCGCCAGCCCCATAAAACCCTGCTTTGTCAGTTCCTGCACGGTCATGCGCTTCTGGAAATCCGCCAGTCCCAGGCTGGAACAGGTGGCGGTATAACCGTAGGTCGGCAGGACGTGGTTGGTTCCCGAGGCATAGTCACCTGCGGATTCTGGTGACCAGTCACCGAGAAACACAGAACCGGCACTGGTGATACTGTCGACCAGGTCGCGTGCCTGGCGCGTCTGAATGATCAGGTGCTCAGGCCCGTAACGGTTGCTGACTTCAACGCACTGTTGCAGATCACGCATTACAATCAGGCGGCTGCTTTCCAGGGCTTTTGCTGCCGTGGCCGCACGAGGCAGTTCAGCCAGCTGGCGTTCAACGGCTTCGGCGACCGCCACGGCCATGGTTTGCGACGGCGTCAGTAGGATCACCTGCGAATCCGGGCCGTGTTCCGCCTGTGACAGCAGATCAGAGGCCACGAAGTCCGGCGTGGCCCCTTCATCGGCAATCACCAGCACTTCAGACGGGCCAGCAGGCATATCAATCGCCGCGCCGTCCATGCGCTGGCTCACCTGACGTTTGGCCTCGGTGACATACGCATTGCCAGGACCAAAAATTTTATCCACCTTAGGCACGGATTCTGTCCCGAAGGCGAGGGCGGCAATCGCCTGCGCCCCGCCGACCTGGAACACTTCCTGCACGCCACACAGCCGTGCAGCATAAAGGATTTCATCGGCAATCGGGGGTGGAGAGCAGAGCACCACTCGGCCACAGCCTGCGATACGCGCCGGGGTAGCCAGCATCAGTACCGTGGAGAACAGCGGAGCCGTGCCACCCGGAATATAGAGGCCGACTGACGCTATCGGGCGCGTGACCTGCTGGCAGCGCACGCCGGGTTGTGTTTCGATATCCACCGGCGGCAGCTGCTGCGCCTGATGGAAGGTATCAATATTGGCGACCGCAACAGCCATCGCCTGCTTGATCTCATCACCCAATCGCGCACAGGCATCGGTGATCTGCTGTTCGCTGACGCGCAGTGCATCAACCTGAGTTTTATCGAAGGTGGCGCTGTAATAACGCAACGCATCGTCACCTTCACTCGAAACCTTGTCGAGAATGCCGCGCACGGTGGCACTGATGCTGTCAGAGGCGCCAAGCGCCGGGCGAAGCAGCAGGGTCTGCTGCTGTTCGGCACTGCAATCCTGCCAGGCAATGGGGGTCATCAGGGTCGCCATCGAATTACTCCATCATCTTCTCAATGGGCAGTACCAGAATGGAACTGGCACCCAGGGCTTTCAGTTTTTCCATTGTTTCCCAGAACAGGGTTTCAGTACTGACCATGTGCATCGCTACACGGCTCTTATCACCGGCCAGCGGCAGCAGGGTGGGGCGCTCAGCACCCGGCAGCAGGGCGATGATATCGTCCAGGCGTTCGCTCGGTGCGTGCAGCATGATGTATTTGGATTCACGCGCCTGGATCACACCCTGGATACGGGTCATCAGTTTGTCGATCAGCTCCTGCTTGGCAGCAGGCATTTCGCCATCGCGCTGAATCAGGCAGGCTTTAGAGCGGTAGATCACTTCCACTTCACGCAGACCGTTGGCTTCCAGCGTGGCGCCGGTCGAGACCAGGTCGCAGATCGCATCGGCCAGGCCGGCGCGTGGGGCGACTTCGACGGAACCGTTCAGCAGGCAGGATTTGAAGTTGACGCCCTGCTTGTCCAGGTACTTTTTCAGCAAGTGCGGATAAGAGGTGGCAATGCGGGTGTTTTGTAAACACTGTGGCCCGGTATATTCGTCATCAACGGACATCGCCAGCGACAGTCGACAGCCACCGAAGTCGAGGCGGCGCAGCGTGAAGTAACGGGGATCTTCGCCCTGTGCACGGCGAGTCAGCAGCTCTTCTTCCAGCACGTTTTCACCGATAATCCCCAGATCGACCACGCCATCCATCACCAGGCCCGGAATATCGTCATCGCGCACCCGCAGAATATCAATCGGCATGTTTTCGGCGAAGGCGATCAGGCGCTGCTGTTGGAGGTTGATCTTAATACCGCAGCGCGCGAGCAATTCGCGTGATTCATCGCTTAAACGGCCTGATTTCTGCATAGCTATGCGTAAACGGGTGTTATCTAACATGGGTTCTTATCCTTTTCCTGTCTGTATGGTGTATCCGCGTTCTTCTGATCAGAGGGCATAAAAAAAGCCCCCGGAAGGCGATCTTCCGGGGGCTGAGTTTGCGTTCTGCACCACTGGAAGATCCTGATCGTCTTCCAGCACACATCGCCTGAAAGACTAGTCAGGGTGATGGTGATGATGGTGATTGAACTGAACGCGTGTCATAAAATTCTCTTGGATGAATGGATATTCATTACGTGACAAATAACCTAACGAGAATGGACGCGTGGCGCAACACTTTTTTGTCAATGTTGAAAAATTCTCTTATCAACTGTCGGTTGTCACCGACTGAGCGCTGGCGTAGCCTGACAAGATAGCGGTCTGCACGATCTGCGTTAACTACAGGAGCTGAGGGATGAAACGAGTCGCAATTGTTGGCCTGGGATGGTTAGGTATGCCACTGGCGATGTCGCTGGCGGGCGCTGGCTGGCAGGTCACTGGTACGAAAACCACGCCTGATGGCGTAAATGCTGCGCGAGCAAGCGGTATTGACAGTTATCTTCTTGAATTGACACCGGAACTGAACTGCGAGGCAGACGATCTTGAGGCGCTACTCAGCGTGGATGCGCTGGTGGTGACGTTACCGGCCAGCCGGACGGCGGCGGGGGGCGAAAATTATCTGCTGTCCGTGCAGCAACTGGTAGACAGTGCGCTGGCGTTTAACGTGCCACGGATTATCTTTACCAGTTCAACCTCGGTTTACGGTGAGCATAGCGGCCTCACTAAAGAGAGCAGCGTGCTGGACCCGGTCACCGTGGCCGGACAGACGCTAAAGACGCTGGAGAGCTGGCTGCACAAGCTGCCGAACACCTCGGTGGATATCTTACGTCTTTCCGGACTGGTTGGCCCACATCGCCACCCCGGACGTTTCCTCGCCGGAAAAACCGATATCGCCAATGGCAATCAGGGTGTCAACCTGGTGCACCTGGACGATGTGATTGCGGCGATTAGCCTGCTGTTGCAGACGCCGAAAGGCGGGCATATCTATAATCTCAGTGCCCCGCAGCATCCGGCGCGTAATCAGTTTTACCCGCAGGTTGCGCGGCAGTTAGGGCTGACGCCGCCAACCTTCCAGGCAGACCATGATAAAAACAGCGGTAAGCTGATCGACGGCAGTAAAATCTGTCGCGAGCTGGGGTTTGAGTACCGTTATCCCGATCCTGCCAGGATGCCATTGTCATAATCAACAAGGGGTTGTGGTAGGGGGGACGCTTTTTCCGGTCGCCCCGTGCTGATGTCCGGCCCGCTTACACGCCCAGCCGGTCTCGTAATGCATACCACGCCGCACCGATCGCGGTTAACGGCACGCGCAGACGACGACCGCCGGGGAAGGGCAGGTGCGGTAGCCGGGCAAACGCATCAAAGCGCCCGGCATCTCCCTGCATGGCTTCGGTGACCAGCTTCCCGGCGAGATGGGTACAGGTTACGCCGTGGCCGCTGTCACCCTGCATATAGTAAACGCCGTTCTCCAGACGCCCAAACTGTGGCATCCGCGACAGGGTCAGCAGGAAATTACCGCTCCACGCATAGTCAAACTTCACGCCAGCCAGCTGCGGGAAGGTCTTCATGAGTTTCGGGCGGATAAGGGCATCAATATCGCCCGGATCGCGCGCCCCGTAGATCACGCCTCCCCCATACAGCAGACGGTTGTCCGCCGTCAGACGGAAGTAATCCAGCAGATAGTTACAGTCCTCCACGCAGCGATGGTTAGGCAGTAGCGAGAGGGCCTGGTCGGCCGACAGCGGTTCGGTGGCAATAATTTGTGAACCACAGGGCAGGCTTTTTTTCGCCAGCCGCGGTTCAAGATGTGGTGCGAGATAAGCATTCCCGGCAAAGATGACAAAACGCGCAGTCACCTCACCGCGCCCGGTACGCACCCGATGCGGAGTGCCATAGTTTACGGCAGTCACGGCAGAGTTTTCATAAATACGCCCGCCGTGGCGGCGAATGGCTTCGGCCTCACCCAGCGCCAGATTCAACGGGTGAATATGGCCACCACGTTTATCCAGCAGCCCGCCGACATAGCGCTCAGTGCCTATTTCTCGTCGTATGCCACTCTGGTCCAGCAGTTCGACGTCGTGATTGCCATAGCGCTGCCACAGCTGGTGTTGAGTTGTCAGATGCTGCATCTGGCGGTTATTCAACGCGGCGAAAATACTGCCCGGACGATAATCGCAGCGAATCGCATAGCGATCGATGCGATCGCGGATGATCGTTGCGCCTTCAAACATCATGCTGCCGAGCAGACGTGCAGTTTCTTTGCCGTAGCGCTGCTCAATAACGTCAACATCGCGGCTGTAAGAGTTAACCACCTGGCCGCCATTGCGCCCGCTGGCACCGAAACCCACCCGGGCCGCCTCCAGCAATACCACATCGTAGCCCGCCTCGGTGAGGAACAGGGCAGACGACAGTCCGGTAAAGCCTCCGCCAATGATGCAGACGTCGCAATGGATATCCCCGTCCAGCACCGGCCAGGGATCGTGCGGATTCGTGGTGGCGGCATAATAGCTGTTGATATGTTCCATCTCTTCTCCCTTAATCACTGCCTCAGAGGCGATCGGAAACAGCATCGCCTCTGGCCGTCAGAATGTGGCCGGGGTATGTGCGCTGATAATGCGGCAGGGCCGCGTGGACGAATTGGTAAAGCTGTGCGGTTTGCCGGTATCAATCACATAGCTCTGCCCGGCGTGAAGTGCGAAGTGCTGGCCGCTGATCGTCAGAATGATTTCGCCTTCCAGCAGCGTGCCGGTCTCTTCCCCCTGATGGCGGATTTTTTCGCCGGTGGTGGCGCCGGGTTCGTAGGTTTCCAGCAGCATCGCCAGCGTGCGCTGAGGATTGCCATTGTGGATCAGACGCAGCGATACGCCCTGACTGCCGATATCGATCAGCTCATGGGCATCGATCACCACCTTTGGCGGTTCATCCTGCACTTTTTCGGCAAAAAACTCGGACAGCGACAGGCCGTATACCTTGAGAAGTTTTTGCAGCGTGCTGACGGCCGGGCTGACTTTGTCCTGTTCAATTGTACTGATGGCGCTGTGCGTCAGGCCGGAAAGCTCCGCTACGCGACGCTGGGACAATCCCATC
Source organism: Erwinia sp. MYb375 (assembly GCF_037479175.1). Lineage (NCBI taxonomy): Bacteria > Pseudomonadati > Pseudomonadota > Gammaproteobacteria > Enterobacterales > Erwiniaceae > Erwinia > Erwinia sp. MYb375. Next base: position 1,375,212 of record NZ_JBBGZS010000023.1, on the reverse strand, counting down.
TGTTGCCGGATTTCGGATAGGCGCCGTCCCGGCGCCAGCGTGGTTTCACTCATTGCTGCGCGTCCTTTTTTGATGCCGCGCAGGCGGCGAGAAAGCCTTCAAACAATTGACGTGACAGCGCCGAGCTGTCGCTGTGCCATTCAGGATGCCACTGCACCGCCAGCGCAAACGGGTGCTGGCGATGGCTGACAGCCTCGATCAGCCCGTCTCCGGCACGCGCCTCAATGCGCAAGGCATCACCCGGCGAACGGATACCCTGCTGGTGCAGGGAGTTAACCCAAAATTTTTCACAGTGATTCACCAGCGGTGCCAGCAAGCCTCCGGGTTCCACCCAGACTTCATGCGCCGGCGCATATTGCTGGTCCAGCGACAGTTCCTCGTCCTCACGATGCTCCTGAAGGCCCGCAACCTGATGTAACTGACGGTGCAGCGTACCGCCGGTGGCTACCACCAGTTCCTGTAAGCCGCGACAAATCGCCAGCAATGGCATCTGGTGGTCCAGCGCATAGCGGATCAGGGCAAAAGAGAGCGTATCGCGGCCGGGATCGGCCAGGGCTTCTTTGCCGCTCTCGCCGTAGTGGTAGGGTTCAATATTGCTGGGGCTGCCGGTCAGCAGAATGCCGTCCAGCACCGCCATGGCATTGTCTAACCGCTGAGGAGCGGCCATCAGTCCGTGGGGCAGGGCGAGCGGGATACCGCCAGTCGATAAAATGGCATCAAGGTATTTGTTATGCACCATCTGCGTCGGGTGGCCGCCCATGTTGGTCTGGCACATCACCACGCCAATCAACGGCTTGTCAAAAATAATGCCCATCAATCCCTCCTCACGCTGGTCAATATATCAACCATTCGAGCCCGGAATGGCCGAAAACTGTGCAATATATTTTCAATCTAGCAATCAGGTGCTTAATATTCAAACGCAATAAGCGCAAATATAAAGCGCATAGTTACATTTGCACACTTTTTGTGTTGGCGCTATGTTAAGGGAGTGGCTGTTATTTTGAGCAGTATTCAACAACCTGAAAAGGTGATGCGATGACCAATATTGTCGAAGTTGAAGACTTCACGCGGCACAGTGAAGAAAAACGAACCAGCGCGTTCCAGAATGAAGTGAAAGCTTATCTGGAACGCCATCCTGAAACGCAGTATGCCGATATTCTTCTTAATGATTTAAACGGGGTATTTCGCGGTAAACGCATCCCCATCGCCAGCCTGACAAAACTCGATAAGGGTTGCTACTTCCCGGCATCGGTCTTCGCTATGGATATTCTGGGCAATACCGTTGAAGAGGCCGGGCTCGGCCAGGTGCTGGGCGAACCCGACAACCTTTGCATGCCGGTTGAAGGCACCTTAACCCCCTCAGCGGCGGATCCGCACCATCTGGCACAGGTTCTGCTGACTATGTGCAATCAAGATGGCACTCCCTTTGACGTTGAACCCCGAAACGTACTCAATCACCTCTGGCAGCGACTGCGCAATCGAGGTTTGTTTCCGGTGGTAGCGGTAGAGCTGGAGTTCTATCTGGTCGATAAGCAGCGTGACGCGGAAGGCGATATTCAGCCACCGTGTGCGCCGGGCAGCGACGAACGCAGCATGCAGAGCCAGGTCTATTCTGTCGATAATCTTGACCATTTCTCAGCGGTACTGGGTGATATCGATTCCCTGGCGCATTTACAAGGGATACCGGCTGACGGTGCGCTGGCGGAAGCATCGCCGGGGCAGTTTGAAATCAACTTGCATCACACCCGCCATGTGCTCAATGCCTGCGATCATGCTGTACAGCTAAAACGCCTGGTGCGCCAGGTTGCCGAGCAGCACGGGATGAATGCCACCTTTATGGCAAAACCTTACGAGGCCTATGCGGGCAGTGGCATGCATGTGCATATCAGCATGCTGGATGCGGCCGGTCATAATGCTTTTGCCAATGACGATGGCAGCGATTCGCCGCTGCTGAAGCGCGCGCTGGCGGGCATGATTGATCTGATGCCTGCATCAATGGCGCTGCTGGCCCCAAATGTGAACGCTTATCGCCGTTTTCTGCCGGAGGCGTTCGTTCCGCTTCAGGCATCGTGGGGCCATAACAACCGCACCGTGGCCCTGCGCATCCCCTGTGGCGATCAGCAGAACCATCGCGTGGAATATCGTGTCGCCGGGGCGGACGCCAATCCTTATCTGGTGATGGCGGCCATTCTGGCAGGCATATTACATGGGCTGGACAATCAATTACCTTTACCCCCTGCGGTCAAAGGTAACGGGCATGAAGCGGAAGGGAACCCGCTGCCGATCCGCCAAAGCGATGCGCTCAATGCCTTTGAGCAAAGCCATCAAATACAGGCATTACTGGGCACGCGTTTTGGTTTTGTCTGGCATCAGTGTAAGCACCATGAACTGATGCAGTTTGAACGGTTGATCACCACCACGGAGATTGACTGGATGCTGAAAAATGCCTGAAAATCCCTGTACCGGGTGTGACTGTCACGCCCGGCTTACTCTCTTTGTTTCAATAAATTGTAACTGAAACTCCTGGGGGCTTGTCATCGCGCCTTACTTTGGTGCAGAATGTTCGCCCTGCAAAACGATACCAGTAAACCGACGCTTAATTTCCCGGCGGCGGTATTTTTTTATCTGTCGGTCAGCAGCAATACTATTTTTGAATTTTAAAGAGGCCGGTCCAGAACCGGATAGATATTCGCTTTTAAATACACTTTGACGTGTTTTATCGAGGAAACAAACATGGGGCTTCACCATCTTACTCCAGCGTCTGCTGGGATCCGCCAGCGCGATGACTACGGCGCCACAGCAGGTGATACCTTCACGCCTGCCTGTTCTTCCCAGTATCCTCTTTCGAAAAGCTATCGCACGACGCATAGCTCCCCTGTGGTTCAACCCAGAACGGTTGATGCTGTGGGGAGGCTAAATCATGTCGTTTGATACGCTCACTCCAGCCGCCCAGCCGCGTGCAAAACTGAAAAAAACGCTGACGTTACTGCCTGTTGTGATGATGGGTCTGGCTTATATGCAGCCAATGACCTTATTTGATACGTTTGGCATCGTTTCTGGCCTGACAGATGGTCACGTCGCGACCGCGTACGCCTTTGCGCTGATTGCTATTCTGTTTACCGCACTGAGCTACGGCCAGTTGGTTCGTCGTTTCCCGTCTGCGGGATCGGCCTATACCTATGCGCAGAAAGCGATCAGCCCGCACGTGGGCTTTATGGTCGGCTGGTCTTCGCTACTTGATTATCTGTTTATGCCGATGATCAATATCCTGCTGGCGAAAATATACTGGGAAGCACTGGTTCCTGGCATTCCATCCTGGATCTTTGTGGTGTTGCTGGTCGGCTTTATGACCCTCTCCAACCTCAAAGGCATCAAAACCGTTGCCAACTTTAACAGCGTGATTGTCGTGCTGCAGGTGGTGGTGATGGTGGCGATCATGGCGATGGTTGTCTGGGGTGTGGCGCACGGTGAAGGCGCAGGCACGCTGGTCAGCAGCAAACCGTTTTGGTCAGAAAACGCCAATGTGGTGCCGATGATCACTGGCGCGACGATACTCTGTTTCTCCTTCCTTGGCTTTGACGGTATCAGCTCACTGTCGGAAGAGACCAAAGATGCAGAGCGCGTTATCCCGAAAGCGATCTTCCTCACCGCGCTGATCGGCGGCGTCATCTTTATTGTGGTGTCGTATTTCCTGCAGCTGTACTTCCCGGATATCTCGCGCTTTAAAGATCCGGACGCGTCACAGCCGGAAATTATGCTGTATGTGGCAGGTAAAGCCTTCCAGTTCGGTATCCTGATCTTCTCCTGCGTGACGGTACTGGCTTCTGGTATGGCGGCGCATGCGGGCGTGTCACGTCTGATGTATGTGATGGGCCGTGATGGGGTATTCCCGGTGCGTTTCTTCGGTTATATCCATCCGAAATGGCGTACGCCGGCACTGAACGTGCTGCTGGTGGGGGTGATCGCACTCTCTTCAATCACCTTCGATCTGGTGACGGCAACGGCGCTGATTAACTTTGGTGCGCTGGTGGCGTTTACCTTCGTTAACCTCTCGGTGATTTCTCAGTTCTGGATCCGTGAGAAGCGTAACAAGACCTTGAAAGATAACTTCAAGTTCCTTGTATTGCCGCTGATGGGGGCACTGACCGTGGGGGCTCTGTGGGTGAATCTGGAAGAGAGCTCCATGGTGCTGGGCCTGGTCTGGGCCGCGATTGGTCTGCTGTATCTGGCCTTTGTCACCCGCAGCTTCCGTAATCCGGTGCCGCAGTGCAGTGAAGATTTGATGTAAACCCTCGTGGGTACATCATTCTCTGTGAGGGCGGACCGCTGTTGGGTCCGCCCTTTTCATATCAGGACACCAGTTCCCGTGCGTACTCGAACAGCGCTTTCAGCTGATCCAGCTTCGCCTGTTCCCCTTCATACTGGTTAAACAGCATTTCCAGCTCCTGAATATAGTTCTGCACTCGCTCAGGATGCAGCACCTCGCGACGATGCTGCAGCCAGCGTTTCTGCTCGGCGTCATCCAGCGTGCCGGGGAAGTTACGTGCGCGATAGCGGAACAGTAACTTCTCAATGCGTGCATCATTGAATGCTAAATCCAGCGCCGGAAGATTCTCCGGCGCAGTCTGACGAATGATATTCATCGCATTGCGGTCAGCATCGCTAAAGAAACCGTTATAAATCTGGGCATCCACATCTTCGGAGGCTTTGAAAGGTTCGGCATCGGCATAGAGCGCCACCACTTTCTCGCGTACCTCAGGGTGTTGACGCAGCAGGGCGAGATTATCCAGGCAGCGCTGACGGTCAATCCCAATGCGTTCCGCATCTTCCGGGCGAAGGGTATTCGCCGGGGCAACCACCGGGCACTTGTTGATATGTACCAGTTTCAGCGGTACCGGGGCGGCATCACCCAGCTCACTGCGCGGTGTGTACAGCCGCTCACGCAGTTCATCGGCGCTCAGGGTGAGCAGGGGGGTCATATCACCGCCCAGATCGCAGGTGATCAGGGCATTGCGATTATCGGGATGCCAGGCCAGCGGGGCAATCCAGCTGGTGTTACCGCGAGCAGCGCCAAACATGCCGGAAATATGCACCAGCGGTTTCATCTGCGGAATATCAACCAGCGCGCTGATTTTTTGCTTATTACGGTGGCTGAACAGGAAGTCATACAGGCGTGGCTGCTTCTCCTTGACCCGTTTTGCCATCGCAATGGTGGCATACACATCCGACATCGCATCATGGGCGTTTTCATGGGCAACACCGTTGGCTTTGGTCAGGTGTTCAAGGCGGAAGCTGGGGAAGCCGTCCTCGTTTTCAGGCCATTCGATCCCTTCCGGTCGCAGCGCATAGCAGGCACGCATCACATCCATCAGGTCCCAGCGGCTGTTGCCGTACTGCCAGCTCCAGGCGTAGGGATCGTAAAAGTTGCGATAGAACAGATTGCGGGTGACTTCATCGTCAAAGCGTACGTTGTTATAACCCACCACACAGGTGTTGGGTTCGCTGAACAGCTGATGAATACGACGGGTAAATTCCGCTTCAGTGACACCGCGAGCACGTGCAATCTGTGGCGTGATGCCGGTGATCATCACGGCTTCCGGCTGTGGCAGATAGTCATCCGCAGGCTGACAGTAAAACACCTCAGGCTCGCCCAGGATATTGAAATCCATATCGGTACGGATGCCCGCGAACTGCGCAGGGCGGTCCAGCGAGGGACTTTTACCGAAGGTCTCGTAATCGTGGAAAAGGAAGGTAGGTTGATTAGTTGTGTCTTTCACTGTTTCGCTGTCCACTTCTGTTTGTTAACTTTCTGAAAAGGCAGTGCTCAACTCTACTTACAAACCCTGCATTATTCACATCTGTTCATTATGGTTCGCTTTAGTCTATGCAATATGGTGCACATAGTGGGTACAGAATCCCTGAAATCCCGCGTACAGAAAATCATATGGCCCTCAGCGACACTAACTTCGCGCTATACATGGTAAACCATATTCGGACTCGCCTGAAGTAGCAGGCCTCTATGGCCTTGCATATTCGCATATCTGTAGGAAGGGTATGGCATTTTGATATTGATATTGCGGTAAAAATGACGACGTTGCCTGAGAGTGTTGCCAGCTGTAAACCCGCTAACAAGGCTGGAATTTGTACGGTGATGCGCGATACACAGGGTTTTGAAAACGCAGTGCGTTTATGCAGTATTTTTTTCAACGCACTGATTTATATTGTTTTTATTGATTTTCTTGAGTGATTTATAGCAACCCCATTAATAATTTAAAATCAATGGGATTAGTACTTTTACGGTTCCATCATAAAGAAGTCTGCGGAGAAAGATCTCTCGATGACAGTTATTATGACAATATCAGGTTGATATCTTCGAATCAGTTCTTTGAGGTCTTCAGGCTTTTTGGTGAAAGCATCGAAATGCCTTTCCATAATTTCACTGAAAGTTGCATTCATATACGGGTAAAGTGCTATTCCGAAAGAGTCTCTCAGCCAGAGCACTTTCATCTTATTTAATGCTCCAGAAGAATAAATATGTAATGGTGAATTTGCTTCCGAAAGGCCATCAGAAAGCCCTACAGACCTTAAAGTCTCTCCTGACCAGTCTTTAACAGTGACTTGCGAGTTTATATCAATGTTAACTTTTATTTCTGTATCGGTTATTTTTTCCTTAATATGCTCAAAACGACTCATATCACCACCAGGTCTGATTTCCTGAGTGAATGATACATCGGTTGGTGTTAGCCATTTTAAATCAGGGAAATCATGGGATAATGAAGTGGCCAGTTTTTGATAGCCATACCATGCACCTTGTTTATTCCAGTGTGTATCTGTTTTGTAAAAGAGAGGGAGTTTGCTTTTACTAACGTTATTCTTTAACTCTGTACTGAGATCGATCAGCGTTCTGTCTTTATCAGCATGACTTAGAAAATATCCGATACTCTTGCTTGATGAACTTTGTGCTACCCAATCTGGTAATTTTTCAGGATATATGGATTGTGAATTTGGGGCGACAGTAACAACATATCCTTTTCCGCCAAGACTCTTAATGTATGAGTTCCACTTTTCCCGGTTAGCTGCCATCAAATCGAGCTTTTCCTGGTTGAACGGGGTCAGCCCTCTGGTTTCAGTCAGGGTATTAGCATATCTGTCACCTAGAAACATCCATCCATCTTTCCCGTTCAGCGCTAAGCGAGGAGCTATTGATATCCCAAAATGACGATATGCCAGCCCAAAAGGTGGAAGTATGAAGTCTAAATTATAAAGATTTTTCTTGGATACCCAGCCTGTCGGGTTGGAAACTATTATCTTTTCGCCAGTTAAGTCATTGTAAATATTGACTGCCGGAGCAATGGCTAAAGTGAGTGCTGATGTGGTAAGGAAACCATAAATATACATTTTCATCGTGATTTCCTTAGAAGTTAAAGTATAAAAATACAGTGCTGGTTGACTGTATTGTCGTATATACGGCAGAAGTGAAGAGAATCGTCATCCAGACAGATTTAAGAAGTCTGGAGTGATGCCCGATGGTAAGTTCATAGGCATTTTTCATTGGGGTAATAATGAAACCAATAAAAATAAGTGAAAAAGATAAAATATTACTCACCAGCCCTACCGGGAGAATAGTAAGAAGATGATCAATAAATGTCCCGCCCCATGCCAATGAGTCACTCGGGACCTGAGCGATTGTGAGCGTATTTACCGATCCCAGGTCAACCATGCCTTTCAGTATTTTTAGTGCCTCGTCCAAAGATTGAGCTCTAAAAAATACCCATGCTACGTTCACGAACATAAACGTAATAATCCAGGCGACAGGTTTAGGCATTGAAAACCCACATTGTTTCCAGAGTCTGTGAATCATCAGTGCACCACCATGCATCGCTCCCCAGATTATAAACATCCAGCTAGCACCATGCCAAAGGCCACCCAGTACGAAAGTGAAGAACAGATTAATATAAACTCGGGTCTGAGAGCAGCGACTTCCACCTAAAGGAATATATATATAGTCTCGCAGGTAGCGACCAAGAGTAATATGCCAGCGACGCCAGAAGTCTTGAATATCAAAAGATTTGTACGGCGAATTAAAGTTAAGTGGTAGCCAAATATTGAATAGCAGCGCAGCACCAATAGCCATGTCACAATACCCACTGAAGTCGAAATAAAGTTGGAATGTGTATGAAAGGCTGGTTGCCCAGGCGCTAAAAAAGTCGTGCTCTGCAGATGGAGAAAAACCTAAGTTAGCAAAACTTGCAAAACTGTCTGCAATAACAACTTTTTTGAACAACCCTATACTGAATATAAACAGACCCATGAAAATGTTGCGATATCTTACAGACAGCGTCCACTTTGATTTGAACTGTGACATCATTTCTTTGTGATGAAGAATTGGCCCGGCAATCAAATGAGGGAAGAATGTCACAAATAGCGCATAATTTACGAAATCATATTCCTTCGCAAGCCCCTTATAGCTATCCACCAAAAATGCTATTTGAGTGAAAGTATAGAAACTTATGCCGAGCGGTAATATAATTGTTTTGAAAGTAAGATCATAACTTGTCAGGTTGTTTATATTTTCAATTAAGAAGTTAGTGTATTTATAGTAACAGAGCAACGCGAGATTAGTCACTATTGCAATAAATAGAATGGTTTTTTTAACTTTTTGGCTTAATGATGTGTAAGCAAAAGGTGAGGCCGTTTTTCCAGCCATGAAGTTAAATAATATTGAGGAAATAAGTAATGGTATATAGCTTGCATCCCAATACCCATAGAAAAAAATACTACATGCAACAAGCCAGCATTTTCCGGCATAAATAAATCGTTTGTGATTTAATAAAAAATAAACAAAAAATGATATGGGTAAAAACAAAAAAATAAAAACAGATGAACTGAACAGCATTACACTTACCTGTTAATTATCAACTCACATATAATTCTTTTGAGAACTCATAGAGTTAGACTATCCGAATGCATGAAATATTAGCATACAAGAAATCAACTAGACAGTGATGTTCTTAGAGATACGGACTAAAAATCACCTTCAATCGATTTAATCCATCAATGCAATATAAATTGATAGCCTAAATATTTTTAAATCGGATGCCGTCACACTGTTACAACACGCTAATCCCCTGATTTATTCATATTTTCTTGCAATTTAGTCACGCAAAGACATCACGGATCCCGTACAACATGCGCAGTTTTTTATTGTGTCTATGTTGAGGATTGAGCGTTGAAAAAGCATCAGCTTGCAAGTTTCTGTGTGGTTATGGCCCTGAGTACCGCCGTCTGTGCCGAAGGCCAGCCTGCCGGGGATGCCCTGGCATTCCCGATGACCGCTCCGGCGATTGATGCCGCCTCCTGGGTGCTGATGGATGCCACCACCGGACAAATCCTCACTTCCGGGAATCCGGACGAACGCCGCAACCCGGCCAGCCTCACCAAGCTGATGACCGGCTATGTGGTGGATCGCGCCATTGATAAAAAACGCATCACCCGTGACGACATGGTGACGGTGGGTAACGATGCCTGGGGAGCCGGTAACCCGGTATTTAAAGGATCGTCACTAATGTTCATTAAACCGGGAGAGAAAATCTCAGTACGCGACCTCAGCCGGGGGGTGATTATTGATTCCGGTAACGATGCCTGTGTTGCACTGGCTGACTATGTGGCCGGCAGTCAGGCGAATTTCGTTACCATGATGAATCAGTACGTGGATAAACTGGGGCTGAGCAATACCCACTTTGAAACCGTGCATGGACTGGATGCACCCGGGCAGTTCACCACGGCACGCGATCTGGCCACGCTATCGCGCGCCATCATTAGCGGTGAGCAGGACTTCTACCAGATGTACAGTGAGAAATCGCTCACCTGGAATGGCATTACTCAGCAGAACCGTAATGGCCTGCTGTGGGATAAAACACTGCATGTTGATGGGCTGAAAACCGGTCATACCGAAAGCGCGGGCTTCAATATCATCGCCTCCAGTGTTGACGGGCAGCGCCGCCTGATTGCCGTTATCATGGGTGGAAAAAGCCCCAAAGGGCGGGAAGAGCAGGCGCGTAAACTGCTGACCTGGGGCCAGAGCCAGTTCGACACCATCCAGCTGTTCCACGCCGGCAAAGAGATTGGCCATGAAAACGTCTGGTACGGTAACCCGCACCGCGTTTCTCTGGGTAGCGAGAAAGATGTGTTCCTGGCACTGCCGCGTGATCAAGTACAGAAAGTGAAAGCCCGGTATGTGATTGACCGCAAAGACCTGGAAGCGCCGATTAAACTGCATGAACAGGTGGGCACTATCCAACTGGTCGAAGGGGACAAAACGCTGGCCAGCTACCCGCTGGTGGCGTTGCAACCGGTTGAGCAGGCGGGGCTTATCACCCGCATCAGCGACTACATCAAACAGAAGTTATAATCTCACTCTGTGCGGGCCGGGCATAAAGATATGACCCGGCCATCCCTCCACTCTGTGCAGTGCCTCACAAATCATTTCTCTTCAACGAAAGATGCCTGGTAAAAATCGCTTTTAATGGTTATTTATACAGTAGTTAATTCATTGAGGAGAGAACCATGCAGGTCGATATTAAGCATCTTGAGGCGAAAAATGTCGCCGCCTTTCGTCTGGTCGGTCCCTGGCAGGACACCGCGCCGCAAGGCTTTGCCCGTTTGAGCGAATGGGTGGAACGTCATCAGTTGGCAGGAGACTGGCTGGCGATCTATTACGATAACCCCGAGGTCGTCCCCCCCGAACAGTTGCGTATTGATACCGGTATCAGTGTGCCTGATGGCTACGTTTTGCCGCTGGACAGTGAGGGTGTGGAACTGCGTGCTATTCCCGGTGGCACCTATGGCGTGGCAAAAGTCACTGTCAGCGACGGCGATTTTTCAACCCCCTGGCTGGCCTTTTACGACGAGTGGTTGCCGACCAGTGGCTATCAGCGTGCAGAAGGGCCCTGTTTTGATCACTATCTCAATGACGGCTCGCAAAGCGGAATTTGGGAATTCCTGATTTGCGTTCCGCTGGTTAAACGCAGCCTTTAGCACTCTCTATTTTGTTATCGAAATGTGAATGACATCCGCAAGAAGAAAATGGCCGATTAACGGGTTGTATCAGTGCGGTAATCTCAGTGTTTTCTGCTGCTTAATGCAGTGAAATGAGCGAAAAAACGGGGAGAAACCTCCATCGTTCGCCTGTTACCTGAGCTTGCTTCAGGTATGATGTCCCGCTGATTCTTTCTTCTTTCGGAGCTACTTTGCGACCGGACAAGCCGCTGTCGGCCTTTGAGTTCAGCCTGTACCGCAATTACCGCATCGTCCACGGTGTGCGTATCGCTCTGGCATTTATCCTGACGTTCCTGCTGGTGCGCATAATGGAGATCCCGGAAGGCAGCTGGCCGCTTATCACGCTGGTGGTGGTGATGGGGCCGATCTCCTCGTGGGGCAATGTCTTCCCCCGTGCGGTTCAGCGTATTGGCGGCACCATCTTTGGTTCAATCTCCGGGTTGATTGCGCTCAAACTGGAACTGATCTCTATGCCGATAATGCTGGTGTGGTGTGCGGCGGTGATGTTTATCAGTGGTTTTCTGACGCTGGGTAAGCACCCTTATATGGCGTTGCTGATCGGCATCACCCTGGCCGTGATCTGTGGCGGGATCCCGGGCGATATGACCACCGCGCTGTGGCGTGGGGGCGATGTGATCCTCGGTTCGCTGCTGGCGCTGCTGTTTACCAGTATTTATCCGCAGAAAGCCTACACTCACTGGCGCATTCAGCTTTCCGATTTGCTTCTGGAGACCGCGCGGGTATATCACGCCGGTTTTTCCCCTAACCTCGTCGAGAAGCCGCGTCTGTCGCACCCGTTACAACGCCTGTTAAGTAACGTGATTAAAATGCGTGCGTTGATTGAACCCTCCAGCAAAGAAACACGCACGCCGCGCTCGGTGTTTGAGGGTATTCAGACGCTGAATCGCAATCTGGTTTGCACGCTGGAACTCCAGCTCAATGCCTGGTGGGCCTCCCGTCAGAGTCATCTGATTATGCTCAACGCGCCGGCACTGCGGCGTACCCAGCAAATGACCGAAAATACCCTGCGTGCACTGTCAAAAGTGATTGTCGAAGGGGATACCGGGAAAATTGCCGCCAACAGCGAAGAGCTGGCGGAAATCACCCGGGAACTGCGGCAACTGATTGCCGAGTCAGACAGCGACGAACTGGTGGAAACCCCCATCCATGGCTATGTCTGGCTCAGTCTGGAAATGGCCAGTCAGCTGGAAAGGCTGACCGAACTTATCCGCCTGGCACTGCGAAAATAGAATGATTCAGCAACAACTTACTGCGAGCTGACTCGGTTCAGGGTAAGATGGGGACAGCGCAGTTCTGTAAGTTTAAAATTGCCATCGGCAGCGGCTCGCCGTTAAGCTGGTAGCCACGACAATGATGCCTGTTTGCACAGGCCCAAATGAAAGGTGTCTTCATGGAAAATGCAAAGCAATCATTTCAGGACGTACTGGAGTTCGTGCGTATGTTCCGTCGTAAGAACAAGCTGCAACGTGAAATTCACGATAATGAAAAGAAAATCCGTGATAACCAGAAGCGTGTGCTGTTGCTCGATAACCTCGGTGAGTACATTAAGCCAGGGATGAGCGTCGAAGCTATTCAGGAAATTATCGCCAGCATGCGTAGCGACTACGAAGATCGCGTTGATGATTACATCATCAAAAATGCCGACCTGTCGAAAGAACGTCGCGACCTGTCGAAAAAACTGAAATCACTGGGCGAACCAAAAGCGTAATCACGTGCAGTGACGTCAGTGAACAGAGTGAGCCGGGCAGAGATGCCCGGCGTTTTTTATGGCACATCATTATCCAGCTGTTGCGCCAGACGGCGTAATTCCGCCGCCACCGGATGGGGCGCACGCTGTTCGTCACGTGGCGCAGCAGTACTGGCGCGCACCACGAGGGAGGTTGCAAACGGGGGTAATCCTGCTTCACTGCCGGGCTGCTCCAGCTGGCGGGTCAGCCACTGTACGCTGCATTCGCCCAGCTGACGCATATCCTGACGCACGGTGGTCAAAGGCGGCTGATACCAGGCACTGTCTGCCGTATCGTCATAACCGACCACCGACATCTCTGCGGGCACGGCTACGCCCATCTGATGCAGGGCCTGCATGGCGCCCAGCGCCATCTGATCGTTAGCCACCAATAGCGCAGAGGGCATCTCCTGCCCGGCCAGTTGCATCACAGCCTGATATCCCGATTGGGCGCTCCAGTCGCCCTCTAACTGGTTGCAGGGGGCCAGCTGATGCTCTTGCAATACCTCCATCCAGACCGCACGGCGTGCGCGTGCCGCGACCGAATCTGCCGGACCGTTCAGCAGGGCAATATGACGGTGCCCCAGTTGCAGCAGGTGTTCCGCACCCTGACGTGCACCGGTATGGGCGCTGAAGGTGCAGGTGGCAACATCGGCATCTTCCGCCACATCGAGGAACAGGCAGGGCAGGGAAGCGGCCATGCGCTCAATCTGCTGCGCGGCCTGCGCTTCAAGCGGCACATTGATAAGCAGCGCATCGACCCGCTGGGATAACAGATCGCTGACCGCCTGCTGCGCGCCACCGCTGCCCGCCATCGCGATCACCAGATGGTAACCCAGCTGGCTGGTGCGCTGCTGGATCGCCGAGGCAATCTGTGCCGGAGCCAGCAGCGCGAGATCGCTGGTGGCAAGGCCGAGTGTACGGGTATTTTTCCCCGCCAGCTGCTGAGCCACCCGGTTAGGCACATAATTCAGCGCCTGCATCGCCGCTTCCACCCGCATGCGGGTCTGCTCTGCCACCTGGCTCGAATGATTCAGCACCCGGGAGACGGTCTGATAAGACACACCGGCAGCACTGGCGACGTCTTCCAGCGTTACGGAACGGGCTCTCATAGTTCACTCCTGTTTTTGAATGCGCAGTGTAGCAATAAAACGCAGCCGCATCTTTCGCTGTGCACCCTCCTTTCCCACTGCGTTATGGTTTAGCCCGTGTTTAATTAAAATTGATGTCGCAGAATATAATGGTCGCCGAACTGACCTCATTTTTGACAGACAATAAGGATATAACATGTCTGAACACTCGTTATCCCGGGATCGGGTGATCCACACACTTCTGCTGACCGGCTGGAATCAACCACAGCACGATAGCAATGCTCTCGAGTCACTTGAGCAGGGCAATGTCCTGTTTATGCCTCACCTGACCTTTACGCTGCTGCCGGAAGAGCTGGCTTTATTGACGCCAGCACTGGTGGACCCCAAACGTAAAAATATCAGCTTTAATCCACAAAAAAATCAGGTGCGGGGCATTGCGCAACAGGATAAAGCGCCTGAGGTGACCGCGTTACTGTCACGCTATTATCAGCATTGTCTGCAACTGCTCGACGCGCTGCTGCCGGAGTACCGCCACGCGGTGCACTCCCCGTCAAATACGCTGCGCCTGCATCCGGTCACCGCCTGGCGTGATGCCAGTTCCTGGCGTAAAGATGACAGTCGCCTGCATGTGGATGCGTTCCCTTCACGCCCCATCCAGGGCGAGCGTATTCTGCGTATTTTCACCAATATTAATCCGCATGGTGAAAGCCGCGAGTGGCGCGTGGGCGAACCTTTCCCGGTGCTGGCACAGCGATTTATGTCACATCTGAAAGGATATTCCCCGCTGGGAAGCTGGCTACAGCATCGCCTGCGCATGACCAAATCCCGACGTACCGGATACGACCATATGATGCTCAGGCTGCATGATGCGATGAAAGCGGACAGGCATTATCAGGAACAGGGGCCACAGGTAGCGCTAACGCTGCCGCCGGGCAGCAGTTGGATCTGTTTTGCTGACCAGACTCCCCACGCGGCAATGAGCGGCCAGTTTATGCTGGAGCAGACCTTTTTACTGCCGATTTCCGGGATGAAAAACCCGCAAAATGCGCCGCTGTTGGTACTGGAAAAACTGTTGCAGCGGCCGCTGCTGTAGCGTAAACGGGATGCCGCCAGCAGGCATCCCTTTGTTTCTGCATTTTGAAACATAAAAAGACTTTGCATAATGTCATGTCTTTTACCATCATCTGGTTAGCGTATATTTCTTTCCCAGAGAAAAGCGGTAACAATCTTGCAAAACCTTCGTGTTTCCTTGCAGCAAGCGATACAACGTACTGACTGGTATCCGAAAAGACGTTCCTTCCGCGTACTCTTCTGGCGTGAAATCACCCCGCTAGCGGTGCCGATCTTTTTTGAGAATTTATGCGTCTTGCTGATGGGGGTGCTGAGCACGTTCCTGGTCAGCTGGCTGGGGAAAGAGGCGATGGCCGGGGTCGGGCTGGCCGACAGTTTTAATATTGTCGTGATCTCCTTTTTCGCTGCTATCGATCTTGGGACAACGGTGGTGGTGGCGTTCAGCCTCGGTAAGCTGAACCGGGAACGAGCGGTGGCCGCCGCGCGTCAGTCGCTGATCATCATGACGATTTTTGCCGTTCTGCTGGCGCTGGCGATCGAGTTTGTTGGCCCGCAGATCATCGACCTGATTGCGGGTAAAGCGGAACCGGAAGTGAAAGCGCTGGCGCTCTCCTACCTGCAAGTCACCGCCTGGAGTTACCCGGCGGCAGCCATCGCCCTGATTGGCTGCGGGGCGTTACGTGGTGCCGGAAACACCAAAATCCCGATGTTGATCAACGGCGGGATGAACATCCTCAATATCATCATCAGTAGCGTACTGATCTACGGCTGTTTCTCCTGGCATGGGCTGGGGTTTGTCGGGGCCGGGCTGGGGCTGACGATCTCGCGCTATATCGGTGCGGCAGCGGTGATTTACGTGCTGGTGATAGGTTTTGTTCCGGCACTGAAAATTTCGCTAAGAAGCTATTTCACCCGTCTGAATATGAATATTCTGCGCGAAGTGCTTGGCATTGGCGTTCCGGCCAGCATTGAATCGGTGCTGTTTAACGGCGGCAAGCTGTTAACCCAGATTTTTGTCGCCGGGATGGGGACCGATGTCATCGCCGGTAACTTTATCGCCTTCTCGATTGTGTCACTGATTAACCTGCCAGGTAATGCGCTTGGCTCTGCGTCGACCATCATCGTCGGTACCCGTCTGGGGCGTGGTCAGCTGGGCCAGCCTGAGCGCCTGCTGCGCTTTATTTTCGGGCTGTCGAGCATTGGTCTGTGCCTGCTGGCGCTGCTGACGGTGCCTTTTGCCGGGCTGCTGGCCCAATTTTATACCCAGGACCCGGAAGTTATCCATGTGGTGAAAATGCTGGTCTGGCTCAATGCGGCCTTTATGCCGTTCTGGGCGGCGTCATGGGTGCTGCCCGCGGGATTGAAGGGGGCACGCGATGCGCGTTACACCATGTGGGTGTCTCTGTTAAGCATGTGGGGCGGGCGTATCGTGGCCGGATATCTGTTGGGCATTGTGCTGGGCTTCGGCGTGGTCGGTATCTGGCTGGGCATGGTGCTGGACTGGATGATACGTGGCTGGTTCTTCTACCATCGAATGAACAGCGGCCGCTGGTTGTGGAAATATCGCCCACAGCCTGAGCAATAATAGCGCACAAATTGCCCCTTTTTTTACGCATAACAAGGTCAGCCTGTGTTGCACTTAAGATATATCATAGATATATTTTACCTCGAATGAGAATGATTCCTGATTTCATATCCTAACGAGGACAAGCACGTTGACTGACTCTCATAAAGCAAATCGTGCGCCACAGCGCGTACGTAATGAACTGCGTTTCCGCCAGCTGACGGTCACCGCGAAAACCAACGTGGCCGACAGTTTCTGGCGTATTGAATTTGGCGGTGAAGATCTCGCGGGTTTTATCTCTCCGGGCTTCGATGACCATATCAAAGTATTTTTCCCCGATGCCAGCAGCGGTACGCTACATCTACCGGAAGTGACCGAAGACGGCGTGGTGTGGAAAGAGGGCGCACGGCCGGTTTCCCGCGACTACACGCCGCTGTTCTTTGATGGTGTAGCCAAAACGCTAACCCTCGATTTCTATATTCATGACGGCGGCGTGGCCAGTGACTGGGCAGCCCAGGCACAGCCCGGTGATGCTTTAGCGATTGGCGGTCCGCGTGGTTCTCTGGTGGTGCCGGAAGACTATGCTTTCCAGCTGTATGTCTGCGATGAAAGCGGGTTGCCAGCATTTAAACGCCGTAAGGAAACCCTCAGCGGTCAGCGGCTCAGTCTGTTCGCCTATGTGGATGAAGCAGCCGGGCAGGCCTATCTGGACGGCCTGAACGGCGTGGATGCAACCTGGGTTGGCAGCGGTGCCATGAAGACAGAGAATCTGGCTGCACTGATTGAGACATTCAACGGCATTCAGCTTCCGACAGAGGATTACTTTATCTGGCTGACCGGCGAAGCGGAGTTTGTGAAAAAGCTGAGTGATTACTTTATCGAACAGCGTGGCTGTGACGCGACCTTCGTGCGCGCCGTTGCTTACTGGCATCAGAAGTAAGGTGAAAACGGAGCCGCCCATGTGGCATCCCGATGGCGCAGCACGTGCCGGCCACCGCAGAAAACGTCGGGAAAAAATACTCGATGCCAGCGATATCCGGCTGCTTCTGCTGCATTTCCTCAGCCACAACGCCGCGCATGGTTATGAGTTAATCAAAGCCGTTGAGGAGCTGTCGAAAGGGGAGTACAGCCCCAGTCCGGGCATTATTTATCCTAATCTCCAGCTGCTTGAGGAGATGGAGTGCATCGCGGTGGTGGATGGTCAGGCGACACGTAAAGCCTATCGTCTGGAAGAGAAAGGGGCGGAGCAGTTGCAACATCACGCTGCGGCACTGGTCAGCATCATTCAGCGACTGTCCACGCTGGCAGTGCTGGTGAACAACCGCAGTCTGCCGGATGTGGAGCGGGCCATCCACAATATGAAGACGGCGCTCAATGTTCGCCTGTCGCAGGACGGGATCTCGCAGCAGTCGCTGTTCGCGATTATTGATGCGCTGGATGATGCAGCGAAAAAGATTGAACGTAGTTGAAACAACAGTGGGTAAGGTGCGTGAGGTGGCCCGAAAACAGGCCACCTTTTTTTCGGGTCGATTACTCACCCAAACGGTAGCGTTCCAGCCAGTGCGCGTAAGGCGCAGGCAGGACCCAGGATGGGCGCTCAACGTTCAGTTTCTTCGCCAGATAGTACGGATAGTGCGGGTTGGCGAGGTGTGCACGACCAATCATCACCAGATCCATCTGCTGTTCGGCAATCACCCGCTCAGCGACGTCCGGTGCTTCAATGCCCCAGGACGATGCCACCGGTAAAGCGGCTTCACGACGCACGCGTTCGGCCACCGGCGCCAGGAAGGCCGATCCCCACGGGATCTCGGTTTCAGCAATCGTGAAGCCCACGCTGACATTCAGCAGATCCAGACCGCCATCACGCATCAGTCGCGTCAGTTCAATCGATTCCGCCAGCGTCTGCTCATCACGTCCGTCATATTCGATCACGCCAAAACGTGCCGTCAGCGGCAGATTTTCTGGCCATACTTCGCGAACAGCGGCCAGTGTTTCCAGCAGGAAGCGGCTGCGCCCGGCGAAGTCTCCGCCGTACTGGTCGTTACGCTGGTTGGCGTGGACCGAGAAGAAGCTCTGTGCCAGATAGCCGTGCGCGAAGTGCAGCTCCAGCCATTCAAAACCGGCATCACGTGCACGGCGTGCCGCTGCGACAAAATCGCTTTTCACCCGGGTAATATCATCCAGTGTCATGGCCTTTGGCACCTGAGGCAGATGATGCCCAAAGGCGACCGCAGACGGAGCGAGGGTTGCCCAGCCCCGACTGTCCCCGGCGGCGATATGGTCATCACCTTCCCACGGACGGTTGGCGCTGGCTTTACGTCCGGCATGGCCGATCTGAATACCCGGCACGGCCCCGGCGGCTTTAATCGATGCGGCAATTTTTGCCATTCCTTCAGCCTGCTGATCATTCCACAGCCCGGTACATGCCGGAGTGATACGGCCTTCCGGTGACACCGCCGTGGCTTCGACAATGACCAGCCCGGCACCGCCGCGCGCCAGCGCCGGGTAGTGCACCTGATGCCAGTCAGTGGTCAGGCCCTCTTCGGCGCTGTACTGACACATCGGTGGGATGGCGATGCGGTTACGCAGCGTGACGTCTTTCAGTGTAAAGGGAGTAAACAGTGCAGACATAATCAACCTGTAAAGTGAGAAAATACGAGAAACAGTGCGCCACACTAAGGCACGTGACACGGCGGACGATAAGCTGTCCGTGCTGTATCAGTGGGTTAGCATCTTTACCAACAGTGTACGCAGCCAGCGATGCCCGGGATCGCGATGGCTGCGTTCATGCCATGCCACGGTTTTACTGAACCCGACGATCGTTAAAGGTGGTGCGAGCTGGATCAAGCCGTGGGTATGCTGCGCCAGTCGCTGAGGGACAACAGCGATCAGATCGCTGCTGCGCAGAATCTCAGGCAGTACCAGAAAACTGTTCACTGCCAGCGTGACCCGACGCTCGCGACCCAATGCTGCCAGCGCATCGTCGGTCACACCACGAAACTGTGTGCCGCTGTGTGACACCAGCGCATGGTCGAGTGCGCAGAAGCGGTCAAGTGAGAGCGCACCCGATGCCGCATCGGGATGCCCGGTGCGCAACAGGCAGACATACTGCTCCTCAAACAGCGGGTGGGCATGCAGGTCTGGTGGGGTGGTCTCCGGCGTGACCAGCGCCATATCCACCTCTCCTTGTGCCATCTGTGCGGCCAGCTGTTCGTTGACCACCGGCTGCACGCTAACCCGCACTCCCGGTGCCTGCTGGCGCAGCGCCGTAATAAACGGCACCACTACGGCACTGAGCGCGTAATCGGTGGCGGCAATCCGCAGCGACATCTGCGCACGGGCAGCATCGAAGACCTTCGGCTGCAGCAACTGGCTGACTTCAGCCAGGATTTGCTTTACCGGAGCGGCCAGCTCCAGCGCACGCAGAGTCGGCGTAATGCCGTGACGGTTACGGATAAACAGCGGGTCGTTAAAACATTCGCGCAACCGGGTCAGCATGCCACTGACGGCGGGTTGCGTCAGGGCCAGACGCTGAGCAGCGCGGGTCACACTGCATTCATCCAGCAGGGCATCCAGGGTTTTCAGCAGGTTAAGATCAAGGGTTCGGAGATCGGCCATGGTGCAGACTCACTGATATAAGATATTAGAATATAGAATATCTTAAATAAAAAATGACGATTGGTTTTATGTCTCAGGCCGGTGCAGCATAGCGGTGAATTCAACCTTAATGAAGGCACTCCCGATGAACAGCATTAACTGGCCACAAGGCTATATTCCCGGTTTTAGCGATAACTTCGCCTCCAACGAAATGGTCATCACCGGGGTCAGCGTCGTCGCACTGTGGGACAAGCTGACCGATACGACCGCATGGCCGGGCTATTACAGCAACGCCAGTGAGATAGGTTTCCACGATGACACTGGCCCACGTCTGACGAATGGCGCACGCTTCCGCTTTACCACTTTTGGTTTCCCGGTCGAGGCCGAAGTAAACGAATTTGAGCCACCGCTGGCGGGCAGCGCAGGACGCATCGCCTGGCATGGCTGGTGCGGTGACGACAGCGAAAGCCGCCTGGATGTGCATCATGCCTGGCTGATTGAAGCGCTGCCGGGCGGCCGCGTCCGCTTACTGACGCAGGAAACACAGAACGGTAAACCTGCCCGCGATCTGGCGTCTGCCCGCCCCAATCCGATGATCAATGGTCATCAGGCGTGGCTGGACGGCATGATTGCAGCAGCCCGCACCGCGCAGCAATAAGTTCAGCTTATCAGGTAATAAGTAGAATGTTGCTGGAGGGATAGCGAAACTCTGCCAGGTTATTAACGTGTTTTTCCTCTTACCCTGACGTTAATAATAAAGGTACCCGCAATGAAACAGGACATTCTGATTATTCAGCCACTGATGCCGGAACTGAGCGAGGTTCTGCACCAGCACTATCACTGTCATCGTCTGTATGAACAGACGGACGTGGCCGCCTTTCTTGAGGAACATGCAGGCAAGATCAAAGCGGTTGCCACCCGGGGAGATGTCGGGCTGGCGGCCGATCTGATGGCTGCGCTGCCTGCGCTGGAACTGATCGCTGTTTTTGGTGTTGGCACCGATGGTATCGATCTGTCGGCTGCCCGCGATCGCGGTATTACGGTGACCATCACCTCCGGCATTCTGACGGA
This sequence comes from Erwinia sp. MYb375, assembly GCF_037479175.1. NCBI lineage: Bacteria > Pseudomonadati > Pseudomonadota > Gammaproteobacteria > Enterobacterales > Erwiniaceae > Erwinia > Erwinia sp. MYb375. Next base: position 1,354,013 of record NZ_JBBGZS010000023.1, on the reverse strand, counting down.
TGACGTGGCGGATCTGGCACTGGCGCTGATGCTTGGCGTGTCACGGCAGATCGTGGCGCAGGATGCGTTTCTACGCAGCGGGGCCTGGCAGGAACGCCCGCCGCAGTTGGGTTACAAGCTGTGCGGTAAACGCGTGGGGATTATGGGGCTGGGTAAGATTGGTGCCGCGATTGCCCGGCGCTGTGCGGGCTTTGATATGCAGATCGGTTACTGCAACAGTCGCCAGAGCAGTGAGCCTGGATGGCAGCGTTTTGGCGATTTGCATCAGCTGGCGCAGTTCAGTGATTTCCTGGTGCTGGCCGTGCCGGGAGATGCGCGTAACCGCAAGAGGGTGGATGCAGAGATCCTCAGCGCGCTGGGGAAAGAGGGCATTCTGATTAATGTCGCGCGCGGAGCGGTGGTGAATGAGGATGACCTGATTGAGGCGCTGCAAAATCATACTATTCGCGGTGCCGGTCTGGATGTGTTTGATAATGAGCCGGGGATTGATGCGCGTTTTGCGGCGCTGACCAACACGGTATTGATGCCGCATATTGCCAGTGCAACGGTAGAGACGCGTCAGGCGATGGCACAAAATGTGGTGGATAATCTGGCGGGGTGGTTTGCAGGGAAGGGGGCGGTCACGCCCGTGGAGTAGAAATATCCCCACAAAATAAGTCAGCGATTATTTGTAGTGGTCGACCTCTGAGGGATCCCCAGGCATTTTTTATCGCGGATAGTTTGGCTTCCGGTCTGAGGCCAGTTTGAGCACGCCGGATCGGCAACTGCCGCATCCCTGCGGGCCTCGGCACGCGGCGTCCCTGCCGCGTGACGTCCGGCTTACCTCAAACTGGCCCCATCCCCGCAAGAGAGCGCTCGCTGTAGGTTTTAAAACCGCCACAACATGATGATTTATGTGGAATGATTTGAATAAAGCTTAATACTGCCCGTCAATCACTTCCACGCCCTTACCGGCCAGCCAGGGGTCGATCCACTCCCGCTCCAGCTCCCCGCGCTTCGCCAGTTCAAAATTGCGCTCATCAACAATCAGGTAGGCCTGTGCCGCTTCCAGAATCTGTGCAGCGTCTGCTTTGGGGATCACTATCACGCCATCGTGATCGCCGAGAATGATATCGCCCGGCGAGACATGAATATTCCCACAGGCAATCGGCACATTGATCTCACCAGGGCCATCCTTAAACGGCCCGCCGGGCGTGACGCCGGCAGCGTACAGGTGATAATCCATCTTGCTGATGCCCTCAATATCACGGATCGCGCCGTCCAGTACCAGTCCTTCAATATTGCGCTGGCGTGCCCAGGTGGTCATCACTTCCCCCATCAGCGCCTGGCTGCGATCGCCCTCGTTCGACACCACGATGACATCACCCGCACCTGCCATATCCATCGCTTTATGCAGCATCAGATTACAACCGGAACGGGCTTTGACCGTCACCGCCAGACCGCACATGGTGGAATGGGACGGATTGCTCATTAGCCGAATATCGCAGGCCAGCGCAGGCAGACGGCTCATGCAGTCTGCAACTACAGCCGCAGGCAGGGTGCGGAATGCCTCAACATAAGGCGCGGCCTGTAAATCACGTTGTAAGAAAATACGGTTACCGACAGTCATAAAAATCCTCGTTTAGTTCAGGCTGGCAACGGCGGCGGAAATCAGATCCGCGCCCTGTTGCAAGGCAGGTAAATCGGTAGCAATCGACAGTCGGAAGTAAGGCGACAGGCCGTAAGCCGCCCCGGCCACCACCGCAACGCCAGCGGTATCCAGCAACCACAGCACCACGTCGTTATCCGTGGACAGACGTTGCCCTTCCGCCGTGGTTTTCCCCAGCAGACCCCCGCAGTTGACGTAAAGATAAAAGGCACCTTCCGGAAGACGGCAGCTCAGCCCGGGAATGGCATTCAGACGGGCGGCCATATCGTCACGGCGCTGGCGGTAAACCTCCAGACTGTGGGTGATAAATTCGGTGCCGCTGTTCAGCGCCGCCAGTGCCGCAGCCTGGCTGACGGAGCTGGCGTTGCTGGTGGACTGCGATTGCAGCGTGCCCATCGCCGCGATCAATGCTTTCGGCCCGGTGGCATAACCGATACGCCAGCCGGTCATAGCGTAGGTTTTCGACACGCCGTTGACGATCAGGGTACGGTCAGCAAGGCGCGGCTCCACTTCCAGCAGATGGACATTCGGCGCATTGTCATAGCGGATATGCTCGTAGATATCGTCGGTCATGATCGCCAGATGCGGATAATCCAGCAGCACATCGGCCAGTGCGCGCAGCTCGGCACGCGTATAGCTGGCACCGCTCGGGTTGGAAGGGGAGTTAATCAGCAGCCAGCGGCAGCGGCTGGTAATCGACGCACGCAGATTTTCCGGCGTCAGTTTGAACCCGTCCTGCTCGCTACAGGTGACAATCACCGGGCGGCCATCGCAGGCCAGCACCATATCCGGATAGGAAACCCAGAAAGGTGCCGGGATCAGCACTTCATCGCCGGTTTCCAGCGTAGCGGCAAAGGCGTTAAAAATGGCGCTCTTGGCCCCGTTGGTCACAATTACATCGTCGGCATTCACCGTCAGACGGTTTTCGCGCAGGAACTTCTCTGCGATCGCCGCACGCAGTGCAGGGGTACCATTGTTCTGTGTATAGCGAGTTTCGCCCCGCTCAATCGCGGCGCTGGCGGCCTGACGGATCACCGCGGGGGTGTCAAAGTCCGGCTCACCCACCACCAGATTAACAATCGATTTTCCGGCACGTTTTAGCGCATTGGCGCGGTCGGAAGCGGTACTGCTCGGCGAGGGTTTAATGCGGGTAACGCGATTAGCAATATGGATGGCACTCATGGCAACACTCCGGTCGGTGGCGTAATAGCCTTAAGTTACGAACACCGGCGCGCTTCGGCTAAGAGGAGTTTGTTCTGATTCAAGAGCGAAAGCTTATGGATGGGGCAGAGCCATAAGCAAAAGCCATTTCATGGTGCAGGGCTGCATCACAGAACGGAGAGAAAATATGTTAAAAAACGGTTAAAATCGAGATCTATCTCACTGTTTTACATATTAACTTTCCTGGTGTGTCGGCGCTCACCCTTAGAGTGGTCTGGATCTTGCTATATTACCCTTCACCCGATGGTTACCGCAGCGCAGTGCAGAAGAGGAAGGTCACGATGAATCTCAGGCGGCTCAAATACTTTATCAAAATTGTCGATGTCGGCAGTTTGACTCAGGCAGCTGATATTCTGCACATCGCGCAGCCTGCCCTTAGCCAGCAGCTGGCATCGCTGGAAGGCGAAGTCAAACAGCAACTGCTGATCCGCACCAAACGCGGCGTCACGCCCACCGAGGCAGGCAATATTCTTTATGCGCACGCCCAGGCGATCCTGCGCCAGTGCGAACAGGCACAAAGTGCCATTGATGGTGCCGGGCAGGCACTGAGTGGGCAGGTGTCGGTCGGGCTGGCGCCCGGTACGGCGGCCTCGCTGCTGGCCCTGCCGCTGATGGAAGAAGTGCGTAAACAGCACCCGGGCATTTTGCTCTATTTTAATGAAAGCTTCGGCACCACCCTCAGTGAACTGATCATGAGCGGGCGTATGGATATGGCGGTGCTATATGGCAACCGTCAGGTGCACGGGCTGGCGTTTATCCCGCTGATGAAAGAGGACCTGTATCTGGTGACGCCGCAGGCCACCGCCAGCTTTGGTAAAACCGTTACCCTGCAAGAGATTGCGCATCTGGAGCTGTTCCTGCCGCGTCCTTACAACATTATGCGCAAACTGGTCGATGAAGCCTTCGTGCAGAAAAACCTCTCTTACAGCGTAAAATGTGAAATTGAGTCAGCTTCCACACTGGCGCTGGCGCTGGATAAGAACCTCGGTGCCACTATCCTGCCGGAGTCCATTGCGCGCAACATGGTGGCGCAGGCCCATGCACGCATGGCGAAGATTGTCGACCCGGGCATTCAGGCGCCACTCTCATTTTGTACCTCAGATCACCTGCCGCTTTCACAGCCTGCCGAGGCGGTGAAAAAAATCCTGCTGGCGCTGATGGCCGAACGCACCCAGGACAATCGCCCACTGACGCTGGTGGGGTAAGGTCATCTTCTGAAGGAGGCGGCGATACTCTGTAGGGGTCGATCATCTTTTTCGATCGACCCGTGCTGATGGTATGCACCTCATGCACGCAAAATCTTAAGAGTAATAAGTCTGTCTTATCCCCCTAAAGCGAAACCCTCTTACAGACTGGCAGAACGACCGGGCTACAGTGGCCTTATGTCGGGCTTTCCGTTGACGGATATGATGTTGAGGATGAGGAATGGATCCAGCAGGTCAGTTACAGGCACCGCAAATCAGCTGGCTGGGCACCCACGCTCTGCTGTTTGAAGCGCCGGGGGCACTCTCACTCGTGAACCAGCAGCGCATCTGGGCGCTGGCAGACTACAGCGCCAGGCTGAACAGTATTCGCGGCGTGGTTCCGGGGATGAACAACCTGATGCTGGTGTTCGACCCACAGTGGTGCGGGGCCGCATTGCTGCCGGAACAGCTGCTGCGCCAGTGGGAGCGGGGGGAGAGTAAAACCTTCTCCGGGCGCATCATCGAACTGAACGTCATCTACGGTGGCGAACCGGGGCCGCATATTTGCGATGTGGCGGAACACACCGGTATGACGATCCAGGAAATCGTTCAGCGCCACAGCGAACCCCTCTATCCGGTTTATGCCCTCGGTAGCCATCCCGGTTACTGCTATCTCGGCAATATGGACCCGCAGATCGCCACGCCACGCCGCAGTACCCCGGTGCAGAGCATTCCCGGTGGTTCAGTGTCGATTGGCGGTGTGCAGACGGGCGTTTCCGCCTCCGCCGGACCGAGCGGCTGGAACACCATCGGCCGCACGGATTTTATCTTCTTTGATGCCCACGCTGAACCGCCGGTGCGCTTGCAGCCCGGTGACAGCATTCGTTTTCGCGTGGAAAAGGTGCTGGCATGATCGAAATTGAACGCACCACACCGCTCACCAGCGTGCAGGACAAGGGGCGCTTCGGCGCGCTGCATTACGGCGTCGGTACGGCGGGGGTGATGGACCCTCTGGCGCTGCGCCTCGGTAATGCGCTGCTGGGTAATCACCCGGACGACGCAGTGATTGAAGTCCCGCTGTTTCCTTTCCGTGTCCGTTTTCATAGCGATGGCCTGTTTGCCCTCAGCGGCGGTGACAGCCAGGCCTTGCTGGACGGCAAGCCGGTTCCCGCATGGTGGGTGGCACACGCCCGCGCAGGCCAAGTGTTGACGCTGAATGCCTCGCGTTTTTCCGCCCGCAGCTATCTGCACCTGCCGGGTGGGGTGGATGTTCCCCGGGTGCTCGGTTCGCGCAGCACGCAGTTACGCGGTGAATTTGGCGGCTGGCAGGGACGCGGCCTCAGCGCTGGCGACCGGCTGAACGCCCGCACCCCTGACTATCGCGGAGCCTCTGACTTCGGTATTCCTTCACCACGACTGACGTTGCAAGCAGGCTCATTGCAGGTGCCGGAGATCCGCGTGCTGCCCGCGGCCGAATACACCCGCTTCACGACGGAATCGGTCCAACGCTTCTGGCAGCAGTCGTGGCGTATCACACCGCAAAGCAACCGCTACGGCTACCGGTTGGAAGGCGAAGGGCTGGTGGCAAAAGTGCCGCTGGAGATGCGTTCTCACGGCATCATCCCGGGCGTTATCCAGGTCACCCATAGCGGCCAGCCGATTATTCAGATGCGTGATGCGCAACCCAGCGGAGGCTATCCGAAACTGGGGACGGTGATCGACGCCGACATGTGGCTGTTGGGACAGGTGCCGGTGGGCAGCCAGGTACGTTTTGTGGAAGTGGATCTGCTTCAGGCGCAGCAGGCACAGCAGGAGCAGGACCGCTGGCTGGATAACCTGTGTCATCAGATTGAACGTTACCGCCGCAGCGCGGGCTGACCCGATAAAAGGAGAACGAATGTTAGCATTTCGAGAGTTACAGGGCCTGGTCAATCAGATGCAGCGTAGCGGCCTGACCAGCCTGCAAATTAACAGCGCGGACTATGCCATTCGCATGACCTGTCAGCCAGGAAGTCAGCGGCCCGTCGTCGCCCCCGAACCGGTTACTGCCATAGCGGTGCCCGTCATGCCGGTTGCCGTCACGGCACCGATGCCGGGCCGCCTCTGGTTACAGGACCCGTTGAGCGGTAAAAACGTCGGCCCCGCTTCCGGGCCGGTGGAAGCAGGCTGCCTGCTGGCGCTGGTTCAGGCCGGGCCGCTTTGCCTGCCGGTCCGTGCGCCGCAGGACGGCATCCTGACTAGCATTGAGGCGACACAAGGTCAGGCAGTGGAGTACGCCCAGGCGCTGATGCAATTGCTGCCGCAGGAAAAACCACAGACAGAGGAACAGAGCCATGCGCAGCATCGATCTTAACGCCGATCTCGGCGAAGGCTTTGGCGACTACACCCTCGGGGATGATGCCGGACTGATGGCACTGATCAGCTCGGCGAACGTGGCCTGCGGATTTCATGCGGGCGACGCCACGATCATGGCTCGCAGCGTTGCGCTGGCGAAACAGCACGGTGTTGACCTGGGCGCCCACGTTGGTTTCCCGGATTTACAGGGGTTTGGTCGCCGCCGGATGCAGATCGACCCGGCCCGGCTTGCGCACGATGTCACCTATCAACTGGGGGCGTTATCCGGCTTTGCCCGTGCCGCCGACTATCCGCTGACGCACATGAGCTTTCACGGCGCACTGGGCAATATGGCGGCAGAAGAGGAGGCGCTGGCACGGCCGCTGTTACAGGCGGTGCAGGCTTTTGATCCCGCACTGATTATCAGCACCACGCCGGGCAATGCCGTTGAACGCTGCGCACGGGCGCTGGGGCTGCATGTCGCCTGCACCTTCCTTGCCGACCGGGCTTTTCAGGCCAATGGCCTGCTGGTGCCGCGGGGGTCGCCGGGGGCCGTTATTCATGATGTTGAAGAGGTAAGCCGCCGGGTGATTGACCTGCTGACCACCGGGTCCATCACCGCCATCGACGGCACGCGGCTGCCGATGAATGTGTCCTCCATTTTGCTGCACGGTGACACGCCGGGGGCGCTGGCACTGATTGCGCGTCTGCGCCGGGATATCCAGGCAAATGGCGGAGAAATCAGATCGCTGTCACAACAAAAAGCCCGTTAAGCCCGGTTATAAGAGTGGCTTATTGCCACAAAGGCTTAACCTCTTACCCCCTGGTAAGCCCAGGGGGATAGAGTCAAAACACCAGAAGAATAACAGGAGTGCATTATGCCTTTTTCAGATTACAAAACGGCCCTGGTCACCGGCGCATCCGCCGGCATGGGAGAAGCCATCGTCGAGCGCCTGTGCAAAGAGGGCATTGTGGTGCATGCGCTGGCACGCCGCAGTGATGAGCTGGAACGCCTGGCTGCCCGGACCGGTTGTATTCCCCACGTAGTGGATGTTGCGGATGTTAACGCACTGACCGAAGTCTGCCGCGACCTGCCGATCGATATTCTGGTCAACAACGCCGGTGTTTCACATCCTGGCTCCATTCTTAGTGCCGAAGAACAGCATGTTGACACCCAGGTAGATGTGAATCTGCGTGCCGTGCTGCATCTCTGCCGCCTGCTGGTACCGGGCATGATGGAGCGCGACTGCGGGCATGTGATCAACATTACGTCGATTGCGGCGATCTACAACTTCGGTGGCAACTCGATTTACCACGCCACGAAAGCAGGTGTGCATGCGCTCTCGCGTCAGCTGCGCGTCGACTGTTATGGCAAACGTGTGCGTATCACCGAAATCTGTCCTGGCCGGGTGGCGACCGATATCTTCGGTAACGTGTCCGGTGATAAAGAGGGGGCGCGCCGTCAGTTTATCGACGGCTTCGAACTACCGCAGGCCAAAGATATCGCCGATACCGTTGCCTTCGCGCTGGCCGCCCCGGTGGCGGTGAATATCGGTCATATCGAGATCACGCCGACGCTCCAGGTGCCGGGTGGGTTGTCAACCATGCGTCCTGGTGATGCCATCCGCTGACAAGCCGATTAACTGAGGGCAAGCGACAATGAACGGTTCACTTGATTTTAGCGTCATTCTGCATGGCCAGTACGGGCAGATGATCATCGACGGCATGCTGCTGACGCTGCAACTGGCGCTGGGTTCCTGGCTGCTGGCGATGGTACTGGCGATGCTGCTGGTGGTGATCCGCCTCAGTAACCTGCGCGTATTGCAGTGGCTGGTGGCCGCTTATGTCTCGTATCACCGCAATGTGCCCACGCTGATCCAGCTGATGATGTGGTATTTCGCCATTCCCACGCTGCTGCCGGAATCGGTGCAGATGTGGCTGAATGATTTCAACGCCGAATTTGTCTTCTCACTGGTGGCGCTGGGGCTGTGCCAGGCGGCGTATTTTTCCGAGGACATCCGCAGCGGCCTGCGTGCCACGCCGGAGGGGCAGACGGAAGCCGCCCGCGCCCTCGGCATGGGATATATGCAGTCGATGCATCTGATCATTCTGCCGCAGGGCATTCGTAATGCGTTACCTGCGCTGATTAACCACACGGTACTGCTGTTTAAAAACACCAGTCTGGCGATGGTGATTGGCGTGGCAGACCTGACCTACGTGACGCGGGAAATCGAAAACTACACCTTCCGTACCTTTGAAGCTTACCTGGTGTCAACGCTCTGTTACCTGTTCTTCTCTCTGTTGTTGATGGGCGCGGGTGCGCTGCTGGCGCAACGTTTCCAACGTGTCTATGCGAGGTAACGTCTGATGACGGAAATGCTGACGATTTTACAGCAGAACGGCATGTTGTTCCTGATGGGACAGTATCCGAACGGCCCGCTGGGCGGGGTGCTCTGTACCTTACTGGTGTCAGTACTGGCGATTGTGTTTGCGCTGCCGCTCGGCGTACTGCTGAGTGTGGCACGTGTTTCACCTTACCGCTGGCTGCGCTGGCCAGCGACCGCCTGGGTGTACGTGCTGCGCGGCATCCCGCTGCTGATGGTGGTGTTCTGGACCTACTTCTGTCTGCCGCTATTACTGGGGCATACCCTGAGCGGCTTCGGCACCATGCTGATCACCCTGGTGATCTATGAAAGTGCCTATATCGCGGAGATCGTCCGTGCCGGTATCCAGGCACTGCCGCCGGGGCAGTACGAGGCATCACGTGCGCTGGGCATGAGCTACACCCGCACCTTCCGTCTGGTGATCCTGCCGCAGGCGCTCTACAACATGTTACCAAGCCTGGTCAGCCAGCTGGTCTCGATTATTAAAGACAGCACGCTGGGCTATGTGATCAACGTTCCTGAGCTGACCTTTGCGGCCAACCAGGTCAACAACCAGCTGCTGACCAAACCTTTCCAGGTGTTTGCCATTGTGGCACTGAGCTATTACATCATCTGTTTCAGTCTGACGTGGCTGGCGAACTGGCTGGAGCGGCGCATTGCGCAGAAACGTAATCGCAGCCATCCGGTGGCCTCTTCACAGTCCGGCACGTTGCTGGTGACCAAACCCGTTATTGAGGAGTAAGGCATGCATCCGATTATCCGGTTTAATCAGGTTAATAAGTGGTATGGCGCGTATCACGCTCTGGCCGACCTCAACGCGGAAGTGAACAGCGGTGAGGTGGTGGTGGTGTGTGGCCCGTCCGGTTCTGGCAAATCTACCCTGATCCGCACCGTCAACCGCCTGGAGCCGATCCAGGAGGGGCAGATCGTGTTCGATGGTCATGATATTCACGGCAGCGGCATGCAGCAGAACAAGCTGCGGGCGCGCATTGGCTTTGTGTTCCAGAGCTTTAACCTGTTCCCGCACCTGTCGGTGGTCGACAACGTGATGCTCTCACCCGTGAAAGTGCTGGGGATGAAGCGCAGTGAAGCGAAGCAACAGGCGCTGGCCTTACTGGACCGCGTGGGTCTGGCACACAAAGCCAATGCCTGGCCCGCTCAGCTCTCCGGTGGGCAACAGCAGCGCGTGGCGATTGCCCGGGCGCTGGCGATGAACCCCCCGGTGATGCTGTTTGATGAACCGACATCGGCGCTTGACCCGGAAATGGTTGGGGAAGTGCTGAACGTGATGCGCGGTCTGGCACGGGATGGCATGACCATGATGTGCGTGACACACGAAATGAATTTTGCCCGCGAAGTGGCGGACACGGTCTGGTTTATGGATGAAGGAAAGATCCTCGAAAAAGCCCGACCTGAAGACTTTTTTACCCGGCCCGCACATGAGCGCGCCCAGCGTTTCCTGACCGATCTGCGTCAGCACTGATCTCACCTGCACATTAACGGAGTCTGTCGATGATGAATAAGAAACTTCCGCTGTCGTGGGCGATCTGCCTGCCCTTACTGCTGAGTGCCACCCTGCCTGCGCAGGCTGATACGCTGTCTGATATTGCCAGCCGCGGTCAGCTTAACTGTGGCGTTTACGCTGATGTTCCGCCGTTCTCCTCACCGGATCCGAAAACCCGTCAGCTGGTGGGGATGGATGTTGACCTGTGCCAGGCGCTGGCGGGTCAGCTGGGCGTCAAGGTGAACCTGATGCCGGTTTCCGTCGAAGCCCGTATCGCGGTGCTGACGACCGGGCGCGTGGATGTGCTGATCGCCAACCTCGCTTACACCAAAAGCCGTGCTGCGCAGATCCAGTTCAGCGATCCGTACTACATTGCGAAAGAGGTGCTGGTGGTGAAAAGCCCCAATGCCAATAAAACCCCGGCAGACTTCAAAGGCAAGCGCCTGAGTTCAACGAAAGGTTCCACCTCAGAACAATCCATTCGCATGGCGCAGGCTAAGCCGGTGACGTTCCAGGATACCGCATCGGCCTATTTAGCACTGCAACAGAATAAATCCGTGGGTTTTGTCACCAACGGTATGACCGCCACCCAGCTGGTGAACCGCGCTGCGGCTGACAATATTAAGCTGGCGATGATCAAAGAGCCGATGGCGCTGGAACCGGTCGCCGTTGGGATGAAAAAAGGCGATGAGGCGCTACTGACCAAAGTGAATGCCGGACTGATGGCCATGGAGCAGGGGGGTGAAATTGACCGCATCTGGAACCGCTGGCTGGGGCCGGACACCGAATACAAAATGGTGCGTGAAGAGAAAGTGCAGCCGCTGAGTGAGCTGAAGTTCGTGCCGCTGGAGTAGCACGGGAGGGACTTCCCCTGAGCCGGGGTGATGGTCTGCATGACGGTCAACGTCAAGGTCAACGTTAAGATCAACGTTAAGGTCAACGTCAAGGGCGTTTCGCTTTCCCGCTGCGCGGGCGAAGCGACCAAAGGGCGGCAGTCGCCCCGCCCGTTGGAATCCGGGCTTGCGGCAGGCGCATCGCCCGCTTTCAGCGGGTGCCATCGTCAGCTTCGTTCACAGACGGAGCGGTCGTGACGGCACATCCCTGTGCCGGCTCTCCCTCTCACCGCCGTCCTGGCGGTTCGTCCTGGTTCACTGCGCTTCCTCAGCGCTGCTGAATGCCGCCTCAACGTCAAAATCCAGGTCAAAACCCAAACCCAAATTAATCCGCAGAGACTGTCACATGGTGGGGGGTGTAATACCCACAGCGAGCAGACGTTCTGCGGGGAGGGGGCCAGTTTGAGGTAAGCCGGACGTGCCGCGCCAGGACGTCGCGTGCCGAGGCCCGCAGGGATGCGGCCGTTGCCGTTCCGGCGTGTCCAAAACGGGCCCCCGGACCTGAGGCCAGACTGCCAGCCATTCATTTTTGTGGGGCTCCCTCAGGGGACGACATTTTTTTCGGTTGTCCCCTGAGGTCAGCAGGTTGCCGGAACAGAGGCGCACCTCGACGTTTATTCGCTAAAACATGAGAGCCAGATCCCATTCTGTTACGGGAGTCATTGCCAGTTAATGCCGGAAATGATGATAATCGCGGCGCAACGGCTTTACAGGTTGCCCCCATTTTTTATTGCGGCATGTCACTGGTAAAGCAGGCAAGACCAAAATAAAAATGCATGACCTCTTTATTGAGGCGCATTTTTATTTTGGTCTTTTTTTTTGGTTTTTTTGAGGGAATACCGTGGATTATAAAAAACTCGGCCATGAGATTTTAGCTCTCAGCGGCGGCAAAAATAACATCAGCAGGCTCACTCACTGTGCAACACGTCTGCGCCTTGAGTTCAGCGACCGCAGCCGGGTACAGGAGACGGAAATTGAAAAACTTCCGGGTGTGATCGGCGTGGTGGAAAGCGGCGGCCAGTTCCAGATTGTTGTGGGAAACCAGGTGCAGCAGACCTACCGTACGATGCTGGATGCTATTGGCAATGCCGCGCCAGGCGGCAAACCTGCGGCAGCAAAAGGCGGGATTTTCAGCCAGATTATCAGCGTGATTTCCACCACGTTCACCCCGGTTATCCCGGCAATCACCGGCGCCGGGATGATCAAAGCCCTGCTGGCGATTCTGAAACTGTGCGGGCTGATCAGCGTCAGCAGCACCACCTATCAGCTACTGGATACCATTGCTGATGCCGCCTTCTTCTTCCTGCCGGTGCTGCTGGCCTACGGTGCGGCGATTAAGTTTTCCTGCAACCCCATCCTTGCCATGACGATTGCCGGGGCGATGCTGCACCCCAACCTGGCGCAAATGCTGGCGAAAGGCGGGGAGATCACCTTTATCGGGATCGACGTTCGTTTGGCCGATTATGCCGGCTCCGTGCTGCCCATCATCTTTACCGTGTGGATCATGTCGTGGGTGGAACGCTTTGCTGAACGCGTGTCGCCGTCGATGATCACCTTCTTTATCAAACCGATGATTGTGCTGCTGGTGACGGCACCGCTGGCGCTGGTGGCGATAGGGCCGTTTGGGTTTTTACTCAATGACCTGGTGGCGAGCGGCGCGGCGGCGATTAACGGCAAGGCCAGCTGGCTGATTCCAATGCTGATGGGCGGCCTGCAACCCTTCCTGGTGATCACCGGCACTGCCTGGGCGATGACACCGATTGCCACCATGCAGCTGACCCGCCAGGGATTTGAGACGATTAACGGCCCCGGTATGCTGGCCTCCAATATTGCCCAAGGGGCGGCGACGCTCTGTGTTGCACTGAAAACCAAAAATAAAGATCTGAAGCAGCTGGCATCGTCCTCCGGTTTTACCGCGCTGCTGGGGATTACGGAACCGTCGTTATACGGGGTGACGCTGAAGTTAAAACGCCCGCTGATTGCCGCGATGATCGGCGGTGGTTGTGCCGGAATCTATGCCGGGTTAAGTGGGCTGGTGCGCTACGCCTTCGTCTCACCGGGCCTGGCGGCGTTGCCAGCGTTTATTGGTGAAAACCCGATGAATATTGTGCATGCGCTGGTGACCTGCCTGATTGCGGTGGTCGTCGCCTTTGCGCTGACCTGGATACTGGGTTTTGATGATCCCAAAGCCGCGGATGAAGCGACTGCCGAACCTGTGCCGGTGCAGGCAGCAGGCGTCTCGCCATCAACTCAGGTGAGTGAAACCCTGCACAGTCCTCTGAGCGGGCGCGTGCTGCCGCTGTCGGCAGTACCGGACGACGTTTTTTCTCAGGGGCTGTTAGGCCAGGGCGTGGCCATTGTGCCGGATCGCGGTGAACTGCTCTCGCCGGTTAATGGGGTGGTCGTGACCTTTCTGCCGTCGAAGCATGCCGTGGGAATTTTGTCGGACAGTGGCGCAGAGGTGTTGATCCACGTCGGAATCGATACCGTCAATCTGAACGGCACGTATTTCACCTCTTCATTACAGGTGGGCGATCGTGTCCATACGGGGGATGTGCTGGTGACCTTTGATGGCGCAGCCATTACCGCCGCGGGATATGAACTGATTACCCCGGTGCTGGTGGTCAACAGTGATGACTATCAGATCGTGCAGAATCTGGCTACAGACCAGGTCAATGGCGGCTCAGCGTTGCTGGCCCTGACCCCAAAACAACAAGCGAGCGTATCATGATTTATCAACAATCCCAGCCTTTCCCGGACGGCTTCTTGTGGGGGGCATCCACCTCTGCCTATCAGGTGGAAGGGGCATGGAATGAAGATGGCAAAAGCCCGTCGATTATCGATATGTGCCAGCACCCGCAGGAGACGGCAGATTTTACCGTTGCCAGCGACCACTATCATCGCTGCATCGAAGATGTACAGCTTTTCGCCGAACTCGGACTGAAAGCCTATCGCTTCTCCATCGCCTGGACGCGCATCATTCCCGGCGGCGTCGGTGAGGTGAATGCGCCGGGGCTGGCGTTCTATGAGCGACTGATTGATGAACTAAACCGTCACGGCATTGAGCCGATTGCCACGCTTTATCACTTTGACTTGCCCTGGTGCCTGGAGGAACAGGGCGGGTGGGAGAACCGCGCAACGATAGCGGCATTTGTTGAGTATGCGCGTACGCTGTTCAGCCATTTTGGCGGCAAAGTGAAACACTGGCTGACTATCAACGAACAGAACACCATGATCCTGCATCCGGGCGCCATTGGTCTGCCGCCCGGTGGTGAACTGCCGTCGCCAGCGTGCCTATGGCAGCAAAGTCATCATATGATGCTGGCCCAGGCACAGGTGATGGCGCTGTGTCATCAGATGTTGCCCGACAGCAAAATTGGCCCGGCGATCAATACCACGTCAATGTATCAGGCCACATGCCGCCCGGAAGATGCTATCGCCGCGCATAACTGGGAAACCCTGCGCTGCTGGAGTTTTCTTGATGTGGCGGTGCACGGGCGCTATAACGCGCTGGCCTGGCGTTATCTGCAGGATCGCGGTCTTGCCCCACAGATGGCCGCCGGGGATGCTGAGATTTTACGCCAGGGTAAACCGGATTTTATTGCGATTAACTACTACTCGACCGCCACCATCGCCGCCAGTCAGGGTGATGCGTCGGATATCAGCGCACGTGCCGGTGACCAGCAAATCATGCTGGGCGAACCGGGTGTGTATCGGGCAGCTGAAAATCCCTGGGTGGAGAAAACACCGTATGGCTGGGTGGTTGATCCGGTCGGGCTGCGTCTGACGTTGCGTAAAACCTGGGAACGCTATCATTTGCCGATTCTGATCACAGAAAACGGGATGGGCGCGCCGGATGTGCTGGAGGAAGGCGATATCATTGCCGATGATTATCGTATCGATTTTTTGCGGCAGCATATCGCGCAGATGCAGCTGGCGATAGCGGATGGCGTGCCGCTGATGGGGTATTGCCCGTGGTCAGCCATCGATGTGGTCAGTACGCATCAGGGCTATGGTAAACGCTACGGCTTTATTTATGTGGATCGCGGCGAGCATGACGTGAAAGATCTACGGCGTATCCGCAAGGCCAGCTTCGGCTGGTATCAGCGGGTGATTGCCAGCAACGGCGCGACCCGGTAAAACAGAGCGCACAATCAGCAGCACAGGGGCCGGATGGCAGCACAATGGATAAAATGACCGTAGCAAAGGTGCTGAATAACAGTCTGGTGCTCTCCAGCACCGCTGACCATGACGAAGTCATCGTGATGGGGAAGGGCATCGGCTTTAACAGCAAGGTGGGCGATACGCTGGATGCGTCACAGATTGAGAAGATCTTTATCGTGCAGGGAAGCCAGACCCGCCGCGACTATCTGCGGGTGATTGAAAACGCGCCGGAGTCTCTGCTGCCGCTGGTGCAGGAGCTGCTCGATCGTGCCAGCGCCCAGTTAAACAGCCGGCTGAGTGAGCAGCTGTTTTTTACGCTGGTGGACCATATCAGCTTTGCTGTTGAGCGTTTTACAAAAGGGATTGCCATCCAGAACCGGCTGCTGTTTGAGGTAAAACGTTTTTATCCGCGTGAATTTGCCGTGGCGCAACAGGCGGTACGGCAGCTTAACCAGCAGTTGAATATTGACCTGCCGGAGGAGGAGGCCGGGAATATTGCCTTCCATCTGGTTAACGGGCAAACCGATGTGCAAAACATGGAAACCACGCTGCTGTCGGTGAAGATGCTGAAAGATATTTTCAATATCATCAAGTATCACTTTCGCGTGGAGATCAACCGGGACTCCCTGAACTACCAGCGCTTCCTGACCCACCTGCAATTTTTTATTCAACGGATGGTGGAGGGGCGGCAGATCGCCAATAAAGACGATTTTATTTTCACCCAGGTCAAGGCTGAATATCCCGATCACTATCGCGCCAGTCAGCTGATTGGCGAATATGTGTTTAACCTGTTGCAGGTGTCATTAACCAACGATGAGCTGCTGTATCTGATTATTCATCTGGTGCGCATTGTGACGCCGGATGAGGATCTGCCCTATACAGAATAAGTCCGGCTAGCGGCCGGATTATTTTCTTTTGTGGGCGACAGACATCATCGTGCGGTTGAGCTGTTGCTCGGCATGAGCATAATCGCTTTGCGCCACCACCACGAACAGGGCATCCAGAATGTTGAGCTGGGCGACGCGTGCGGCGGCGTTTTCACCGGTGAGCGGAGACCCCCGTGCCGTGGAGCACAACACCGTATCGGCCAGATTGGCCAGCGGCGAACCGGAATAATTAGTGATAGCGATCACCGGCACCTGGTTGGCCTGTGCGGCTTTAACGGCTTCGAGAATATCTTTGGTCTGGCCGGAATGCGAAATCGCCAGCACCACATCATTTTTACCCAGTAATGAGGCTGACATCAGCATCATATGGGGATCATCCCAGGCGGTGGCGCGCGCGCCAATAAGCAGAAATTTATGCACCGCATCGCGGGCGATTTGTGCTGACCCTCCGAAGCCATAAAAATCACGCTGTTGCGCTTTCGCCAGCAGTTCGGCAGCACGTTCAAAGGCTTTCATATCGAGGATCGCCAGGGTTTCTTCCAGCGCCTGCGCCGAAGTGCGAAACACCTTGGTGACAATTTCCGCTGCCGTATCCGTCGGGGAGACTTCCTGATGCATTTCGGTGATCGGCAGGCGATTATATTCCGCCGCTTTACTGCGCAACTCTCTGAAGCCACTAAAGCCCAGTTTCTTTGCTGTTTTGACCACCATGGCTTCAGACATGTCGCACTGGCTGGCCACGTCTTTCAGGGCAACCCGTTCGTGAAAGTCGTTTGAGAGCACCGCGTTGACCAGTTTCGTTTCCAGCGGGGTCAGCAGCGACACCATCATGCGTAACCGGGGGCCAATCGAACTTGCATCATCGGCAGAGTTGACCATGAGACACCTTATTTCCTTACTCAGTGTGTTAACGCGTAAACATATCATGACCCATAGAGTGGGGCTAATGTAATGATTTCCCACATTGATCGGGTGACGATCAATGTGGGTCATCTGTACGTCCATGAGGGGTCGTCAGACCTTATAAGCTCGTGTCGCCGTCTTCGCTTTCGCGCGTTCAGACATCCACTCTTTCAGCACCAGACCGCCGGAGGCCAGCAGCAGGATCGCCCCCCACAGCGCCAGCGTAATAAACTGGCTGAGATCGAGCAGGATGGATGCTGTCGACATCAGTTGCAGGATCAGCAGCGACAGGATCACACCGCTGACCCTGCCAAATCCCCCCAAGGGATCTACGCCACCCAGCACCACTGCGAGGATCGCCACCAGCAGGTAGCTTTCGCCATAGGCCGCATTAGCCGAATCGAAACGTGCCATCATGATGATCCCTGCGACACCGGCTAACAGGGAAGCGATCAGATAGACCCAGACCAGACTGCGTCGTGTATTGATGCCGGAATACTGTGCCGCCCGTTCGTTGGAACCTATCATCGCAATAGCATTACCCAGCGGGGTTTTATTGACGAAGATGCTTAACGGGACGATGACGGCGGCAAAGATAAGCAGCGCCACGGGAATGCCGAGCAGCGTGCCATTACCGATAAAGACAATCGGCTCAGGGAAACCGGAAATCACATTGCCATGGCTGATACCAATCGCCAGCCCTTTTGCCGCGGTCATGGTGCCGAGGGTGGCCAGCATCGGTGGCACTCGCACGTACGCCACCAGTATGCCGTTGAGCAAGCCTACCAGCGCGGCGACCACCAGCCCGGCACCGATCGCCGCAAACTGGACCATGCCCCAGGCCATACCCTGAGTTTCAGGGATCAGAGCGGCCAGCATATAGGCCACCGTCAGCGCGCACAGGTTAGCCGTGGCGATAATCGACAGGTCAATACCACCAGACAGCATCGGGATCATCATGGCCAGCGCCAGGAATCCCAGCTCGGGGAGCTGAAAGCCCATCGACTGCAGCCCGGCGATGCCAAACAGTTTGTTGCCTTCCAGCAGGCCAAGGCCGATGACCATCAGGGCCAGCATCACCAGCAGGCGGGCATTGGTGGCCCCCACGCGGTGATGCAGGTTATCTAACAGGCCGTTGTTATGATTTTTCATGATGCCACTCCGGGTTCTGCCAGCTTGTGACGTTTGCGCGTTTCTCTCGCCATCATGATCATCGCGGTGATGATCACCAGACCAGTACTGAACAGCGACCAGTACGACGAGACGCCGAGCAGGATCAGCCCATTTTGCAGAATCGCGATCAGCGCCAGCCCGAGTACAGTACCCAGCACCGTACCGGAACCGCCGGTCAGACTGGCACCGCCAATGACCACGGCCGCCACCACATCCAGTTCGCGCCCGACCAGCGCGGTAGGCGATACGGATTGCACCAGCTGCGCCTGCACCAGTGATGCAATGCCTGCCAGCGCCCCCATATAGCCGTAGACCAGCATATTCAATCGGTAAACGTTAAACCCCACGCGCTGCGCCGCATCAGGATTGCCGCCCATGGCATAGATTTGACGGCCTACATTGCTGCGGTTAAGCAGCAGCCACGTCAGCAGGAAGGCCAGGAACATGGCGATAATCTGGAAGTTCACGGCGTAAGGAATGCCGTCAGCATCGGTATGAAAAACAAATTCAAAGCCCGCGGTAAACCAGTCCGGCAGGGCAAAGATGTCAGCACCGCCGGTGACGGTCAGTAAAATGCCAAAGAACACGTTCAGTGTGGCAATAGTAATAATCAGCGCCGAGGTTCTGAGTGAATTGACCAGCAGGCCGTTAATCAGCCCAAGTGCGACCCCGAGCCCGACAGCGATGGCGAAAACCCCCACCCAGCCGATGCCGTAGTGGTTGGCCACCGTCAGTGCGGCAAACTGAGTAATCGAGGCCGTGGCCGCAAAGGAGATATCAATACCTCCCGTGATGATCACCACCAGCAGGCCGACGGCGAGGATACCGATAAATGACGTTGCCCCAAGGACATCCACCAGGTTTTGCAGCGAGGCAAACTCCGGGGTGAACAGGGTGAGGAAGATCACCATCAGCGTGATAACAATCAGCAACCGGCACTCGTGGGTATGGATGAAACGCTGGAAAAAATCACGCATTGACCGCCTCCTTCAATTCTTCTTCCGAGCAGCGACCTGGAATATATTCGCCGTTAAGCCGCCCGGCACGCATTACCAGCACGCGATCGCTGTGGTAGTAAATTTCCGGGATTTCATCCGAAATCATGATGATGGCAATGCCCTGTGCAGCAAGGTTTCTGATTACGGCGTAAATTCCGTCTTTAGCGTGGATGTCCACGCCGACGGTCGGGCTGTCGAGGATCAGCAGGCTGGGATTTGTCGCCAGCCATTTAGCGAGCACCACGCGCTGCTGGTTTCCGCCGGAAAGCGTTTTCACTTTGTTCTCAGGATTGCCTGCTTTGATGGTCAGGGCGTCGATGCCGTGACGCACGGTGTCGGCATAGAGATCATCACGAATAAAACCGATTTTGTTGACCAGTTTTTCAATCACCGACAGGGTGATATTGGTGCTGATGGACTGTTCAAGCACCAGCCCGAGAGCCAGGCGATCTTCTGACAGATAAGCGATGCCGCGTTGAATGGCATCCCTGTTGGATCGCATTACCGCGACTTCACCATTCACGATAATCTCACCCTGTTCAGGGCGGGTGAGGCCAAACAGCGACAGGGCCAGCTCAGTGCGCCCGGAGCCGAGTAACCCGGTCAGACCGAGGATTTCGCCCCGGCGGACATCAAGGGTAATATCGTGGTATTCATCCTTGCGGGACAGTCCGCGAACCTCCAGCACGGTGTCGGTTTCCGGGCGATCTTTGGCGGCACACTGGTAGCTGAACTCTTTACCGGTCATCAGGGTGGCCAGCTTGCGGTCGGACATCTCCCTGGCATCATAGGTACCGAGCATTTTGCCGTCGCGCATCACGGTGACCCGGTCGGCAATTTCAAGCACTTCATCCAGACGGTGACTGACAAAAACGATGGTGATACCGCGTTCTTTCAGTTGCAGTGTCAGCTTCAGCAGGGCATCCACTTCGTGACGCGTCAGCGAGGACGTGGGTTCATCCATAATCACCAGCCGTGCATCGGCAGCCATTGCCCGGCAGATAGCGACCAGCTGGCGTTGCGCGATAGAAATATCGGCCACTTTGTCGCCGAGTGGCAGCGAAACGCCGATGCGCTGCATGGCATCGCGGGCGAGCTGATGAACCTGTTTCCAGTTCACCTGGCGCAGGCCCCCCGCGTGCAGACCAATGGCAATGTTCTCCGCCACGGTCAGGTTGGGAAACAGTGACAGATCCTGATAAATCACCTGAACGCCAAGACGGGTGCTTTCTACCGGCGTCAGGTGACTGATGCGATCCCCGGCAATGGTAATGTGCCCGCCGGGTTCAGGCTGATGCACCCCGGACATGATTTTGATGAGCGTGGATTTACCGCAGCCATTTTGCCCGCACAGGCAGTGCACCTCGCCTTTTTCTAGCGTGAGATTGACGTTCGACAGGGCATGAACCCCGCCAAATATTTTTGATATTCCATTCAGCTGTAAAAAAACGGACATCAGGCTACCCCTTTCATTAATTTAGGGTACAAGGAATCGGGGAGGGGGGGGCTGGGGGG